>JAFTOI010000019.1 GCA_017463865.1 Clostridia bacterium | reverse complement strand
CATCGGCGGCCGGACGGATTACCCGCGCGGCCGGCGCGGCCTGCACCGTCGCGCTCTGGCTGCTCGCCGCCGCCCTGTGGATGCGCACCGGCGGGAACCTGTCGCTGCTGGCGCTCTCGACCCTGCTCCTGTGGCGGGTGGTGCGGGGGAATGTGGGGCAGTATACGACGTAAGTTCCCAACGCATCCCACCGACCGCAACAACCTGTAATCGTTCGGTAGCGGGCGGTCACTCTGGCGCACCCCGCACATTATTTTACCCGAGTAAAAATTTTCGAGCATCCGCGAGGAAAACCGCGAATTCGGGCGGGATTCGGAGAAATCAGCGGGAAAATCCGATTTCGTCGCACTTAATTTCGACTCGTCGCGAAAAATCATGATTTTTGCAAGAAATTTTCCCAAAGGTATTGCAATTTATGTCGTTTCCTGCTACAATATACCCTGCATGAATGGCAACGGTCTCTGCCGGCGCGCATAATGTGATTGTTTTATTATTTAAGGAGAAGGAAATGGACAAAAACAAGATCATTGAGCTGAAAGGGATTTTCAAAGAATACAACGGCGAGCAGGTGCTCAAGGGCATCGACCTCGACATCCACGACAAGGAATTCGTCACCTTCCTCGGCCCCTCGGGCTGCGGCAAGACGACCACCCTGCGCATCATCGGCGGCTTCGTCACGCCGGACAGCGGCGATGTGCTCTTCAACGGCCGCCGCGTCAACGACGTGCCCCCCTATAAACGTGCGGTGAATACGGTGTTCCAGAAGTACGCCCTCTTCCCCCACCTGAACGTGTATGAGAACGTGGCCTTCGGGCTGCGGCTGAAAAAAGAGAAGGAGTCTGTCATCGCGGCCAAGGTCGCCGAGATGCTCGACCTCGTCAACCTCCGCGGCTTCGAGAAGCGCAGCGTCTCGCTGCTCTCGGGCGGCCAGCAGCAGCGCGTCGCCATCGCGCGCGCACTCTGCAACGAGCCGAAGGTGCTCCTCCTCGATGAGCCCCTCGGCGCCCTTGACCTCCAGCTCCGCAAGGAAATGCAGATCGAGCTGAAGAAGATCCAGCAGCGCCTCGAGATCACCTTCATCTACGTCACCCACGACCAGGAGGAGGCCTTGACCATGTCCGACACCGTCGTCGTCATGAACGGCGGCGTCATCCAGCAGATCGGCACCCCGCAGGACATCTACAACGAGCCGGTCAACGCCTTCGTCGCCAAATTTATCGGCGAGTCGAACATCCTCCCCGGCATCATGCACGAGGACTACAAGGTTGAGTTCGCCGGCGACAACTTCGAGTGCGTGGACAAAGGCTTCCGCCACCTCGAGCCGGTCGACGTCGTCATCCGCCCCGAGGATATCACCATCTGCCCGCCCTCCGACAAGGTCATCAACGGCCTGGTCGAGTCGGTGCTCTTCAAGGGCGTCCACTATGAGATCATGGTCCGCGCCTACTCTGACCTCTGGAAGATCCACTCCACCAAGGCCCCCGAGGTCGGCTCGGTCGTCGGCATCGACTTCACCCCCGAGGACATCCACATCATGCGCAAGATGGAGAGCAGCGAGGATTACGCCGCCCTCGAGCATCTGAACGAGCAGCGCGCAGGCACCGGAGAGGAGGCAGGCACGGTTGAATAATCTCCGCTCCCGCCTGGCCGCGACGCCGTATCTGGCGTGGATGATTATCTTCATGGTCGTCCCGCTGGCGCTGATCGTCGTCTTCGCCTTCACCACCACCGTCCCCTGCGACGCAGAGGGCAATATCCTCACCGATGAGGAGGCCTACCTCATCCAGGAGGAGGAGACCCTCATCTGGGAAGAGCAGGGCACCCCCGAGGAGGAGCGGGTCTCCGCCGTCTCCGAGAAGACCATCTTCACCGTGCAGAACATCCTCGAGGTCAACAAATACATGCCCACCATGCTCAGCTCGATCTGGATGGCCCTCGTCGCCACCGTCATCTGCCTCCTGATCGGCTACCCGCTGGCCTACATGATCTCGCGCATGCACTTCGTCTCCCAGAAGATGATGCTGATGCTGGTTATGCTCCCCATGTGGATGAACTTCCTGCTCCGCACCTACGCCTGGATGACCCTGCTCGAGCGCAACGGCCTCATTAACCGCTTCCTCGGCCTCTTCGGCGTCGGCCCCTTCAATATGATCAATACCCAGGGCGCCGTCATCCTCGGCATGATCTACAACTACCTCCCCTTCATGATCCTCCCCCTCTACTCGGTCATGACCAAGATCGAGAACACCACCATCGAGGCCGCGCAGGATCTGGGCGCGAACCGCCTCACCGTCATGTGGCGGGTCGTCGTGCCCCTCTCCGTCCCCGGCATCAACTCGGGCATCACCGCCGTTTTCATCCCCTCGGTGTCCACCTTCATCATCTCCCGCATGCTGGGCGGCGGCACGAACATGCTCATCGGTGACCTCATCGACCTGCAGTTCCTCGGCAATGCCTACAACCCCAACCTCGGCTCGGCCATCTCGCTCGTGCTGATGGTCTTCATCCTGCTCTGCATGAGCATCACCAACGCCTTCGACATGGAGGATAAGGAAGGGGGTATGCTGCTGTGAGAAAGCTCACCAACCGCATCTACATCGGGCTTGTTTTCCTCTTCTTATATATCCCGATCTTCGTGCTCATCGCCAACTCCTTCAACGCATCGAAGTCCCGCACCGTCTGGACAGGCTTCACCTTCGACTGGTATGTCAAGCTCTTCCACAACGAGACCATCCTCGGCAGCCTGCTCAATACCCTCATCATCGCACTGGTCGCTTCGGTCGCCGCGACTCTCCTCGGCACCCTGGCCGCCATCGGCATCTACAACATGAAGAAGGTCACCCGCACCATCGTCATGAACATCTCCTACCTGCCCATCATCAACCCCGAGATCGTCACCGGCGTCTCGCTGATGCTGCTCTTTGTTGCGATGAAGATCGAGCTGGGCTATGTCACGCTGATTCTGGCGCACATCACCTTCTGCGTGCCCTACGTCATCCTCAACGTCCTGCCCAAGCTCCGCCAGATGGACCGCAACCTCTATGAGGCTGCCCTTGACCTTGGCTGCACCCCCACGCTGGCCTTCCGCAAGGTGGTCATCCCCGAGATCATGCCCGGCATCATGACCGGATTCCTGATGTCCATCACCTACTCGATCGACGACTTCGTCATCTCTTACTTCACCCACGGCGCCACCTCCCAGACCCTGCCTATCACCATCTTCTCGATGACCCGCCGCAAGGTCTCCCCCGAGGTCAACGCCCTCTCGGCCATCCTGTTTGTCGTCATCCTCGCCATCATGATTATCATGAACGTCTCCGAGATGCGCAAGCTGCCCGAGGATCAGCGCCGCCGCGCCGCCAAGGCCGCAAAGAAGGGAGGCCGCGCATGATGAAACGCATGTTTGCCCTCTTTCTGGCGCTGATGATCCTCACCGCCCTCGCCATCCCCGCCTCGGCAGATGACGGCCTGCCCGCCTATGCCGCCGACTATGACTGGGATCGCCTGGCCGGCAGCAATATTACCCTCAACGTCTACAACTGGGGCGAGTATGTCTCGGTCGACGACGGCGAGGAGGATTCCTTCGACACCATCGCCGAGTTCGAGGCCCTGACCGGCATCAAGGTCAACTACACCAACTTCGCCTCGAATGAAGAGCTCTACGCCAAGCTCAAGAACGGCGGCAGCTCCTACGACATCATCATCCCCTCCGACTACATGATCGCGCGCATGATTAACGAGGGCATGCTCGAGACGCTGAACATGGACAACATCCCCAACATCAAGCACCTCGACCCCTCCTTCCTCGGCCGCGAGTACGACCCGAACGACCGCTATTCGGTGGCCTACATGTGGGGCACGGTCGGCATCATCTACAACACGACGCTGGTCGACCCCGAGGATGACGTTGAGACCTGGGACATCCTCTGGAACGAGAAGTACGCGGGCGATATCCTCATGTTCTCCAACTCCCGCGACGCCTTCGGCATCGCCCTCAAGAAGCTGGGGTACTCCTTCAACACGACCGACGAGGACGAGCTGAACGCCGCCGCCGAGGCGCTCAAGGAGCAGAAGCTGCTGGTGCAGGCCTACGTCATGGACGAGATCTTCGACAAAATGGGGGGCGGCGAAGCTGCCCTTGCTCCCTACTACGCCGGTGACGCCGTCACGATGATCGCCGAGAACCCAGACCTCTCCTTCGCCGTGCCGAAGGAGGGAACGAACCTCTACGTCGACGCCATGTGCATCCCAAAGGGGGCCAAGAACAAGGAGGCCGCCGAGATGTTCATCAACTTCATGTGCGAGCCGAAGGTCGGCGTGTATAACTGCAACTACATCGGTTACTCGACCCCGAGTGCCGCCGTCCGCGAATACCTCGACGCCGAGATCGTCGAAAATCCCATCGCCTACCCGGCCGATGAGGTGCTGGACAAGGCCGAGGTCTACCTCGCCCTGCCCGATGCGACCACCAAGCACATCGACAACCTCTGGACAGAGGTGCTGGGCACCACCGGCAGCAGCCCGTGGATGGTGCCGGCCATGATGGTCGTCTGCGTCGGCGCATCGGCCGGCATCAACGTCTGGCGCGGCCAGAAGAAGCGCAAGAACGGGGAGTGAGCCTGCGGCTGCGGGGAGGGCGGGGAGAAACCATCTCAAACGCCGAGCCGATTTGGCTTCGCCAAATAGCAGAGCTCGGCTTTGCCGATCTCTGGTTTCTCCCCGCCCTCTTGCCGCCAGTCGGCGGCAATTCACCCACCCCACTTCCTTGGCTGCTGGCGCGTCTGGCGTTTGGTTGCCTAAAGATTAAGCCCTGCGGTGCGCCGCAGGGCTTTTTGTGTGGTTATTTGCGCGATTTGTGTCGGTTATGCGGTGGCCTTCCCCCTCGCGTGTCATTCTGAGGAGCGGAGCGACGAAGAATCTTTATGAAGGAAAAGATTCTTCGTCTCGCTCAGAATGACAGGGGATAATGGTGAATGGCAGGGGAGGCTCATCACCCCCGCTTCAGCACATACCAGCTGACTTTCCCGCTGCGGGTGTAGTCGCCGCTCTTCCACTCGACAAAGAGATATTCCTCCCCCTCAATCTCGCGGATCGCATACGCCGGCGCCGTCTTTGCCGCCGCGCAGAGCAGCGTTCCCCGCGTCCAGCCGAGCGCGCGGCTCCCCGACTTCGTCTCCTGCACCACCACGCCGCCCGGCGCAAAGTCGAGACTGCGCAGGTGCAGATCGACCATCGGCCTGTTCTGCCGATCCGGGCGGAACTGCTCAGGTGCATAGCAGTAGTCGCGCACGACCCAGCGGCCAAGGACAGCATCATCGGGCACAAAGGGCAGATCGGTGTCGTCCTCCCAGCGCGCATCAGCCGGTGCATCCCCGTCGCGGACGAAGATGTACCAATACACCCGCCCGCCGCCATAGGTGTAGTCGCCGGTCTTCCATTCGACGAAGAGATACTCCCGCCCGCCGATGGTGCGCAGTTCGTAGGCCTCGGCGACCTCCTCATGCTCGATCAGGATCGTGCCTTTCGTCCAGCGCGGCTCGCTGACGCCGTTCTTGGTCGTGTAGCGGGTCTTTCCGCCCTCGAGGAAGACAAGGTTGGTGAAGAACAGATCATCCTTCGCCCAGAAGGGCTTGTCGGGGTCGAACTGGTCGAGGCTGATGACGAAATCATGCACCCGCCACGCGCCCAGCACCGCCTCGTCGGGGAGGTAGGGCAGATCAATGTTGTCCCGCCGCCGCAGTCCGTCTGCCGTCCGCGCGACGCTGTCCCGCTTCTCATAGACCCAGATCACCGGCATCCCGTAAGGCTCCGCGCCCCCGTCCCGGAAGTCCTGCATCTCGAGGAAGAGCAGGGTGTGCCCGTCGACCTCGCGGACGGTGTAGGGATTGCGCCAGAATGTGCCCGCGGCACTGCTTGCGCAGGTGTAGATTTCGCCCCGCGTCCAGCCCTCCACCGCCCAGTAGCCGCCCCCATCGGGGAGGAAGCAGAGCTCATCCAGCCACGCCCGGTGGCCGCACTTCGGATGGCCATAGCGGAACTGCTCGGCGGTGGGCACGATGTCGATCATCTCCCAACGCCCGATCACATCGGGATCGTTCTCAAAGCGCGCCATGCCCTCGACCGGCCGTGTCGCCGCCCCACCGCCGTACCGGCAGACCGGCACCTTCAGCTCGACCGTGCCGTCGTCGTGGTAAATTTCGTATGCCGGCCCGATGACCTGCGCCGGGATCTCCTCCAGCTGGCGCGTCATCGCGCGGTAAGCCTCGTCCAGCTGTTCGCGCGGGCAGACGATGGAGGCGATGTCCCCCGCAAAGTCGAGGGTCTGCTCGACCGCGTCCACCCCTGCGGGCAGACGTCCCGTCAGCTCGACGCAGACGGCGAGGTCAAAGTCGCGCTCGCGGTACTCGGTCTCGTAGTTGATGATGATCGCCCGCCGGCCGCAGAGCGCCGGGGGCAGGGAAGCGCGCAGTGCCGCGAGGGCATCGACTGCCGCCTCCTTTGTCGGATAAATGTCCCGCTTTGCCGCCGCACGCAGCGTGTCGCCGGAACGAATGACCAGATGAAGCATATCAGTTTCTCCTTCCATCAGCTGCGCACGGATGGCCTCCAGCCGGCGCAGTCTGGCCTCGTCTTCGGCCATCTGCGCCCGCAGTGCCGTCCGCTTCGCCTCAATCTGCGCCAGCACGTCGCAGGGCTCAGCCGCCCGCAGCTGCGCGCGGATCTCCTCCAGCGAGAAGCCCAGCGCCTTGAGCGCGACGATGCGGTTGCAGTCGGCCAGCCGCGCCGCCGAGTAGTAGCGGTAGCCGGTGAATTTGTCGATGTGATCGGGCACAAGCAGCCCCTCGGCGTCGTAGAAGCGCAGCGTCTTGACCGGCAGCGCGCAGAGCCGGGACAGCTCTCCGATTTTGTACATGTGTGATACCATCCTTGCGTGAATTTTTGCAGGAAGAGGGACCCTTCTCCCCCGCGAGACCAGTATAGCATTACAGTGCGGGGGAGAGTCAAGGGGATTTATGAATTTTTTTCGGTTCCTGCACCTGCACTGTCCCCCTCGTGCTACCTAAACAAAACACCGCCCGGTCGCCCGAGCGGTGCATCTTCATTGTGCAAAATTGCGGTCGACCCCGTCGGCCAGCGCCGCCGCGATCTTGGCCTGCCAGGCCTCGTCGAGCATGTTTGCCGCGTCGGCGGCGTTGGACGCGAAGCCGACCTCCACCAGCACCGCCGGCATGTCCACGTTGCGCAGGACATAGTAGGCGTTGTCGTCGGCCATCTCCTTGAGCATCGGCGCCTTCTTTGCGTCTGGCAGTGCCAGCGTCAGCGCGTCGACAAAGTTCTGCGCGATGGCAGTGATCGCCGTGTTGTCTGCCCCGGTGATCGACTGGAAATAGACCCGCGAGCCCTGCACCGAATCATCCTCGAAGGTGTCGCCGTGGATCGAGAGGAAGAAATCTGGCTTCTTCTCGTTGGCGAAGGCGGTGCGCTTGGCCAGACCGAATAAGTACTGTTCACCCGCCGGTGTGCCCGCTGGGATGTCGTTGGTATCGTGCGTCATGATGACCGTGTAGCCCCGCGCGGTCAGCTCGTCCCGCAGCTTCAGGCCGATGGCGAGGGTGACGTCCGATTCGGTCAGCTCACCCAGATGCGCCGTCGTCGCGCCGGGGTCATCGAAGCCGTGGCCGGGATCGATGCAGATGGTGATGTCCTTCGCGGCCGGTGCGGTTGTCTCGTCCGGCGATGTGGTGGCGGGGGAGGCCGTCGTTGTGCCGGCCGTGGTGGTGGTATCGGGCAGCCCCGTCGGCTCACTCGAGCGGTGAAGCGCCACGCTGATGAGGATCACGGTAAAGATGATGAAAAGCGCGGCGATGGCGAGAATGGCGACCCTGCGCTGCATCTGCCTGCGCTGCTGCATTTTGCGGTAGGCCTGACGGCGCATCGCCTCCTCGCGGGTCAGCGGCGGCCGGGCAGGGCGTTGAGGTGGACGTTGGGAATTCATGCGGTACTCCGTTCTGCGGTGAAATCATGGGAAAGTATGTAGATGAATATATAATAGGATAGCACAAAATCGCCGAAGATGCAACCGTTTTTTGATGAAACTATCGTCTCCGGGGCAAATTTTCAGAAAAACGACAGCTTATGTTCACAAAAAATCCGATTTCGGCGCGGGAAATGCAAAAAAAGTCGGGTGAAACCATTGGACATATTGCACAAAAAAGCCATGGAAGCCTTGACAAGCTGTCCCAGTACGGGTATAATATATCATGTGTGAGCTGCGCGCCCGTATTGCGCCCATCTCACCCCGATCCCGCGCGATCTCCCATCAGCCCAACAAATCTCGGCGGACACGCCCCCATTTGGAGAGTACACGATGTTACATATCAAAAAACCGATCCTCCGCGCAGTCGTGCTGGCCTTGACGGTCACCCTGCTGACTGCCATGTTTACCACCGGTGCCGCGGCCAACGAAGCCGCCGCTGCCCAGCCCGCACTGACTGCCGCCGCACAGACCCAGGCCGCAGCCGAGGTCGTCGGCATCATCGCCGAAGGCTATTACCGCATCCGCAATCTTGCCACCGATAAGTACCTCGACACCTACGACCTGGTCTACGACGTGCAGGGCACTGCCTACCTCGACAAAGCTACCGGCCAGAACGGCCAGGACTTCTACGTCAGCCGCAACGCGGACGGCAGCTACTCCCTCACCCCCCAGAGCGACGGTGCAAAATACGCCCTCAGTTACGCCGCCGGCAGCTACATCACAAAGCGCGGCGATTGGTCGAAGACCGAGTGCTTCGATATCTTCCTGCTCCCCTCCGGCGCCTATTCCATCGCGCCCGCCTATGCTGAGAATAATACCCTCGTCTTGGCCTCCTCCGCACAGACTACCCGCCACGGCTTCACCCGTGTCGGCCTCTTCGGCTTCACCGCCACCATCGAACAGCAGTGGGCCTTCGAGCCGATCCCCGTGACCGGCGTCACCCTCGCCTATACCGAGGTGCGCGAGCGTCTCTATACCGTCGGCACCTATTATGCTGCCCTCACCCCCTATCCCACCTCGGCCGAGCCCATGACCTGGACCTCGGACAATGAGAATGTGCTGATGATCGACCAGGACGGCTCCTGGGTAGCCGTCGGCGTCGGCACCGCCAATGTCACCGTCACCTGCGGCGGCATGAGCGACACCTGCCGCGTCGAGGTCATCGACAGCCCCTCCTACGCCTTCTACAGCCAGCACGACATCGACGGCTCCTACTGGAACGGCAGCGCCCTCTCGGGCATCTATTTCTCGGCCGGCGTTACTAAGCGCTACGCCGTCGACCGCTATAACCGCAATGCCGACTGGATGGATGAGGGCTGCGCCCTCACCGCTCACGCCATTGCCCTGCGCAACATGGGCGCGACCATGACTGAGGGCTATGACTTCCGCTCCGGCCAGACCGGCAATCTTCCCGCCGACCCCTACACCGTTTCGCTGGCTAATTCGGGCAACTACGGCGCAGCGTCGGCCAACGCCACCCTCTACGGCAACCCCATCTACGTCAACCATAATCTCATCGCCACCCGCTTCCGCCTGAACGGAAAGGCACTGACCTGCACGCAGACCTACGCCCCCAGCCTCAAACAGATCAAAGAGGCGCTCGACGTACATCCCGAGGGCGTCATCGTCGGCATGTATCACCGCACCTACCAGAGTCACTATCTCCTCTTCACCAAGTGCGTCAATCCCGAGGAGACCAATCCCTACAACTACAAGTTCATCGTCTGCGACCCCGCTGCCTACACCATGTCGCAGGGTGACAACATCCCCTTCGAGCAGTGCTATTCCTACGTCAGCCTTGGCTACCGCTATTCCGGCATCACCTGTATGCTTGCCTGGAATGTCGTCGAGTCTTAATAGAAAATGGAGGATAATCCCATGATTGAGACCCTTGTTTTTGTCGATGTGAAGCCCGAGTGCGTCGAGGACTTCAAGAAGATCACCATCTACAACCACGAGAATTCGCGCAAGGAAGCCGGCAACATCCGCTTCGATGTGCTTCAGGATAACAACGATCCCACCAAGTTCGTGCTGGTCGAGGTCTTCGCTGACAAAGAGGCCGCCGCCTTCCATAAGACCACCGAGCACTACAACAAGTGGCGCGAGACCGTCGCCCCCTATATGGCAAGCCCCCGCAAGGCCATGCCCACCACGCCCATCGCCTTTGACTGAGCGTGAAAGAACGCCCCGCGTTTTCCGCGGGGCGTCTTCTTTTGCGCCGGACAGAAAAATGCCGCAGACCGAAGCCTGCGGCATTTTTGATTTGCTTAGTATGCGACACCCTGCCACTTCATCGCGTCGGCGACCTTCAGGAAGCCTGCGATGTTCGCGCCGGCAACCAGGTTGCCGGGGCAGCCGTATTCTTCGGCAGCCTGAGCGGCGTTCTTGTAGATGTTGACCATGATGCCGTGCAGCTTCTCGTCAACCTCCTCGAAGCTCCAGGAGAGGCGAATCGAGTTCTGGGACATCTCGAGACCGGAGGTGGCAACACCGCCGGCGTTGGCAGCCTTCGCGGGGGCGAAGAGCACGCCGTTCGACTGGAAGACAGCGACAGCCTCAGGGGTGGAGGGCATGTTGGCACCCTCGGCCACGGCGTAGACACCGTTGGCGACCAGCGCCTTCGCGCCGGCCTCGTCGAGCTCGTTCTGGGTCGCGCAGGGCAGTGCGATGTCGCACTTGACCGTCCAGATCCCCTTGCAGCCCTCAGTGAAGGTTGCGCCGGGCACGCGCTTTGCATATTCGCTGATGCGTCCGCGCTCGACTTCCTTAATCTGCTTCATGACGTCCAGCTTGATGCCGTCGGGATCGACAACATAGCCCGACGAGTCGGACATGGCGATGACCTTGCCGCCGAGGGTGGTAGCCTTCTCGCAGGCGTAGATGGCGACATTGCCCGAGCCAGAAACGACGACCGTCTTGCCGGCGAAGGAGGTACCGTTGGCCTTCAGCATCTCTTCGGTGAAGTAGCACAGGCCGTAGCCGGTTGCCTGGGTGCGGGCCAGCGAGCCGCCGTAGGAGAGGCCCTTGCCGGTCAGAACGCCGGTGAACTCGTTGCGGATGCGCTTGTACTGACCGAACATGAAGCCGATCTCGCGTGCGCCGACGCCGATGTCGCCGGCGGGCACGTCGGTGTCTGCACCGATGTGCTTCTCAAGCTCGGTCATGAAGGACTGGCAGAAGCGCATGATCTCGTTGTCGCTCTTGCCCTTGGGGTCGAAGTCAGAGCCGCCCTTTGCGCCGCCCATGGGGAGGCTGGTCAGCGAGTTCTTGAAGGTCTGCTCGAAGCCGAGGAACTTCATGATGGAGGCATTGACAGAGGGATGCAGACGGATACCACCCTTGTAGGGGCCGATGGCCGAGTTGAACTGCACACGGTAGCCGCGGTTGACCTGCACATTGCCTGCATCGTCTACCCACGAAACGCGGAACTGGATGAAGCGCTCGGGCTCGACCATGCGCTCGAGGATGCCGGCCTTGACCAGGTCGGGACGGCGCTCGATGACGGGCGCGAGCGACTCAAGCACTTCGCCGACGGCCTGCAGGAACTCAGGCTCGCCCGGATTACGCTTGCATACATCGGCGTAGACCGATGCAAGATACTCATTCTGGAAAGTCATGGTAAAATTCTCCTTGGAGCCCCGATAAACGGGGAAATTTTGCGTCTATTATTATACTATACTAAAGCGCAAAATGCAAGAGGGTGAGAGAAATTTGCGGCGAAATTGCAAAAAAAATTTCATTTGCCGGAGAAATCACCCCTCTTTCGCGGTGTAAATGATTTTTTTGCCCGTGCCTCCGTCATGGACGCCGCCGTCTGCCGCGTGTGCGATGACCGCGTCGCCCTCGCGGATCTGACCCTCGAGCAGAGCAGTCGACAGGCTGTCCTCGATGTGCCGCACGATGGCGCGCCGCAGCGGGCGCGCGCCGTAACGGGGGGAGTAGCCGGTCTCGGCCAGCCAGTCGACGACGCTGTCGTCGAAGGAGAGCGTGATGCCGTTCTTCCCGACCCGCACGGAAAGCTCTTCCAGCATCAGGCGGGTGATCGCCGCGATATCCTCGGGGCGCAGGGGGGCGAAGCGGATGACATCGTCGACGCGGTTGAGAAACTCGGGGCGGAAGGCGGTGCGCAGTGCCTTCTCCTCCCGCGCGTCAGCCGGACGGCCGTCGGCGCTGCCGAAGCCCACCGTGCGGCTCTCCTCGCCGGGCGAGCTGCCCAGGTTGGAGGTGAGGATGATGACCGTGTTGCGGAAATCGACCCGCCGCCCCTGTGCATCGGTCAGGTGCCCGTCCTCGAGGATCTGCAGCAGCAGATTGAAGATGTCGGGGTGCGCCTTCTCGATCTCGTCGAAGAGCACCACCGAATAGGGCCGCCGCCGGATTTGCTCGGTCAGCCGGCCGCCCTCCTCGTAGCCCACATAGCCTGGCGGCGAGCCGATCAGCTTCGAGACGCTGTGCTTCTCCATATACTCCGACATGTCGAGCCGGATCATGGCCGACGTCTGCCCAAACAGCGCCTCGGCAAGCGCGCGGGACAGCTCGGTCTTGCCCACGCCGGTCGGTCCGAGGAAAAGGAAGGAGCCGATCGGCCGGCGGGGATCCTTGATCCCTGTCCGCCCGCGCCGGATGGCACGCGCTACGGCCGACACCGCCTCCGCCTGTCCGATCACCCGGGCGCGCAGTTCATCTTCCAGCGCCAGCAGGCGCTCACTCTCGGCCTCAAGCAGACGATGCACTGGTATCGCCGTCCACTGCGTCACGATCTCGGCAATGTGCGCCGCCGTGACCCGCATCTCGTCGCCGCTCCCACGTGTCTCCCAGCTTTCTTTTGCCTCGCGATATGCCTCGCGGCAGCCGATTTCCTCGTCGCGCAGGCGAGCCGCCCGCTCAAAATCCTGCGCCGTCACTGCCTCTTCCTTGGCGGCCGATAGACTGTGCAGCTTTGTCTCCAGCTCGCGCAGAGCGGGGGGCGTGGTGAAGGCCAGCATCCGCTGATGCGCCGCCGCTTCGTCGATAAGGTCAATGGCCTTGTCGGGCAGGAAGCGGTCGGGGATATATCGCACCGACAGCCCAACCGCCGCCTCCAGCGCATCGTCGCCGATGCGCAGGCGGTGGTGCGCCTCTAACTTCTCGCGCAGGCCGCGCAGGATCAGCACCGCCTCATCCTCGCTCGGCTCACCCACCATGATCGACTGGAACCGCCGCTCCAGCGCTGCATCCTTCTCGATGTGCCGCCGGTACTCGGTGATGGTCGTCGCGCCGATCAGCTGCATCTCGCCCCGGGCCAGCGCCGGCTTGATGATGTTGGCAGCGTCGATGGCCCCCTCCGCGCCGCCGGCGCCGATGATGGTGTGGATCTCGTCGACGAAAAGCACGATCCGCGGGTCGCGCGCCACCTCCTCCATCACGCTCTTGAGCCGCTCCTCAAACTCGCCCCGGTACTTCGCCCCCGCCACCATGGCCGGGATGTCGAGGGTCACGATGATCCGGTCGCGCAGCTGCTCGGGGACAGCCCCGGCCGCGATGCGCTGAGCCAGCCCCTCAACCACCGCCGTCTTGCCCACGCCCGGCTCACCGATGAGGCAGGGATTGTTCTTTGTCCGCCGCGACAGCGTCTGGATCACCCGCTCGGTCTCCGCCTCCCGGCCGATGACCGGGTCAAGCCGCCCCTCCCGCGCCAGCGCCGTCAGATCGCGGCCATAACTGTGCAGGGCCGGTGTCGTGGCCAGCCCCTCACGCCGCGACGGCTTCTTCTCCGACTCGGCCTGCTTGACGCTCTCCCCAACGGGCGCGGAGACACCGAAATAGTTCTGTACGTCGCCCAGCAGATCGGCGGCGCTGACCCGCAGGACGCCCAGCAGCCGCAGCGCCGCCGAGTCGCGCTCGCTCAGCACGGCCAGCAGCAGATGCTCGGTGCCGATGTAGCTGCACCCCAGCCGCATGGCCTCGGACGCCGCCTGCTCGATGATCTTGCGGGTACGGGGCGTCATGTCGCCGGGGCCGATGGCCGACCGGCTGCCCACCCCCAGTGCGTCCCCGATGGCAGTGCGCAGCAGTTCCCCCGTCACCCCCCGCGCCAGCAGGAGCTTCGAGGAGACCGAATCGGGTTCGAGGGTGAGGGCCAGCAGCAGATGCTCCGAGCCGATGTAGGTGTGCCCCAGCTCGCGCGCCGCCGCCAGCGCTCCCTCCAGCGCGTGCTCGGCTTTCTGCGTAAATCGGTTTTTCATGCGAGATGACCTGCCTTTCCGGAATTGGTGCATTTACCGTTATTTTACCGCATTTGCCGAGAAAAATGTGTCAGATTTGGCCGCGCTACTGATTTTCTCCCACCAGGCGGTTGTAGGCCTCGGCCAGCGCATTCCAGGTCACCCGGTCGACCCGGCCGGTGGGGGGGAGCGCGTGCCGGCCCTGTATCTGCCGCACGGCGTGCTCGGTGCGGTCGGTGTACAGCTTTCCCTCGGGAATGTTGGCCAGCTCGTCATAG
The DNA here is from genome assembly GCA_017463865.1 of Clostridia bacterium. Classification (GTDB taxonomy): domain Bacteria; phylum Bacillota; class Clostridia; order Oscillospirales; family CAG-272; genus SIG693. The sequence continues at coordinate 70,942 of JAFTOI010000019.1, read as the reverse complement.
GTGAGGGACAGCGCGCTCAGCATCAGATGCAGGATGGCCACCAGATCGCTCACCTCGCCCACGCCGATCGTGTAGTCCTCGGGCTGACGGGGGAAGGGCGTGATGCCGAGCGGTGGGTCAGTGCGGGCGCGGGAGACAAGATAGGCGCGGTAGACGGCCGCCCAGGTCACCGAATCCACCGTGCCGGTGACTGGCAGCTGACTCAGCCGCTGGAAGTTCTCCACCGCCGCGCGGGTGGCCGATTCGTAGACGCCGTCGATGGGGACGAGGATGAAGCGCGTGTCGTTCTCGGCCAGCTGGCGCAGATAGCGCTGCAGATTGCGCACTGCGTCGGCGTAATTTTCGTGGGGCGCTTCGGGGATGATCGGGTCGTTGGTCATGTCTGCCTCCTTCATTCACCCAGCGCGAAGCCGGGGTATTGCCCCTCGCGCAGCTCGTTGCCCTGCACAAGGTCGCTGTAGACGTCGGTGACGGCGTTCCAGGTGGTGGCGATCACCACGCCGGTGACCGGGATGCCGAAGAGCCGCTGAAAGGCCTCGACCGCCTCTTCGGTCTGCGCGCCGAAAATGCCGGTGACCGACACGGTCGGAATTTCGGGATAGGCCTCGGCGATCCGGTTGAGATACTCCTGCAGCAGCCGCACCTCCTCCGACTGCACGCCCATCACCAGCGGCACCCCCTGGAAGGGTATCGTCACCCCCTCGCCATACTGCGGCGGGATGGTCTCGATGGCTCCGAGATAGGAGCGGTAGATGGCATTCCAGGTGTCCTCCCCGACGATGCCGTCGATGGGCAGGCCGTAGAGCCGCTGGAAGGCCCGCACCGCCGCCTCGGTGGTGGGGCCATAGATGCCATCCAGCTCCAGCGGCGGGATCTCATTCGAGAACTGGGCGAGGTAGCGCAGATAATATTGCAGCTCGCGCACCCCCACGCCGGTCGAGCCGGGGCGCAGTACCTCGGGGAACTGCTGGGTGACCTCCTCCAGCGTGATTCCCTCGGCGTTGAGGGCATTGAGCCGCTTGACGGCAGCGTAGATGGACTGGATGCGGTACCACGTTGCCCGGCCGACCACACCGTCCGGTGTGAGGTCGAAGATCTCCTGGAACCGCCGCACCGCCGCCTCGGTGTCGTAGCTGTAGAGCCCGTTGATGGCCGCGATTTTGGGGATGGAGGGGTAGTTGCGGCTGATGCGGTTTAGCCGGATCTGGATCGAGCGTACATCGTCGCCCGTGCTGCCCAGCCGAAGCGGGTAGGGTGGGACGCTGGCCGTCAAGCCCATCACCGGCGCGTCGCGGACGATGTCGATGTCGTCGCCGTAGTAGTAGGTCAGGATCTGATAGGGCGTGTAGCCCCGGTTGGCGAGGTCGACCGTCCCCCACTGCGACAGCCCCTCGCAGGTGACGGTCGTGCCGTTGCAGTATTGGGCGAACAGCGGCTGGATCTGCCCCGACTCGCGCAGGTAATCGGTGAAGAGCTCGTCGACGATCTGGCTGATGTTCTCGAAAATGTCCCGTCCCTGTACGAAGGACTGGTCGATGGCGGTCGAATTGGTAATGTCGAAGTCGTAGCCGCGGGAGCGGTAATACTCGGTGTAGATGCGGTTGAGGGCGAAGGAGATCTGCGCGTAGATGTTGGCGCGCAGGGCGTTCTCGGGCCAGGTGGGGTAGATCTCACTTGACGCGACGTTCTTGATGTAATCGGGGAAGGAGAGGGTCACGTTGGCCGCACTGGCATCGGGCGCGCCGAGGTGTACCGTGACCGTCTCGGGAATGTAGGGCAGGGTGGGCATGGCGTCTCCTTTCGCTCACAGCTGCGGATTTTCGCTCTCATAGAAGCGGGTGCTGTCGGGTCGGTAGTTGTCCCCCTGCCCGTTGGCGCTGAGCGGGATCAGCTCAGCCGGCTGCAGGGCCGTGATGCGATCAAAGATGGGGACGTTCTGGTAGGTGTTGCTGTAGTAGCCGGGGCTCGAGACGTCGATGTTGTAGGTGGCATACGCCGTACCGCCGCCCGGCGCCGACGAATTGCCGGCCGGCGGCGTGGGCAGCGGCATCTTGCCACTGCGGCCGTCGCGATCGGTCACCTGGGTGTAGATCACTCCCGACTGCTCGGGCGTGTTGCCCCGCACGACCACCGTCGCGCCCCCCAGCGGGATGGCGCCCCCCGCCGTCGTCACGCGCACAATCAGATACCCGGTGCCGGTCATGGATTGGTCATTCATGCTGTTTCCTCCTTTTGCTGTACTGCTGGCAGTGTATGCTGTCTCGGCGGAAAGGTGCAGAAAAGCGCCCAAAATCGGGCTTGAATTTGCGCCCAACCTGTGCTATAATATAAGTAACCGCCCGCGCGGCGGAAAACGACGAAAGTCTGGGGAATGACAGATTGGAATCTTTATCCGTACGTTACATAAATGCCAAGCGCGCCGTCTTTGACCGCGCTTATGCCGACCTCAACCCCGAGCAGCGCCGGGCGGTCTACACCGTCAACGGCCCGCTGCTCATCCTCGCCGGCGCCGGAAGCGGCAAGACCACCGTACTGGTCAAGCGCATCGCGCACATCATCCGCTACGGCAACGCTTACTTCGACGAAAGCACGCCCGCAGGATTGACCGAGGGGGATGTCGCCCGCCTCGAGGGCGCGGCGCAGCTCGAGCCCGAGCAGCTGCAGGACGTCCTGCCCGAATTCATCAGCGATCCTTGTCCGCCGTGGCGGGTGCTGGCCATCACCTTCACCAATAAGGCCGCCAACGAGATCAAGAACCGCCTCGCCGGCGTGCTGGGCGACGAGAGCATCTCCCGCGAGATCTGGGCGGGCACCTTCCACTCAATCTGCATGCGCATCCTGCGCAAGCACGGCGAGAAGCTGGGCTACGCGCAGAACTGCACCATCTACGACACCGACGACCAGAAAAAGCTGCTCCAGTCGGTCATGAAGCAGCTGAACATCGACGAAAAGGTCATGCCGGTCAAGGGCGTGCTGAACAAGATCAGCCGCGCCAAGGATAAGCTGATGACCCCCGACGCCTTCGAGGCCGACGCCGGCAGCGACTTTTCGCTGCGGCAGGTCGCGCGCATCTACCGCGCCTACCAGGAACAGCTGAAGGCCGCCGGCGCACTCGACTTCGACGACATCATCATGCAGACCGTCTTTCTGCTCCGCGACTTCCCGGAGGTGCTGGACGAGTACGCCCGCCGCTTCCGCTATGTCTGCGTCGACGAGTACCAGGACACCAACCAGGCACAGTTCGCGCTGACCGCCCTCTTCGCCTCCCACCATCGCAACCTCATGGTCGTTGGCGACGACGACCAGAGCATCTACAAATTCCGCGGCGCGACCATCGCCAACATCCTCGAGTTTGACCGCAATTTCGACGATGCTGCCGTCATCCGCCTTGAGCAGAACTACCGCTCGACCGGCAATATCCTCGGCGCGGCTAACGAGGTCATCGCCCACAACAAGGGGCGAAAGGGAAAGACCCTCTGGACTGCCGCCGGCGAGGGCGAGAAGATCCGCGTCAAGAAGTGCGACAACCAGAACGCCGAGGCGCGCTACATCATCGACACCGTCAACACGCAGGTGGCCGACGGCAAGCACAAATACCGCGATTTCGCCATCCTCTACCGCATGAACGCGCAGTCGGGCAACATCGAGCGCGCCTTCGCCAAGAGCGGCATCCCCTACCGCATGCTGGGCGGTGTCCGCTTCACCGACCGCAAGGAGATCCGCGACATCGTCGCCTATCTGCAGCTCATCAACAACCACAGCGACAAGGAGCGCCTGAAGCGCATCATCAACGAGCCAAAGCGGAAGATCGGCCCCAAGGCTGTCGAGACGGTCGAGATGCTGGCCGCCGCTGAAGGTGTGAGCATGTACGAGGTCATGCAGCGCGCGAACGTCTATCCCGAGCTGGCCAACTACGCCGCCCGCCTGCGCGACTTCACCACCCTCATCGACGACCTCACCGAGCTAAGCGCCTCCATCCCGCTCTCCGAGCTGGTCGAGCAGACGCTCGACCGTACCGGCTACCGCCAGATGCTCATCGACGGCGGGGAAGAGGAGGCAGAGCGTCTCGAGAACATCGATGAATTCCGCTCGGGTGTCCTCGAATACGAGCAGGGCGAGGAGGAGCCCACCCTTACGGGCTTCCTCGAGGAGACCGCTCTCGTCGCCGACGTCGACCGCTACGATGAGACCGCCGACGCCGTCGTCATGATGACCATCCATTCCGCCAAGGGCCTCGAGTTCCCGGTCGTCTTCCTGCCCGGCATGGAGGAAGGCCTCTTCCCGACCACCCAGTCGGCCATGGAGCCCGACGAGTTGGAAGAGGAGCGCCGCCTTGCCTACGTCGCCATCACCCGCGCCAAGGAGAAGCTGGTCATCCTCCACACCCGCGAGCGCCTGCTCTTCGGCGCGACCCGCTACAACCCCATCTCCCGCTTCGTCAGCGAGATCCCCGAGGGGCTGATCGTCTCGGATACCTTCGGCAAAAAAGCCGCCGCACAGCCGCAGCAGCCTCAGCAGCGCCCCAAGCGCCCGCAGCACACCGACACCCTCACCATCGGCACCTCCCCCCGCCCCAAGGCCGAGCGCGCCCCCACTTTCGCGCCGGGCGACAACGTGTCGCACCTCACCTTCGGACAGGGCACCATCCTCTCGGTCACCCCCATGGGGGCAGACACGCTCTACGAGGTCATGTTTGAGAAGGTCGGCACCAAGCGCCTGATGGCCACCTACGCCCGCCTGAAAAAGCTGGATTGAGGTGCCGCCGTGAAGAACACCACCCTCTGCTACATCGAAGACGGCGAGCGCTACCTGATGCTCCACCGCGTCAAGAAGACGGTCGATGAGAACAAGGACAAATGGATCGGCATCGGCGGCAAGTTCGAGGAGGGCGAGAGCCCCGAGGACTGCGTCCTGCGCGAGGTGCGCGAAGAGACCGGGCTGACCCTCACCCGATACCGCTATCGCGGCATCGTCACCTTTGTCTCGAATGTCTGGGGTACCGAGTATATGCACCTCTTCACCGCCGACGCCTGGACGGGCGACCTCTCCGACTGCGACGAGGGCGACCTCGCGTGGGTCCGCAAGGCGGATGTCACATCGCTCCCCATCTGGCCGGGCGACAAGATCTTCCTGCGCCTCTTGGCCGAGGAAGCCCCCTTCTTCTCGCTGAAGCTGGTCTACCGGGACGAGACGCTGACCGAGGCGGTGCTGGGCGGTATGCCAATCTCCATCGCTGTCTGAAACAATCGAAAAAGGCACACCGCCCGGTGTGCCTTTCACATTTTGTCGAATGATTTTCAAAAAATACCGCCGAATCGCGCAGTTTGTTCAAACCACGTTAATCTTCGTCCTGTATACTGTATATACCGAAGCTCGCCGCACGGCGAAGAAAGGAACAGCAGCATGTATAAGCCCGATTCCGCCTTCTCCAACCACGACACCGACCTCGCGCGTCTGCTCGAAAACAGCAGCACCCGCGACAACCTCCGCGAATACGCCATCCAGATGCAGCGCTACAACGCCGGGATCAAGGAGATTACCACCAAGCTCGAGATCCTCGACACTGAGTTCAGCACACGCTACGAATATAACCCCATCCACCACGTCGAATCCCGTCTCAAAACCCCGCGCAGCATCCTGGAGAAACTGCAGCGCAAGAACCTGCCCGTCTCGCTCAACGCAATCCGCAAGAACATCTTCGATGTCGCCGGCGTGCGGGTCATCTGTAACTACATCGACGACGTCTACCGCATCGAGGAGCTGCTGACCGGGCAGAGCGACGTCCGCATCATCAGCCGCCGCGATTACATCAAGCAGCCCAAGGAAAACGGCTACCGCAGTCTGCACCTGGTGGTCGAGGTGCCCATCTTTCTGGCCGAGGGCTCGGTCAATGTCACCGTGGAGGTGCAGATCCGTACCATTGCCATGGACTTCTGGGCCAGCCTCGAGCACAAGCTGCGCTATAAAAACGACCTCGAGGTCTCGGAGGACCTGCGCCGCCGCCTGCAGATCTGTGCCGAAGCCATCGCCGAGGTCGATGTCGAGATGCAGGCCATCAATCAGGAGCTGTACGACACCCCTGCTGGCTCCGATCGCTCGGGGATCGCGTAAAGATTGATATCCCACGCCGGGATGCCTGCCATCCGCCGCAGATAGAAGCGATAGCCGGAGCAGAGCTCGCGCAGCAGTGCGGGCAGCCGTACCAGATCCTCGCCGCGGTGGTAGAGCGACACCAGCAGCTCGGGCCGGCAGCGCGCGATAGTCTGTGCAGACCCCAGCAGTGCCTCGTATTCTGCACCCTCGACATCGTATTTGATGTAGTCGATCTGCGCGCTGCCCACCAGGCCGTCCAGCGCCTCGACTGCCACCGGCTTGCCCTTGGCCGCCAGCGACGATCCGCGCCCGCCCGCATCAGAGGAATACATCTCGCCCCGCCCCGACCACGCACCGGCCTGTACCGCGTGCAGCTCGAGGCGGGGTTCGCTTTCTCCCCACGCCGTCAGCTTGGCATAGGAACGCCGGTCTGGCTCCATCGCCCAGACTTCGCGCAGGGCAGGAGCGTATCCCATCAGCGCGCGGATGGTATCGCCGGTGTAGGCGCCGAGGTCAGCCGTGCAGTGATAGCGCGCCGGATGCAGGATTGCCGTCCACGCCTCGTCGGGCGACGATTCGCTGGCCTTGAGATGGCACAGTTCGCCGCTCAGCTTGGCCGCGACGACCTCGTCGAAGCAGTGCCGCGAGGCCTCATCCGCGAGCATGGCGCGGGTCTCGGCCAGCCCGGCCGCGTTTGCCGCGGCAAAACCGGCATCGAACAGCGTCTCGCCATAGGCTGGCAGATCGGGCACATACAGCTCCTGCTCGGCGGCGATGGCGTCGATGCGCGAGAGCACCTCCGGCCGCGCGGTCGCGAAGGACACCAGCACGATGAAGCTGCCGTAGGTTGCCTTTGCCTCGGCGTAGCTGAGCACCCGCCGCCCGTGGAAGAGCTGCCCGCGCACAAATTCATCGCTGGCGAAGCAGTCGGCGATCGGAATGCCGCGCTCAGCGCAGACAGCGTGCACCTTGTCGCCGCCGTTGCCCATGCCGTAGAGCAGGATGGGCCGCCCGGCACAGGCAGGCGAGGCGAGATATTGCCAGAGATCGGTTTCGGGAAACATGGTTTTCTCCTTTATCCTTTAGCATATGACGCAAAAGGCCTGTCATCCTGAGCGTAGCGAAGGATCTTTCTGCAAGATTTTTCGGCTTCGCCTCAGAATGACAGGTCAGCGCTTATTTTAAGGTTTCTTCGATTTTTTCGATGACCGCGGCCTTTTCGTCCTCGGACAGGATCAGATAGACCACATAATTGCCGATGACCTTGACCTCGGCATCGCGCAGCTTGGGGTATTCCTCGACCAGGTAAAGCCCAAGCCAGGCATCGTTGCGGGTCTGGAGGTAGGCTTCGCAGGCGTCGGCAAGGGCGGCTGTGCCATCAGCCGATGCCGCACGGAAAATGCCGTATTCATCCAGCGTCGTGCCGCTGACCGGCAGACGGACGAGACGCTCGTCAGCCGCATCGGTGCCGGCAAAATTGAAGCGAAGATAGTCGGCGTCGGCGGTATCGAGATGGTCAGCGTGCTCGATCAGCGGCTCGAGCGCGGACTGCAGGTCAGCCACCGGGACATCGGTTTTGTAGTTGTCCCCACCGCAGGCGGCAAGGGCAAGGGCGGCCAGCAGCAGAACAGCCAGCGCGCGCAGGGAAGTGAGAGCTTTCATGCTGTGCCTCCCTTACTCGGCGTAGCCGTGCGTGCGGATGTAGTCCAGCACAACCTTGTAGCCGTCGGCGTTGAAGTGCATGCCGTCGCCGTTCTGGAAGCTGGCGAAGAGCCAGCCGTCGGTGTCATGCAGCACCGATGCAGTATCGAGATACTTCACGCCGCACTGCTCGGCCACCTTGAGCACCCAGGTGTTGGCAAGGCTGATCTTCTCATTGTTGATGGCGTCCAGCTTCTCATAATTGGAGGCCACCGGGAAGATCGACTGCAGCATGATCTTGGTGCTCGGGCTGGCGGCCTGGATCGACTGCACCAGCTTGACGTATTCGGTGATGAACTGCTCCTCATTCATAAAGGAAACGCCGTTGACGCCGAGGGTGATGACCATATACTTGGGCAGCTTGGCAGCGGCCGCCTCGGCGGCGGTGATCTCCTCACCTGTCTCTGGGTATTTGATCTTCTTCTTGACGGCCTGATCCAGCGTCAGCGTGCCGTTGACCGGCGTCCAGACCTGCGTAGTCTGCTTGCCGTCCTTCAGCACAGCGTAAGGGCCCATGCCGTAGGTGGTCGAGTCGCCGAAGAAGATGATCTCGTCGATATAGCTCTGGCTCATGTCAGTCGTCTCGGCGAGGATAACACTGCTGGCCGGCAGGGGCGTCAGCGAGCCGACAGCGGCAGTTGTCTCGGCCGGCGCGGTGGTAGTATCGGCGTGAGCCACGGTCGTGTCGTCGGGTGCAGCCGTGGTGTCGGCGGGCGCGGCGGTAGTCTCCGTGGGTGCGGCGGTCGTTGTGGGCGCGTTAGTCTCGGGGAAGAGATAGGTCTCATAGCCGTTGTCGGTCTCCTCTGGCGTCTGTGTACCGCTGTCGACGGCGCCGATGATGACGAAAACCACCACACAGACCAGCGCAATGGCCGCCATGACGCAGATCAGCTTCATAAACAATGTATTGTCAAAGGAATCGTATTCTTTCATGTCGTTCACCTCTTCTTTACTTGATGGAAAACTGTGTATCTAATATAGTATATCACAAGTTTCGGCAAATTACAAGCCAAAATCCGCACAAGGCGTTATTTTTTGTCACGCAGGCCGGCATATTGGGCGGAGTAGCTGCTTGTCCGCTCGGCTTTTTGGCGGCGCTGTGCCGACTTGACGGCGGCAATGGCCAGCATGATGAGGAAATAGAGCAGCAGATAGACGCAGACCATCACCAGCGCCGAGCTGCCCGAGGAAAATACCCCGGCCGGCAGGAAGACAAAGAGCACGATCCCCGCCGTCAGCAGCGCGAAATGCCCGAGAAAGCGCATGCCGGCCGAAACGGAGGCGGAGCGCCAGACCAGATTCGCCCCGGCGAAGCAGAGCGCGAAGGGGAAGAGCATGAAAAAGCTGAGCGGATAGATGACCGTCTCCTCGGCGGCAAAGAGCATCTGTCCGGCGCAGAGCAGAAGGGTGCAGACGGCGTAAATGCGGCATGCCGAGTCAAGGACGCGGCGGATGGTGGTGAGGTTCATGGGCGGATCCTTTCTGTCGTAAAATCAATCATCATTACCATACCACAAATCCCCGCAAAAAGCAAGCCGATTCTGTAACTTTTTCGCAAATCCTGCCGATTTCGGTCAATCGGGCGTCTCGGGATACTCGTACCAGCGCACCGCACAACGCTCGCCGTCAGCGGCATAGGTGGCAGAGCGGTTCTGCTCGAGGAAGGCGGTCAGGGCGTACATGTCGATCCAGATCTGGTTTGTTCCGTCCTTCTGGGACGGATCGAAGATGATCTGCAGGCCGTAGTGCAGGTGGGGCGTGTCGATGTTGTTGACGTTCTCTTTGGCGCTGTAGCCGGTCATGCCGAGGTAGCCGATGACCTCGCCCGCGTTGACGATCTTGCCCTCGTAGATATCGTTGAAGGGGTGGTTGCGCCGCAAATGCGCATAATAATAGTAGCGTTTGCCGTCGAAGGAGCGAATGCCCACCCGCCAGCCGCCGTACTGGTTCCAGCCGCACGCCTCGACATAGCCGCTCTCGACGGCGACGATCGGCGTTCCAACGCTGCCCATCAGGTCGTGGCCGAGGTGGGAGCGGCGATAGCCGTAGGAGCGGGACGCGCCGAAGTCGTCGTAATGGCTGAACGAATAGCCCCGCGCAATGGGGGAGAAGACGCGCAGGCCGTATTTGGCTTCCGACGTGAGTGTGCCGTCCTCGCCACGCTTCCATTCGGTGTACTCGCCCACCATCCCGCCCAGCACCGCGCCGTAGGCCTCGAGGTAATAGTTGTACAGCTTCTCGTTTTTGACGTGCGCCGCTACACTCGAGCCGTCAGCGATCAGCTCCAGCAGCTTTTCGAGGTCGGCTTTTTTATAGCCCGAAAAATTGCCCCCGTTGCGGGAGGCGAGCCAGGCCAGCGCGTCGACCCAGTCGAGCGTTCCGCCTGCCTCGTGCGCGGCAATATCGGCGGCAAGCGCGTCGCGCAGTGCGGCCGATGTGACGTCGAAATCGATCCATTTGATATAGTCGCCCGATGCCGCGGTCGGGAGTGAGTCAGCGCTTCGGGTGAAGAGCAGAACTGCGAGAAGGATCAGCAAAGGAAAGCCAAGCATGCGCAGCTTTCGCGTCAAAATGATCGCCGCCTTTCGTGGAAAGTTGTCTTCCTCAGTCTATGCGCAAAAATATTTGCAGATTCCTTGACTTTTCGGCGCAAAAGCGATATAATACATATATTATGGATAATTATGCAAACCCGAAGCCAAGACTTGACTAAACACCGATAGGGGAAAGGATCACCATGACCAGAAGAGAAGCACGCGACGCAGTGTTTACCCTGCTTTACGAATATGAATTTCAGCGCGAGCTGAACCCGGACGACGTCTTCGCCGTCTCGGTCGAGAACCGCGAGATCGCCGTCGAAGAGGACGCCTACATCACCGCCGCCTACAACGGCGTCTGCGCCAACCGCGACGCGCTTGACAAAAAAATCGCCGCCCATTCGGGCTCTTGGAAGCCAGAGCGCATGTCCCGCATCTCGCGCACTATCCTGCGCCTTGCGGCCTACGAGTTGACCTATATGCCCGAGATCCCGCACAATGTCGTCATCAATGAGGCGGTCGAGTTGTCCAAGCGCTACGAGGGCGATCGCGCCCCTGGCTTTGTCAACGGTATCCTCAACGCCATCGCCAAAGAGATCGGCGGCGCGGCAGAATGAGCGTACTCTGGCTCGGCGTCGATTCGAGCAACTACACCACCTCGGTCGCCGTCTGCGCCGAGGGGAAGATCATTGCCAATCTCAAGCGCCCGCTGCCCGTCCGCGAGGGCGAGCGCGGCCTGCGGCAGAGCGACGCCGTTTTCGCCCACGTCAAAAACTTTCCGTCGCTGATGGCGGAACTTGCGCCCATCCTGCGCGGGCATGAAGTGCGTGCCGTCGCCTGCTCGACCACCCCGCGCGATGAAGAAGGCTCCTACATGCCCTGCTTCCTCGCCGGACAGGCTGTCGCATCGGCGCTCTGCGCCGCCTGTGGCGTGGAGATGATCCCCGTGTCCCACCAGAACGGGCACATCATGGCCGCCCTCTATTCGGCGGGGGCAGAGCATCTCATCGGTTCGCCCTTCGCCGCCTTCCATGTGTCGGGCGGCACCACCGAAGTGCTTTATGTCGAGCCAAAAGGGAACAGCTTCGCCGTCACCCTCGTCGGCGAGACGGCTGACCTCAACGCCGGCCAGCTCATCGACCGCGTCGGCGTCACCCTCGGCCTGCGTTTCCCCTGCGGCCCCGCCCTCGAGCGGCTGGCCGCCGAGGCCGACCGCAAGGCCGTCCCGCGCCCCCGCGTCAGCGTCAGCGAATGCCGCTGCAACCTCTCGGGCGGCGAGAATATGGCCGCACAGCTGCTCAAAAAGACGGGCGACCGTGCCCTTACTGCCGCTTTTGTGATGGAGTTCATCGCCCGCACCCTCGAAGCGATGCGCGACGATGTCCGGGCGAAATATCCCAACATTCCCATCGTTTTTGCCGGCGGCGTCATGAGCAACCGCATGCTCCAGTCCCGCTTGGCCAAGCCCGGGCCAGCCTATTTCGCGGAGCCGGCCTTCTCGGCCGACAATGCAGCCGGCGTGGCGCTGCTCGGCTGGCGCGCCGCAGGAGGTGCTGACGCATGAACGAGACCCTCATCCCTCAGCCCGAGGCGCACGACGATCGCCGCGTGATGACGGTCACGCAGCTCAACAACTGCATCAAGACCCTCATCGACGGCACCGATTTCCTCGCCAATGTCTACATCAAGGGCGAGATTTCCAACTTCACCAACCACTATAAAACCGGCCACTTCTACTTCACCCTCAAGGACGAGGGCAGCCTGCTCAAGGCCGTGATGTTCCGCGGCAGTGCCGCCAAGCTCCCCTTCATCCCCGAGAACGGCATGAAGGTGGTCTGCCACGGCCGCATCTCGTCCTTCGTCCGCGATGGCGCCTATCAGCTCTACGCCGACGGCATGGAGCCCGACGGCATCGGTTCGCTCTACTTCGCCTTTGAGCAGCTCAAAAAGAAGCTCGAGGCCGAGGGGCTCTTCGCCGAGGCCCGCAAGAAGCCGCTGCCCAAGATTCCCACCCGTATCGGCATCATCACCTCGCCGACCGGTGCGGCCATCCGCGACATGATCAATATTCTCGGCCGCCGCTTCCCCTATGCGAAAATCATCCTCTATCCCGCGCTGGTGCAGGGCAATGACGCCCCGCCTCAGCTGATCGCGGGCATTCAGCACTTCAACCGTGCACGCAATGTCGATGTGATCATCATCGGCCGCGGCGGCGGCTCGATCGAGGACTTGTGGGCCTTCAACGATGAGGGGCTCGCCCGAACCGTTGCGGCGTCGGCGCTGCCCGTCATCTCAGCCGTCGGCCACGAGACCGACTTCACCATCTGCGACTTCGTCGCCGACCGCCGCGCGCCGACACCCTCAGCCGCCGCCGAGCTGGCCGTCCCCGAAACTGCCGAGCTTCAGCGCAAGATCAACAACATCGTCGGCCGCATGGATCTGCTGCTTTCGCGGCAGATCACGCAGAAGCGGCAGGCGCTGCGCTACCTCGCCGCCTCCCGCCCCATGACCAACCCCGCCGCCATGCTCGACGACCGCCGCATGAGCCTCGTCTACCTCGGCGAAAAGCTCGACCGCGCCATGCAGACCGACCTCGCCGCCCGCCGGCACAATCTGGTGCAGGCCGCCGGCAAGCTCGATGCCCTCAACCCCCTCGCCATCCTGACGCGCGGCTATTCCGCCGTCTTTGACGGCGCGGGAAGGGTGGTCAGCCGCGCCGAACAGCTGTCGCCCGGCGATACTATCACCCTCCGCCTCACTGACGGCGCCGCCACGGCCACCGTCACCGAAACCAAACCGAACGAATAAAATGGAGATCACCATGTCCGATACCAACAAGACTACCCCCAGCTTCGAGCAGGCCCTTGCCCGCCTCGAGGAGATCGTCCGCGCCCTCGAGGTCGGTCAGGCTCCCCTCGACGGCTCGCTCTCCCTCTTTGAGGAGGGCATCTCGCTGGTCAAGCTCTGCAACCGCCAGCTTGACGAGGCTGAACAGAAGATCAAGATCCTGCAGGCCGCCCCCGACGGCAGCATGACTGAGGCTGACTTCGGAGGCAAGGCATGACCGCCGCCCTCGTGTCCGCCATGCAGCATGCATCCGAGGCGGTCGAAGCTGCCCTTGCCGAGGCGCTGGCCGGCGATGACCCCGACTATGGCCGCATCCTCGAGGCCGAGCGCTACAGTGTGCTGGGCGGCGGTAAGCGCATCCGCCCATTCCTCGTGCTCGAATTCTGCCGCCTATTCGGCGGGGAGGAGTGCGCCGCGCTCCCCTTTGCGGCGGCCATCGAGCTGATGCACTGCTTCTCACTCATCCACGATGACCTCCCCTGCAGGGATATCGACAGTCTCCGCCGCGGCAAGCCGACCAACCACGTCGTCTACGGCGAGGCGCTGGCCCTGCTGGCCGGCGACGCGCTTGCCATCCGCTCGCTGGGCGTGGCCGCGTCCAATCCGCACGTTTCTCCCGCCACCGCTGTTGCCGCCGTCAAGGCGCTCAGCGATTCCGCCGGCACACACGGCATGATCGGGGGCCAAGTGATGGACCTGTGGGGCGAGGATCACCCGCTGACCATCGAACAGCTGGGCAAGCTCCAGGCCTGCAAGACGGGGGCGCTCATCAACGTCGCCGCCCGCCTCGGCTGCCTTGCCGCCGGGCTGAGCGAAGACGATGCCCGCACCGCAGCTGCCTGTACCTATGCCGACAATATCGGTCTGGCCTTCCAGATCGTGGACGATATCCTTGACTGCATTGGCTCGGAGGCCCTTCTGGGCAAGCCCATCGGCAGCGATGAGGAGCAGGGGAAGACCACCTTCCTCAGCTTTATGTCGGTCGACGCCGCGCATGACCGAGCCGCCTCGCTGACCGAGCAGGCCAAGACCGCCATCGCCGGCTATCCCGGCAGCGAGACCCTGTGTGAGCTGGCAGACTATCTGCTGGCGCGCCAGAGCTGACGGAGGTACCGCATGTATACATTTGAAGCCTTTCTCTCGAACTATCCGCTGCTCACCTCCGGTGCCGCCTGGGCCATCGCGCAGGTGCTGAAGGTGTTCACCAACCTTGTGCACGCCCGCAAACTCGACCTGAAGATGCTCTTTGCTTCGGGCGGTATGCCGAGTTCCCACTCGTCGACCGTCTGCGCGCTGACCACCGCCTGTGCCGTGGAATACGGATTCGGCTCGGTTGAAATGGCCATCTCGCTTATCCTCGCGTTTATCGTCATGCATGACGCATCCGGTGTTCGCTGGGAAACGGGCGAGCAGGCCAAGCTCATCAACAAAATGATGCAGGAGATCTTCTCGGGTGAGCCCGAGGCGGTCGATACCGGCCTCAAGGAGCTGGTCGGCCATACCCCCTTCCAGGTCGTCATGGGTGCATTGCTCGGTGTTGCGATCGCGCTGGCCATGTGGCCCCTCTTCCACTGATGCGCGCCGATCTCTGGCTCGTCGAGGCCGGCTATTTTCGCTCCCGCAGTATGGCGCAGGCCGCTATTGCCGAGGGGAAGATCATCCTCGACGGCAAGCCGCTCCGCCGCCCGGCGGAGCAGGTCGGGGAGGGGGAGCACACCGTCGAGGTGCGCGATCCCATGCCCTATGTCAGCCGCGGCGGGCTGAAGCTTGCCGGGGCGCTCGACGCTTTCCCCATCGACGTCACCGGTCTGCGCGCCATTGACATCGGCGCCTCCACCGGCGGCTTTACCGACGTCCTGCTGAGACGCGGCGCGGCCCATGTGACTGCGCTCGACGCCGGCGAGGGCCAGCTGCACGAATCGCTGCGCGCCGATCCGCGGGTGCTCTGCCTCGAGCACTGCAACGCCCGCGCACTCGGCGATGCGCCGCTGCAGCCCCCCTATGATATCGCCGTAATGGACGTTTCGTTCATCTCGCAGACCTACATTCTCCCGGGACTCGCGCAGATCCTGGCCGATTCGGGCCGCGCAGTGACCCTCATCAAGCCCCAGTTCGAGGCAGGCCGCGAAGCCATCGGCCGGGGCGGTCTTGTCCGCCGCGAGGCGGACCGGCTGGCCGCTATTCTGCGGGTGCTTGGATGTGCCGCCGAGCATGGCTTGCGCTGGGATGGGCTGATCCGCTCCCCCATCGACGGCGGGGACGGCAATCACGAGTACCTTGCCTGCTTCACCCGCACCCAAGCCCCCTGCATTTCCCCCGACAGCGCGGACATCCGCCGCACGCTGGCCGGGACTACCCTCTGACGAAAGGACAGCCGCAAGACGATGAATTCCATGAAAAGGATTGCGCTCCAGACAAATTTTAATATCAGCGAAAAGGCCAGCTGTGCCGTTTCGGTCATCGAGCATCTGCAGAAGCTGGGATGCGAGATCGCCCTGGCGGGACAGACCCGCGAGCGGGTGCAGCGCCTTCTGCGCAACCGGCGCGGTGTCCGCTTCGTGCCCTCGTCGATGCTCTGCCGGGGGACCGACCTGCTGATCGTCCTCGGCGGCGACGGCACCATTCTCGAGGCCGCCCGCATGGCCGCGCCCGAGGGCGTGCCGATTGTCGGCATCAACCTTGGCCGCCTCGGCTACATGGCCGAGATCGAGATCAACGAGCTCCATCTGCTTGACAAGATCGTGCGCGGGCAGTACCACGTTGACGAGCGCAGCATGCTCAAAGTCGAGCTTCTGCGCGGCGGCAAGGAGGTCATCGCTTCGGCCTTCGCCCTTAACGACGCCGTGATCACCAACGGCGCGGTGGCGCGTCTGGTCGACCTTGAGCTGCGCGAGGAGGGCACCATTCTCTCCACCTACCGCGCCGACGGGCTGATCTTCTCGACCCCCACCGGCTCGACCGCCTACTCCATGTCGGCCGGCGGGCCGATCGTCGATCCCCGCCAGCGCTGTATCTGCCTGACCCCCATCTGTCCGCACAGTCTCGCCGCCCGCCCGATCATTTTCCCCGACGACGCGGTGCTGGAGGCCAAGAACATCTGCGAGCGCGAGAAGATGCTCTATCTGACCATCGACGGCCGCATCAATTATGAGCTGCGCCGGAACGATGTCGTCCGCGTGGCGCGGGCCGACATGACCACCAAGCTGCTGCGCGTCAAGGACCGCAGCTTCTACATGACCCTTCGCCAGAAATTCAATGGCGGACATGACTGACGAAAGCGAGGATACCGAATGAAAAATCGGCGGCAGGACAAGATCCTGGAACTGATCGACCAGTACGATATCGAAACGCAGGACAACCTCATCGAGCGACTGCAGGCGGCAGGCTATCCCGCCACCCAGGCGACCATTTCCCGCGACATCCGCGAGCTGAAGCTGTCCAAGGTCATGACCGGACATGGCACGTATAAATACATCCGTCCCCCCATGGCCGAGGGGAGCGTCAACAATCGCTTCAATGCGGCGCTGGTCGATTCGATCACACGCGTCGACTGCGCAGGGAATATCGTGGTTGTCAAAACGGCGGCCGGCATGGCCAACGCCGTCGCGACCGGCATCGACTCGATCTATTCGAGCGATATCCTTGGCAGTGTGGCCGGTGACGACACCATCATCGTCGTCGTCCGTGACGCGGAGGCGGCGGAAAAGACCTGCGAGAACCTGAAAATGATGATCCAACTGATGTAAGGAGGGAGAGACGATGCTCGCATCGCTGCACATCGAAAATGTTGCGGTCATCCGCAGCCTTGACCTCGACCTTGCCCCCGGCTTTACGGTGCTGACCGGCGAAACGGGCGCGGGCAAGTCGGTCATCCTCGACAGCATCAACCTGCTGCTGGGAGGGCGCTTCTCGCGCGAGCTGATCCGCACCGGCGAGACCCGCGCGACCGTCTCCGGCCTCTTCTGCGGCCTTGATCAGCGCGCACTGGATACCCTCGCCGCCCTCGGTGTGTTGCCTGATGAGGAAGGCGGCCTGCTTCTGCAGAAGACGGTCACCACCGACGGCCGCAGCCAGACCCGCCTCAACGGCCAGAGCATCACTCTTGCCCTCCAGCGCGAGATCGCCCGGGTGCTCCTCTGCATCAACGGCCAGCACGAGGGACAGGCTCTGCTGCAGAAGTCTTCCCACCTCGCCCTCCTCGATGCCTATGCCGGCTGCACCGACGAGTTGGCCGCCTACCGACAGAGCTACGCCGCCCTACAGGCCGCGCGGAAAGCGCTCGACGCCATCTCGCTCGACGCCGCCGAGAAGACCCGCCGCGCCGAGATGCTCGCCTACCAGATCGCCGACATTGACGCTGTCAAGCCCAAGGTCGGCGAGGAGGACAAGCTGACCCGCAAGGCCGCCCGGCTGCAGAATCTCGAGAAAATCTCCCGCAATACCAGCCTCGCCGCCCGCTACCTCAGCCAGGCCGAGAAGGGCTCGGCTGTCATGCTGCTCGAGCGGTCGGCGCAGGCACTGCGGCAGATCGCCGACGTCATCCCCGAAGCCGACGAGCTGGCCGAGCGGCTGGATAACTGCCGCTATGAGGTCGCCGACGTGGCCGACCGGGTCATGGATTTCGACGTCGACGAGGACGGCGACCCGACCGAGCGCCTTAACCGCATCGAGGGCCGCCTCGACGCGCTGACCAGGCTCAAACGCAAATACGGCGCCGACGAGCGTGAGATCCTTGCCTTCCGCGCCAAAGCCGCGGCGGAGCTCGAAACGCTCAATGATTCCGACGAGCGCGCCGAGACGCTCCGCCGTGAGATCGCCGCGCTGGAAGGGAAGGCCGCAGACGCCGCAGACGCGCTTCGCGCACGCCGCATGGAGGCCGCCGAGCGCCTGCGCGAGCAGGTGCTGACCACGCTCTCCTTCCTCGACATGCCGAAAGTGCGCTTTGCCGCCTCGGTCACACCGATGCAGGAGGCCGACGGCCGGCCGAGGTTTGCCGCCGACGGCGCAGATGACGTCGAGTTCATGCTGGCCGCCAATCCCGGCGAGCCGCTCCTGCCGATGGCGAAGATCGCTTCGGGCGGTGAGCTGTCGCGCATCCTGCTGGCGCTCAAACGGGTGCTGGCCGACCGCGACGGCGTCGGGACGATCGTCTTCGACGAGATCGACACTGGCATCTCGGGCAAGACCGCCCGCAAGATCGGTCTGCTCCTCTCGGATGTCGCCCGCGGGACGCAGGTGCTCTGCGTCACCCACTCAGCGCAGGTCGCGTCGATGGCCGACGCGCACTGCCTCATCGCCAAGCACGAGCGGAACGGCCGTGTCGAGACGGCCGTGACCGAGCTGGACGAACAGGGAAGGATCGGCGAGCTTGCCCGTATCATGGGCGGCATCGAGATCACCGACGTCCAGCGCGAAGCTGCAGCCGAGCTTCTGCACGACCGCCCGACCATGGATTCCCTCAATCAGAAAGAAGATGAACCCACAGAATGAGCGAAAAACTGAACAAAACCAACGCCATGCGTCAACTTGACGCGGCGAAGATCAAATATGAACCCATGACCTACGAGGTGGACGAGTCCGATCTCTCGGGCGTTCACATCGCCGCGCAGATCGGCCTGCCGGTCAAGATCGTTTTCAAGACTCTCGTGGCGAAAGGGGACAAGACCGGCCCCATCGTCCTCGTCATCCCCTGCGCCGAGGAGATCGACCTCAAGCGCGCCGCCGTCGTCACCGGCAACAAAAAGATCGAGATGGTCGCCGTCAAGGACCTGCTGGCCCTCACAGGCTACATCCGCGGCGGCTGCTCGCCGGTCGGAATGAAAAAGCGCTTCCCGACCTGGTTCCACGAGACCGTCACCGACCACGAAAAGATCACCGTCAGCGCCGGCATGCGCGGCTGTCAGCTTCTGCTGAGCTCTGCCGACATCCTTCGCTTCACCGGCGCCAAGACCGCCGACCTGACCGTCAAATAAAGAAAGGAAACGAAACATGGAACAGCTCACCCAAGCCGCCCAGACCATCCTCGCCACCCCTGCCACCGGCGACAACAGCCAGACCATCCTGATCGTTGGCGCCGTTGTCTGCATCGCGCTGGTCGTTGTCGTGGTGCTGATGGGCAAGCGCCGGAAATAATTGCGCAAATTTCGTCAAACCTCTTGCGCATACCCCGTCTTATCATGTATAATATACTGTATGCAAAAATTACAGTGAATCTTTGAACGAAAAGGAAGTCGTATATGCAAACGCTGAAACTGACCATCGCCGAACAGTGCGCCGACAAGCTCCGCACGCTCAATCCTGACGGCGCGCCTGCGGCTGCGGATATCGCGGCCATGCTTGAATATCCCCCCGACCCCAAGATGGGCGACCTTGCGCTGCCTTGCTTCAAGCTCAGCAAGACCATGCGCCGCTCCCCCGTCCAGATCGCGGCCGCCATCGCCGACGGCTTTGCCTGCGGCGGCGTCGCACGCGCTGAGGCGGTCAACGGTTACTTCAATCTCTATCTTGACGCCGCATGGCTGGGGGACAATGTCCTGCGCCGCGTGCTCAGCGAGCGCGAAACGTACGGCTCCTCCGATATCGGACGGGGCAAGGAGGTCGTTCTCGACTACTCCTCCCCCAATGTCGCTAAGCCCTTCCACATCGGCCACCTCGGCACTACCGTCATCGGCCATTCGCTGAAGTGCCTGCACGAGTTCGCCGGCTATCACTGCACCGGTGTCAACCACCTCGGAGACTGGGGCACCCAGTTCGGTAAGATGATCGTCGCCTACCGCAAGTGGGGCGACCGCGAGCAGATCGAGGCCGGCGGCATCGACGAGCTGGTGGCGCTCTACGTCAAGTTCCATGAGGAGGCTGAGAAGGATTCCTCCCTCGAGGACGAGGCGCGCGCTGAGTTCACCAAGCTCGAGCACAAGGATCCTGAAAACCTCGCCCTGTGGCAGTGGTTCCTCGACATCTCCCTCAAGGAGTACAAGATCACCTACGGCCAGCTGGGCATCGAGTTCGATTCCTACATGGGCGAAAGCCACTACTTCGACAAGGCGCCCGCCATCGCCGCCGAGCTGAAGGAGAAGGGCCTGCTTACCATCGACGACGGCGCGTCCATCGTTAATCTCGACGAGTACAACATGCCGCCCTGTCTCATTCTGAAGCGCGACGGCTCCACCATCTACCCGGTGCGCGACATTGCCGCCGCCTTCTACCGCAAGAAGACCTACAATTTCGACAAGTGCATCTACGTCACCGCGGCCGGCCAGAGCCTGCACTTTGCGCAGTGCTTCAAGGTTATCGAGCTGATGGGCTGCGACTGGGCGAAGAACCTCATTCACGTCCCCTACGGCACCGTTTCCATCAACGGTGCGAAGCTGGCTACCCGTACCGGCAATGTCGTCCTGCTCAAGGATCTCTTCGCCATGGCGATCGACAAGGTCAAGGTCATCATGGATGAAAAGAACCCCGATCTTCCCAACAAGGACGAAGTCGCCGAGGCTGTCGGCGTCGGTGCCATCGTCTTCAACTATCTCTCCAACAACCGCAACCGCGATATCAACTTCATCCTCGAGGATGCTCTGAGCTTTGAGGGCAACACCGGCCCCTACGCGCAGTACACCTACGCCCGCACCTGCTCGATCCTCGAGAAGGCAGGCGAGATCACCCGCGATGACTACACCATCACCGCTCCCGAGGAGGCAGACCTGCTCAAGACACTCGCCCGCTTCAACGAGCGCGTCATGGCCGCCCTTGAGGAGTACGAGCCCTCCTACATCGTGCGCTATATCCTCGAGGTCTGCGCTGCCTTCAACCGATTCTATCACAACTGCCCCATCCTCACTGCCGAGGACGAGCAGATCCGCGCTACCCGCGTCCGCCTCGCCGAGGCGACCGGCATTGTGCTCGGCAACGCCTTCGGCCTTGTCTGCATGAAGAAAACTGAAAAAATTTAATTTATATACACGAGGTATCAATATGTCCGGCCATAGCAAATGGAACAACATCAAGCACAAAAAAGAAAAGACCGACGCCCAGCGCGCCAAGGTCTTCACCAAGATCGGTAAGGAGATCACCATCGCCGTCAAGGCCGCCGGCCCCGACCCGAGCGTCAACTCCCGCCTGCGCGACCTGATTCAGAAGGCGAAGAGCAACAACGTCCCCAACGACAACATCGAGCGCACCATCAAGAAGGCCATGGGTGAGAACGATGTCAACTACGAAGAGCTGACCTACGAAGGCTACGGCCCGCAGGGCGTCGCCGTCATCGTTGAGACCACCACCGACAACCGCAACCGCACCGCCTCCGAGCTGCGCCACTACTTCGATAAGTTTGGCGGCAACCTCGGCCAGACCGGCTGCGTCAGCTATCTCTTCTCGACCAAGGGTGTCATCATCATCCTTCGCGACGACAAGATCGACGAGGATGCGCTGATGGAGGCCGCACTTGAGGAAGGCGCCGAGGATTTTGTCGCCGACGAGGAAGTCTTTGAGATTTACACCGAGCCCTCCGATCTGTCGGCCATCCGCGACGCACTCGAGGCCAAAGGCTACGCCATCGAGTCTGCCGAGGAGGACAAGATCCCCTCGACCTACGTCACCCTCGAGAGCGAGGACGACATCAAGCACATGAATCTGCTCCTCGAGCACCTTGACGACAACGAGGATGTCCAGAATGTCTTCCACAACTGGGAGAACGCCGACGAAGAATAATCGGAGGTGATCCGCATGCGCGAATTCCCCGCACGTTCGGCTATGGTGCAGGGGGCCGCAGCACAGAGCAGGGCACACCACCCGGCGCTCGAGTGCCTGATCTTCTGCGCTGTCTTCGCGGTCTGCTCCATGGTGCAGACTGCACTTCTCATCGCGCCGACCTTTGCAGCCATCTTCAGCAGCGGGTTCATCGAAGCTGTGATGGCCGGTGAAGTTCCCGGCACCGCCGAAATCATGTCCATGCTGCCGCCGTGGTACACGCTGCTCAATCTTTTCGCCACCTCGGTCGTGGTAGCAGGCACCATCCTCTACTGCCGCTTTCTTGAGAAGCGCCAGCTCTGGACGATGGGCATCATCAGACGGGGCGCCGTCGCCGAATATGCCGTCGGCTGGCTGATCGGTGCGGGCATGGTCTCGCTGTCGATGCTGCCCGGCTTGCTGGCCGGTGATATCCGCATTACAGGTTTTTCCCCCGAGATTCCATGGGGCATGCTGATCCTCATGTTCATCGCCTTCAGCATCCAGGGGCTGAGCGAGGAATTGCTTTGCCGCAGCTATTTCTGCATCTCGCTTGCCCGCCGCACGAAAATGCAGTGGGCGGTGGTCATCAGCTCCGCCGCCTTTGCCCTTCTGCATGGCGCGAACGGCGGCCTGACCCTGCTTGCGCTGCTCAATCTCTTCCTCTACGGCGTTTTCGCCGCGCTCTGGCTGATCCGGTGCGGCAATGTCTGGGGCATCGCCGCCATGCACAGCGCGTGGAACTATGTCCAGGGCAACGTCTGGGGCAGCACAGTCAGCGGCCTTGATGTCGGAGGTTCAATCTTCACTATGGAGCATATCGGCGAGCGTACAATTTTGGCCGGCGGACAGTTTGGCCTTGAGGGCGGACTCGGCGTCACAATGGTGCTCTGCATCGGCATCATCTGGCTTGGCGTGATGAAGAACCGTGAGCCTGTTCCCGCACCACAGGATGATCTTTGGAAATAATTTTAAGAGAGGTACAAATCATGAACTTCCCGAACCCCGACAGCGCGCTGCTGCGCGACAAGAAGCTGTTCATCTTTGACATGGACGGCACCATCTATCTCGGCTACAACGTCTTCGATTATGCCATCCGCTTCATCAACAACCTCCGCGCAAACGGCAAGAAGGTGCTCTTCTTCACCAACAATGCCTCCCACACCACCGCCTTCTACCAGACCAAGCTGGCCAAGCTCGGCTTCTCTCCCGCCGCTGACGAGATCATGACCTCGGGCGATGTCACCATCGAGTTTCTGAAGCGCCACCGCGCCGGCAAGAGCGTTTACCTCGTCGGCACCGATGAGCTGGTCGAGAACTTCAAGGCTGCCGGTATCAACATGCTGACCGGCAAGGAGGAGAAGGCCGACATCGTCGTCACCAGCTTCGATACCACCCTCACCTACGAGAAGCTCGACAACGCCTGCCGCCTCGTGCGCGGCGGTGCAGAGTATCTCTCCACCCACCCCGACTTCAACTGCCCCACCGAGACCGGCTTCATCCCGGACAGCGGCGCAATCGCAGCTTTTGTCACCGCCTCGACCGGCAAGACCCCGACCTACTTTGGTAAGCCCTACGCCGAGACGGTTGAGATGATCAGCGAAGCCACTGGTTTCTCCCGCGACGAGATGTGCATCTTCGGCGACCGCCTCTACACCGACATCGCGCTCGGCAAGAAGCACGGCGTCACCGCAGTCCTCGTCCTCTCAGGCGAGACCCAGCCTGCCGACGTCGACGCAGCTACCCCCGCCGAGAAGCCCGATTACGTTTTTCCGTCCCTCGACGAAGTTGACCACGCCATGTTTGGCTAAGATAAAGATGACCGCAGCGGCTTGACCGCTGCGGTCTTTTCTTATTTTCGGCGAATCAGAAAAGCCGCTGCATTCAGCGCGACCGTGACCGCGACCAGTACCGCCGCCGCAAGGACGACCGCGCCGATGGTGTCGGCGATGGCGGCATAATCGTTGATCGCGACGCGGTGACCGATCTCGCTGAGCTGAAGGAGCATTGCACAGGCACAAGCGGTGCCGCTCGCCAGCGCGGCGGCGGGGGCTGCCCGCTGTCTGCGGCAGAGCAGGGCAAAGGGGATGACCCACGCGATCAGACCGAGGATCAGGCTGGTGATGTTGAGAAAAGCGGACATGGTGTATCTCCTTTATCGGTTCGGGTTGATGATTTCGGCGCGTTCGTAAAATTCCTGTCGTCCGTTGATGAAGCGGGCATAATCTGTGTGCGAGCGGATCAGCTTTAGTGCCCTTGCCTCGGCAAAATTAAATTCCCAGCCGCCGTAGCCGTAGGCCTCCATCGCGTCGCCCTGTGTGCGGGTGAGAAAAAGGGCAACTGCAAAGTATGCGTCAGTACGGACACCCGTATTGTCCGCCTCGTCATACAGTCTCAGCAGCGACGACACTGCCGAGGCCGACATGTCGCTCAGCATATCCACATCCACCGCCTCCATCTCGCCCGAGAGATACGCATCCACGTTATACTCCGCAATGATGCGGTCAAAATCCGCGAACAGGAACACCCCGACGAACAGCACTACCGCCGCAAAGACCAGCGCCGACGCGCGCAGGCGCGGCACGAACAGCCGCACGATCTGGATGACGAAATACACCGCCAGCAGGGCCATCAGCCAGAGCGTGTACACCCGCTTGCGCGATAGGCCGTAGGTGTCGACATACAGCAGCATCTTCGCCGTCGCGGTCGAGAGCAGGATGAGGGTGGAGAGCGAGAGCATCAGGCTCACTGCGCGGGGCAGGAGGGGCAGACGATCGGTATCGCGCTTCGTGAAGAGGTTGAGGCAGACCAGCATCCCCGCGTCGATGACCGCGACGGCACACAGCTCGAAGAAGCCGCGGCGGGCGTAGGCGGCGTAGGTCAGGCCCTCGGGCAATGTACCGGTGAAGCCGCCGACAAAATAGGGGATCTGCGTTGAGAAGAAGAGCAGATAGACGATCAGCAGCGGCGCAACAGCGGCGCAGGCCATCGGAATGGGGATGATGCGGCAGACGGTGACGCTTTTGCGGTAAGTCTCCTCGCTGACCCCGCCGCCGAGGCTGTGCGTCCCGCACGCCCAGAGATGGCCAAAGACGTAGCAGCAGAGCGGAATGGCGAAGAAGAGCGAAACGAGGAGAAGCGGAGCATCAAAATCGGGGAGCGCGTGGCTGAAGATATCGTCGATGAGGTCACTGAACCCGTCGTCGGCAGAGGCCAGCAGGACAGTGACGATCAGCGTCGGGATCAGCGCAAGCGCAAGCCCGGCGAGGATGAGCCCGACTGTGCGCCCGACGCGTTTGCCTTTGATTTGTGCCAGCGCGGCCGGCGCCGCACCGAACTCGGACAGCGGCATGCCGAAGACAGCCTTTCCGCCGTCAAGCAGAATCGCCTCGCCCGGCAAGCGAGCGCGCCCAAACCCGGCGCAGAGGTAGTGCACGACGTATAGGTAACCGAACAGCGTTGCCGCCATCGACACCGCATAGACGGCGCTGTTGTCCGAGAGCAGCTGCGGCAGAGCGAAAAGGGGGAGCAGGGCATACAACAGGTAGGCGGGCAGGGAAAGGCGGATGTCGAAACGGCGCAGATAGAGCGGCGTAGCGATGAGCAGTGCCGTCAGCGCTGCCCAGCTGCCGACGGTGGCCGATTCAAGGAAGCTGTAGATGAAGCCGAAGGCGAGCAGGTAGACGGCCGGCACGGCGACACGGTCGGCTGGGCGGATGTCGCGCGGCTGGCGCTCGAGGGGCAGATTTGCGGTCTCAGTCATGATGGGACTCCTTTCGTAAACGATTGATCAGGCTGACGGTGATCCATGCCAGCAAAAGCGAGGCCGGATAGACTGCGAGGAAGAGATACGCGCCCCCAAGTCCCCAATTCCGCCCAAAGGGCGCACCGGGCAGAAGAAAGAGCTGCCAGACGACATAGGTCAGCGCAGAGGCGGTGATCCATCCGGCGCAAACGAGAAAGCAGCCAGATCTGGTGCGGTTCCGCGCGGGGATCAGTGCGGTCAGCCAGTAAAGCAGGCTGCAAACGAGCACAAGCACGACAAAGATGGGCAGTTCATTCCACATGATTTTCCTCCTATTCCTTATCCGGCACAAACTCGAGAATATCCGCCGGCTGGCAGTCGAGCGCGGCGCAGATAGCCTCGAGGGTTGAGAAGCGGATGGCCTTAGCCTTGCCGGTTTTGAGGATCGACAGATTCGCCTGCGTGATTCCCACCCGCTCAGCCAGCTCACCGAGGGAAATCTTCCGGCGGGCCATCATCACGTCCAAATTGACAACGATCATTTCGCCACCTCCTCAGATCGTGAAATCGTTCTCGGCCTTGATGGCAGTGGCCTCCTCGACCACATTCTTCACCACGCGCAGAGCGGCGCCGATGAAGAAGGCCGCGAACGAAACGGCAAACGAGAAGCGGAAATAAAAGCCGACGTAGAAGAAGCAGACCGCCTCGCCGATGCAGCACCATGACAGGATACGAAGGCAGGCCACACTGCGGTCGGTGAAGACCTGCTCGTGCCGCACGCGGCCAAGCAGAACGAGCATCGCGCCGTCGGCCAGATAAGCGATGGCCACGCCGACATAGATGACGATCCAGAGCGTGACGGGGATCCGCTCCATCAGATTCGGGCTGGCCGCCATCTCGGGCGTGTAGACCACCTGCACATAAAGCCGCAGGATGCGGGGCAGCAAGATGGTGATGACGACGAGAATGGGCAGCGTGATGAGCGAGAGCGCGTAAGACAGCATGGTCGATGCGCGTCGGCTGACGCGGGGAAGAGAGGGAAGCATGGCACACATTCCTTTCACAATTGGATTTGTTGGCATTAGTATAGCACAGGATATTCTATTTGTCAATAATAATTTATCGAAAAACGATAATAATTTTTCGTTCATCATCTGTTGTTGACATTGTCACAAAGTTGTGCTACAATAAATATAATCTTCCAAATGAGGATATTTGCCATGCTCTTTACCGCGCCCTCCTTTCTGTTTCTGTTCCTGCCGGCGGTGATGGCCATCTACGCCCTCATTCCCCGGCATTATCGGCGTTACGCCATCCTGCTCTTCAATCTCGCCTACTATGTGATCGCCGTTTGGCACACGCCCGAGAGTATCCTGCTGGCCCTCCTGACCTCGGCCTTCACCTACAGCGCGGGCTTTGTCATTGCGGTCACGCACCGGCGCAGCACGCTTCTGGCCGCCATCGCCGTCGATCTGATTGCTTTCGCCATTTACCGAGGCGCATACGACTATGCGTCCGGCTCGTCCTATTTTCCGCTCGGCGCAGCTATTTATCTGCTGGCGGCCATCTCCTATTTGATTGATATCTACCGCAATGACGCACCGCATGCAAAAAATATCGCTGACCTGTTGATCTATATGCTTTTTTTCCCCACACTGATCGTTGGGCCGATCATCCGGTATAAGGATTTCGGGGCAATGCTCGAGAAAATCGACTTCAGCCTCGAGAATTTTGCCGAGGGGGTCAAGCTCTATATCGCCGGCTTCCTCAAGCACATCGCGATCGCGGCTGTTCTGGACTATATTCTCGCGAGAACCGCAGAGGTGGGGGAGGCGGCGTACAGCATCCCGATCATTCTGCTGAACGTGCTGATGCTCTGCGCGCAGGCCTGGTTTGCCCTGACCGGCTATTCCGACATGGCGCGCGGCCTGATGTATATGCTGGGCATCCCGAGTGCCGCTGATTTCCAGCTCACCCCCCTCAGCCGCACGCCCGCCGATTTCCCCCGCCGCTTCTTCGTCAGCCTCAACCGCTGGGTTGAGGACTATCTTGTCTACCCCATTCTGCGCGTACAGTTCCTCTCCAGCCGCACCCGGCGCGTCCTGGCGGCCTTCGTGATCTGCCTCGTGCCGGCGATCTGGGTCAAGTCCAGGCTGTATATCCTTCTGCCGATCCTGCCCGTCCTGCTTTGGCGCTGCACCCACATCCTGCGCGAATCCTGCCGCCACCGGGAGCCAGGCAAGCTCAGGCTTGCCGTCGGCCGTGCGTGTTATTGGCTCTTGTTTCTGGCATGCTTCGTGGGGTTCTGGTTCACGGTGTCTCTCGATGACGCGAAAACCGGCGCTGATCTGATCCGCAAGACGCTTGAGAGCGCCACCCTCGAGATCCCCTATGCGATGTATGCTGTGCTGTCTCACCTCGGCTATCTTATCGTCGGCGTGGTCGGCCTGCTCTGCTTCCTTCCGCTCCGGCCGGAGGCCGAGCAGCGCATCCAGGCGCTGCCGCGCCCCATCAGCATCGTCATCCGCGCCGCCGCGCTTGCCGGCGTGATGATCTGCTTCGCTTTTTCCATCCTCCATTTCCTGCCGCAGTTCCCGCAGTACGCGATCTCCGCGTTTGCGCATGTGGTATTCTGACCCCACACCGGGGAGAAAGGCGGCTGCGATGAACAATCCCCGCACCATGCCGCTGCTGACGACGGTGATCTTTATCGCCGTCGTGCTCAGCTGCACCACCTATTTCGGCCTCACCGCACTGATCGCCTCACCCGACAGCTATGTCGACGCGCCCTACCGCGACGAGGCGGCTCTGCCGGATACCCTTACCCCCTTCGACCGGGGATTTTACCTCGACGCCACCCTGAATGAATGGATGACCGCGAACGATTACCGCATCTTCGATCAGGTCGCCGACCGTTCGGTCATCGTCGGGCAGGATGAGTTTCTTTTCCCGCTGACAGCATCGTCGGGCTATACGGCCTACGACTATCTCGAGGACTACGCCGGCAACGCGGCCTATGATGACGAGACCCTTGACCGCATTGCGAAATCGCTGGCCAAGCGCAGCATTGCCTATGCCAACCAGGACACCGCGTATGTGCTCGCCGTGATCCCCAGCGTGCAGACCGTCTATCGTGAAAACCTGCCATGGCGGCTCGGCGAAGCGGTAGGCAAAACGCGCCTGATGCAGCTGGGCGACTACCTGGCCGCCAACAGCGATGTCGCCTTCCTCGACCTGACCGACTGCCTTCTCCAAGCCAAGGCCAAGGGACAGGTCTACAACAACACCGAGGATTCGCTCAACGCCTTCGGCGCCTACGCCGTCTACCGCGCCGTGCTTGAGGCACTCCCGGAAAAGATCACCGAAAAGGTGACACCGCTCAACGACGTGTCGATCTTTACCCGCTACACTGCCGGGAAAGCGCTGGCCCGCGCGGCCGGCGTCGAGGAGCTGATCAAAAACCGCACGCTCTCCCTCTCCAACGATACTGTGCTCAAATATCAGGTGCTCGAGCGCATCGCCGGTATGGAGATCACCTACGTCAAGACCGACTATAAAGACGAGATCTCCAATCGCCCCGCCATTCTGCTGGAGTTCAGCGAGGACTGGGACAAGATCCTGTTCATGCCTTATTTCTCCAACACCTTCGGCGTCGCGGCCTATAAGACCAATCCTGCCTACAGCCAGATGGCGGTCGATTATCTCTCGCCGGCCGCCGCAGTCCAGTTCATCCACGAGAGTGAGCTCGATCAGCTGTTGGATGAGACGATCATGTTCTCCTATAACGACGGCCTGAACCCGGGCGACGACCCCTTCAGTGCCATGACGCCTATCGTCCTCGGCACCGCGCAGAACGGGGCCGACAGCATCTGCATCGTCGGCCGCTGCGAGGAGGGAAGTACCATCTCCCTTACCGGCGACGGCATCCGCGAGACGACCGTCGAGCCGCAGGGCGAGCGCTTCATCATCGAGGCCGTCTTCGATTCGGATGTGAATGCCGCAGCCGTTACCCTGACCGCACAGGTGCGCGACAAGCAGGAAAGTGCCCCAGAGACGATACAGCTCACCCGAGACCCCACCGACACCAGCGTGCGGGTAGAGGTCGGTGAGCAGTCGATGCTCTTCCGCGCCGACAGCGCCAACAGTGCATACGCCGGGGTCTATACCCGCCAGCAGCTGCGCCGGATCAGTACCCGTTTTGTCGAAGAGGCTGAAGCCGTCTCGCGCCTGACCGGCAAGCCGACGCAGATGATCTATGCCTATATCCCCGACAAGCTCGATGTCTACACCGAACTGCTGGGGGAGGATACGCCGCAGTATACCCACATTCCCCGTATTGCCCAACTCAGCGACGCCCTGCGCGCCTATACCCGCATCAGCGTCATGGATCTGACCCTGCCGCTGCGCACCGCGCGCAGCGCCGGTCTGCAGCACCGACAGACAGACTCCGGCCTGACGCCGCTGGGCGCGTTCAGCGCCTACCGTGCACTGATGAATGTGCTGGCCGAGGTCAATCCCCGTCTCACACCCCTCCACCGCAGTGACTATCAGCAAAGCACCGAGATCTGGCCGGGCGGCGACCTGATTACGGCCCTCGGCCTCGACGGCGCGAGTATCACCGAGCAGGTCACCGTGCTGACCCCAAATCAAACAAATACCACCGTCACCGCAGTGGATGGCGGACAGACGCCCGGCGTGCAGGAGGCGTGCCTCTATTCCCACCGGGACGAGAGCCTGCCCGTCGCCATCATCCTGCGCGACGCCTACGGCACTCAGCTCCTGCCATACCTGACCGAGCATTTCTCCCGCACCTATGTCCTGGCCGAGGGCGACCTCACCCTGACCGATGCGCAGCTGCAGGAGATCAAGCCCGATTATGTGATCCGGCTGACCAGTGAATACCACCTGCCTCTGAACTGAAAAACTGAAAAATATTTTCAAAACCCCCTTGACAAAACGGCCTGTTGTGTGTATAATAAATGTGTACCAATTAAGTACAACTTAAAAAGATGGAGGCAGGAGCAATGCGCATTACGCAGGAGGCCGACTATGCGCTGCGAATTGTCAGCTTGCTTGCCGTATCCGATGCCATCTGCGGTGCCGCGGAGATCGCCGATCGTACCGGCGTTCCCGAGCGATTTGCGCATAAGATCCTGCGCAAGCTGCTTCAGGCCGGGGTGGTTCGATCCTATACCGGCGCCAAGGGCGGATACATTCTTCTGCGCGACCCGCAAGACCTCAGCATGCTCGAGATCATCGAGCAGATTGACGGGCCGCTCGAGATCTCCAAATGTGCCGATGACGGATACATCTGCAGCCGCAACGGCAGCTGCAAGGTGCATTGTGTCTATCATCAGGTCTTCCGGCAGATCTCGGCCGACATCGCCGACAAGATGCGGAAACTGACCATCGCGGTGCTCACCGACCAAAGCAAGGATATCAGCGAAATACTCAATTTAATTACTTAATTTATGGAGGAAACACACATGAAAAAGTTCGTATGTAAGGTTTGCGGTTATGTTCACGAGGGCGACAGCGCACCCGAGAAATGTCCGCAGTGCGGCGTCCCCGCAAAGATGTTTGAAGAGATGAACACCGCCGAGATGACTTGGGCCGCCGAGCATGTTGTCGGCGTCGCCAAGGACGTTCCGGAGGATATCAAGGCTGACCTGCGCGCCAACTTCAACGGCGAGTGCTCCGAGGTCGGTATGTACCTGGCGATGTCCCGCGTCGCATTCCGCGAGGGCTATCCCGAGATCGGTCTGTACTGGGAGAAGGCAGCATACGAGGAAGCAGAGCACGCAGCAAAGTTCGCAGAGCTGCTGGGCGAAGTCGTCACCGACTCCACCAAGAAGAACCTCGAGATGCGCGTAGACGCCGAGAACGGCGCTACCGCCGGCAAGACCGACCTTGCTAAGCGCGCAAAGGCACTCAACCTCGATGCCATTCACGACACCGTCCACGAGATGGCACGCGACGAGGCTCGACATGGCCGTGCATTCGCCGGCCTGCTGGAGAGATACTTCGGTAAGTAATTTATGCAATAGAAAAGGCAGAGCTATGGCTCTGCCTTTTGTTTTTCGCATTATCGCACCGCACCCAACACCACATACCCAACCAGCCCAAGCACCCCAGCGCCGCTCATGACAAGGATGGGGCTCAGCTTCCACTTCCGCAGTACCACAAACGCCGCGGCGAACAGCGCCACAGCCAGCACGTCCACGCCGCCGATGCTGGCAGCCGTCTCGGCGAACCACGAAGAGCCGATCATGGTCACCGCCGCCGAGGCGATCATGCCGACGACCGCAGGCCGCAGGCCGCGCAGGGCACCGTTGATGACCGATAAACTGCTGTACTTGCGATAGAGCCACGCCAGCAGCATGACGATGACGCAGGACGGGATGATATTGCCCAGCGTCGCCACGAGAGCGCCGGGAATGCCCGCCATGCGTGCCCCGATGAAGCTGGCCGAGTTGACCGCAATGGGGCCGGGGGTCATCTGCGAGATGGTGATGAGGTCGGTGAACTCGGCCGCCGTCATCCAGCCATGGGTGTCGATGACCTGCTTCTCGATCATCGGCAGTGCTGCGTAGCCGCCGCCGAAGGAGAAGAGGCCGATCTGAAAAAACGACCAGAACAATTCGAGGTAGATCATTTTGCCCGATCCTCCTTTCCGTACAGGAGGATGCCCAAGAGGGCGCAGGCGAGGACGATGAGGATCACATTGACCGAGAAGACAGCCACAAGGATCAGCGCGGCCGCCGCTGTGATGATCGCGATCCAGCGTCCCTCCCGCCAGATCGAGCGGCAGAGCCCGCAGACGACGTCGCAGATGACGGCGATTACACCCGCCTGCATGCCGAGGAGCAGATAGCGAATGGCCTCGATCTGGATAAAGGCCTCATAGACGAAGGAGATGGCGGTCAGCAGTACCAGTGGAGGCAGGATCGTACCGATGATTGAAGTAAACACGCCCGGAACGCCGCTGATGCGGTAGCCGACAAGAATCGCAGCGTTGACTGCGATCGGCCCCGGCGAGGATTGTGCAAGGGCAGTGTAGTCGAGCATCTCCTCCTCCGCCAGCCAGCCGAGCTTATCGACGAACTGCTTTTTCATCAGCGAGACGATGACATACCCGCCGCCGAAGGTAAAGGCACTGATGCGCATGGTGTAGAGAAAGAGCAGGAGACAGCGTTTCAGCTTTTCTGACATGGTGGGACCTCGATTTATGTAGGATTCGGGCCGAAGCCCGTTGGGTCAAGTTTTGCGTCGCTGGGGCAGCAGCTCGGCAATCAGGATGGCCGCGAAGATCAGCGCGAAGCCGAGACACATCATGGGCGTCAGCGGTTCATGCGCGAAGAGCATGGCGCAGACCACGCCGAAGACAGCCTCAAGACTGAGGATAAGTGCCGCAGTCGACGGCGGCATCTGCCGCTGACCGGCTGTCTGGCAGATGAAGGCAAGCGCAGTGGCGAAAATGCAGAGATAGGCCAGACTCAGACCTGCAGACAGTGGGATCTCAGCCGGCGGACGGTTGAAGAGCAGGGCAAAGCCCCAGGCCAGCGCCGCCGTGGTGCCAAACTGCACAACGGTCAGCGGCAGAATAGGCTGTCCCTCCGCCAGCCGGGACAGGCCGAGGATATGCGCACCGAAGAGAATACCGCAGCCGAGAGCCAGCAGCTCGCCGGCACTGAAGGTGACGTTTCCCTCCAGCGAGACGCAGCCGATGCCGCCGAGACAGAAGAAGGCCGCTGACACATGCAGCAGAGTCGGACGACGCTGGCTGACCAGCCAGGTCAGAAAGGGTACCGCCACACAGTCCACCGCCGAGAAAAATGCGACCTTGCCGGGGGATGTGCGCTTGAGTGCCTCGGTCTGCAGCACATAGGCGGCGAAGAGGATCAGACCCAGCATCGCCCCCCGACGCAGCAACGCGCGGTCGAGCCGGGCAAAGCTGCGGTGAAAGAGCAAAAACAGCAAAAGCGCCGCCCCGCTGAATCGGATGCCCAGGAGATAGTAGGTGTCGATAGCGTCAAGCGTGTTCTGCGTGATGAGGAAGGTCGTTCCCCAGGTGACGGTGGCGGCAATCAGGGCCAGACGGGCGGCAATGGGCGAGTGCATAGATTCCTCCGGGCGGGCATAGACTGGCAGGGGTGCGGTCAGCTGAGAAAGCTGACAAACTGTGCCGGCTGCAATATGTAGTCAGCCTCCGTTGAGAAAATTTTCCTTTATTATAGCATATTCCGGGATCAAATGCAAGATTCTCCTTGAAATTGCTGGCGTTTTGTGATATCATAATAAGTATGATGGAATGGTATGCGCAAACGACGGCCGGCTTTAGTTTGTGCCGATCGACAACGCCGCATACCGTGATGATGAAACTGGAGGATTTTGCTGTGCAAACGCTCAATGACCGTTTTCCCGAACGGATCCTCGTGACCGGCGGCAGCCGTGGGATCGGCGCGGCCTGCGTGCGCGCCTTTGCCGCGCGCGGATGCCGCGTGACCTTTCTCTATGCCCGGTCGGATGAGGCCGCAGCGGCGCTGGCCGCGGAGACCGGCGCGCTTGCCGTCAAGGCGGATGTCGCCGACCGCGACGCTGTTTTTGCCGCTGTCGAACGCATCACGGCAGTGATGGGCGCCGTCGACTGCCTGGTCAACAACGCCGGTATCGCACAGTTCCGGCTGTTTACCGATATCACGGCGGACGAGTGGAACCGCATGCTTGATGTCAACCTCGGCGGCGTCTTCCACTGTACGCAGGCCGTCCTGCCCGGCATGATCCGCGAAAAATATGGGCGGATCATCAATCTCTCCTCCATCTGGGGGCTGACCGGTGCGTCCTGCGAGGTGCATTACTCGGCGGCGAAGGCCGGGATCATCGGCTTGACCCGCGCACTGGCTAAGGAGCTGGGGCCATCGGGCATCACCGTCAACTGCGTCGCCCCCGGCGTCATCGAGACCGAGATGAACGCCGCCCTCGATGCCGACACCCGCGCCGCCCTCTGCGACGAGACGCCGCTCGAGTGCATCGGCCGCCCGGAGGATATCGCGCAGGCCGTCCTCTACTTTGCCGCCGCCCCCTTTGTGACAGGGCAGGTGCTCAGCCCCAACGGCGGCATCGTGATCTGACGAATGAAAGGATTATCCGCATGAAACACTATACATGGCTGCTCTTCGACGCTGACGGCACCCTGCTTGACTTCGAGAAGGCCGAGCGCTGTGCGCTCTGTGAAGCGCTCGCCGCCCACGGCGTCGAGGCGACCGAGGAGGTCATCACCACCTACAGCGCCATCAACGACGCGATCTGGAAGAAGATCGAGACCGGCGAGTTCGACCGCGCCAATCTCAATCGCGTCCGCTTTTCGCAGCTGGCCGAACGGTTTGGCTTCACCTACGACGCCGATCAGCTCGGGCGCGACTATTTTGCCAGCATGGCGACACAGGGACATCTCATCGACGGTGCGCTCGCGCTCTGCCAGGCGCTGAAGTCGCGCTATTCACTTGCGATCATCACCAACGGCACCGCCAGCGTCCAGCATGGGCGCCTTGACGGCACGCCGCTTCTGGCTTGCATGGAAGGGCACTTCATCTCACAGGAGGTGGGCGCCGAAAAGCCCAGTCCCGCCTTTTTCGACGCTGTTGAAGCGGCAATCCCCGGCTTTGACCGCGCGCGGGCGCTGGTCATCGGCGACTCGCTGTCGTCCGATATCGCCGGCGGCATCGCAGCCGGGATCGACACCTGCTGGTACAATCCAGCCGGAAAGCCCGCTCCCGCCGACCGCACACCAACCTACACCGTTGCCAATTACGACGAACTGCGCGCCTTGCTGGGCGTTTGAGGAGAATACATGACCAATTTTGATACACTCGCCGCGCGTCTGGCCGAGATCGCAAACCTTGAGATCTGCCGCAATCTGCCGCTCGCGCAGTATACGACCTTCCGTATCGGCGGCCCGGCCGCGCTTGCCCTCTTCCCGCGAACGGCACATGCGGCGCAGGCCGCACTGGATACAGTCTGCGCCGCAGGCGTGCCATACACCGTCATCGGCAACGGCAGCAATCTGCTCTGCGCCGACGCAGGATTTACCGGCGCAGTGCTGTTCACCGGCAAGATGAAGCAGTTTTTCTTTGACGGCTGTACCCTCACTGCCGACAGCGGTGCATCGCTGACTGCCCTCGCCCTCGAGGCACAACGGCGCGGCCTGGACGGCCTCGCTTTCGCCTACGGCATCCCCGGCAGTGTCGGCGGTGCACTGCGGATGAACGCCGGTGCATACGGGGGGGAGATGTCGGGTGTTGTCACCTCCAGCCTTTGCTATGACAGTGCCGCCCACACCCTCAAGACGGTGACCGACCACGCTTTTGCCTACCGCCACAGCATCTATAATGACTGCCCGGCTGCGGTCGCCCTGTCGGTGACCATGACGCTCACGCCCGGCGACTCCGCCGATATCCTCGCGCGCATGCAGGATTACATGCAGCGCCGCCGCGACAAGCAGCCCCTCGAGCTGCCCAGCGCGGGGAGCGTTTTCAAGCGCCCGGTCGGCTATTTTGCCGGCAAGCTGATCGAGGACTGCGGTCTCAAAGGCACCGCCATCGGCGGTGCGCAGGTGTCGGAGAAGCACGCCGGCTTCATCGTCAACCGCGGCGGCGCTACCGCCGACGATGTTCTGCGCCTGATCGACCACATCCGCGCCACCGTCCTGCATGAGTACGGCGTTGAGCTCGAGTGCGAGCTTGTCCGTCTGGGGTGAGCCGATGGAAGAGACCAGGATCGGCATTGCCTCAGCCTGCCGCCGCGAGCTGGCCGAGCTTGCCGTCAAGCAAAAATGTTGTCGCCGTGCACTGCTGGGCGGCATGATGATCTCGGCCGCCGTCGAGGGGGAGACGATTACCTTCACCCTCGATGAGCCCGAAGCGGTTGAAGCCGCACTGCATCTGCTGCGCCAGTGCTGGTCGGTGCAGACCGAAGCTGAGCCAATTCGTCGCGGCGCGCATAAAACATATCAGATCACGTTTACATCCCGCAAAGCCGCCAACTGGCTGACCGGCCTGCGCGAGCATGGCATGCTGACCGACGGTTGTTCGGCCTGCTACATCCATTTCGCCCAGGGCATGTTCATCGCCGGGGGCACGCTGACCGACCCGGAGAAGGGCCTGCACCTCGAGTTCATGGTGCGCGATCCGAGCAGTGTCGTCCTAGGGGCGAATATGCTCTCGGCAATCGGCATCGAACCGAAATGTGCCGTCCGCACCCGCGGGACAGGCTTCTACGTCAAGCGCAGCGAGACCATCGAAGAGCTGCTGGCCGCGCTCGGTGCAACCAAAACGGTGTTCGAGTTCATCAACGCCAAGATCGTGCGCGATATCCGCAACCACGAGAACCGTGTCGCCAACTGCGACGCGGGGAATATCCGGAAATCGGTATCAGCCAATCAGAAGCAGCTCGAGGCCATCGCCGACCTGCGCCGCTATGGCCGCATGGATCGTCTCGATGATGAACAGCACCGCACCGCCGAACTGCGCGAGGCCTATCCCGAGCTGTCGCTGGGTGAGCTTGGCCTGCGCATGTCCCCGCCCATCTCCAAATCGGGGATGTACCACCGCATGAACAAGATCATCGAGATCGCCGACGCCGTCCGGGCCGAGGCAGAACGAAAGGAGTGAGCAGCGTGGCCGACTTCGTGCACCTGCACCTGCATAGTGAATACAGTCTGCTCGACGGTGCCTGCCGGATCAAGGATATCCCTGCACGCGCGGCCGAATGCGGCCACACCGCCGTCGCCCTGACTGACCACGGCGTCATGTACGGCGCGGTGGCTTTCTGGCGCGCCTGCCGGGACGCGGGCATCAAGCCCATCATCGGCTGTGAGGTCTATGTCGCCCCGCGCTCCCGCTTTGAAAAGTCCGGCGGCAGCGGGGAGGGGAACTACCACCACCTCGTCCTCCTCTGTGAAAACGAGACCGGCTACCGCAATCTCCTCTACCTCGTCTCGCAGGGCTTCATCGAAGGCTTCTACAGCAAGCCCCGCGTCGATATGGAACTGCTCCGCGCCCACCACGAGGGGCTGATCGCCCTCTCGGCCTGCCTCTCGGGCTTCATCCCCCGCGCCCTGATGCGGGGCGAATACGACATGGCAAAGCGCCACGCCGAGGAGATGTCGGCCATCTTCGGGGCAGAGAACTACTTCATCGAACTGCAGGATCACAACCTCGCCGACCAGAAGGCCATCTTGCCTCAGCTGGTCTCCCTCGCCCGTGACTGCGGTCTGCCGATGGTCGCCACCAACGATGTTCACTACCTGCGCAAGTCCGACGCCCGGACGCAGGCCGTCCTAATGTGCATCCAGACCAACCGCACCCTCGACGACGGCAAGCCAGTCGGCTTCGAGACGAGCGAATTTTACTATAAGACCACCGACGAGATGGTCGCCCTCTTCGGCGGGTACGAGGGTGCCATCGAGAATACCGCCGCCATCGCCGCGCGATGCAATGTCGAGTTCGACTTTGATCATTACGCGCTGCCCACCTTCACTCCGCCGCATGGGCTCAGCGCACCCGCATACCTCCGCCAGCTGACTGACGCCGGCTTTGAACGCCGTCAGACCGCCGGCGAGCTGACCTTCACCGACGCTCACCCCGAGACCGAATACCGCGCCCGCGTCGACTACGAGCTGTCGGTCATCGAGCAAATGGGTTTTGCCGATTACTTCCTCATCGTGCAGGACTACGTCGGCTTCGCCAAGCGCTCGGGCATCCCGGTCGGCCCGGGGCGCGGCTCTGGCGCGGGCAGCCTTGTCGCCTTCCTGCTCGGCATCACCGATGTCGACTCGATCCAGTATGACCTCCTCTTCGAGCGCTTCCTCAACCCCGAGCGGGTCAGCATGCCCGATATCGACATCGACTTCTGCTATGACCGTCGCGATGAGGTTATCGACTACGTCATCGACCGCTATGGCCGCGATCATGTGGCGCAGATCGTGACCTTCGGCACCCTCGCCGCCCGCGCCGCCGTCCGCGACGTCGGGCGTGTGCTGGGCATGTCCATTCCCGAGGTTGACGCTGTCGCGAATGCCATCCCGCGCGACCTCGGGATAACCCTCGCCGAGGCAATGCTGACCCCCGAGCTGCAGGAGCAGATGGCGGCCAGCGCCCAAGTGCGCACCCTGCTCGACATGGCCTCGGCTATTGAGGGCATGCCCCGCAACATCTCTGTCCACGCCGCCGGTGTTGTCATCACCGAGCGCCCGCTGTGGGAGTACGTCCCCCTCGCGCGGAGCAATGACACCGTCGTCACGCAGTACGACATGGACACCATTGCCTCGCTGGGACTCATCAAATTCGACTTCCTCGCCCTCCGCTACCTGACCATCCTCGCCGAAGCCGAGGCACAGGTCAAGGAGAGCGCCCCCGCCTTTTCGCAGACAACACTGCCGCTCGACGACGAGAAGACTTATGCCCTCATCTCGCGGGGCGACACCGGCGGTGTCTTCCAGCTTGAGTCGGGCGGCATGCGGCAGATGCTGACTAACCTCAAGCCGCAGTCGATCGACGATATCCTCGCCGCCATTGCCCTCTACCGCCCCGGCCCGATGGAATCGATCCCGCTCTATATCGAGCGCCGCCACGATCCAGCCAAGGTGGTCTATTCCATCCCCCAGCTTGAGCCCATCCTGCGCGACACCTACGGCTGTATTGTCTATCAGGAGCAGGTCATGCGCATCTTCCGCGAGCTTGCCGGCTACACCTACGGTCACGCGGATATCGTGCGCCGTGCGATGTCAAAGAAAAAAGCCTCTGTCATGGCCGCCGAGCGCGAGAGCTTCCTCGCAGGCACAGCAGAGCGAGGCATTGATCCCGACGCCGCGGCTAAGCTGTTCGAAGACATGGCCAGCTTCGCCAACTATGCCTTCAACAAATCACACGCTGCCGCCTACGCGGTGATCTCCTACCGCACCGCCTACCTCAAGGCGCACCATCCCCGCGCCTTCTTCGCCGCGCTGCTCACCTCGGTGCTCGGCAATACCGCCAAGGTCGCCGAGTATATCGCCGAGTGCGGCAAGCGTGCCATCCCCGTCCTGCCGCCCGATATCAACGAGAGCCGCATGACCTTCCACGTCTGCGCCGACGGCATCCGTTTCGGCCTGCTGGCGCTGAAAAACGTCGGCCGGCAGTTCATCGATGCTGTTCTGCGCGAACGTGAGAAGAGCACCTTCACCTCCTTCGACGACTTCGTCGAGCGCATGGCGGGGCAGGATCTCAATAAACGCATGGTCGAAACCCTCATCAAGGCAGGCTGCTTCGACCGCCTCGGCATCAGCCGCAGCCGCCTGCTGGCCGCCTATGAGGGGATCGTCGACAGCATCCTCCAGAAGAGCCGTACAAACCTTACCGGCCAGCTTGACCTTTTCTCGGCCATCCCCGGCGCGGCAGAGAAGCCGCAGGGCTTCGAATATCCGGACAAGCCCGAGCTGAGTCTGCGCGAAAAGCTGATGATGGAGAAGGAGTGCTCGGGCATGTTCTTCTCGGGTCACCTGCTTGACGAATACAGCGCGCATCTGGAGTCGCTTGCCCCCACACCGGTCGCCGTGCTTCTCGCGGCGTACGCCGATGATGCCCCGCCCGAGGCCGCCGCGCAGTTCCCCGACAAAAAGCTGGTCCGGGTGGCGGGCATGATCACGGCCTGCACCCGCAAAACGACCAAGAAGGGCGACACGATGCTCTTCTTCACCCTCGAAGACCGCCTCGGCGAGATCGAGGTGCTGGCCTTCCCGCGGCAGTACGCCGCCTATGCCGAGCTGCTCCATCCCGACAGCGCCGTCTGCCTCCGTGCGACCATCTCGGCCCGCGAAGATGAAACGCCCAAGCTGCTCTTAAACGAGGCGATCGAGCTCTACGAGAACGCCCGCTTTGCCGCCATGGCACAGCAGACGCCGCAGCCCGTACAGCGTCCCGCGTCGGACAAACCCCGCCGTCTCTTCCTCCGCGTCCCCGACTGCGAATCGATGCCATACAAAAAAGCGCTCAACCTTGCCCGCATCTTCGAGGGCACCGTTGAAACGCTGATCTACGACAGCGCCACCGGGAAATACGCCCGGATCGGCGGTGTCGCGCTGAGTGAACGGATTTTTTTCGAATTCCGGAACATTTTGGGCGCTGACAACGTCAAATATCAATGATGGGAGAATCGGATATGTTTGCAAATGAGAAAAAGAAGACACCGAAAAACGGCCGCATGGCCTATCGCGCGACCGGCCGTGTCGCGCGCCCGCTCGCCTTTCTGCTGCGCATCGCGTTCTTCGTGCTGATCGGCATTGCCGCCGTCTCGGTGGTCTGCA
The DNA here is from genome assembly GCA_017463865.1 of Clostridia bacterium. Classification (GTDB taxonomy): domain Bacteria; phylum Bacillota; class Clostridia; order Oscillospirales; family CAG-272; genus SIG693. Next base: position 29,958 of record JAFTOI010000019.1, on the reverse strand, counting down.
TGCTCATCATCGCGCCGATGCAGGCGGCGCTGGAGGATATGACCCTCGCCCCCTATCTGCGCGCCGAGACCGGCAGCGGCGGCAACACCGTCTACCACGTCACGCTCGGCGACGGCGTCCGTATGACCGTCCCCGCCGAGCGGGTCACCGCCGGCGCGGTCAAGACCGCGTTATACGCCGGCCTTGTTCAGCTCTGCCTCGGCTGTCTCGTCCTTGCGCCCATCTGCCGCTTTGTGTCGGTGCTGCTCGGCAACCTCGCCGCCGGCCGATATGGGGACAAGCGCAACCCGGACATGGTCTGCTTCTGCGCGCTGACGCTGTTGGTGGGCTCGCCCGTCCTCTCGGCCGTGTCAGGTTGGTTCAATTATCTGCTGCAGAAGACCTTCGCCGGCACCGGCGTGATGATGAAATTCGTCTTTTCGCCCGACTGGTTCGCTCTTTGCGCAGGTCTGCTGCTTCTGCTGGCCGGTTTCGTCTACGGCTGTGAAAATTCGCGCCTGCCGGCACCGCCGCCGGTGCCGGTCAAGCCCGACACCGAGAAAAAAGAGCAGCAGTAACTCAGCTGCTGTAATCCTCAGTCAGCGAGCGCAGCGCCGCCTCGCCGGTCACGAGAATGCCCGCATCGAGCATCGCGCGGTCGGCGGCGGGCAGGGTGCGCACGTCGATGTCGAGTATCTCGTACAGCACCGCACCCGTGCCGTCGTAGACACCGACCAAGCCCTCGCAGGTGCGCACCAGATACTCCTTTGCCGCACGAGGCGGCATCGACTCGATCAGCCCCTGCAGCGCCGCCAGCTGCGTCGTCGTCGACCGCTCCAGCGTGTCCAGCCGAAGGGCAAGACCTTCGGCCTCATGCCGCGCACCGAGCCCGCTGCCAAGCCCCGCGGCGGCCAGCGCCAGCGCAAGCATAAGCCCGCCGCCCGCCACTGCGTACCGGCGGGGAATCTCTTTCCAGTTCCACATAAAACCACGATCCTTTGCCTGTTTTTACGATTCTGCATGTATTGTTTCCCAAAATTCACATTGTATTCAAAAAACAGGTGTATAATAAGCATTGCATTTCCCGGCATAATAAGGATAAATCACCAACCAAAGGGGGAGCGCCCGGGTCAGAGACGAGCGCGATATACGCATGAATCAAACGCCAAAGCGAAGAAACACCGGATGGGGAAGGGAGATCGCCCGCGCCTTCGGCATCATCGGCCGTGTGCTGCTGACCGCCCTGCGCTGGCTGCTCAACATCCTCATCACCATTCTGCTCATTGCGGCCATCACCGGAATCATCGTGGGCAGTGCCTTCGCCATTTATGTCAAAAACTTCGTTGACACCGAGGTGGACGAGACAAAATTCGTCCTGACGCAGACGAACCAGACCACGAAGATCTATTACATGGACTACGAAGACCGCGTCAACCGCGTCGGCACGCCGGTGGAGCTGGTCGACCAGCGCCTCTACGGCGACTCGAACAACCTGATCGCCTCCTTCGACGAATTCCCACAGCACCTCATCAACGCCTGCGTGTACGGCGAGGACAAGCGCTTCTGGAGCCATGACGGCGTCGACTGGCTGCGCACGGTCAAGGCGGTCGCGAACTTCGCCCTCGGCTTCGAGGAGGAATTCGGAGCGTCGACCCTGACACAGCAGCTGATCAAGAACGTCACCGGCGAGAATGAGTACAAGATCCAGCGCAAGGTGCAGGAGATCTTCTGGGCGCTCGACCTCGAACAGAAGCTGAGCAAGGAAGAGATCCTGACCATGTATCTCAACATCATCCCGCTTTCCCGCAACTGTTATGGTGTCAAGTCGGCGGCCTATACCTATTTCGGCAAGGAGCTCAAGGATCTGACACTGCTTGAGTCCTGCGCCATCATCGCCATTACCAATAACCCCTCGCTCTACGACCCGGTCAGCAACCCGTACAACAACACCAGACGGCGCAATGGTATCCTCTCCGTCCTGCTGGAAGAGGGGATCATCACCCAGAGCGAGTATGACGAAAACTTCAACAAAGAGCTTGAGCTGAATCTTCAGGTCTCGACCACCGAGTCGACCATCTATTCCTGGTACACCGACATGGTCTACGAAGACGTTCTTGCTGATCTGATGGAGGCCGGCTATTCCATGCAGGTCGCGACCCAGATGCTCTGGAGCGGAGGCCTTGAGATCTACACGGTCATGGATCCAGATGTCCAGGCGGTGCTGGATGAAGTCTATCTGGATGACGCCAACTTCCCTGAGAACAAGAGCGGCCTGCCCGCGCAGTCGTCGATGATCGTGATTGACCCCTACACCAGCGATATCCTCGGCGTAGCCGGTGCGCGCGGTGAGAAGACCATCAACCGCGGACAGAACTTCGCCACCAAATCGGTTCGCCCTGCCGGCTCGTCGATCAAGCCGCTGTCGGTCTACGCACCGGCGCTGGAGGAAGGGCTCATCACCTATGCCTCGGTCTTTGATGATGTGCCGGTCAATTTCGGCAACTATAACCTGGATCCCGAGAAGGGAAATATCGTCAAACCCGATCCCTGGCCGAACAACTACCCGGCCGAATACCGCGGCCTGACCAATGTCAACAGTGCCATCGAGCGCTCGGTCAACACCGTCGCCGTCCGCGTCCTGCAGAAGCTGACGCTAGACAAATCCTTCGATTTTGTCATGAACAAGCTGAAAATGACCAGCCTCATCGAGTCGAAGACTCTCGAGAACGGCGTCCGCCTCACCGACAAGGACGTCGCCGCGCTGGCCCTCGGCCAGCTCAACTATGGCTGTACCGTCCGCGAGATTACGGCGGCCTACTCGATCTTCGCCAACAAGGGCGTCTTCAACGAGGCGCGTTCCTATATCAAGGTGCTCGACAGCGAGGGACAGGTGCTCCTGTCCAACGATTCGGCCGGCACCGTCGTCATCAGCGAGGCAAACGCCGCCATCATGACCAAGATGCTCTCCAACGTCGTCAACAACGGTACAGCCACCAGCATTACCCTGCGCAAGCAGGTCGATGTCGCGGGTAAAACCGGCACCACCACCAATGACTTTGACCGCTGGTTCATCGGTTACACGCCCTACTATATCGGCGGCGTCTGGTACGGCTACGAGTACCCGAAGTCGCTGACTACCCCGCTGAAGGGCTACACAAGCCCGCCTAACGCCATCTGGGACACCGTCATGACCCGCCTGCACAAGGATGTCCTCGCCGAGGCTGAGGCCGGTACAACGCCGCTGAAAACCTTTGAGATGCCCTCTACCGTTGTCCGCAAGGAGGTCTGCAAGGATTCGGGCCTCCTGATGACCGACGCCTGCCGCGCCGACCCGCGCAACAATTCGGTCTGGTGGACGTGGAACGCGGGTTCGCACGAAGCCCGTTCTGAGGTCTGCTACTTTGCCAAGGGAACCGAGCCGACCGAATACTGCGATGTGCACGTCATGGTCAACTACGACACCTCCACCGGCGCGGTAGCCTCGGATGCCTGCCCGTCGGACAGCGTGATCCAGGTCGGCCTGATCCAGGTGGAGAACCGCACCTTCCCGACACAGGTGACGGTTAAGGATGCCCAGTTCGTCTACCGCGTCCTCGACACCAACGTCGAGCCCGGCGGCTGGAACGGCGAGCCCTTCTTCATCAACATGCTGGAGGAAAAGACCTACTGCGGCCTCTCCTACGCCCCTGCAGGACAGTACAATGCCTTCTGCTGGATCCACTTCGACTTCGACGCCTTCCACGCCCGTCTGAACGGCGAGACCACCGAGCCATCGACCACCACGGTGCCTGAGGCGCCCGAGGGAGATCCCTCCAAGGAGAACGAATCGGGTGACCCGCCGAATCTCCCCGACGGCAACGATCCGGATCTCGAATGACCGCATAACCGATCACCTCACCGCATAGATTTGCGGTGAGGTGATTTTATGGTCCGATTTCCGCGAAAAGGGAAGCGCAAATGCCGCAGAACCATTCCCCTGAAAACGCTCCTCCGCTGCGAATGGGAGCAATTTAACCGCCGCGCCATGCTGATCGGCGGCATCGTAGTGGTCGTGCTGGCCCTGATCTGCCGCATCGCCATCGGCAGCCCGGTCTATGTCCGTCATCTGCTTCGCCTGCCCGACTGCATGCCGTCCAGCCTTTGCCTGTATCTTATCGGTGGTATCCTCTTTTTTCTGCTTGGTGCGCTCTTCGGCGCACTGGTTGCCGCACCGACGCCGGCTATCCTCCGCACGCGCTTTCGCGGGACAGTGCTGCTGGTGCCGCTTCTGCTGTTCCGGCTCCTGTGGTTTCCGCTCTTCTTTGGCGCATGTGCGCCGGCGCTGGCGCTGATCTCTCTTGCGCTGGCGGCCCTCTGCTGTGTCTGCGCCTTCATTGCCCTTGTGCGCGTATCACGCCTGGCCTGCCCGGTCCTGCTACTCAATCTCATCTGGCTCATCTGGCTGATCTGCGCCACCCTTTTCGTTCTGCTCCTGAATTGACGGCCTGTCAAGCTTCATCAGCAGTTTACAAAACATTATCGGAATCTTATCATAAATTTTTGCGCAAAATCTCTTGACAAATTACACTTTTTATAGTAAACTTGATACATCACAATTTTACAGGAGGTTCAAACACCCAAATGAAATCCTTACGCAAGCTCTCTCTTCTGCTTCTCGCAGCTCTTTTTGCCATTACGCTGGTCAGCTGCGGCGGCGGCGAAACCGCCGGCACCGAACTGACCGTTACCGTAAATGCGACCGACATCAACGGCGATCCCGTTGTCCTTGGCGAAGTTACTTTCTCAAGCGAAAATCCCACTGTTCTTGAGGCTCTTCAGGCGATGTGCGCTGCCCGCGAGGTTGCCTGCGACGCAAGCGATCTGGGTGTTGTCTCTAAGATCGGTGATGTCGGCACCAGTACCTATGTAGACGAAGCTACCGGCACCAACATGGCCATCGGCTGGTCGTGGAAGCTCAACGGCACCGACAGCGCTGACCTCAAGAGCTTTGCCAACGAGACCGTCATCAAGTCCGGTGACACCATCGAGTACTACCAGTATTCCTATGTCAGCGAAGAGGATGCATGGTTTGACAAAGCAGGCGAGTTTGAGAACGAAGAAAACGCCGGCTGATTTGCAGAAAACGATCAAGGGACGGAAAATTCCGTCCCTTTTCTTTATCGCATAAATCTGTTCACAAATTATCTCTTGACAAACCCCAAAAAATCGTGTATGCTATAGGTAAATTTTTTCAAAAGGAGATCTAAACCATGAAGACCATTGATATCCGCCTTTCCACCATCCAGGAAGTTCAGAAGTTCGTCAATATCGTCAATCGTTACGACATCGACGTCGACCTTTCCTCCGGCCGCTACATTGTCGATGCAAAGTCCATCATGGGTATCTTCAGCCTTGATCTGCTCAAGCCCATTACGCTGACTGCACATACTGAGGATGCTGACGCGCTCTTCGCTGAACTCAAAGAGTTTGCCGCCTGAGCCCGCTTGCCCGAATAAGAGAGAACGGTGCTGCCATTCGGCTGCACCGTTCTTTTTCTTTATGCCTGAGCGCTGTAGTTGGGCGCTTCCTTGGTGATGTTGATGTCGTGCGGGTGAGACTCACGCAGACCTGCGTTCGTGATGCGGACAAACTGGCCCTTCTCGCGCAGATCGCTGATCGTTGCCGCGCCGCAGTAGCCCATGCCGGCACGCAGACCGCCCATCAGCTGATAAACCGTGTCAGCCAGCGGGCCCTTGTAGGGAACACGTCCCTCGACACCTTCGGGAACCAGCTTGCGGTTGCCTTCCTGGAAGTAGCGGTCCTTTGAGCCCTGCTCCATGGCAGCGATCGAACCCATGCCGCGGTAGACCTTGAAGGAACGGCCCTGATAGATCTCGGTGGCACCGGGGCTCTCCTCGCAGCCGGCCAGCAGCGAACCGACCATGATGACACTTGCGCCTGCGGCGATGGCCTTCGGCAAATCACCCGAGTACTTGATACCGCCGTCGGCGATGACGGGGATGTCGTACTTGGCGGCAACCTCGGCGGCGTTCATGATGGCGGTGACCTGCGGGACGCCGATACCGGCGACGATACGGGTGGTGCAGATCGAACCGGGGCCAATACCGACCTTGATGGCGTCAACGCCGGCCTCGATGAGGTCGCGGGCAGCGGCGGCGGTTGCAATGTTGCCGGCGATCAGCTGGCAGTCGGGGTATGCGGTCTTGATCGAGTCGATAGCAGTAAAGATATTCTTGGAGTGGCCATGCGCCGAGTCGAGGACGAGGAAGTCAGCGCCGGCACCCAGCAGTGCGCCTGCACGGTCAACGACGTCCTTGGTGATGCCAATGGCGGCACCGCAGAGCAGACGCCCCTGTGCATCCTTGGCGGAGTTGGGGTAACGGGTGGCCTTCTCAATGTCCTTGATGGTGATGAGGCCCTTGAGGCAGTAGTTCTCGTCAACGATGGGCAGCTTCTCGATCTTGTGGTGGCGGAGAATCTCCTGTGCGGTCTCGAGGTTGGTGCCGACCGGGGCGGTGATGAGATTGTCCTTGGTCATGACTTCCTTGATCTTGACATTGTAGTCAACAAGGAAACGCATGTCGCGGTTGGTGATGATGCCGACCAGACGGCGGTTCTCATCGCAGACCGGGACGCCCGAAATTCTGAACTTGCGCATGAGGTCGTTTGCCTCATAGACAAAGTTCTCGGGGGAGAGAAAGAAGGGATTGGTGATAACGCCGTTTTCACTGCGCTTGACACGGTCGACCTGGTCGACCTGCTGTTCGATCGACATGTTCTTGTGGATGACGCCGGCGCCGCCTTCACGGGCGATGGCGATGGCCAACTCGGCCTCGGTGACGGTGTCCATTGCGGCAGACATCAGCGGGATGTTGAGCTTGATCTTCTTGGTGAGCTGGGTGTTGAGTTTAACGGTGTTGGGCAGTACATCACTCTTTGCGGGAATGAGCAGGACGTCGTCAAACGTCAGACCCTCCTGCACGATCTTGTTTTGAAAATCCATTTCTTTCTCTCCTTTTACATTGTTTTTGAAGGGCATAGAAACAATTGTTATTAGTATTATATTATAACAAACCGAAGCGGGTCTGTCAAGAGCGGCATGCGAAAATTTCGCGTGATCGGAGGGGGAAAGTTTGAGAAAAACAACGAAAGCCAGCATTTTTCGGCCGCAGGCCGCATAGATTGATCGGGAAGGAGGGATCTGTATGCGTGTTACCGAGACCCGCTCGGCGGGGCGTTTCGTTTGGTTCTATCTTCTGCTCTCAATGCTTTTTGCCGCAGCAACATTGGCGCTCTGGTGGGGGGCGCAGTACTGGATCGGCCAGCTTCCCGCCGGCGCAGCCAACGCCGACAGCGACAGCGCACCGATTGAACTGCCCTGCATCATCCTTGATCCGGGGCATGGCGGCGAGGACGGCGGCACGGTCGGTGTTGACGGACTGCTGGAGAAAAATGTGAATCTGCACCTGGCGCAATTGCTTTACGATCAGCTGACGCTGGCCGGTGTGCCGGTCATTATGACCCGCACTGACGACCGCATGCTCTACGACCCGGCTGCCGATTATCGCGGCCACAAAAAGATGCTCGACCTGCGCGCACGGCTCGATATCGTGCGCGATACCCCCGATTCTGTGCTGCTCAGCATCCACCAGAACGCATTTGGCCAGGCGAAATACAGCGGCCTGCAGGTCTACTATTCGCCCCACCATCCCGACAGCGCACGGCTGGCCGAGCTGGTGCAGAGCGCGGCCAGACAGTACCTTCAGCCCGACAATACCCGCAAGACCAAGCCGGCCGACAGCAGCATCTACCTGCTCGACCGCAGTGAGCGGCCGGCGGTGCTGGTCGAGTGCGGCTTCCTCTCCAATCCTGAGGAGTGCGCGAAGCTGGGCGATGATGCCTACCTTGGCCAGCTGTCGACCGTGCTGTTCACCGCCGTCTGCGAATATTTGGCCGACAGCGGCGCGGGGGCTTGATTTTTGCTGCGGTTGGCGGTATAATAGAAGCAAAAAATGACCGTCGGGCGACGCCCGGGATAAGGATGGAGAAATGAAGGCAGGAAAAACCTATTACAGCTGCAGCGAATGCGGCTACCGCACGGCAAAATGGATGGGGAAGTGCCCCACCTGCGGCGCATGGAACACCTTCACAGAGGAGGTCGCCGAGCCAGAGCCCAAAGCAGGCGCGCCTGCGCACGCCCTCTTCTCGAGCGGGGATAACCATGCCGTCGCCTACGACAAGCTCGAGATGCCCACCTATATGCGCTCCAAGACCGGGCTCGGTGAGCTTGACCGGGTGCTGGGCGGCGGTCTGGTCCACGGCTCTGTCGTACTGCTCTCGGGTGAACCGGGCATCGGCAAGTCGACGCTGCTGATGCAGGTCTCCGATGTCCTTTGCCGCAGCCGGAAGGTGCTGTACGTCTCGGGCGAGGAGTCGGGCGGGCAGCTGAAGCTGCGCGCCGAGCGGCTTGGCGTGAAGGGGAGCAATCTCTACATTCTCACCGAAACTAACCTTGACCGCGTCATGCGCGAGGTCGACGCCATTCAGCCCGAGGTGCTGATCGTCGACTCCATCCAGACCCTCTACAGCGACCGCCTCACCTCGGCCCCGGGCAGCATCACGCAGGTGCGTGAGAACGCGCTGGCGCTCATCAACCGCGCCAAGGGGGATGGCATCTCGGTGCTGCTGGTCGGCCACGTCAACAAGGAGGGCGGCATCGCGGGGCCGAAGGTGCTCGAACACATGGTCGACGCCGTCCTCTATTTCGAGGGTGAGCGCCAGCAGGCCTATCGCATTATCCGTGCCATCAAAAACCGCTTCGGCTCGACCAACGAGATCGGTGTCTTCGAGATGGAGGAGCACGGCCTGCGCGAGGTCGAAAACCCGTCAGAGCTGCTCCTCTCGGGGCGTCCGCACGGGATCAGCGGCAACTGCGCCGTCTGCACCCTCGAGGGTACCCGCCCCCTCATTGCCGAGGTGCAGGCGCTGGTGACGCAGGCCCCCCAGCCCGCACCGCGCCGCAATTCCAACGGCATCGACTACAACCGTATGTGCCTCATCCTGGCCGTCCTCGAGAAGCGGCTGGGACTTCGTTTCTCGGCCAACGATGTTTACCTCAATGTTATCGGCGGCCTGCGGCTGGATGAGCCGGCCACCGATCTTGCTGTTGCCCTCGCTCTGATCTCATCGCTGACCGATCGCGTCGTCCCAGACGAGCTGATCGCGCTGGGTGAGCTCGGCCTGTCAGGCGAGCTGCGCGCCATCTCGGGCCTCGAAAACCGCGTCCGCGAGGCGATGCGTCTCGGCTTCACCCGTGCCGTCGTGCCCGCCCGCAACCTCGAGAAGCGCAAACTCGACCTGCCCATCGAGCTGCTCCCGGTCAAGAGTATCTACGAGGCCCTGCGCGTCCTGCGCAAGACCGATGTGCCCGAAAAAATGGAATCCGACGAATGAAAAATGCCGCGGCAGAGCAGTCTGCCGCGGTTCTTTTCAGGTGTAAAAATCGTGGGTGCCGATCGTGAAGGAGAAGGGGCGGTTCTGGGGGATCCAGAAGGAGGTGGCGAGATCGGGATTGAGGAAATACAGCACCGAGGTCGACAGCGAATAGCCCTCCAGCGCCAGTTTGGCCGCGATGATCGACAGCTCGTCCGGCTCGTTGTAGATCGTGCCGTTAGCGATCGGCGTGAACTGGATAGCGTACTTGCGGTCAAAGATCACGTCGTAGATCGTGTTCGGAAACTCGTCCGACGCCACGCGGTTGAGGACGACATTGCCCACCGCCAGCTGTCCGGCCAGCGGCTCGCCTCGGCTCTCGGCCGAGATAATGCGGGAGAGCCAGTACAGGTCAGCCTCGTTGTAAACGGCCGCCGCCTCGGCTGCCCAGCCGCTCCCCGATTCGGTCAGGCTGGCGGTGTCGGTTTCGGCATCCCAAGCCACATCAAGCCCGAAGGCCCGAGAAAGCGGGCGGACGGGGATCATCATGACCCCATCGACCAGCCGGACCCCGTCCGGTGCGTGGAAGGCGCGGCCGTTGACCTCGATCCACACCTCGTTGACCTTCGCGCGGATGGTCAACCCGGGCGCGGTCACCGTCGCGGTGCCGGTCTCGGCGTCCCAGGCGATATCGGTCACCCCCATCGCCGCGCAGAAGGCGCGAAGGGGAACATATGTACTCGTGTCGATGAGACTGGTCTGCTCGGCGCAGACAGGCAAACCGTTAAAGAGGACGGTCACCGGCTTCAGCGCCGACGCCGGGAGCGTCATTGCCGCGGCTGCCAGCAGGGCAGCGCAAAAACGTAAGATCTTCTTCATGGAAAATCTCCTTTCTCGTGGAAGTCTGTATATAGGATACCATATCATGCGCTTTCCTGCAACCCACAATGTTTTCCAGAGACAGCGCCAGGGAGCGGCATTTGCCGCTCCCCGGTCGGGTCATTTCCGCATTTTGTGCAGGATATGCGCCACGACGCGTACCAGCACATCGACCTCTTCTGCGCAGTTGAAGACCGAGAAGCCGACCCGCAGTGCGCCGTCCTCGCCGGTGCCAAGCGTGGCATGCCCCAGCGGCGCGCAGTGGAAGCCGGCACGCAGGCAGATCCCCGCTTCGTCCAACCGCGCGGCCGCCTCGGCGGAGGGGATGCCGTCAAGGTTAAAGAGCAGGGTAGAGCCCTCCCGCGCAGGGGCGTAGAGGGTGACGCCGGGAAGTTCGGTCAGCTGATCCCGCAGACGGCGATAGAGCCTGCGCTCGGCCGCGCGGATGCTGTCAATCCCCCGTGCGCGCACAAAGCGGATGCCGGCGCAAAGCCCGGCCAGCGCCGGCGTGGCGAGCGTTCCGGCCTCGTAACGCTCGGGGGAAAAGTCGGGCATGGCGCCGTCGAGCGAGTTGATCCCGTTGCCCCCCTCGAGCAGGGTGGACATCTTCAAGCCCTCGCGCAGGGCGAGCAGACCTGTCCCCTGCGGCCCGTACAGCCCCTTGTGGCCGGGTGCGCAGAGAGCGTCAATCTGCATAGCTGTGCAGTCGATGGCCTCGATCCCGGCGCTCTGGGCGGCGTCGACAACGAACAGCAGCCCCCTTTCCCGGCAGAAGGCTCCGATCTCGGTAATAGGCAGCATGGCTGAGCATAGGTTGGAAATGTGTGACGCGATGACCATGCGGGTGTTTGGCTTGAGCCGCTCCTCGATCCCGCTGAGGATAGCCGTTGTGTCACATTCGGGCGCCTCGGGAAAGGTGGGATAGACGTCGTAGGTGATCTCCCCGAAGCCGGCCAGCGCCCAGATGGGGCGGTAGACCGCATTGTGCTCCATGTCGCTGATGAGGACATGGTCGCCCCGGCGGAGCAGGCCCTTGATGGCCATGTTCAGCGCGTGTGTGGTGTTGTAGGTGAAGATGATCTGCTCCGGCGACGGCACGCCGAGCAGGGCTGCCGCCTCGGCGCGGCAGTCGTAGATCGCCTCGGCCGCCGCCAGCGACAGTGCATGCGCGCTGCGTCCGGGATTGCCGCAGTAGTCGCGCAGACAGCGGTCGATCTCACGGCGGACGGTCGGGGGCTTGGGGAAGGTGGTCGCGGCGTTGTCAAAATAGATCATGGCTGACCTCCGCCGATATAGCTTGAGGCCTGGATCGATGCCGCGGCAAGGATGGTCTTGACATTTTGCTGCTGCGCACAGGCGAATTCCAGCCCATACGCACAGCCGCGTGTGGTTTGGTTGGCGTTCAGCTTGACGACACGCGTCCGGATCGCCGCGCGGGACAGCGCCCGCTGCGCCCCGAGCGCCTGCGTCATCGACTGAAACGCAGCGATGCAGGTTTGCATAGTTACGCCTCCTTCACCGTCAGAATATGTCGGTCGGCGTCGAAAGGTGCGCCGCGCAGGCAGGAGCGTACTTGCATTTTTTCCCGGGTTATGCTATAATGAGGCAAACACTTGCGTCAAATCGGAGGGAAATATGAAGCTGCTCTGTCATGCATTGATGAAATTTTTTGCCGGGCTGATCCTGCTTGGTCTGCTGCTCTTTCTGCCGGCGGGCACGTTGGCGTATCCGGGGGCGTGGCGCTTCCTTGCGCTGCTCTTTGTGCCGATGCTGATCCTTGGCGCCGTGCTCTTGATAAAGGCACCCGCGCTGCTCGAAAAACGGCTGAATACCAAAGAAAAAGAGGGAGCGCAGCAGGGTATTCTCGCCGTGTCCGGCCTGCTGTTCCTCGCCGCTTTCATCCTCGCCGGCCTCGACTTCCGCTTCGGCTGGTCGCACATGCCGGTCTGGCTGACGGCGTCAGCGTCGATCGTCCTGCTGGCCGCTTATGCCATGTACGCCGAAGTTATGCGCGAGAATGTCTATCTTTCCCGTACCGTCGAGGTGCAGGACGGTCAGCACGTCATCGACACCGGCTTGTACGGCATCGTCCGCCATCCGATGTACACGGCGACGATCTTCCTCTTTCTCGCCATACCATTGGTGCTTGGTTCGTGGCCGGCCTTCGCTGTGATGCTGTTCTTTCCCGTGACGATCATCTTCCGCATCCGCAACGAAGAAAGGGTGCTCGAGGAGGGGCTTGACGGCTACCGCGCGTACAAGCAAAAGGTGAAATACCGCCTGATCCCGTTCGTGTGGTAAACATCCAACCATTTGGCGACCTCCCGCCGGAAAAAATCGCCAATCGCTCGCTGTACGGCGGCACGGGATCGTGATATAATGGAGGCACAACAAAACTGGAGGTACAACATGAACATTGCCGCAACCATCGCAAAATATCGCAAAGCACGCGGACTGACGCAGGAAGAGTTGGGTGAGCGGCTCGGCGTGTCGAATCAGGCAGTCTCCAAGTGGGAGAATGCCGTCTCGCTGCCCGACATCACGCTGCTGCCCAGCCTCGCCCGTGCGCTGGGGATCTTGCTCGACGTCCTGCTCGGCGAAGCGGAGCCTGGGGCGGATGACGAATATCTTCACCCCGACGACGTCCCTGAGGCTGCATATGACGCGCTCCACCGCACCCTCGACTGCCTTTGGCGGCACGGCACAGGCAGTGCCGACGCACACATCGCCATACGCAAGGAAAAGCTGGAAAAAATGAAGTCGGGCATGATGGAGTGTACCTCCGAAACCTGCGGCTCGGTGATCGTCACCGATTCGCTTTCCTTTGTTGACCGCACCTACAGACAGCCCGGAAGCGAGAACCTTTTTCTTTCCCGACGGCTCGCCGGTGTGCTCGAACGAATGGCCGAGGAGAGCACACGTAAGGTGCTGGCCTATCTGTACCGCGAGGCCTTTGCCCGGCAGGTGGACACCCCCATCACTGTGCGCGAGATAACAGAGGGCACCGCACTGAACGAAGACGAAGTCGAGCGTGCGCTGTTTACGCTGGAGAAGCTGCACATTGTCGAGGTAGCCAACGACGATGACGAAACAGTGTGTTATTTGCGCACCTCCTACGCCGTTTGTGCGTTGGATCTGTTCAAGATGGCCGAGCTTTTGGTGAATGATCGGAACTGGTATGCTCTGCGCAATACGCAGGTTATCCTCGATGCTTCCTTCTGCGGCTATCTGCCGCCGTATCAGCCGACCAAATAAAATAGACAAGGGGTGTCTAGTTGCAGAAAATATGGAATTTCTCACTTTGTGTCATGTTATTCTAACGGATCATGTGATAATCTATCGATGAAAGGAGGCGCCAGTGATGGATCAGCAGAAAACAGGTACTTTTTTGAAGGAACTGAGAAAAGAAAAGGGACTTACTCAGGAACAGCTTGCTGAGCAGTTCAATGTATCAAACCGAACGATATCACGCTGGGAAAATGGTAATACGATGCCGGATTTGAGTAATCTGGTGGAATTGGCGGATTTTTGTCGTGTTGATGTACGTGAGATCATCGATGGAGAAAGGAAAAGTGAGATGATGGACAAAGATCTAAAAGAAACATTAGTTAAGGTGACAGAGTATACGGATTTGAAGCGAGAAGAGAAAAAGAAGAAATTAAATCATGATTTTATGTTAGGCGGTTTGTGTTTGCTGATCGTGATCTGCGATAGGCAATTTGGCAATTTGTCTATTATATTCAAAGATTATATCTCCGATCTTGTGCGTGGTGCTTTGTGTTCATTGGGATTGCTTTTTGAGTTCATCGGGTTTTATAACAATAATCATGAAGTCGCATTAAAAAAAAGATGAAGCTGTTCAATAGATAGGCAGAAAAAATAATCCTCCGTATGGTTAAGGCCAAACGGAGGATTAACTGTTTTACGGATATTGCCCTTATGGCGGGACCTCTTTATGTAGCTGGCGTCTCCTCAGTATCACCCAGCGGGAGCACGGGCATACGCTTCGGCGCGCGCTTGAGCGGGTCGTAAATGAACCGGCGGCAGACGTGGGTGTCGCAGACAATCCCTTTTTTGTTGCAGAGGATATAGTCACATTGGCTGAGCAGCGTCGCGTGCTCACAGCGGGCGCAGCAGCGCTCGATCTCGGGTCGTTCGTTCGTTTTCTTCATCGTCTCACCTCCGGAATATCTTATTATACCACAGTTCGCGAAAAAAATCCATAGTTTCAGCGAATTTTGCCGAATTTTTTGCGCAATCGGGAGATAACCGCATAGATGAGGGCCGCACAGAACGCGAGATGAACCATATGCAGATAGCCTCCCGGGAGATCATAGAAGGCTTCTGTCACGGTGCATGGGGCAAGATCATCCGGTGGGGCAAGTTTCAGCCAGAGCGCCGTGATCACAGCGCAAAGTGTCCCTTGTGCCGCTTTGGCGAGCAGATATGGGCGATAGGAGATCCCACGTCCGGCGGTCAGCGACATGATCTGGAAATGCACCGACAGCCCCGACCAGCCGACGGCAAAGGCAGTCAGCACCGCGCCGATATAAGCATCGTCAATGGCCGCAGCGGCACTGACGCCGGAGGATAGCTCGAAAAAGCCGAAGAGCAGGGCGTCAATGATGGGGGAGGGCGAAAGCTGGTCGAGCAAGACGCCCAGTGCGCCGATCACCGAAGAGAAAAAAGCAACATAGGCACAAACAACGAGCATCCCGCTCGCCGAAGAAGAGATCGCCTGCGTGAAAATCGCAGCCCCCTGCTGATTGGGCAGCGATGGCGGGGCTTGCAGTGCCGCTCCGCCGCGCCGGCGGCCGAGGATGCCGATCAGCACTGCACAGCCGAGCTGAATCCAGAACAGCCCCACCCCGAAGCGCCGCGATGACCACAGCGACGTTCCGACCGCGCTGATGACAAAAGCCGAGCTGGTGTTGTTGCAGAAGGTGAGCAGCCTTTCCAGCTCCGCGCGGTCGATAGCACCCCGATCGTAAAGTGATACCGCCGTCTTTGCGCCGATAGGAAAGCCGCAGAGCGCACCGAGCAGGACCGCGCAGGCGGATGGGCCTGAGATACCGAAGAGCCTGTGCATCGGCCCCGCCAGCCATCGGCCAGCCCACTCCACCGCACCGCTTTCAGCCAGCAGTGCCGAGATGACCATAAACGGAAAAAGCGACGGGATCACCGTCTCTGCGCAAAGGGTAAGCCCTCGCCGCATAAAGCTAATCGCCGCCTCGCTGTTGCGCAGGATCAGCGCGAGCAAAAATATGCTCCCGCAGATTGCCATCCCGTGCTGCAGATCGGGGCCTCGCTTGGTTCTGACAGACGCTGGCGTCATGACTGCCGCCTCCTTTGCATAGACTGAAACAACTGCAACAGCATATGAGGGCGGGGGGCAGACTATGCCAGCCGCCGACGGAGGATATATTCATGAGAAAGATCAGAAATCTGTTCAGCGTCAGAGAGCGGCGCGCGCTGGTTTTGCCCGAGGAGATCTACGGCGGCGGGCCGTTCATCGAGCTGCGGGGACGGCGGGAGGTCTGCGTGCAGGGCTGCCGCAGGATCCTGCTCTGCGAGCCGGAGGCAGTCCGTCTGTCATTGCGGGAGGGGATATTATCGGTGCAGGGCAGGGGCTTGAGCTGTGCGACCTATTTCGCGGGGGCCGTGTCCATCCGCGGGGTGATCTGTGCCGTTTCGTTTGAGGATGGGGGGGAGGCAGTGCTGTGATCCTGTGGCTGCTCAATTTTTTCGGTGGCTGGTATGAGATCACCGGGGACAGCGCTGCTGCAGCTGCCTTCCTCAACCTCTGCATGCGGGGCTGCTATCCCTATTGGCATTTTCGGCAGGATGAGGACTGCTTCAGCTTCCGCGTCCGCCGACGTGTCTGGCGGGAGCTGTCGGCCGCTTGTGTGTCGGCCGGGCTGGGGGTGTGCTGTCAGCGAGAGGGCGGCCTGCCGCGGATTGCACGGCGCTACCGCCGCCGCTGGGGAATGTTCGTCGGGCTTGCGGTCTGTATCGGGCTGATCTGGCTCTCGGGCCGCTATGTCTGGCGGATCGAGGTCGATGGCACGTCGCAGTATCAGCCCCGCGACGTGCTGGAAGAACTGGAGGCGCAGGGCTTCGCTGTGGGGAGCTTCATCCCCGATGTCGATGTCAACACCCTGCAGAACCGCATTCTGATCGCCTCCGATCGCTTTGCCTGGATCAGCGTCAACCTCATCGGCACGACCGCGCGGGTCGAGGTGGTCGAGCTGACCGAGCGTCAGACCGCCCCGCGTGAAACCGCCCCCGCCAACCTTGTCGCGTCCGCTGACGGACAGATCGTGCGGCTCGAACTGCGGGATGGCTGGGCAGCGATCAAGGTGGGAGATACTGTGCGCAGCGGCGAGCTTCTGGTCAGCGGCTTTGGCGAGACGAAAGACGCCCGCACCGTGACCGCACACGCGGAAGGGAAGGTCTACGCACAGGTGGTGCATCAGATCAGCGTGGAGATTCCCTTCGCCTACGAGGAAAAACGCTATACCGGGGAGAAAATCGGCGAAAAACGCATAAATTTTTTCGGAAAAGTGATAAATCTTTTCGGAAACACTGGAATTTTAGGGGGGAGTTGTGATACAATAGATAATGAGCGAATTCTGTCCTTTTTCGGACGGGTCAGTGTGCCGGTCAGCTTCTGTACCACCACCCACCTCGCCTATGTGACCGAGCCCGCCGTCCGCGACGAAGCCGCCGCCCGTGCGCTTGCTGAATATGCCCTGCGTCAGCAGACCGATGCCCTCTGCGCCGACCGGGAGCTGATCCGCAGTGCGACGACCACCACAGTCACCGACGACGGCGTCCGCCTCGACTGCACCCTCTGGTGCGTCGAAAATATCGCCCAAACACAACCGATTACCCTCGGCGCGCCCGCCGAAGTTTCTGTACCATAAAGGATGAACCATATGATCCAAAAAACCATTCCCACCAGTACCAGCGAAGAGACCGCCCGCATCTTCGGCAGCTACGATGTCAACGCCCGCCAGATCGAGAAAGCCTTCGGCGTCACACTGCACAACCGCGCGACCGACGTCGGCGACTCAATCCTCATCAGCGGCGAGGAGGACAGCGTGAAAAAGGCCGCCGAAACGGTCGATTACCTCAAGAAAATGGCCGCATACAGCGAGCTGTCCGAGCAGTCGGTCGGCTATGTCATCGACATGATCGCCGACGGACGCGCGGGGGAGCTCAGCACGCTTGACGATGACTGCATCTGCGTCACCAATCGCGGCAAGCCCATCAAGGCCAAGACGGTCGGCCAGAAGAAATACGTCGAGCTGATTCGCCGCAACACCATTGTCCTCGGCGTCGGCCCCGCCGGCACCGGCAAGACTTTCCTCGCCGTCGCCATGGCCGTCAAGGCCCTGCGCGACAAGCAGGTCAACCGCATCATCCTCACCCGGCCTGCAGTCGAAGCTGGCGAGAAGCTGGGCTTCCTGCCCGGCGACCTGCAAAACAAGATCGACCCCTACCTGCGCCCCCTTTACGACGCCCTCTTTGAGATGATGGGCGCCGAGAACTACGCCCGCTGTCTGGAGAAGCAAACCATCGAGATCGCACCGCTGGCCTACATGCGCGGCCGCACACTGGACGATTCCTTCATCATCCTCGACGAGGCGCAGAACGCTACGCCCGAACAGATGAAGATGTTCCTGACCCGTCTCGGCTATAACTCCAAGGTCGTCGTCACCGGCGACCTGACCCAGACCGACCTGCCTGACGGCAAGAAGAGCGGTCTGGCCATGGCGGTCAAGATCCTCCGCGACATCGAGGACATCGGCATCCATCACTTCACCGAGCGCGATGTCGTTCGCCACAAGCTGGTGCAGAAGATCATTCTCGCCTACGAAAAATATGAGCGCACCGCCGCCCAGCAAAAGGCTGAGCCCAAGCGCTACCATAGCCAGCCCCGCCGCGACGGCGGCAAGCCCGAATCGAAATAAAACAACGAGGTCAACTATCATGAAATTGCAGTTGTATTTTCAGAACAGCCAGGACGTCTGTCCCATCACCTATTCGCTGAAGATGCTCATCCGCTCTGCCATCGCCGAGACGCTGGAGGCCGAGCATTTTGTCGCATATGACCGGGTCGACATCTCGGTCACCTTCGCCGACAACGAGGGCATCCGCGCCATCAACCGCGAATACCGCGACATTGACCGCCCCACCGATGTGCTCTCCTTCCCGCAGTACGATTTCGCCGACGGCAGCGAGCCGGGAGACGAGCCGGTCGTGGTGCTGGGTGATATCGTGCTCTCGCTCGAGCGCGCCCGGGAGCAGTCGGCTGAATACGGCCACGGCTTCGCCCGCGAGGTAGCCTTCCTCTGCGTCCACTCGACCCTGCATCTGCTCGGCTATGACCACGAGCGCTCCGAGGCGGAGGACGCAGATATGCGCCGCCGCCAGCGCCATGTGATGGAAGTCCTCGGCCTTGGTGTCGAGAGCTGATCGAAAGGGAGGATAAAGACATGCAAAAGACCGGATTCATCGCCATCGTCGGCCGTCCGAACGTGGGCAAGTCGACGCTGCTTAACCAGATTCTCGGCGAGAAGATCGCCATCGTCTCGGCCAAGCCCCAGACCACCCGCAACCGTATCCTCGGCATCCACACCGTCGGGGAGTCACAGTTTGTCTTCCTCGATACCCCCGGTATCCACCGCCCGAAGAATAAGCTGGGCGATTATATGGTCAAGGCCGCCAACTCCAGCATGCGGGATGCCGACGCCGTCGTCCTTGTGGTTGAGGCGGACAAGCCCATTTCTGAGGTCGAGGAAAACGTCATTCGCTACCTCAAATCCACCGAAACCCCCGGTATCCTCGCCATCAACAAGGTCGACCTGACCAACCGCGAGGTCATCGCCGCCACCATCGCCGCCTACGCCGCTCTGCATGATTTTGACGCCTTTGTGCCGATCTGCGCCAAGAAGGGAGATAACGTCTCCGCACTGCTCGACGAATGTGCGAAGTTCCTCGGTGAGTCCGAATGGTTCTTCCCCGAGGACATGATCACCGACCAGCCCGAGCGCCAGGTCGCGGCTGAGATCATCCGCGAGAAGCTGCTGCGCACGCTGGACAAGGAGATCCCGCACGGCACGGCGGTTGTCATCGAGGAGTTCAAGGAAGAGAAGGGACTGGTCAGTATCCGCGCCGAGATCTTCTGCGAGAAGGCCTCACACAAGGGCATCATCGTCGGCAAAAACGGCGCATCGCTGAAGCTGATCGGCTCCTACGCCCGCGCCGATCTTGAGAAGCTGCTCGGCACCAAGGTTTATCTCAATCTCTGGGTCAAGGTCAAGGAAAATTGGCGTGAGAGCAGCGTGACGGTCAGCAACTTCGGCTACAAGCCCGAGCAATGACCTACACCTGCGACGCGCTGGTCATCCGCGAGGCACCCTACGGCGACGCGGACAAGCTGCTGACCCTGCTGACTGCCGAGTATGGCCGCGTTCGGGTCATGGCCAAGGGCACACGCCGCATCGGAAGCAAGCTGATGACGGCCAGTCAGCTCTTCTCCTGGGCAAACTGGGAACTCTACACCCGCGGTGACTACCACTGGGTGCGCGAGGCGGCGCTGCTCGATCCCTTCTACGGCCTGCGCGCTGATATCAATCGGCTCGCGCTGGCTACCTACTTCTGCGACGTCACCTACGAGGCGACCGGCGAGAATGCGCCGGCTGATGATATCCTGCCTGTCGTGCTCAACACCTTCTACGCCCTCTCGCACGGGTTGGCGCCCGATGCCCTTATCAAGGGGGCCTTCGAGCTGCGCATCGCCGCCATGTCGGGTTACTGCCCCGATCTCGAGGCCTGCTCGATCTGCGGTGAACCGCACGCGCCGGGGATGTACCTCGACGTGATGAACGGCTGCCTCATCTGCGCCGACTGCGTGCAGAAGACGGCTGTTGAGCGCACCGCACCCACCGTTGAGTACGACCTCCCCCCCACTGTGATCTTCCTTCCGCTCCCGCCGGCAGCGCTGGCCGCCATGCGCTACATCCTGCAAGCCCCGGCCAAGCGGCTCTTCTCCTTCCGCATCGCGGACAAGGCCGAGACCGCCGACTTCGCGCGCGCCTGCGAGAGCTTTCTGCTCAACCACTTCGAGCGCGGTTTTCAGTCGCTGGAATTTTACCATTCGATCATCAACCCACCCCGCCAGCGATAAACGCCGCGCAGACTACGAAAGCGAGTTACTATGCACTACTCCGAACGAATTCTCAACACCCTTGAATTCAATAAAATTACCGAAATGCTGGCCGACTGCGCCCTCACCGACGGCGCAAAGGCCATGGCGCAGCAGCTCGTTCCGACCGACGACATCGAGCATATCCTGCGCCGCCAGCGCCGCACCAGCGACGCCAAGCGCCTGCTGAACGTCAAGGGCACGCCCTCCTTCGGCATGGTCAAGGACATTGGCGACTCCTGTGCGCGCGCCGACAAGGGCGCGGTACTGTCCACCCGCGAGCTACTGGACATTGCGGGCGTTCTGCGCACCTCGCGCATGCTGCTCGATTACATTCAGTCCAACCGGCTCTTCGAGACGGTGCTGGACGAGATCTTCGAGCGCCTCATCCCCGAGCGCGGGCTTGAAGAAAAGATCACCCGCGCCATCCTCACCGAGGATATGATTGCCGATGAAGCCAGCCGCGACCTTGCCGACATCCGCCGCAAGATGCGCCTGGCCAACAACAAGATCAAAGAGACCCTGCAGCACTACATCGCGGGCGGCAACAACCGTTATCTGCAGGAGAACATTATCACCATGCGCAACGGGCGCTATGTCATCCCGGTCAAGGCCGAGTACAAAAACGAGGTCAAGGGCCTGATCCACGACACTTCATCCTCGGGCGCGACCATGTTCATCGAGCCGATGGCCGTCGTCGACGCCAACAACGAATTGCGCACGCTCGAGAGCAAGGAGCAGCACGAGATCGAGCGTATCCTGGCTGAGCTGTCGGCAGACGTTGCAGGCTGCTCGGGCAGCCTGTCGCTCAACTACCGCAATATCACCGAGCTTGCCTTTGTCTTTGCTTGCGCCGAGCTGTCGAGCCGCATGAACGCTGTTGCGCCGACCATCACCGAGGAGCGGGTCATCAATCTCCGCGGCGCGCGGCATCCGCTGATCGACAAGAACAAGGTCGTGCCGATCAATGTCTCGATCGGGGAAGGGTACGACACCCTCGTCATCACCGGCCCCAATACCGGTGGTAAGACCGTCACCCTCAAGATCCTCGGTCTCTTTGCCCTGATGGCACAGGCCGGCCTCCATATCCCCGCCGATGATCCGTCCACGCTCTGCGTCTTTGACGCCATCCTCGTTGACCTCGGCGACGAGCAGAGCATCGAGCAGTCGCTGTCCACCTTCAGCTCGCACATGGTGACCATCGTTGACATCATGGGCAAGCTGACCGACCGCTCGCTCGTCCTCTTCGATGAGCTTGGCGGCGGCACTGACCCGGTCGAGGGCGCGGCGCTGGCGGTGGCCATCTTCGAGGCCGTCCGCGAGGCCGGCGCGATGTGCGCCGGCACGACCCACTACGCCGAGCTGAAAGCCTACGCCCTCCAGACCCCCGGCGTCTGCAACGCCTCCTGCGAGTTCGACGTCAACACCCTCCGCCCGACCTACAAGCTGGTCATCGGTACGCCCGGCAAGTCGAACGCCTTTGCCATTTCGGCCAAGCTTGGCCTCTCGCCCGCTATCCTTGACCGGGCTGAGCAGTATATCAGCAGTGAGAACCGCCAGTTCGAGGATGTGATCGCCCAGCTCGAAGCCAGCCGCGTCGAGATGGAGCGCAACCGCGAGGAAACGGCGGCAATGCGCAAGGAATACGAAAAATTCAAGGCCGAATCCGAGCAGAAGATCCGCCGCCACGAGGAAGAGGCCGCGAAGGAGCTTGAAAAAGCCCGCGAGAAGGCCGTTGCCCTCGTTGAGAGCGCCAAGGCGTCGAGCAACTATATCCTCGCTCAGATGGACGCCGTGCGCAAGCAGCGCGATTCCGAGCGCCTCGGTGAGGCGCTCGATGAAGCGCGCCGCAACATGCGTGCACACCTGCGTGAGAACGAGGACAAGTATAATCCGGTCGAAGAAACGGTCGACGAGGATTACGTCCTGCCCCGTGAGTTGGTCAAGGGCGATGAGGTCATGCTCATCAACATTGGCCAGAAGGGCACGCTGATCGAAGCCCCCAGCCGGGACGGCAATGTCCGCGTCCAGGTCGGCGCTGTCGTGACCCGCACCAAGGTCGCCAACCTCAAGCTGATCGAGACGGCGGAACAGAGCGAAGCCAACCGCCGCAAGAAGGCCGACGCCACCTATCACGCTACCCTCAAGCGCGACTTCCGCGACGAGATCGATCTGCGCGGCCAGACCGGCGAGGACGCCTGGTTCATGGTCGACAAATACCTCGACGAAGCCAACGTGGCCGGCATCAAGACCGTTCGCCTTATCCACGGCAAGGGCACCGGCGCACTGCGTCAGGCCCTTCAGCGCTTTCTTCGCGGCGACCCGCGTGTCGGTGCCTTCCGCCTTGGCAAATACGGTGAAGGCGACAGCGGCGTGACCATCGTTGAACTGAAATAACCGAAAGGCAGGATCAAGCAAATGCGCACAAAGAATTTTTTAGCCATCGACCTCGGCGCGTCCAGCGGACGCGGCATCATCGGTGCCTTTGACGGCCAACGGATCACCCTGCGGGAAAATCATCGTTTTCCGAATGAGCCTGTCATGGCGGGGGGCCGTTTCTACTGGGACATTCTCCGTATCCTGCACGAGATCAAGCAGTCGATCCGCCAGTCGGTGCTGGATGGCGATGATGTCGCCTCGATCGGCATCGATACATGGGGCGTCGACTACGGTCTGCTCGATCGTCACGGCCGCCTGATGGGCAATCCCGTCCACTACCGCGACCGCCGCCATGACGGTATCACTGCCGAATTTGCACAATACATGCCCCTCGAGCGGCTGTATCAGATCACCGGCATCCAGTCGCAGGACTTCAACACCGTCTACCAGCTCGCCGCCGAGCTGCGCGACGATCCCGAGCGTCTGCGCGCCGCCGATAAGCTGCTCTTCACCCCCGATCTGCTCAATTATTTCCTCACCGGCAGGATGGCTACCGAGTACACCATCGCCTCCACCGGCGCACTGCTCGACGCCGCGAAGCGCGACTTCTCGGATGAGATCCTCGCCGCGATGGGGCTCTCGCGCAATCTGTTTGCCCCCATCGTCATGCCCGGCCAGCGGCTGGGGCGGCTGAGCGCCGAGGTGCTGGAGGAGGTCGGTCAGACCGACGCTGAGGTCATCCACGTCGCGGCCCACGATACAGCAAGCGCTGTTATCGCCGTGCCGGCCAAGAACGATGACTTCATCTACATCAGCAGCGGCACCTGGTCGCTTCTCGGAGCCGAGCTGCCCGCACCGATGATCACGCCCGATTCCTTCGCGCACAACTTCACCAACGAAGGCGGTGTCGAGGGAACGATCCGTTTCCTCAAAAACATCATGGGCCTGTGGTTGGTACAGGAATCCCGCCGGCAGTGGAAGCGGGAAGGGAAGGACTACTCCTTCGGTGACCTGTCGGCCATGGCAGCTGCAGCCAAGCCGCTGCGCGCGC
The DNA here is from genome assembly GCA_017463865.1 of Clostridia bacterium. Taxonomy (GTDB): domain Bacteria; phylum Bacillota; class Clostridia; order Oscillospirales; family CAG-272; genus SIG693. Next base: position 6,025 of record JAFTOI010000019.1, on the reverse strand, counting down.
TGATCGATCCTGACGACAAGCGCTTTTCGGCTCCCGGCAACATGCCGCGCCGCATCGCGGATTATTGCCGCGAGACCGGCCAGCCCGTCCCCGAGACCGAGGGCGAGATCATTCGCTGTGTCCTCGAGAGCTTAGCGCTCTGCTACCGCGCGGCCATTGATAAGATCACCGCGATGCGCGGCAAGGCGCCGTCGGCGCTGAACATCGTCGGCGGCGGCACGCAGGACAAGCTGCTCTGCCAGTTTGCCGCAGACGCCTGCGGCATCCCGGTCTATGCAGGCCCAGTCGAAGCAACAGCCATTGGCAACATCGTCATGCAGGCCATCTCTGCCGGTGAACTCGCCTCGCTTGCAGAAGCACGCGCTGTCGTTGCCAATTCCTTCCCGCTCGATACATATCTGCCCGCCCCCGCCGAACAGCGCGTGTGGGAGGACGCCTATGCACGTTATCTTAGTCTCAGCGCCACAAAGTGAGGCAGCGGCGCATGCTTGACAATTTTCTCTACAGCGCCAATACCGTTCTTCCCATCTTTGTGATGGTCGCGCTGGGATATTTCCTCAAACGAATCAAATTCCTTGACACCTCCTTTTTCTCGCAGGCCGAGAAATACGTCTTCAAAATCGCGCTGCCCTGTATGCTCTTTTTGGAGATCGCGCGCGCCGGCGGGACGGCTGAATTCGACCTGAAGCTGGTCATTTTCTGCTGTGTCTCGATCACCCTTTTGGTGCTCCTGCTCTGCCTGATCGTGCCGCGCATCGTGCGCGGCCGGGACAAATGCGGGGCGATCATCCAGGGCATCTACCGCTCCAACTTTGCCGTGCTCGGCGTTCCGCTGGCGACCAATATGTTCGGCGAGGTCGGGGGCAGTGCGATTGCAGTGGTCATGCCCTTTGTCATCGTGCTGTTCAATGTCTACGCTGTCCTCATCCTCAGCCTGTTCGCACCCCAGGAGGCCCGGCTGTCGCCGAAGCAGCTGGCAGGGAAGACCCTGCGTACCATCGTGACCAACCCGCTCATCATCGCTGTCGTGCTTGCGATGCCCTTTCTGCTCTTTGACTGGACAATGCCGACACTGTTGGAGAAATCGACCAACTACCTCTCCAACACTGTCTTTGCCCTCTCCCTGATGAGCCTAGGCTCGACCATTACCTGGCAGTCAATGCAGGGCAAGCTCCGCTACTCGCTGACTGCGGCACTCATCAAGATGGTTGGCCTGCCGATCATCTTCCTGTCGGTCGGCGTTCTGCTCGGCTTCCGGGGGATCGATCTGGGGATCATCTTCATCCTTTGCGGTACACCGTCGGCGGTCAGCAGCTACATCATGGCAAAAAATATGAAGAGCGATCATGAATTGGCAGGACAGATCCTCCTGCTGACGACGCTTTTGTGCATTTTTACTTTTTTCAGCGGTGTATTTTTCCTGAAAACCATGTCGCTGATTTAAGCACATTTGACAAATTTGACAAAATGCAAAAAAGGTGTGTACAAATTGCGTCGAATATGGTATAATATTGGCGGATATCATTGCCCCGAGAAATAACAAAATATTAGGATAGCGGAGGGTTCTATGAAGGAATCATTGTACGGAGAGCTTAGCGTCATTGGAATGCGCGGCTGTGAGCAGTTTGTCGAACAGGTTGACAGTTATCTCAGAGAGTGGCGCCGCCATGACGGCGAATCGTCGTTTTTGGTCGATGCCCCCTGTCCGCGCTTTGGCGACGGCGAGGCGAAGTGTGTGCTGTCGAAATCGCTGCGCGGTCACGATGTATACATTATTTGCGATATTTTCAACTATGGTGTCACCTATCAGATGTATGGCATGACCATCCCCATGAGCCCGGATGAGCATTTTCAGGATCTGAAGCGCATCCTCGGTGCCATCGCAGGCAAGGCGCGCCGCGTGTCGGTAATTATGCCGATGCTGTATGAGGGCCGCCAGGATAAGCGCTCCTCTCGTGAATCGCTTGACTGTGCCATCGCACTGCAGGAGCTGGTCAGTATGGGTGTCACCAATATCATCACCTTCGATGTGCATAACTCCTGTGTGCAGAATGCCATCCCGCTGTCCGGGTTTGACAACGTCCGCCCGACTTACCAGATGATTAAAGCCCTTGTCCGCAATGTCCCGGATATTTCGTTCTCGCCCGATGATACGATGATCATCGCCCCCGATGAGGGTGCAATGCAGCGCTGTATGTACTTCTCCTCGGTGCTCGGCATCGACATCGGTATGTTCTACAAGCGCCGCAACTACGCAACGATCGTCAACGGCCGCAACCCCATCGAAGCGCATGAGTACCTCGGCCGTGACCTCAACGGCAAGGATGTCATCATCGTCGATGATATGATTGCCTCCGGCGATTCGATCCTCGATGTTGCCGTCCAGCTCAAGGAAAAGGGCGCGAAGCGCATCTTCATCTTCGAGACCTTCGGCCTCTTTACCGAGGGCTGCAAAAAGTTCGACGATGCCTACGCCAAGGGGATCTTCGACCGGATCTTCACCACCAACCTTGTCTACCGCACGCCTGATCTCCTCTCGAAGGAGTGGTATGTCGAGGTCAATATGTGCAAGTACGTTTCCTACATTATTGATACCCTCAACCATGACGAGACCATCAGCAATCTGCTCAATCCCGTCAAGCGCATTCATGCGCTGCTTGATAAGCATAACGCCATCCTGGAATCGAACACCGAAAAGTGATCCAGCCGGCTCTAAAGCTGCGCCGGACGGCCATGTGCCGTCCGGCGCAGCTTTTTCCTTTGCAGGAAATCTGTTCATATTGCATGAATTACGCTTGAATATTTGTGACAATATAATTACAGTTGTACAATTTCGCTTGCTTAAATGTCACGGTTCTGGTATGATATCGGTGCGGCGGAAAGAGGACGGAATCCGCCAAGTAAACACAGGAGGAACTTCATCCATGAACCACTTCAAAAAATTTCTCGCACTGGCTCTGTCTGCGCTGATGCTTATCGGCGCGACGGTCAGCGTCTCTGCGAAGAGGTTTGACGATGTAGCGAATGACAACGCATTTGCTGAGCAGATCGATCTGCTCTCCGAGATCGGTGTGATCCTGGGCACGACACAGAACGAATTCAGCCCGAACGCATCGGTCACCCGTGAGCAGATGGCACTTCTGCTTTACCGCATGATGCTCGGCGATGACAATGCCGGCAACATCAACACCTCGCCGTTCACCGACCTTTACGATCCCACCTACCACGGTGCGATCTCGTGGGCAGCGGCGAACGAATACATCCTCGGCACCGGCGAGAACAGATTTAATCCCCGCGGCGGGATCCTTTTCCAGGACGGCATTACGATGCTCGTCCGCATGCTCGGCCATGAGACCGAGCGCATGAACAAGGGCTATCCCTGGACCTACATCGACGCCGGCGTCAAGCTGGGGCTGACTGAGGGGCTGGAGAATCTGTCCTACACCGCAACCATGACCCGCGGCCAGATCGCAGCGCTGCTCTACAACGCGCTGACGGCTGATTATCTCATTCCGAAGAACGTCTCGGGCAATCTCTACTACGAGACCAGCACCATCATTGAGGAAGTCTTCGGCTACGCGATCGAGGAGGCCATCCTCACCGCGACCAATGACTACGCGCTCCCCGGCTACAGCAAGGTCATCAAGAACAACTATGTCGCCCTGACTTACGAGGAGCAGGTTGGCGACAGTACCGTCCCGCGCACCATCTACGTCAACTATGATGAGCTCGAGTTCACCGACGACGCCAACGCCAAGCTGGGCGACCGCGTCAAGGTCATCTTCACCATCGACGCCAAGACCAAGCTGGTCACCGTCCTCGGCGCACTGACGATGGGCCGCAGCGACACCTTCGACACCGTCACCATGGGCAAGAACAACAAGTACGTCGAGATCGACGGGGTACAGTACAACGTCGTACCGGCATACTCCGACGTCCTCGGCACCAACAACAACGAGCTGATTGTCTTCAAGTACAACTACGACGGCAGCATGACCCAGATCACCACCAACGCCGCTCTGGCCAGCCTGGTCGGCTTCTTCGATCTGGAGATGATCTACGACAACAACGGCAATGTCGCAGCCCGCGCTCTGCTCAAGCCCTACGCACTTGCACAGCTGAATGTTGACCGCAACGGCGGTATCAATATCGCAGGCGGCCTCGACGAGGACGACCTGACCGGCGGCATCCTTAACCCGAACGGCGCACAGGTTGGCGACTATGTTCTCTACTTCTACAACACCGCTCTGAAGGCACTTGAGATCAAGCAGCCCGTTGAGGTGATCGAAGGTGCGCTTGTCACCCGCCTCACCACCAGCGAGGCTACCATCGGCGGCGTTACCTATGACCTCGGCAAGTCGGGCAGCACCATCACCGCCGCTTCTATCGCACGCCAGCTGACGGTCGGCCGCAAGGTCAACATCCTGGTTTACCAGAACTGCGTCATCGGCGTCACCGACTCGGTGGAGAGCGCAAATAGCTCCAAGTATCTGATCGCCATGAGCGCGACCACCCCTGTCTTCAATGACGGCTCTCTCCGTTACTTCATGACCGCGAACCTGAACGGCGTCAACACTGGCATCTTCGTCAAGGACGCTGACGTCACGGTGGGCGATGTCTACCGTTACACGGTCGATGATAACGGCTTCTACACCCTCATCCCGATGGAGATCACCGAGGGCAGCATCGCAAGCGGCCTCAACGCCTTCATTCAGAACGGCAACGGCCTCAGCGAGCACGCGCTCTACATCGACTCTGCCTCCGAGGCAACCGTTACCCGCGGCGATAACTTCTACTATACGCTGAACGCCGCTTCGAACACCATTACCGGCACCTCCGGCATCACGACGCCCATCAGCTTCCTGACCAACGATGATACTATCATCATGGTCCAGACCGCCAACGGCATCGTCGCCAAGACCGGCACCTACACCTCGACCATCTCCATCAACGACGGCGCTTCGGTCACCGCAGTCTTCTCGGATCGTCCCGGCACCATCGAGATGCTTCGCTTCCTCTACATCACCGACGGCAGCCTCGGCTCTGTCAATGAGGGTGCAAGCTTCGCCAAGATCTACAGTGTCATCGGCCTCGAGTATGTCAACGGCACCGTCATGACTGCCTACAAGGCTTACAACTTCGAGACCGGCAAGATCGAGACCCTCATCTCGCCCTACGGCTCGCTCACGGTCGGCAAGACCTACGCCATCGACAATGAGCGCCGCCTCTCCAACATTGAGCGCAGCAACACGACCGGCATCATCACCGGCTACAACGACGGCATCGTCACCATCGGCGGTCAGGTCTACAAGCTGGCAGAGAATGCCATGATCCATAGCATCAACTCGAGCCTTGCCGTCACCGCACTCACCATTGAGGATGTCTACATGCACAATGTCGAGATCTTCGCCGAGGGCCGTGAGATCTTCGCGATCATCGCCGGCTCCGCGCTGAACTTCTCGGCTGAGGCAGAAGGGAAGACCATCACCATGACGCCTAACCTCGACATCACTACGCTTGGTGACCTCGATCTGCAGCTCAAGGGCGTCACCTGCAATGGCAGCTCGATCTCCAACGACAGCTTCACCTTGACGGCAAGCGAGGGCAACCTTATCCTTACGCACACCGAGGATCTTGCGGCAGGTCAGTATGTCATTACCTTCAACTTCTTCGATCAGCTCTACATCGTCACCTGCACCATTGAGGCCGCGGCTGAGTAAGCCAACGCATGACTGAACCGAGAGCCGGTACAATGTACCGGCTCTCTTTTTCTTGACAAGCAGGCGATTTCTGTCGGTCAAGTTTCAAATAAGCTGCAGACGCAGCCGGTGCAGAACGGTTGACGTAAGCCAACGCACCGTTCCCGTAATTATACAAAATTTGCATTTTGTATAATTGCGACCGCGTCACAGGTTGGCTGCTCCGGTACGCCCTGCTGCCTCCATCAGTCGCTTCCGCGCTGCCATCAGGCCGCACCGTGCGCTGCCTTCGATGCGCTGCAATCTAAACAAAATGCACGTTTTGT
>JAFTOI010000018.1 GCA_017463865.1 Clostridia bacterium | reverse complement strand
CGCGCTGACCCGCCTGCGTTTCCCCGGTGCGGTCATCCGCCGTGTGACCGCCGCGCTCGCCCTGCGCGATCTGCCGCTGGGGGAGGATGCCAATCTAACCGCGCGTCAGTTGATGCGCGCCGGCGGGCAGGTCGCCGCCGGCGACCTGCTGGCGTTCCGCGCTGCTTTCGGGGAGGATATGTCGGCCTACACCCTCGCCCTTGCGCACACCGCCGCGCGGGGCGACTGCACTGACCTCGCGCATCTTGCTGTCACCGGCAGTGATCTCGCCGCCATCGGCATCCCCCGCGGCCCCGCGATCGGGCGGGTGCTGGGCCAGTTGCTTGACGCGGTGATCGAGAGTCCGGCGATGAATGAGCGGGAGAAGCTGATGGCGCTGGCGGCGGAGATGAAGTGACGCAAAGCCTCCCTCTTCGAGAGAGGTGGCACGGCGTAAGCCGTGACGGAGGGCGTTTTCCGTGTGTTGAGCGTTTTACGCTGGCGCGGGAGATGAAGTAAGCGTCAGCGAAGCTTTCGCGGCGTGTTGATCAGCCCCGCGAGATAATCAAGCGACACATTGTAATACCGGGCAAGGGTAATTGCCCGGTCAAACGGCAGCATTCGTCTGCCGTTTTCGTATTGCGCATAATAGGATTGGCTGGTGCCGATCACCTGTGCGATCTCGGCCTGGCTTTTATCAGCGTCCTCACGCAGATCGCGCAGTCTTGGGTAAATGGTCATGGGCGGAACCTCCTATGCAAGCATGCGGATTTTGTGCATTGTGCTGATTATGCCACAAATGAACTATTTTTGCTCGACTCTAGTTCGTATGTGGACTATAATATAAAATGCAATTATCCTGCACGATGATGGAGGTTCATATGAAACAATTGCTCCAATGTTTATGGCATTGCGACTTGCCGAAAAAGCCATCCCAGCAAACAGAAGAACAACAGCAGCTTCTCGATGAGATTGTTGAGCTTGAAAAGAAACTGCACGCCGTTTTGCCGCCAGATCAAGCAGACATGATGAACCATTATGCGGATCTTTGTCTGCACTTCGGTGCGATTTCCGAAGAAGAAGCCTTTATCCGCGGTGCGCGATTCGCGGTAAACTTTTTGGCGGAAGCGATCAGCAACCAATAACAAAGCATACAGCCGCGCGGATTCGCGCGGCTGTATGCTTCTTGCTTACTTATAATGCTTCGCCAGCCCGCCCTCGGCTGTTTCGCGATAGTGGCGGTGCAGGTCGCGCCCGGTTTCGTACATGGTGTGCACCACCATATCAAATGAGATCTTGCGCGTCTCGGACAGGAAGTTCGCCAGCGACAGGGCGTTGATGGCGCGCATGGCGGCGACAGCGTTGCGCTCGATACAGGGGATCTGCACCAGTCCGCAGATGGGGTCGCAGGTCAGCCCAAGGTGATGCTCCAGCGCCACCTCGGCGGCGTACTCGATCTGGTCAATGCCCATCTCGTGCAGTTCGCAGAGTGCGGCGGCCGCCATCGAGCAGGCGGTGCCGATCTCGACCTGGCAGCCGCACTCGGCGCCCGAGATGGAGGCGTTTTGCTTGACCAGGTTTCCGACGAGGCCGCCCACGGCCAGTGCGCGGACGATCTGCGCGTCTGAGAAGCCCTTCTTCTCCTGCATGTACTTCAGCACCGCCGGGAGTACCGCGCAGGCGCCGCAGGTGGGAGCGGTGACGATGGTGCCGCAGTCGGCGTTCTGCTCGCTGGCGGCGAAGGCGTAGGCGCAGACGATGCGGTTCTCGCGGGTCTCGCTGCTTTCGTCGATGTGGCGCTGGTTGAAGAGGTACTGCGCCTTGCGCTCGACGGCGAGGCCGCCGGGGAGGATGCCGCGGCGGGTAAGGCCATCGTGGATGGCCTCGTTCATGACCTGCCAGATCTGAAGCAGGAAGGTCTTGATCTCCTCCCCCTCGTAGGCGAAGACATAGTCGGAGAGGCGGAGGTTGCGATCTTTGCAGTATTCGGCGATCTCGCCGAAGCTGTTTTCGCGGTAGACCTCGGGCTCGGCCAGGTCGGCGCGGCCCTCGATGGAGATGGCACCGCCGCCCACCGACATGACCCGCATACGGTTGATCTCTTTGCCGGCCGTGTCGTAGGCGAAAATCTCCATGGTATTCTCGTGGGGCAGGGGGATGGTGCGGTCGTGATTGAACTCAACGGTGCAGGGCAGGGGTGCGAAGGCCTCGATGCAGGCCGTGTCGGTGCGGTGGCCCCGCCCGGTGTCGGCCAGTGAGCCGTACAGGATCACCCGGAAGGATGCCGCGCCGGGTGTCTCGGCCCGGAAGGTCTGGCAGGCGCGGTTGGGGCCCATTGTATGCGAGCTCGACGGCCCGCGGCCGATCTTATAGAGTGCTCTGAGTGATTTCATACGAACCTCCCACGGGAAAGCTCCCGATTATTCGAACGTCCGAATCCCCGGTCGGAGATTCGGACGTTTTGCGGTTTATTTTGCGGTGTTTGCTTCGATGAAAAATTGTACATCAGGCTCGAGCGTCTCGCCCATTGTCTCGGCGGCGATCGGGATGGCGGCGAGGAAGGTACTCAGGTCGGCTGCGGGAATGTTCAGCGCCTTGAGATCGGCCTCGGGCATGGAAGCCAGCTCGTAGACGGTGTAGGGATAGCCGCCGGCCATGATGGTGTAGTCGCCGCGCAGGGCCTCGCGCATGGCGTCGCCGGTGAGGAAGAGCCCGTCGATGAGTGCGGCGTCGAGCGAGCCGCCGTTCATTTCGCTGTAGAGGGTGATGTCATCCTTCGTCAGGCCCATGACCTGAATGATGTTGTAGAGCAGGGGGTCTGCGGTGGTGGTCTGGCCGCGCTTGATGGCTTCGTTGAGCTGATCGGCGGTCAGGCGGTCGGTGAAGGTGCCGGCGACGGCGGTGATGCCGTTGACATCGGCGTCATACTTGTCCGTGAGGCGGTCGAGGTTGACCGGCGGTTCGGTCTCGGCGGGGCCGGTGGTGGCGGGATCGGTGCTATCGCCGGCGGGGCTGTTATCCCCGGCGCAGGCGCTGAGCAGCAGCAGTGCGGCCAGCAGAAGCGTAAGCGAGAGCAGAAGGGTGCGCTTCATCATATCAAACTCCTTGTCGATTTATCGAATAATCGCCCGAACGGTGGGCAGGCGCGATTGGCTAACGTCTATTATACCACAAGTTTGCGCAGCGTGCAAGGGTTTTTGTGAAATTTATACGGGATCCGGGCGCCCTCGCTGGGGCGGCGGCAATTGTGAAAAAAATGTAGACTTTTCGCGAATTTTCTCTTGCCAAACCGCTGAATTTATGCTATCATTGTATCAAAACTTTGGTACGAAACGCCGAGGCGGATGTGCCTCCGGTTTCGGGAAAGGAACATCATGTATCTTCGTCAACGCAGACCCGGCACGCGGATGATGACGGCGCTGATCATCGCCCTCGTCTTCGCGCTCATGACTTTCAGCATTACGGTGTTTGCTGAGGGTGAGGGCGCCGCCGAATCGGCTCCCTTTGCCTATGCCACCGCGCTGTCCCTGCTGCCCCCCGTCATCGCGATCGTGCTCGCGCTCATCACCAAGGAGGTCTACTCTTCCCTCTTTATCGGTGTGCTCGTCGGCTCGATGCTGGCTGCCTCGTTCAGTCCTGCCGGCACGATGGACGTCATGATCAATGACGGCCTGATCTCCGCTGTTTCGGGCAGTGCCGGTATCTTCATCTTCCTTGTTATCCTCGGCGTCCTCGTCGCGCTGATCAACAAGACCGGTGCCTCCGCCGCCTTCGGTGAGTGGGCCAAGACCCACATCAAGACCCGCACCGGCGCGATGCTGGCCACCTTTGCCCTCGGCGTGCTGATCTTCATCGACGACTACTTCAACTGCCTTACCGTCGGCTCGGTCATGATGCCCGTCACCGACACGCATAAGGTCTCCCGCGCGAAGCTGTCCTACATCATCGACGCCACTGCCGCGCCGGTCTGCATGATCGCGCCCATCTCGTCCTGGGCCGCCGCTGTCTCCAAGTTCGCGGAGGGCACCGGCTACTCTGGCATCGAGCTGTTTATCCGTGCCATTCCCTACAACTTCTATTCGCTGCTTACCCTCGTTTTCATCATCGCGCTGGCTTTCATGAAATTCGACTACGGTCCGATGGCCAAGCACGAGCGCAATGCCATCGAAAATGGCGACCTCTTCACCTCGGGCGCTGAGCATGACGCCGTCGAGGACGAGCTGGGTGTCGGCAACGGCCGCGGCAAGGTCATCGACCTCATCGTACCCATTCTCGTGCTGATTATCATCTGCGTCATCGGCCTGATCTATGTTGGCGGCTTCTTCGACGGTGTGTCTTTTGTCGACGCTTTCGCCGAAACCGACGCCACGGTCGGTCTGCCGTGGGGCAGCATGATCGCACTGGTCGTGACCATCATCTACCTCATCGCGCGCCGTCTCATCACCTTCAAGGACGCTATGGCCTGCATTCCGAAGGGCTTCATCGCGATGGTGCCTGCCATCCTGATCCTGACCTTCGCGACCGCGCTGAAGAACACCACCAACCTGCTCGGTGCAGATGCTTTCGTGGAAGGTTTGATGAAGGGTGCGGCTGAGGGGTTGGAAAACTTCCTGCCGGCGGTCATCTTCCTTGTTGCCTGCTTCCTGTCCTTCTCGACTGGTACTTCGTGGGGCACCTTCGGTATTCTCATCCCGATCGTTGTGGCGATTTTCCCGGCCGACAACGAGCTGCTCTACATCGGTATGTCGGCATGCCTTGCCGGCGCTGTCTGCGGCGACCACTGCTCGCCCATCTCGGACACGACCATCATGTCGTCGGCCGGTGCACGCTGTGACCATCTCAACCATGTTTCGACCCAGATGCCGTATGCGCTTACGGTTGCGGCGGTGTCGTTTGTGGCGTATATCGTAGCCGGCTTTGTGCAGTCGGCCTGGATCGCGCTGCCCATCGGCATTGTAATGATGATCGGTACGCTGGTCGTGATCAAGATGGCTGCGGCGAAGAAAAATTGAATCGGATTCCCGCGAGGGGCTGGCTGCGGCCGGCCCCTTTTGCGTTGTGGGGGATGTTCAAGCTTTCGCTACGAATTTTCCTATAAATATATTTACAAACCCCGAAAAGTATGGTATACTTATATAATCGGAGTATTAGCGAAATCGGCGGGAGGTGCGTTCATGGCTGAGGTACAGGCTGGTCTGCCGTTTGGCGGGGCGCGCATGCCCCGGCTGCGGATCGTGCCGACGGTGCTGTTCGCGCTGCTGCTTGTGTTTGCCTTCGGCTCGGCGATGCCGGTGCCGGCGGGCGGGGCGGCGGTGTTGATGCAGGTTGTACCGATGGTCGTGCTTGCGGCCATCGGCATGGCGTGCGGTGCGTTCATCGCGCTTTTTGCGCCGACGGCGGCGCTGATCGTGACCATCCCGCTGAGCGTCACGGCCGCATTCTTTCTCGGCGGTGACTGGCTTGCGGCGGCGTGGACGCTGCTGCTCTTTGCGCCCATTCTTGCGCTGCGCCGTCTGCTCGCCGCGCAGACGGCGGCGACGCCGCTGCTCTGCCGGCTGGCTGTGCTCTGCGGCGTGATCTGGCTGCCCGAGGTTTACCTTTCGCTGGGCCGCGCGTGGGATGTCTGGCTGCCCGGTGCGATGATTGACCGGATGATGGCCGAGCTGACAGCACTTCTGCAGGCGGTTGAGATACCGGCCGGCGGCTCGACGATGGGCTACACGGCCGAGCAGGCGGGGGAGGTTGCGCAGCTGTTCGTGCTGCTGCTGCCCGGGCTGATTTTGCTCATCAGCTGCGCGCTGGCGTGGCTGAGCTGGAGCCTGACTTTGCTGCTGTTCCGCCTGCATGGCCTGGGCGGGCTGATCCCGCCGGCGGCGCGGCGGCTGACTATGAGCCGGATGGGCGCGGTGGTGTTCCTTGCCGCGGCACTGGCTTCAATGTTCGGCGGCGGCTCGCTGAAGATGCTCGAGGCGCTGGCGCTGAATTTGGTGCTGCTGCTCGAGCCCCCGCTGGCTTTGATCGGCCTCGGCGCGGTCACCGACTACTTCCGCTCCCGTGAGACGGTGAACGGCATGGTGCTGGCCCTGCTGATCCTGATGCTGCTGACCTGCAATCTGAGCATTGTCCTGCTGATCGTCGCCTGCATCGGCGTGGTGCGGGTGTTTCGTGGGGCGCGTGCACAATAATTTTGTTCTACGATGATGTAAGATAGGAGGTTCCTATGGCGAATAAATCCAAGAAGCCGACCTTCCGGATCTCGCGGACGCTGTTTTACAGCTGTCTGGCGGGGGGTGTGGCGCTCTTTGCGGTGCATCTGCTGATCTGCACGCTGACCGAGGCGCCGCCGGTGGTGAGCGGGCTTGCGCTGCTCGTCCTTTACGCGGTGCTGATCCCGACGGGCGTGATGCTCGACCGGGCGCGGCTGACGCGGCAGGCTGAGAAGGAGGCCGAGCTGCCGGCACTGGGCAACATGATGCTCGAGATGCTGGGCAAAATCGACGCGCCCTACCTCATCACCGACGAGGTGGGGGGGATCATCTGGTACAACCGCGCCCTGCTGGCGCTGACCGGGCGGAAGGATTCGCTGTACGGCCTCTCGACCGACGAATTTTTTCCGGTGCGCATGGCTGATCTGATCCGTGACGAGCAGGAGGACGGCGTGCCGGTCGCTTTCGGCGAGCGCTACTTCCGTGCGAAGGTCTACCGCATGCCGGTTCCGGGTAAGAGCTTCTGGCTGACCGTGCTGACCGAGGACACCGCGCTGGTGGCGCTGGCTGACCGCGCGGCGCGGGAGCAGACGGTGGTGGCCTACATCGTGCTGGACAACCTCGAGGAGCTGGCGCAGTATATGCGGGGCGAGAGTTTTCGCTCGGCGGCGTCCGAGATCGAGGGCATCCTCAAGCGCTGGGCGAAGGGGATGGACGGTGTGCTGACCGAATACGACCGCGACCGCTATCTGCTGATCTTCCCGGCGGCACATTTGGCAGCCTGCATTGAGCGGAAATTTGCCATTTTTGACGAGATCCGCAACGTCCGCGTCGGCGAGAACAGCATGCCGGTGACGGTGTCGATGGGCATCTCGACGCTGGGCGAAACGCTGGCTGAGCGGGCAAAGACAGCCAACGCGGCGCTGGACACGGCGCTGCAGCGGGGCGGAGACCAGGTCGCGCTCCGCACGGCCGACGGTGTCGAATTCTACGGCGGCCGCACCAAGACGGTGCAGAAGCGGACGAAGGTTCGCGCGCGCATCATCTCGGGCGAGCTCTGCTCGATGATCTCATCGGCCGGCAATGTGCTCATCATGGGTCATCGCTACCCTGACTTTGACTCGATCGGCGCCTGCGTGGGCGTGGCGCGGCTGTGCATGTTCTGCGGTGTGCGGGCGAAGATCGTGCTTTCGCGCAGTGATGCGAACGTGCAGGCTTGTCTGGGCAAGCTGTGGGACGCCGAGGAGTACGAGGACGTCTTCGTCGATAGTGCGGCGGGGCTGGATCTGGTGCGCTCGGACACGCTGCTGATTGTAGTGGACGTCAACAACCTCGAGATCGTCGAGGCGCCCGAGATTGCGGCGAACGTGCAGACGCTGGCCGTCATCGACCACCACCGCAAGACAGTGGACGCCGAGCACAAGCTGGCGCTCTCCTATATCGAGCCGTCGGCCAGCTCGGCCTGCGAGCTGATCGCCGAGATCCTCGAGCAGTGCCTGCCGCAGGGCGGGCTGCTCAAGGAGGAGGCCAACCTGATGCTCTCGGGCATGCTGCTCGATACCAAGCAATTCTCGGCCAACACCGGCACCCGCACCTTCTCGGCGGCACTCTACCTGCGCAGCGAGGGGGCGAATCCCGGCGAGGTGCAGGCCTTCTTCAAGTCCAATCTGGACGATTTCATCCGCGAAGCGCGGTTCGAGTCGAATGTGGTGATCTACCGCTCGTCCATCGCCATTGCCTACTACGACGGCGAGGGGCAGCAGACCGACCGCGTCGCGGCTGCGAAGGCGGCGAACAAGCTGCTGACCGTGCGCCGGGTGGCGGCGTCGTTTGCGCTGGTGCGCATCGACGACACCGTCCACATCTCGGCCCGCTCGGACGGCTCGATCAACGTGCAGCTCATCCTCGAATCGATGGGCGGCGGCGGCCACTTCGACAGCGCCGGCGCGCAGGTCTCGACCCACAGCGTCAGCGACGCCATGAAGGAGCTGAAGGCCGCTATCGACCGGTATCTGGATGCGGGGTAAGACCTTGGGGTTTCACCCCAAACCCCACTTAAGGGACTTTTTCGAGAAAAAGTCCCTTAAGAATCTTCAAAAAGCTTTCACGTATTTTTGCTGTTATAATTTTGCTTTTGCTACTAATTGGAGGTATATAAAAAATGAAAGTTATTCTTACACAGGACGTCAAGGGCCAGGGCAAGAAGGATCAGATGGTCAATGTTTCCGACGGTTATGCGCGCAATTTTCTGCTGCCGAAGGGGCTTGCTATCCCGGCTGACGCCAAGTCCATCAACGAAATGAAGAACAAGGAAGCTGCCGCTCATCACAAGATCGAGGTTGAAAAGCAAGCTGCGCGCGACACCGCCGCCAAGCTGGCGACTGTCACCGTCAAGCTGAAGGCTGACGCCGGCACCGATGGCCGCATCTACGGCTCGGTCACCTCGAAGGATGTTGCCGAGGGGCTCGAGAAGCAGCACGGCATCGCCGTCGACAAGCGCAAGATCGTGCTGAACGACCCCATCAAGGCTTTCGGCACCTATCAGCTCGACGTCAAGCTCTATCCCGAGATCGCCGGTAAGATCACCGTCGTCGTTTCGGATAAATAAGCATTTGGGATAATCAGACAGCAAAACCTATCGCCGTGTCATTCTGAGCGCAGCGAAGAATCTTCTTCGCTCGGTTTGCGCAGCGCGTTTGGTGAAGATTCTTCGTCGCGCTGCTCCTCAGAATGACAGGTTTGAGGGCTTGCTGCAATCGCCAAACTTTACATTCCCCCCAAAGGAGGCCAATCATGCCGGAAGAGCTGACCCGAAAGCTACCCTTTTCGCTGATCGCCGAGCAGTCTCTGCTCGGCTCCATCCTCATTGACCCCGACAGCTTCAACGAGATCGCCGACATGCTGACGGCCACCGACTTTTACCTTACCGAGCACACGCAGATCTACCTCGCGATGCAGGAGCTCTTCCTGCGCAACCGCGAGATCGACATCGTCACGCTCATTGACATGCTGGTGCAGAAGGGCATCTACGACAAGTCGGGCGGCGAGAATTATATTCGCCAGTTGGCTGAGGCCGTGCCGAATGCCCTCAATGTCAAGGACTATGCCCGCATCGTCAAGGACAAGAGCTCGCTGCGCCAGCTGATCACTGCGTGCAACGAGATCCTTGAGGCGGCTTACAGTGAGCAGGACGAGGTCGCGCAGATCGTGGGTCTGGCTGAGAGCAAGATCTTCGCCATTGCGCAGGGGCGCGATTCCAAGAATTTCGTCCACATCCGCGACGCGATGCTGAACATCTTCGACCGTCTGCACCTGCTGCAGGAGGACAAAAGTGCACTGCAGGGCACCAAAACCGGCTTCTCCGGGCTTGATGCGGTGCTGGCCGGCATGGGCAACTCCGACCTGGTGCTGGTCGGTGCCCGACCGGGTATGGGTAAGACCTCGTTTGCGCTGAACATTGCGACCAACGTGGCGCAGGCGACAAAGAAGACGGTCTGCATCTTCTCGCTGGAGATGTCGGCCGAGCAGCTGGTCACTCGTGTGCTCTCATCCGAGGCCATGGTCGACAGCTACTCGCTGCGCACCGGTGAGATCAGCCCCGAGTCGTGGGATCATCTCGCCGAGGCGGCGTCGACGCTCTCGGGGTGCGATATCCTCATCGACGATACCACCGGCATCACGGTTACCGGCATGAAGGCCAAGCTGCGCCGGGTCGAGAACCTCGGCCTGGTCGTCATCGACTATCTGCAGCTGATGCAGGCCGACCACCGCATCGACAACCGCGTGCAGGAGGTCGCCGACATTTCGCGTAACCTCAAGGTCATGGCCAAGGAGCTGAACGTGCCGGTCATCTGCTGTGCGCAGCTCTCCCGCGGCCCGGAGTCGCGTACCGACAAGAAGCCGATGCTCTCCGACCTGCGTGACTCGGGTGCGATCGAGCAGGACGCTGACGTCGTCATGTTCCTCTACCGCGACGAGTATTACAAGACCGACCGCGATCCGAACCAGCAGGAGGCGAACATTGCCGAGGTCATTGTGGCCAAGAACCGTCACGGCTCGACCGGCAACGTCGAGATGGGCTGGATCGGCAAGTATACGAAGTTCCGCACCATTGTCAAGGATCAGGACGGCAATCCCCAGCCATGATGTTTGACGATGCTCTGCTTGCGCGGTACGCGCCGCCCGGCGCGGCCGTCCTGCTCGCCCTGTCGGGCGGGGTCGATTCGTGCGCCGCGCTGGCGGCGCTCAGTAGATGGTGCCGCGCCGAGGGGCGTACTCTCGCCGCCGCTCACCTTGACCACGCGATCCGTGCTGAGTCGGCGGACGACGCGCGATTTTGCGCCAATCTCTGCGCCCGCTTCGGCGTGCGGCTGCACAGCCGCCGCGTCGATGTGCCGGCGCTGGCCGCTGCGCGGAGGATTGGCCTCGAGGAGGCCGCCCGCGACGCGCGGTATGCCTTTTTCGCCGAGGTGATGGCCGACGCGGGGATTGGTGTGCTCGTCACGGCGCACCATGCCGACGATAACCTCGAGACCATGCTCATGCGCTTGACGCGGGGCAGCGGCCTGCGGGGGCTATGCGGCATCCCGCCGGTGCGGGAGTTTGCGGGAGGCGTGATCGTCCGGCCCTTTCTGCGCGTGGCGAAGGCGGAGATGATCGCCCTCTGCGATGCGCAGGGCATCGCCTACCGCACCGATTCGACCAACGCCGATACGGCTTACACTCGCAACCGTATTCGCGCCGAGGTCGTGCCGACCCTGGCGGCGCTCAATCCCGCGCTGCTCAGCCGCGCGGCCGACACGGCCGACGCTCTGCGCGCCGACGAAGTGTATCTGGCCGACATGGCCGATGCGCTCCACCGCACGCTCAGTGCGCCCGATCGGGCGGATGCGGCGTGGCTGCGCGGCCAGCCCACCGCCCTGCGCTGGCGGCTGTATGCGCGGATGAGCGGTGCCGTCACGTCGGCGAGCTTGGAGCAGATCCATCTCCTCGCGCTCGACCGCCTGCTGGATGGAGACGGCGGTGCGCTTTCGCTCCCCGGCCGTGTGACGGCGACGCTGTGGGGCGGCGAGCTGCGTTTTGCGCCCCGAAGCGAGACCATTGCCCCGTCCGAGGGCTGGTCGACGCCGGCCGAGATTGGCTGGCAGGCCCTCGCGCCCTGCTGTGCGCGGGTGGGAATTTTCCCCGATGGGGGAGAAAACAAAAATATTGTCGGTTTGGACAAAAATATTTACAAATTATTTATCAACCGGCATCTGAATTTTGATACAATAGAAGGGTATCTCCACTGGCGCACGCGCCGGCCCGGAGATGTGCTTGTCCTCCGCGGCCACCACCGCAGCGTCAAGAAGCTGCTGCAGGAGAGCCGCCTGCCGCCCGCCGACCGCGCGCGGCTGCCCATTCTCTGTGATGATCACGGCATCGTCTGGCTGCCCGGTGTGGCTCTGCGCGACGGCGCCGATAACGGCCGCGCGCTTGTTGCCGCTGCCCTGGAAAAAGAAAGGATCGAATCATGAACAAGGACGTTCTGAGTATCCTCGTCTCTGAGGACGAGATCGACACCATTACCACCCGCATTGCGGCCGAGATCGACCGCGACTATGCCGATTCCGGCAAAAAGCTGCTGCTGCTCTGCATCCTCAAGGGCTCGGTCGTGTTTATGGGCGACCTGATGAAAAAGATCACTCTGCCCGTTGAGATCGACTTCATGAAGGTATCGTCCTACGGCGCGGGCACCGCTTCGTCGGGGCGCGTCAACATCCTGCTCGACCTGCACCGCCAGGATCTGCCCGATGTGGACATCGTCATCGTCGAGGACATCATCGACAGCGGCCGCACCCTGTCTTATCTGATCGATTACCTCAAGCTCAAGGGGGCGAACAGCGTCAAGACCTGCACCCTGCTTGACAAGCCCGAGCGCCGCGACCCTTCGCTGGTGGACTTCCACCCCGACTACTGCGGCACCATCATCCCCGACGAGTTCGTCATTGGCTACGGCCTTGACTATGACGAGCAATACCGCGCGCTGCCCTATGTGGGGATTCTCAAGCCCGAGGTTTACACAAAATGAAAATTTTGCAGTCCTGTCCTTCGGGCCGGGACTGCATGCACGCGCGCTCTGCGCGATATACTAACCTATATGGTACATCATACGTCTGACTGCGGCTGACGCTGTCAGTTCGAGGAGGTTTGAATGAAGAAAGTCAATCTGAAGATCATTGTCTTCTACATTGCCCTGATCGTCGGCATTATCGTGATGCTGGCCGCCATGTTCGGCCACGCGCAGGTCGACGAGGTGCATTTCTCTGACGTGGTCAATTATTTCAAAACCGAGCAGGTTTCCCGTTTCGTTGTTGAAGATGACAATCTGCTCAAGATGGAGCTTGTCGCGGACGAGAACGGGCAGAAGAAGGTCGTGACTTACGAGCTGCGTGACCTGAGTCTGTTCTATACCGAGCTGGCTGAGACGATCGAAGCGCAGCGCGCGGCGGGTATTCTGACTGATTATGAGTATGAGACCCCAAATAATTCGATTCTGTTCAGTCTGATTCCCTATCTGCTGATCATGGCCCTTTTTGTCGGTCTGTGGTTCTACATGATCAACCAGAGCATGGGCGGCAAGGGAGGCGGCGGCAACAAGCTCAATTCCTTTGGCCGCGCCAAGGCCCGCCTGTCGTCGGCCGACAAGAACCCCGTCCGCTTCAAGGACGTGGCCGGCGCCGACGAGGAGAAGGCCGAGCTGGAGGAGGTCGTGGCATTCCTCAAGGATCCCGCGCACTTCACCAAGCTGGGCGCCAAGATTCCGCACGGCGTGCTGCTCGTCGGCCCTCCCGGCACGGGTAAGACCCTGCTCGCGAAGGCTGTCGCCGGCGAGGCTGGTGTGCCCTTCTACTCCATCTCGGGTTCGGACTTCGTGGAGATGTACGTCGGCGTCGGCGCGTCCCGCGTTCGTGACCTGTTTGATACTGCAAAGAAGAGCCCTGCTTCCATCATTTTCATCGACGAGATTGACGCAGTCGGCCGTCACCGCGGCGCAGGCCTGGGCGGCGGTCACGATGAGCGCGAGCAGACGCTGAACCAGCTGCTGGTCGAGATGGACGGCTTTGGCTCGAATGACGGCATCATCGTCATCGCGGCCACCAACCGTCCCGACATCCTTGACCCGGCGCTGCTGCGTCCCGGCCGCTTCGACCGGCAGATTACGGTCAACTATCCCGATATCAAGGGCCGCGAGGATATCCTCAAGGTTCACGCCAAGAACAAGCCCTTCGAGGCGGACGTCGACCTGTCGGTCATCGCCAAGTCGACCATCGGCTTCACGGGTGCTGACCTCGCGAACCTGCTCAACGAGGCCGCGCTGCTGGCCGCGCGCAAGGGCAAGTCGCTCATCGGCATGAACGACATTGAGGAGGCCTTCACCAAGGTCATCGTCGGCCCGGCGAAGAAGTCGAAGGTCGTCTCCGACAAGGAGCGCAAGCTGACGGCTTACCACGAGGCGGGTCACGCCATCGTGGGCTACCTCTCCGACGATTCGGAGACGGTGCATCAGATCTCGATCATTCCGGCCGGCCGCGCGGGCGGTTACACCCTGTCGCTGCCCAAGGAGGATCGCTCCTACCGCTCCAAGAACGACATGGAGGTCGACATCCTGGGTCTTTTGGGCGGCCGCGTCGCCGAGCAGCTGATCCTGGGCGATATCTCGACCGGCGCGTCGAACGATATCCAGCGCGCGACGTCGATTGCCCGCAGCATGGTCACCAAGTACGGCATGAGCGAAACGCTCGGCCCGATCGTCTACGGCTCGGAGCATGACGGCGACGAGGTCTTCCTCGGCCGCGACTTCAACTCGACCAAGAACTATTCCGAGGATACCGCCGCCCAGATCGACGCCGAGATCAAGCGCATCGTGACCGAGGCCTACGCCCGCGCGATGAAGCTGCTGGAAGAGAATATCGACAAGCTGCACTTTGTGGCCGGGTTCCTCTTCAAGAACGAGGTCATGGACGCCGAGCAGTTCGCCGCCGCGATGGAGGGCGATCCCACCGTCGAGGAGCTCGAGGCCATGGTCGCCGAGAAGAAGCGCAAGTCGGAGGAAGAAAACGCCGCCCGCGCGAAGCGCGACGAGGAAGAAGCGAAGCGCCGCGAGGAAGAGGAAAAGAAGAAGCTCGAAGACGAGCGCCGCCGGTTCGACCCCACGTCGGGTGATGACGGAGACGACTCGGATAAGGCTGAGTCATGAAAATGAAGAGGGAGCCTCAGTGAGGCTCCCTTTTTGCGTTATTCGATCAGGCCTTCTTCACGGGAACGCTGCAGAGAGCGCTTAACGGCTTCCTCGAGTTCCTTTTCCACATGGTAGTATCGTGCGATCTCGAACAACTCGGTGATCGCTTGCCGTAATTCATTTGTAAGGTTTTCCTTTTTCGGTTCACCGCGTTTTTTGCGTTTTATCCCGGAATCTTCCCATAAATTGATTTCAGCTGCAACTTCGCCGCATTCTTCCAACAAGCGTGTTGCCATTTGATAAGGCTCAACGCCGCGCGGAAATCTTTGTTCGAGGCTTCGACCATTTGATAAAATCGTTCCATGAATAAAACCTTTCTGTATTTCAAGATTTTATTGTCTAATACAGGGGTATTTGCGGGCAAATCATTTCACCTCAAATTCCACGGCTAAGCCGTATACGATCAGGCGGTATTGCCCGGCGGGGAGCCCGAAGAAGAAGCAGGCAGGCGTGCCGTAGCGGTCGACAACGGGATAGGTACGCATCGTGGTTCGGGTATCTTCAAGGGTGACCAGCTCGAGCGTTCCTGCTGTATACGGCCAGTCGAAATAGCCATCGGCCCGGCTGGGGACGGCGTACCAGACGCCGTCGATGCTGACCTCGAGCGCGGTGGTACCGACCAACGGAAATTCCTTGCCCGAATTGTTCGTGATCTCGTAGGTCAGCCGGCTGCCGTCCCATTCGATAAACGCCGCAGTGACTCCCTCGGGGGGGACGGAAGCCTGTACATCCGCGGGATAGAGGAAGTCGACCTGCCAGGTCGGGCGAAAGCTGCCGTCGTCATAGGCAAGCAGACGCGAGGCGCAGGGAAAGTAGGCGCTGCCGTGCAGGCGATTCCATGTCCAGTCATACGCGGCCAGCTCCCACGCGAGATCGAGGTCGAAGTGATAGGTCAGCCCGTCCTGCGTATAGCAGCGGTCGTCGAAGAACGCGATCTGAAAGGAAGAGCCGTCCCGCTTTTGGCCGCTGATGCCGTAGATGACAGACTCACTGGGAATGGGCGTTGTGGTCATGTGCGCATATTCGACGTGGGCAGATTTGAGTTTGTTCAGCAGTGCTTCGCCATCTGTCCCGGGATAGGCGATCTGTGTGGTTTGGCCATCATAGATGCTGACGGTAAATCGGCGTGTTGTATCGAGCGCGTCGAAGAGGGTGTTGCCGCTCCCGCCGCAGGCAGAAAGGGAGGCGGCAAGCAGGAGAAGGGCAAGAAGGAGGGAAAGCTGTTTCATCTCAGTTCACCTCGAATTCCACGGTCAGGCCGTTCGTGACGATGCGGTAGAGGCCCGCGGGCAGATAGCCGTGCCGGGCCGGCACGCCGTACAGGTTGGAGATGGCGTAGGTCTCCTCGACCGTTTTGCCGTCGGCCAGTGAGTAGGAGACCAGCCACCAGCCGAACGGGTAGTCGTTCATGGCATAGGGCAGGGTGTACCAGACCCCGTCCAGACAGACCTCGGCGCGGTATTCGCTGCCATACGACCAGGTCGAGCCCGAGTCATTGCGGAAGGTAACGGTCAGCGCCGCGCCGTTCCAATGTGCGGCCTCGGCCGTGATGCCGACGGGCGGTGTGATGGTCTGTTCGGGGGCGGGGTGCATCAGAGCGGCGCGCCAGGCCGGCTCGGTGATGCCGTTATTCTCCACGAAAAGGATGGGCGCGCAGGGGAACTCGGCGATGCTGCCGGTGCTCCACGTCCAGCCGCCGCCGGCCAGCGCGTCTGCAAAGTCGAACCACAAGCGGTAGAACAGTCCGTCCTCGGTGATGCAGTAGTCGTCGATGAAGGCGAGGCGGAAGATCGTGCCGTCCAGCTTCTCGCCGGTCAGGCCGTAGATGGGGAAGGTGATGGCGGGCGCATTGTCTGTCGTCTCCAGCTGCGCCGGGACGGCCCGGAGCCGCTCGAGCAGCGCACCGCCGCCGCTGCTGTCGAGGAGGCGGGTGCTCTGCACCGTCTCGCCGTCGTAGACCGAGAGGGTGACGGCGAGGCGCTGTGCGGCATCGCCGGTGGCCAGCGGGTCGAGGGGGGAGACGGTGTTCTTCGGCGCGCCGCAGCCCGAGAGCACAGAGGCCAGCGCAAGCAGAAAAAGGAGGAGGCGGAGTCGTTTCATGGGGGAGCTCCTTTCACGGTGGTATAGAGATAGACGAAGAAAATTGCATTTTGTTCCATATTTTGCGGATTTTTTGCGGCTTAAAGCAGGATTTTGTGCGTAAAGCATGTCGGAATGTATCTTCCTCTGCGTCAGATGTGTAAATTTTTATAAACCCTTTGACAAATACGCCAAAGTCGGGTATAATGATGGTAATTCTACATATCGAAAGGACGTTCTGCTATGTCTACGAAATATACGATCGGCATCGACTTCGGCACGCTGTCGGGGCGTGCGGTTCTGGTAGAGGTCGGCACCGGCCGTGAGGTGGCCGACTGCGTCATGGACTATCCCCATGCCGTGATCGACGAGATCCTGCCCGGCACCGATCTGCGCCTGCCCCCCGATTTTGCCCTCCAGCATCCGCAGGATTATCTCGATGTCCTCGCGGCTGTCATTCCCGGCGTGCTGGCCAAGTCCGGCGCTGCGGCCGAGGACGTCATTGCGGTGGGTGTGGACTTCACCTCCTGCACGCTGCTGCCCACCCTTGCCGACGGTACGCCTCTCTGCTTCCTTGATGAATATAAGACCCATCCCCATGCCTATGTCAAGCTGTGGAAGCATCACGCCGCCCAGCCCTACGCCAACCGCCTCAACGAGCTGGCGGCCGAGCGGGGGGAGGCGTGGCTGAAGCGCTACGGCGGCAAGATCTCCAGCGAGTGGCTCTTCCCCAAGGTGTGGGAGCTCCTCGACTGTGCCCCTGAGCTGTACGCCCGCGCCGACTGCCTCATCGAGGCCGGCGACTGGCTGGCATGGCAGCTGTGCGGCGTCAAGACCCATGGCTACACTGCGACCGGCTACAAAGCCATCTACGACAAGGATCACGGCTATCCCGCGCTGGACTTCTTCACCGCCCTCGACCCGCGCCTCGCCGATGTATTTGACAAGCTCGACGCGCCCATCATCGAGGCGGGCAATCAGATCGGCGTCGTCACCGAGGCGGCTGCGGCGCGCTTTGGCCTTGCGCCCGGCACGATCGTCGCCGCCGCGACGACCGACGGCCATGTGGCCGGCCCCGCGCTGGGCTGCTGCCATGCGGGTGACCTGTTCGCCGTGCTCGGCACCTCTGCCTGCTTCAACCTGCTGGGCGATGAGGACAAGTATGTCCCCGGCATCTGCGGCGCGGTGCGCGACGGCATGGTGCCCGGCTTCTACGGCTATGAGGCGGGTCTGTGCTGCATGGGCGACCATTTCGCCTGGCTGACGAACCAGGCCCCGGCCGAGTTCGTCGAGGAGGCCAAGGCCCGCAATCTGCCGGTCATCAAGATCTTCATCGAGCGCGCGGCCAAGCTCAAGCCCGGCGAGAGCGGCCTGATGGCGCTGAACTGGTGGAACGGCAACCGCAATATCCTCGTTGACAGCGAGCTGTCGGGCATGTTCCTCGGGATGAACCTGCGCACCCGCCCCGAGGAGCTGATGCGTGCCCTGATCGAGGCGACGGCCTACGGCACCCGTATGATCGTCGAGAACTTCGAGACCCACGGCGTGCCGGTCAAGCGCTTCATCGCCTGCGGCGGCATCGCGCGCAAGGATCCCTTCACTATGCAGCTCTATGCCGACGTGCTGGGGCTTGACATTCAGATCGCCGGCTCAACGCAGAGCCCGGCGTTGGGTACCGCCATCTTCGCGGCTGTGGCGGCTGGCAGTGCCAACGGCGGCTACGATACGCTGCTCGAGGCCTCCGACGCCATGAAGAACGTCAGCGATATCGTCTACCATCCCAACCCTGAGGCGCAGGCTGTCTATGACAAGCTCTATGCCGAGTATAAGCTCCTCCACGACTACTTCGGCCGCGGCGGCAACGACGTCATGAAGCGTCTGCGCGCCATCCGCGCCGAGGCGATGGAGTAATTTCCAACCGAAGAGGAACCGTAATGAACGAATCAACCCGCAAGATCGACGATCTGTTTGCGAAATTTTTCAAGATCATCGGCAAGCTGCTGAAGTTCAGCTTCTATGCCGTGATCATCGGCATCAATGCTATTCTGTTCTGGCGCATGTTTACCTCGGGTGACCCGAAGCTGATGGAGACCCTGATGGTCAACGACCGCACCGCCGCCGCCTACGCGGAGGCCGGTGAAGCGCTGGAGGTGCGCTATCAGAAGCAGGAGCTCCTCGACGAAGAGGGACTGTTCGCCCAGAGCAATCTGCGCTATATCCCGGCGATCGACCAGCTGCAGGTCACGGCGCGCTACAACAACAGCACGCTGAAGGCCGCTGCCGAAACCTTCGCCCTGGCCGAGGTGCCGGCACGCGAGGCCGACGTCTTCGACGTGACGCTGGTCAAGGTCATCGCCGTCACCGAGGAAGAGCAGGCGCAGGCCGACCGCGATGCACTGTCCGCCGATGTCATCGGCGAGGGGGCCGACGAGACGGTGGAAGCCCCCCGCAAGGAGGTGCGCTACTATCCCTCCGCCTGCCTGCCCGACGAAAAGACGGTCTATAATTATCGCCGCTTTATCTTTGATGAGGTCGATCTCTCCGACGCGTCGGCCTGCTACCTCGAGTTCTATTACAACGGCGCCGTCGACTATGACGCCGAGCCGTACAGTGAGATCCTGGTCTGGTATCGCGGCGACGACCGCGCGTATGAGCTGACCAAAGCCGACCGCAAAGCCCTCGAAGGGGGCGCAGTGGTCTATGATTGATCGCACCCTCTGCCGCTGCACGCCGCCGCATGACGGCCGTCTGCCGACGGCCGCCGCGGCCCTGCTGCTGACGGCCGGGTTTGCGCTGTGGCTTGCCCTGCCCGCGACCGGCCTGTGGGTGCTGGGGCGCATCGGCGCGATCGGGCTCATCACCGCCGGGCTTTACCTGGCCCTGCGCTGGCTGGCGCGGGTCTATACCTACAGTCTTGAGCAGCACGAGAACGGTCAGATCGACTTTGTCGTCACCGAGCAGAATGGCCGCCGCTGTACCACCGTCTGCCGTGTCGCGCTGGATACCGTCACTGCCATCACCGAGCAGATCGGCGGACACCCCCGCCCGCGCGGCATAACCTACCACTATCTCAATGCGCCACGCCCAAGCTCTGCCTGTATCCTCACCTGTGCCGATCCCAACGGCGACCGGCACATCCGCATTACCCCCGACGCCGATCTCCTCCGCCTGCTGACCATGCTCGGCCCAGCCAAAAAAAGTGAAGATTTTTACGACGAATTTGGCAAAAGCCCTTGACAAACCGGCTAAGATGGGGTATAATATATTGCACGGGCTCTGAGATGGCCGCCCGTGCAAGTACATGGAGAAGTACTCAAGTTGGCCGAAGAGGCGCCCCTGCTAAGGGTGTAGGTCGGGTTTACCGGCGCGAGAGTTCAAATCTCTCCTTCTCCGCCAGAACAAGTCCGCAACAGTTGTTGCGGACTTGCTTTTTTTTCCTTAAAAGCAGCATGATAAATCATGCTGCTTTTCTCTTTTACGAACGAAAGCTGCTTGGCAGCAGATTCGTATACTTCTTGAAGATCCGGCAGAAATTCACCGTATTGTTGAACCCGCACGCTGTTGCGATCTCGAGGATCGAGCGGTTGGTGGTTCGGATCAGCGTCATGGCCTCTTCGATGCGCTTGATCGAGATATAATCCCACGGCGACATGCCCATGCACTGCTTGAACACCGTTGAAAAGTAGCAGCGGCTGTAGCCGATGTGGGCGGCGATCTTCTCGAGGGTGATATCGCTCTTGAAGTTGGCGTCGATGAAGGCGATGGCGGCAGCGACGCGCTGGTAGCTTCTGGGCTCGGCGTGGTCAGAGACACTGGCGGTATGCGCGCGGGAGAGGCGGATCATCAGCGCCGAAATATTGTTATTGACGCAAATGGTGTAATCGCTCTGCGCATTTTCCATCTCGGCTTTGATATCCAGCATCAGCGACCTGACCTCCTCCAGCTGTGCGGCTGAAAGAAAATCATTCACCCGGTTGCTTTTCATGGGAAAATTGACCGACAGAATCTTGATATACGCCGATGTCAGCGAATTCTGCAGATTCGTGTAGAGATAATAGGGCGCAATGTGGAGGTTAAGCAGCTCCATGTCACCGACGTCGATGTCGGTAATGCAGTGTGACTCGTTGGGACGGTAGAAGAAAATGTCCCCGGGGGCGATGGCGTAGGTCTGGGACTGCGTTTTGTAGATCCCGCTGCCGCGCACGATCAGAGACAGCTCGATCATGGAATGATAGTGGATGCGCAGATTGTTGCTTCGCGCCGCGGCCAGCGAGCGGAAGAGCTTAACGGCATCGGTTTGGTTGAGTTGAATGGTGTTGATGATTTCCATGCGTCAAGTATAGCAAATTCCCGATGCAATGTCAAGGCGGCGGGCGAAAAATCAAAATATTGTTTGCGAAAAGTGAAATATACTTATCGCGCGGCAGGCCGTTTCGTGATACAATGAAGGCAGCCCAAAACGGCACATCAAAACCAAGGAGAGAATTCCCCATGGATGCAAGCAAACTGAAAATTACCGATATTCGGACAGCCGACATTGACGGACTGCCCAAGCACATGATCCTGCTGAAAATTTACACCAACGCCGGCATCATCGGCTACGGCGAGGTGCGCGACGCCTCAAGCGGCACCTACGCCAAGATGCTCAAGCACCGTCTGGTGGGCGAGAACCCGCTGAACGTCGAAAAATTGTTTAACCGCATCCGCCAGTTCGGCGGTCATTCGCGCCAGGGCGGCGGCGTCTCGGGCATCGAGATCGCCCTCTGGGACATTGTCGGAAAATTTTACGGCATCCCCGTCTACCAGCTGCTCGGCGGTCAGTACCGCGACCGCGTCCGCGTCTACTGCGACACCGACGTCGACGGCAAGCACACCGGCCGTGACATGGGCCGTGCGCTGAAAAAACGCATGGAAGCCGGCTTCACCTACCTCAAAATGGATCTCGGCATCGAACTGCTCTACGACGAGCCGGGCGCGCTCAATGCGCCGCTGGGGATGCTGGAAGAGATGCAGAAATACTCGATGAAGGCCATCTGCCACCAGTCGGGCTCGATCGACAAATCGCTGATGTTCGGCAAAAACTACGAGATCTTCACTATCCCCCACCACGCGACCGGCATCCACATCACCGAACACGGACTGGATGTGCTCGAGCAGTACGTCCGCGAGGTGCGTGAGGAGATCGGCTACGACGTGCCGCTGGCCATCGACCACTTCGGCCATGTCGCCATTGAGGATGCCATTCGATTCGCGCGGCGGCTGGAAAAGTACAACATCGCCTGGATGGAGGACCTCGCCCCCTGGCAGATGACCGAGCATCTGGCGAAGTTCGCGCGCAATTCCTGCGTTCCGCTCTGCACCGGCGAGGACATTTATCTGGCCGAAAATTTCGAGCCCGTCCTGCAGGCCGGCGTCAACGTCGTGCACCCCGATCTGTTGACCATTGGCGGCTTCGGCGAGATGAAGAAGCTGGGCGGTCTCTGTGAGAAGTACGGCGTTGCCATCGCGCTGCACATGGCCGAGAGCCCGATCGGGTTTATGGCGGCCGTCCACATGGCGGCGGCGCTCAAGGATGTGCTGGCCGTCGAATTCCACTCGGTCGATCATCCCGAGTGGTATGATCTGGTCAAGCCGGCGATCCGAATCGAGGACGGCTTCATGGCGGTTCCGGATACGCCGGGCCTTGGCATCGAGAGCCTGAATGAAGATCTGATCGCGCAGTTCCGCAAGGCCGACTGCGACGAGCCCTGGGCCGACACCTCAGCCTGGGACAACGAATGGGCAAACGATCGAACCTGGTCGTAAGGAGGAAATCCGATGAAAATTCTGATTACCGGCTCAACGCAAGGCATCGGCCGCGCCATGGCCGAGGCGTTCGTGCGCCGGGGCGACGATGTGATCGTCCATTGCTCCCGCGACCTCGCCAAGGCCAAGCGGGTGCGTGACGAGATCGGTGCGGCGTCGGCGGTGGTCTGCGACCTCGCCGACATGGCGCAGGTCGACGGGCTGTACGCGCAGACCGGCCCGGTCGACTGCCTTATCCTCAATGCCAGCGTGCAGGTCAAGGCGGGCTGGCAGGACATCACCGACGCCGATTTTGACCGGCAGATGACGGTCAACGTCAAAAGCACGCTGAGGCTCATCCAGGCCTACTATCCCGCCATGCAGGCGAAGCACTTCGGCCGCATCGTGACAGTGGGCAGCGTCAACCAGTACCGTCAGCACCCTGAGCTGTCCATGTACGCCGCCACCAAGTGCGCCGTCATGAGCCTCGTCAAAAACATCGCCAAATACGCCGCGCCCGACGGCGTCACGGTCAACAACATCGCGCCCGGGGCCATCGCCACGCCGCGAAACGCGGCCGTTTACGACGATCCGGCGGCACGCGAAGCGGTAGAGGCAACCATCCCGCTCGGCCGCTTCGGCCAGCCCGCCGACTGCGTCGGCGCAGTGCTCCTGCTCTGCAGTGAGGCCGGCGGATATATCACCGGCAGCGATATCGTGATTGATGGAGGGATGCATCTATGATCGAAGCACGCAGCGATGGCAGTCTGCACTACCTCATCCGCTTCCCCGACGATTATCAGCCCGGACAGCGCTGTCCGGTGCTGCTGCACATACACGGCGCGGGCGGGCGCGGGACTGATCTCGAACGTCTCAAGGAGACCGGCGTCATGGCCGAGGCCCAACATGACAATCCCGGCCTGCGTCCATTCATCCTCGTGGAGCCGCAGTGCGCATCGGACAGCTGGTTTGACCGGTTCGAGCGGCTGCTTGCCTTCTGCGAACACATTTTCGCCGCCGATTACACCGATCAGAGCCGGTTCTACCTCTCGGGCATCAGCATGGGCGGCTACACGGCTTATCAGCTGATGATGAGCCGCCCCGAGCTGTTCACCGCTGCCATGGTCTGCTGCGGCGGCGGGATGTACTGGAACGCCGCACGGCTCAAGCAAATCCCTCTGCGTATCTTCCACGGCATGGATGATACCACCGTTTACCCCGAGGAGAGCATCCGCATGGCCAGCCGCGTCAATTCCAGCGGCGGCAGTGCACAGCTCTATCTCTTCTCCGCCTGCGGCCATGACTGCTGGACGCGGGTCTACGCCAATCCCGATCACTATACATGGCTCTTAATGCATAGAAAGGAAGTTTAGTTATGCACCTCAATTCCCGCGAAGAAATCATTGCCCTGACGCCTCTCTGGACGGGCGAGCGCTTTCCCGACGGCCGCCCGCGCGTGCCTGACCGCTACCTCGAGGAAATGCGCAAAATGACCCTCGAGGAGCTCTGGAAGCCCATCTACCTCAAAGGCTACATCAGCCAGTTCGAGGGCGACCTGCGCACCCTCCACGATGACGGCCGCAAGCTGATCGGCCGCGCCGTCACGTCTACCTTCGTTCCCACCCGCCCTGATCTGCACGACGTCATGTTCGGCGTCGGTGCGGCCGAGGGACGCAAGGGCAACTATAACCAGTGGGTCATCGACAGCCTTACCGAGGGCGATGTGGTGGTGGCCGATATGTACGACAAGATCTTCAAAGGCACCTTCATCGGCGGCAACCTGACCACCGCGATCAAGGCCCGCACCAAGACGGGCGGCGCCGTCATCTGGGGCGGCATCCGCGATGTCGAGCAGATGAAGGCCGTCGAGGATGTGCAGGTCTACTACCGCGGCATCGACCCGACGCCCATCCGCGAGTTCGTGATGAAGGACTTCAATTCGATCACCCGCATCGGCAAGGCGACCGTCCTGCCCGGCGACATTGTCTTCGGCGCGGGCGGCGGCGTGCTCTTCATCCCGGCGCACCTCGTGCCCGAGGTCGTGGACGGCGCGGCTAAGACCCACGTCAAGGACGACTTCGGCTTTGAGATGATCGGCCAGGGCAAGTTCACGACGGCCCAGATCGACCGCGCCACCTGGACCGAGGAAATGCTCGATATGCTCACAAAATGGATCGCCGCCGACCCGCGGGGCGAGGCCTATCGCCACCTCGACTGGTCGCCCGAGTACGACGCCGCCCGCAACGGCGACCCCAACGATACCCAGACGATGCTGTGAGAGAAGCGCGTTGTCTCTGACGGTTCGTCTGTACCATAAAATCATTAAATTAAGGAAGAAAAACTCATGAAACATCGCGTACTCTGTTCAATTCTCGCAGCCTTGCTCCTGCTTCCCACGCTTGCCGCCTGCGGCAGAGATGGCACGGCACAGAACGGCAGCGGCACCACTGCTCCCGTCGCCGATACTGCAACGACGCCGGTGGAGACAGAGCCAGAAACCACCGCTCCGTCCCTCGAAGAGATCCTTGGTTTTGCAAAAGCCGACAACGGCGGCCGCCCATTCACCATCCTCTCCAACTCGACCTCGTCCTATGAGTTCAATGTGGACGCCCTGACCGGTGACGTCGTCAGCGACGCCGTCTTCAAGAAGGATCAGATGGTTGAGGAATACCTCGGCATCGACCTTAAAATCATCCTCGAGAACGGCTCCTGGGCGAAGCGCAGCGGATTCAATTCCAAAATCACCCAGGCCGTCAACTCCAATGATGCTACCTATGATCTTGTCAGCAACATGCTCGTCTGCACCCTCCCGCTGGCTGCCTCCGGTGCCTTTATCGACGGCAACGAGCTGCCCCATGTCAACTTCGACCAGCCCTGGTGGCTCGCGGACATGTACGAGCGCTTCTCGGTCTCGGGTAAGCTGTACGGCTTCCTCGGTGACGCCTCGCTGTCGCTGTATAAGGACATGTCAGTCGTTTTCTTCAACAAGGCGATCTGGGAGGCCCAGAAGCCCGACGCCAACCTCTATGAACTGGTGCGTAACAATGAATGGACGCTGGATAAATTCATCGAGCTCTGCTCGGATATGTCCCGCGACCTCAACGGCGACGGCCAGTATGATTCGGACAACGACCAGCTGACCTACTTCGGCGAGCATGTCCCGAACGGCACCTGGCACACCGCGCTGAACCTCCAGCTGATCGAGTACGACGAGAACGGAACGCCCACCTACACCGGCCTGACCGAGCGCTTTGACACGGCCTACCGCAAGCTGGCGAACTTCCGTGAGACCGTCCCCGGCATCAAGGATCAGGATTCGGCCGTCGTCGGCCAGTATACCCCCCGCGAGACCTTCGCCGCCGGCCGCGTCGCAACGATGACCAACTTCATCTACACCACCGAGTACATCCGCGACATGGAGGATGACTACGGCATCGTGCCCATCCCCAAATATGACCAGAATCAGGAAAAGTATATCACCCAGATCGGCACCTCGACTTCCACACTGTTCGTGCCCAAGACCGTGTCCGACATCGCCCTGACCTCGAAGGTTATGGAGTGTGAGGCATACTTCGGCTACACCGAGGTCTCGCCCAAGTATTATGAGGTCGCGCTGAAGACCAAATACGCCAGCGACGCCGATATGCAGGAGATGCTCGACATCATTCGCGACGGCGCCACCATCGACTTCCTGTTTGTCCACGGCACTGCGCTGATGAATACCCCCTACCAGTTCTTCCGTTACGCTAACATCTACCCCAGCCTGGCCTCGGCATTCAAGGCCCTTGACAAATCCTTCGAGGCCTCGCTGGACAAAATGACTGCCGCATACGCCGCGCTGAACTGACCGCTGCCGCACCAACAACAGAAAGGAGCACATCATGACAACCTACCTCGAACATTACTACGCCCAGAAGGCCGAGACCGACCGCCGCATCGCCGACGATACCGAGCGATACCGCAAGAGTGACTTCACCGTGAAGCTCACCGACCGCACGGGCAAGCCCGTCGCCGCTCGCGCAAAGATCACCCAGAAGAAACACGACTTCAAGTTCGGCTGCAACATCTTCATGCTCGACCAGTTCCCCGATGAGGCGCATAACCGCATCTACCGCGAAAAATTCCCCGAGCTCTTCAACTATGCCGTCGTCCCCTTTTACTGGTCGGACTACGAGGTCGAGGAAGGCAAGCCCCGCGTCGGGCTTGACGCGCCGAACGTCTACCGCCGTCCCGCGCCCGAGCTTGTCCTGCAGTACGCGGCGGAGAACGGCATCGACACCAAGGGCCACTGCCTGATGTGGCAGCAGTTCATGCCCGAGTGGCTGAGCGAGGACAAGGAGCAGAACATGCGCTTCCTCGAGCGCCGCATCACGCAGATCGCCGGCGAATACGGCGCGCGGATCCGTGACTTCGATGTGGTCAACGAAACGCTGGCCCGCAAGCCCCAGCGGGAGTATGAGAAGAAGATCCCATACGACTGCACCAACCGCACCTTCGCCTATACCGACGGCGTGATGCCCGATAACCGCCTCTTCATCAACGAAACGACCGGCAATACCTGGATCAATTTCGCCAAGGAAAACAGCGCCTACTATCTGCAGATCGAAAATCTGCTGATGAAGGGCCGCCGCATCGACGCCATCGGCCTGCAGTATCACATCTTTGAAAAGCCGGAAAATTGGGAGGCAAAGAAGGACCGCTTCACCAATCCCGCGCATCTCTTCGAGGTGCTTGACTACTACGCTCATTTTGAGCGCCCCGTTCACGTTTCGGAGATCACCGTCCCCGCCTACGCCGACATGGCCGGCAGCCCCGAGCTCCAGGCCGAGGTGACCGAGCTGCTCTATCGCCTGTGGTTCAGCCACCCTTGCGTTGAGGCCATCGTCTGGTGGAATCTGGTCGACGGCACAGCGGCTTACGCTCCGCTCGGCAGCGAGGAGGGCGAGAACTACTACCACGGCGGCCTGCTCAACTACGACATGAGCGAAAAGCCGGTCTACCGTGCGCTCGACCGCCTCATCAACCACGAGTGGAAGACCGAGATCGACACGACCATTGACGGCGTATACAGCTTCCGAGGCTTCCACGGGGAGTATGCCCTGACCCTCGAACTGCCCGACGGCACGACGGTGGAACGCAGCTTCTCGCTGCTGCGCGACGGTGCGCGTGAGATCGAAGTGGTGATCTGACGCGTGGTCGGCGCGCGGAAAATGCTGGCCCACATGCAGAAAAATTGCCCCGAAACATTTGTTTCGGGGCAATTTCCTGTCAAAGAATCACTTCGTGGCCGCTCTCGGCAGACTGGTAGATCGCGGTCAGGATCCGCATCAGCTCCACGCCGTCCTCGGCGGGATTGCGGCAGACGGCCTTCCCGGCGATGCAGTCGAGGAAATGCGCGGTCTCTCGGACGAACGCCTCGTCAAAGACGAAGCCCGTCTTGCCGTCCAGGGAGATGTTGGTCAGATACCCGTCCATCTCGCTGGCTATCTCGACCTTGTCGGCCATCTTCACGCCGCTCTTGGTGCCGAACAGCTGGATGTAGTTCTGGTTCTCGGGGACGTTGAGGCTGAAACTCATCTCCAGCGAGAGCACGGCGCCGTTGTCGAAGCGCACCATGGCGGTGGCCAGGTCTTCGCAGTCGTAGACGTCGTTCGACGAGGAGCCCGCCGAAACATAGGCCTTCGATGTCTTGATGTTCGGGCGGTTTTTCAGCTTAGTGAAGGTCGAGCCGTACACCGAGACCGCGCGGGGCTTGCCCATCAGATAGCGGACAAGGTCGATGGAATGCACGCCGAGGTCGATCAGCGGGCCGCCGCCCGAGCGGGATTTATCCCCGAACCAGCCGCCGGGCGCGCCGTTGCGGCGCAGATTGAGCGCCTTGGCATAATAGAGCTCGCCCAGCCGGTCGTTCGCCATCAGATCCATCACCGTGTCGCAGTCCTGTCCGAAGCGGCGGACAAAGCCGATCATCAGCAGCCGGCCGTTCTTCTCGGCGGCGGCCTGCATCTCCAGCGCCTCCTCCACGCTCATCGCCATGGGCTTTTCGCAGAGCACGTGCTTGCCGGCGTTGAGCGCCATGATGCTGCAGGGCGCGTGCGCGCTGTTCCAGGTGCAGACGCTGACTGCCTCGATCTCGGGCAGATCGCGCAGCATCTCGGCCTCGTCGGTGTACAGGCGGGTCACGCCGTACTTTTCACCCATGTAATGAAGCCGCTTTTCGTTGATGTCGCAGAATGCATACAGCTCTGCGTTTTTGTTGGCCAGATAGCCGCGGATATGGACGTTGGAAATGCTTCCGACGCCGACAATGGCAACCTTGATCTTTTCCATTGGAATGGATCCTCCTTGAAATTCGATGATATACAGCCAGGGGGCTTGCTTTTTTCTGATTTTGATTGTATAATAAAAAAAGAGATTTGTCAATTCAATATTTTTGCTCATGTTTAACACAATCTTGCTTTTTCGAGGTTCTCCCATGCATACGACCTACGAAGTCCATAAGATGAAAGATCCCAGCCTGCCCTTCATTTTTCATGATTTCTGTCTCCGCCCCAACTGGCCCAGCAACACCTGCAACTGGCATGAAAACATCGAAATCCTTCTGGTGCTGCGCGGAAGCGGAATGATTCAAAACGACGAAATACGTCTGCCGGTGGAGGCGGGCGACATTGTGGTCATCAACGCAAACAGCCTGCACAGCGTTTCCTCCATCGAGGAAATGCGCTATTTCTGCCTGATCGTCGACCGCTCCTTCTGTCTGGCCAACCACTTTGACACCAACATCATCCGCTTTGATCCGCTGCTCCGGGACGACGAGATCGCCGGTCTGATTGAAGCCTTTCAGCAGGAGTTTACCGCCAAGGCGCAGCTGCCCTACCGGGTGCCCACCCTGCGGGGGGATGTCCTGCAAATCATGGCGCTGCTCTGCCGCCGTTACGGCAAAACCGAGGATAAGCCGCACACCGACTCCCGCCTGCTGGCCAGCATCAAACAGGCCATCGGGTACATCCGCTCCGAGAGCCATCGGGATCTGTCGCTGGAGGATATCGCGGCGTTCGCCGGGTTGAGCAAATACTATTTCGCCCGGGAGTTCCGGCGCATTACGGGATATTCGGTCGTGTCCTACCTGAATCTGGTGCGGTGCGAAAAGGCGAAGGCGTTCTTAGCGGAAAAGAAGATGACCATCGGCGAGATCGGCAGAGCCTGCGGCTTTGCCAATCAATCCTATTTCACCCGCACCTTCCGCACCTACACGGGGCAGAATCCGAGCGAATACAGGGACAGGAAGCGTAAAATGGCGGAGTGAGTATGGATATCCAAACAAAGTGAGGGCGCTCCGGCCAAAGGCCGGAGCGCCCCTTGATTTGTACGCATGCGCGCGAGATTTATCCGATCACGATGAGGCTGATGCTGCCCAGCGAATCGAAGTGGATGGTGAGCGCCGTCCCTGCCGTGAGGGTCGACGCCGCGGTGCCCCAGGTCGTGACGCTGCCGCCCGAGATGACGGGCAGGCTGCTGCGCATGCTGTAACTGCCGCTCTCCGTCGTGAGCGTATCGGCGCTGGCCGTCGTCACGGTGACACTGCGGGTGCTGCCCGATTCGGGCATGAACCCGACGGCGCAGCCGCTGGCGTCGAGCATCAGCTTGCCGGTGCGGCCAATGTAATCGGACGAGATCGAGCCCGAGACGGCGTAGGTGGTCACATTGCCGTTGACGTAGAGCTTTGCCAGCACAGTCGAGCCGTCGGCGGCGATCTCGCCGGTCGAGAGCAGGACGCCCGACTGCGACATCGAGTAGCTGCCGCCGCTCGAATCGGCGATGAAGGCGACAGCATAGCCCGAGGTGTTCACCAGCAGGATGCCCGACGCGCCGCTCTGGGCGTTGATCGAGCCCGACTGCATGTACTGCAGCGTCTGACCGCCGGTGTAGATGCTGATATAGCTGCCGCCGAAGTAGCCGAGGCCGCTCGCCGTGCCGCTGCTCACGACCACGCCGGTGATGAGGCGGTAGTAGTCGCCGTTCGGGATGAAATCGGAGATACAGCCGTTTGCATCAAGCAGCAGGGTGCCCGAGTAACCGACATAGCCGCTGAGCGAACCGTTCACCGTCGTGTAGGTGGGCGCATAGCCGTAATAATAGCCGGTGCCGTACCAGGGGTAGGCAGTACCGCTGTACCACGGGTAGGTCGTGGTGGTGGTCGTGTAGGGGTAGGTGATCGTCTTGCCGTCAACGTAGAACTTGGCGCCGTAGGTGGTGCCCGCCGTCGTGTAGGCGCTGATCAGGATGGCGCCGGTGATGATGCTGCTCTTTTCGCTGGTGTCGGCGACGAAGGCGGTGACATAGCCAGCGTCGTTGAGTACGACGCGGCCGCTGCAGCCCGCCTGGTTCGACGAGATCGAGACTGCGGTGGGGTAGGTGACCGAATCGCTGCCCACAAGGAAGGTCGCGCCCGCGGAGGTGGTTTCGACGTAGACGCCGGTGAAGACATCGTAGGTATCGCCGTCGGCGATAAAGTCGAGGACATAGCTATCGTCATCGAAGAGGACGGTGCCCGACTGGCCGATCATGCGGTCGGACAGGCCGCTGGCGTAGCTGACCGCATAGTAGACCAGCTTGCCGTTCACAAGGAACTCGGCGCAGTTCGACTTGCCGGTGTCGGAGGTGACGTCGGTGGCGAGCAGAATGGCGTCGGCGGACATGCTGTAGGAGGCCGAGCTGTCGGCGAGGAAGGCGGTGACATAGCCGGTCTCGTTGATGAGCAGGCGGCCGCTTGTCCCGCTCTGGCTGCTCATGCGGGAGGTGATGGGATAGCTGACGGTGCGGCCGCCGATGTAAAAGCTGCCGCCGTAGGGGCTGTAGCCGCTCGTCTCGCCAAGGTAGACGCCGCTCTTGATGGTGTAGGCGGTGCCGTCGGGCAGGAAGTCGAGGACGACGCTGCTGTCGTCGCTGAGGATGATGCCGCTCTGGCCGACCCGCTCATTCGGCAGGCGCGAGCCGCTCTCCTGCTTGTAGTAGACCGACTTGCCGTTCACCCAGAACTCGGCGCAGCCGGTCACGCCGGTGTCGGACATGGCGTTGTTGCTCAGCAGGACGGCGTCCGAGGTGAGGTCGTAGGTGGCCATATCGTCCGAGATGAAGGCGGTGGCATAGCCGTTTTCGCTGAGCAGCAGGGAGCCGGTGCAGCCGACGAGGTTGGCCGAGATGGTGTTGGCACGCGGGTAGACGACCGTCCCCCCCTCGGCGTAGAGCTTGACCGCGTAGCGGCCGCTGTCGCGGGTGTTGTTGGACAGCAGGATGCCGTCCACGACGGTGTAGCGCGTCTCCTCGGGCAGGAAGGCGATCACATACCCGTCCTCGTCGAGCAGCGCCATGCCAGCGCTGCCGACCATGCCCGCGTCGAGCTCGCCGGCGCGCGGATACCAGACCGCCTGGCCTGCCGAGTAGAACTTGGCGGCGTTCAGGATGCCGTCGGGGGAATTGGTGTCGGCGTCGAGCAGGATCACATCCTTCACCGTCTTCTCGGCCAGCTTGTCGGCGTAGATGCCGCCCGTTTTGGTCGTGCAGGTGAGCAGGGCGTAGAGCAGACGCGCGGCCTCGCCGCGGGTCATTGCCTCGCCGGCGAGGCGGTCGAGGCTGTCGGTCAGGTCGAGCCGGTCGGCGAAGTTGAGGTAATCGTCGGGATAGTAATTGCCGATGTCGCCCGCCTCGTAACCGAGGATGCGCAGGGCGATGGTGACGGCCTGCTCGTAGGCGATGTTGTCATCGGGGCCGAAGTAACCGTTGCCGTAGCCCTGGATGAGCCCTTTCGAGTAGGCGAGGTTGACGTAAGCCGCCGCCCAGTGGGCGGAGGTCACGTCCGAGAAGAGGGTCTTCTGCGAAGCGGTCAGCAGTTGATCCTCCAGCCCCATCAGCACGATGGCCATCTTGGCGAACTGGGCGCGGGTGAGCAGATCATCCGGCCCGAAGCGGCCGTCGCCGTAGCCCGACACGACGCCGAAGGCGGCAAGGACCGAGGCGGCCTGCGCCGTCTCGGTGTCGGTGATGTCGGTGAAGGCGGTTTCCCGGCCGCCCTCCGCCGAGGCCGGCGCGGCCAGCGCGCCGCAGCAGAGCAGGACTGCCAGACAGAGCGCGGCGAATTTAAGGGATATCGTTTTCATGCGCATAATCCTTCCTTATATGTTAGTCTGCACGCAGGGCGTCGACCGGCTGCAGGCCGGAGGCCTTGACGGCGGGATAGAGCCCGAACACGACACCGATGACGACCGAGAAAAGGGCCGCCCCCACCGTGACCAGCGTATCCGGCACGAGGATCAGGTCGTAGATGATCTTGCCTAAGATCAGTGAGCCGGCGTAGCCGATGACGATGCCGATGACGCCGCCAGCCGCGCTGAGCACGCTCGACTCGACCAGAAACTGCGTGATGATGACGCTGCGCTGGGCGCCGATGGCCTTCTTGATGCCAATTTCGCGGGTGCGCTCGGTGACGGTGACCAGCATGATGTTCATGATGCCGATGCCGCCGACCAGCAGAGCGATGCAGGCGACACCGCCCAGAACGATGCTGATGGAGGCGGTCTCCTCGTCACTCTCGGTCATGGCGTCGTTGCCGTTCTCGAGGGTGTAGGAGCTGGTGTTGGTGCTCAGCGTGTCGCCGAGGAAATACTCCAGCTCGGCCATGACGGTCTCCATCAGGTCGGCGTTCTGCACCTTGACGGTGAATTTGGTCACCGTGGCGGTATTTTTCAGCGCGCGGATGTGGGTGTAGGGAATGACGATCATGTCGTCCATCGAATCCTCGGCGGTGCCGTCCTTCTGGTAGTAGGTGCCGACCACAAGGAAGGGCTCGCCGCCGAAGGTGATGGTTTTGCCGACCGGATTGATGTAGCCGAAGAGGCTCTCGGCGACGTAGGTGCCGATGACGCAGACGCGGCTGCGCTGTGCGGCGTCGATCGGCAGCAGATCGCGGCCCCGGTCGATGACGTAGTTGTTGCAGGCCGACCACTGCTCATTGCCGAAGTAGACAGTGGCGGTGGAGTTGCTGTTGGCCATGTACTTCAGCGTGCCGGTCGAGGTCGACTCGGGTGTGATGCCGATGACGGCGTCGGCGAGATCGTCGCCGATGAATGCGATGAGGTCATCGGTGATATCGACCGTGTTGGTGCGGTCGTAGTAGGTGATGTCGACGGTGATCTTGTTGACGCCCAGCTTCTCGTAGTAGGCGGTGATGTCGGCGTTGTAGCCCGACACCAGGCCGACCAGGATCAGCACCGCCGCCACGCCGATGATGATGCCCAGCATGGTCAGGAAGGAGCGTCCCTTTTTCTCCAGAATGGCGTCGAAGGCCAGCTTGATTGCGCTCATGGGCTCACCTCCTCGAGGATCTCGTCTTCGATGATCTTTCCGTCCTGCACCCGCACGCGCCGGCGTGCCTGCGCGGCGATGCCGTTGTCGTGGGTGATGAGGATGACCGTCGTCCCGGCGCGGTTCAGGTCGCGCAGGATGCTCAGCACCTGCGCGCCGGTCTTGGTGTCAAGCGCGCCGGTCGGTT
The DNA here is from genome assembly GCA_017463865.1 of Clostridia bacterium. Lineage (GTDB taxonomy): Bacteria > Bacillota > Clostridia > Oscillospirales > CAG-272 > SIG693. Next base: position 29,727 of record JAFTOI010000018.1, on the reverse strand, counting down.
CGTCGGCCATAATGATGGGCGACTGGGTCGCGATGGCGCGCGCGATGGCGACACGCTGCTGCTGGCCGCCCGAGAGCTGGTTGGGCCGGTTCTCGGCCTTCTCGGCGATCTCGACCTGCTCCAGCGCCGCCATGGCGCGGTCGTACTGCTCATCCTTGCGCACGCCCTGATAGGACATGGGAAGCGCGACATTCTGCCAGACAGAGAGCGACGGGATGAGGTTGTAGCCCTGGAAAATGAAGCCGATCTGAAAGTTGCGGATCTCGGCCAGTTCGCGCTCGGTGCGCTCCTTGATCGAGATGCCGTCGAGGTAGTAGTCACCGTAGGTGGGCACATCGAGGCAGCCGAGGATGTTCATCATGGTCGATTTGCCCGAGCCGGAGGTGCCGACGATGGCGACGAACTCCCCCCGGTCGATGGTCAGATCGACCCCGTCGAGGGCGCGGACCTCGTTCTCTTCGCCCTCGGCGTAGATCTTGTAGATGTTGTGCAGTTCGATCAGTGCCATGGGCTTACCCTCTGCTGCCGCGTCCGCCGCCCGACTGGCCGCCGCCGCTGGGCATGGACGGCGTTTTGCTTGCGCCGCCACTGCTTCCGCCGAAGCTGGGCATGCCGCCGGACTGCCCGCCGAAGCTGGGCATCGCACCCGAGCCGAACATATCCTCGAAGCTCATTTCGTCATCGCCCTGCTTGTCACTGGTGCTGCTGCCGCCGCTGGGCGCCTGCTGGCGGTAGCGGGTGAAGACCTCGACGTCCTTCTCGACGCCTGAGAGGATGCGGATGTACTGCGCATTTGCGTTGCCGACTTCGACCGGCACGGCATAGAAGCCCTCCGGCACTTCAGTCTCGGGATCAACCAGATCAACGGCGTTCGCCGGCCGCTCGTCGGCCTTGACGTAGAGGTAATACTGATCCTCATGCGACTTCAGCGCAGAGATGGGGGCCAGCACGCCCTCCTCGCTGTCGCCGAGGGAGATGCTGTAGCTGACGCTGACGCCCGAGGAAAGCTCGCCCTTCGAGTCGATCTCAATGGTGGCGGCGAAGGTCGCCACACCGTTCGAGGAGGTCGCCTCGGGGCTGAGGTAGGTGATGGTGCCTTCATAATAAGTATTGCGCTCCGCACTGGTGCGGGTGATGGTCACCTTGGTGCCCTCGCTGATGTAGTCGACGTCGAGCTCGTCGAAGTTGACCGAGATGGTCATGGTATCCATATTATAAATGGTGATGATCGACATCATCGTGTTGGGGGTATCGCCCGCCTCGACGGTGCAGTACATGACCTTGCCCGAGATCTCACTGCGCATGGCAAAGTCGGCGCGCGACTCCTCGGTCTCCGCGATGCTCTCGCGGGTTGTCTCGATCTTTTCTTTGGTCGATTCGATCTTTTTTTCGTAGTTCGTGATCTGCTTCTCGGCTTGTGTGATCTGTTTCTGACAGTTTTCGATCTGCTTCTGGAGATTCTCCAGCTGCGTGTCGTAGGTCGTGGCGTCGATGACGAAGAGCACCTGTCCAGCCGCGACCTGATCGTAGTCGGCAACCTTGATGGCTGTCAGCTCGCCCGAGGCGCCGGCCGTGATGTTCTCGGTGGCTCTCCACTCCAGCACGCCATCGAGCGCGGGATATAACCGGGTGCCGTCGTCGGTGATGAGGTAGCAGGCTGCGCTCTCGCCCGACTGTAGCACGCCGGGGTTGGCCAGCTTGACCGTCACGGCGAAGCACTTCATGCCCTCGTCGGTAATGCGCTCGACCCAGCTGACGGCGCTGACCGTGCCGTCCAGTGTCAGCATCTGCCCGCTGACCGAGATTTTGGCCGCCATGCCGACCTTGACCTGATCGGCGTAGGCATAGCTGAAATACTGCGTCAGAGTCATCGTGCTCTCGTCGGTCAGAACGGCCAGCGTCGTACCCGAGTTGACATTCTTGCCCACCTCGGCGTTCAGCTTGGTGATCTTGCCGGCGAAATCGGCGCGGATGGTCAGGTTCTGCCGGGCCTCGTTGACCTCGGCGATCTCGGTGTAGTAGTCGGCAATCTTCTCGTTGTAGTCGGTGATGTTGTTCTGCTGCTCAACGATGGAGTTCTCGTACTCGGTGATCTCGTCCTCGTAGGTTTCGATCTCCTCCTCGTAGTCGGCGATCTTCTCGTCGATCTCGCTGTCGTCCTGAGTGTAGAGCAGCTGGCCCTCCTCAACATAGTCTCCGGCCTTGACATAGACCTCTTTAATTTCTGCGCGAGAAGCGGCTGTGATGGCCAGCGTCTCAGCCGGCACCGTCGTGCCTGAGCCCTCGATGGCTCGGTCAAGCGCGCCGAAGGTGGTCTTGTCGGTCATGGCAACCTTGGGCGTCTCCCGGAAGAAGAGCCAGTACACGCCGAACGCCGCCCCGCCGAGCAGGACGAGAATGACGAGCGTCAGAATGATCCGCCGTCCGACGCGCTTCTTCTTTTTGCGCCCCGCCGGCGCTGTGGTGGTGGATGGGGTCATGATTTGCCTCCTGTTTGATTTGGTGCGCATGCGCACCGGATTGCGTCTATTATACCGGCGGAACCTAAATTCAACTTAAGAATGGCGGAAATAAATGTAAACACATTGTAAAGATGTTCCCGTTTCGGCTGCGATGCCGCGCGCCCGGGCAGCCAATATGACATTTTCCGTCGGGGCAACGGCATTTACTTTTGCGCACAAACGAAACAGCCCTGTCATTCTGAGGAGCAACGCGACGAAGAATCTTTGATAGAGGAAAAGATCCTTCGCTTCGCTCAGGATGACACGGTGAACCGTTCAGCTGTCCAATGTTTCGTTTGGTTTCTGTTAAAGTAAATGCTGCTGCCGTGCATTTCCTGCCTTTTTATCTTGACATCTGTACCGATTTGTGGTAGAATTTACTTTATTCCAACCGTAAGTTTTTTAGCCGCGCCAGCCGCGGCGGAATGGAGAATATATGAAGATCGGAACCACCAAGGAACTCAAAAACCACGAATACCGCGTCGGCCTGACCCCCGACAATGTGCTCGCCTACACCGCCAAGGGCCACACCGTCTATGTTGAGCGGAGCGCCGGCATCGGCGCAGGTTTCGCCGATGAGGAGTACGCCGCCGCCGGCGCCATCCTCCTCGATACCCCCGAAGAGGTCTTCGCTGCCGCCGAAATGATCGTCAAGGTCAAGGAGCTGGAGCCCTGCGAGTACGACTACCTCCGCGAAGGGCAGATCCTTTACACCTACCTCCACCTTGCCGCAAACCCCGAGTTTGCCGCCAAGCTGATCGAAAAGAACGTCATCGCCATTGCCTATGAGACCATCACCGACAGCCAGGGCAACCTCCCCTGCCTGCGCCCCATGAGCCAGATCGCCGGCCGCCTCTCTGTTCAGGAGGGCGCGAAGTACCTCGAGAAGGGCTTCGGCGGCCGCGGCATTCTGCTCGGTGGTGTGCCCGGTGTCCAGCGCGGCAAGATCGTCATCATCGGCGGCGGTGTCGCCGGCACCTACGCCGCCAAGGCGGCCGTCGGTATCGACGCGCAGGTCACCCTGCTCGACGTCAACGCCAACCGCCTCGCCTACCTCGAGGATATCTTCGGCGCTTCGGTCACCACCCTCTACAGCACCGAGGCCAATATCCGCCGCGCACTGGCCGAGGCTGACCTCGTCATCGGCTCGGTTCTCATCCCCGGCGGCTCCACCCCCAAGCTGGTCCGCCGCGAGCATCTTCCCCTGATGAAGAAGGGCGCTGTCATCGTCGACATCGCCATCGACCAGGGCGGCTGCTGCGAATCCTCCCACGTCACCACCCACGACGAGCCCATCTACATCGAAGAGGGCATCGTCCACTACTGCGTCGGCAACATGCCCGGCGCCGTCCCCTACACCTCGACCGTGGCGCTGACCAACTCCACCCTGCGCTACGGCCTGATGCTGGCGGATCTCGGTGTCGCCGGCGCCGCCGCGAAGGACGCGGGCCTGGCCGACGGCGTCAACATCTGCCGCGGCAAGTGCACCAACAAAAACGTCGCCGCCAGCCTTGGCCTCGGCTACACCACGCTCTCCGACGCACTTTGAGCCTCAGCCGTATCTCAAACAAGACGGGTTTTCCCGTCTTGTTTTTTTGTGTGAGCACGCAATGCGAAAAAAGACTTGAAATATGTCTTGGAATGTGGTAGAATATAAGCTGAGATTACATGCTGCGGAGCATCCGCTCCGTGTTTGCCCCGCTATCCCCGGTCATCCATATTCGATATTACATAGAGAGGAAGAAAACGATGAAAATCACAGTATGTATTGGCAGCTCCTGCCACATTAAGGGCTCCCGTCAGGTCGTTGAGCAGCTGCAGGCGCTGATCGCTGCCAACAATCTCGGCGACAAGGTCGATCTGGGCGGCACTTTCTGCATGGGCGAATGTCAGAAGGGCGTCTGCGTCACGGTGGACGACAGCTTCCACTCGGTCACCCCCGACACGGTGGAGAGCTTCTTCCAGAACGAAGTTCTCGCGAAGGTCTGAGCGTATGATCGTTCAGATCTGCGTCGGAAGCTCATGCCATCTCAAGGGCTCGGCGGAGATCGTCGAGCGCCTGCAGAAGGCAGTTGAGGAATATCACCTGCAGGACGATGTCACCCTGGCCGGCAGCTTCTGCATCGGCAGCTGCAACCGCGTCGGCGTCACCGTCCAGGTGGACGATGACGTCCACGTCGGGATTACCCCCGAAAATTTCAGAGAATTTTTTCTGGAGCATATCTTAAAGCCCATTGAACAGGAAAGGTCGTGACAACGATGCCGAACTGCCTGACACTCAAAAAATCCAACTGTAAAAACTGCTACAAGTGCATCCGTTACTGTCCGGTCAAGTCGATCCGTTTCTCCGGCAACCAGGCCCACATCATCGGCAACGAATGTATTCTGTGCGGCCATTGCTTTGTTGTCTGCCCGCAGAATGCCAAGGAGGTCGTCGACGAGACCGAAAAGGTCAAGGTCTTCCTGCAGAGCGGCGACCCCGTCATCGTCAGCCTCGCCCCCTCGTTTATCGCGAATTATGACGGTGTGGGCATCGGCGCCATGCGGCGCGCGCTCAAGAAGCTCGGCTTCTTTGACGTCGAGGAGACCGCGCAGGGTGCGACCATCGTCAAAACCGAATACGAGCGCATGCTGAAGGAGGACGACCGGGACATCATTATCTCGTCCTGCTGCCACTCCATTAACCTGCTCATTCAGAAATACTTCCCCGTGGCGCTGGAGTATCTGGCCGATGTCGTCTCGCCGATGCAGGCGCACTGCGGCGACATCAAGAAGCGCTATCCCAACGCCAAGACCGTCTTCATCGGCCCCTGCGTCGCCAAAAAGGACGAGGCCGAGCACTACAGCGGCATCGTGGACGCCGTCCTGACCTTCGACGAGCTGACCGAATGGCTCAAAAAAGAGCAGATCGAGCTCGAGCAGGAGCTGGACGCCGACGAGAACAGCCGCGCTCGCTTTTTCCCGACCACCGGCGGCGTGCTCAAGACCATGGCGCAGGATGCGCCCGGGTACACCTACCTGGCCCTCGACGGGGTCGAAAACTGCATGTCCGCCCTCAAGGACATCGAGAGCGGCAAGATCCACAAGTGCTTCATCGAAATGTCGTCCTGCGTCGGCAGCTGCATCGGCGGCCCCGTCATGGAGAAGAACCACCGCTCGCCGGTCCAGGACTACATGGCCGTGGCCAGCTTTGCCGGCCCGAAGGACTTCGACGTCCACCAGCCCCGCCCGGTCGAGCTGAAGAAGCAGTTCACCTACATCGAGCATAAGCTCGCCCCGCCGTCTGAGACCGAGATCGCAGCTGTCCTGCGCCAGATGGGCAAGTTCAAGCCTGCGGATGAGCTCAACTGCGGCACCTGCGGCTATAACTCCTGCCGTGAGAAGGCCATTGCCATCTGCCAGGGCAAGGCCGAGATCTCGATGTGCCTGCCCTTCCTCAAGGACAAGGCCGAGAGCTTCTCGGATACCATCGTCAAGAACACCCCCAACGGCCTGATCGTCCTTAACGAAAATCTCGAGGTGCAGCAGATCAACGCCGCGGCCAAGAAGATCATGAACATCCGCACATCCTCGGATGTCCTCGGCGAGCCGGTCATTCGCATCCTCGATCCCACCGTCTTCGTCAACGTCCTGCAGAGCGGCAAGGGCGTGCGCGACCAGCGCGTCTACCTCGCCGAGTACAAGCGCTATGTTGAGCAGACCATCGTCTATGATCGCGATTCCCACCTGCTGATCGGTATCATGCGCGACGTGTCCGACGAGGAGACCGAGAAGGAAAAGAAGGAGAGCATCAGCCGCCAGACCATCGAGGTCGCCGACCGCGTGGTCGACAAACAGATGCGCATCGTGCAGGAGATCGCCTCCCTGCTCGGCGAGACAGCCGCCGAGACCAAGATCGCCCTGACCAAGCTGAAGGAGTCGATTGCGAATGAATGATCTGTGCGCCGATATCGGCTATAAAAGCATCAATCACTACGGCGAGGAGCTGTGCGGCGACCATGTGGATATCATCGAGGACAGCGAAAACTCCACCGTCATCGTTCTGGCCGACGGTCTGGGCAGCGGGGTCAAGGCAAGCATCCTGTCCACGCTGACCTCCAAGATCATCTCCACCATGATGGCCGCCGGCCTGCCCATCGAGGAGTGCGTGTCGACCATCGCCGCGACCCTCCCCGTCTGCTCGGTGCGGGGCGTGGCCTATTCGACCTTCACCATCATCCACCTGCTGGATAACGAGACGGCCACCATCATCCAGTACGACAACCCGCAGGTCATCGTACTGCGCGACGGCGTGAACTATGAGTACCCGCGCACCGAGATGAACATCGACGGCAAAAAGATCATCAGTACCACGCTGAAGCTGCAGGAGAACGATATCTTCATCGCCATGAGCGACGGCTGCTCCCACGCGGGCATCGGCGGCTTCTTCAACTTCGGCTGGAAGCGCGAGGAGATCATTCACTATATGGAAGATCTGGCCCCCGGCGGCTTCACGGCCAAAAACCTCTCGACCATCCTCGTGGATGAGTGCGACCGCCTCTACGGCAACAAGCCGGGCGACGACACCACGGCCTGCGTGGTGAAGATCCGGCGGCGCGAGCCGATGAACATCCTCTTCGGCCCCCCCTCCAACCGCGACGACTGCAACCGCATGATGGCGCTCTTTTTCTCCAAGGAGGGCAAGCACATCATCTGCGGCGGCACGACCTCGTCCATCGCCGCCAAATATCTCGGCAAGCCCCTGCGGGCCAGCCTGAATTTCGAGCGCTCCGACGTGCCGCCCATCGCCGAACTGGAGGGCGTCGATCTGGTCACCGAGGGCGTCATCACGGTCAACCGGGTGCTGGAATATGCCCGGGACTACATTGACCAAAACGAGCTGTATGAGCAGTGGAACTTCAAGCGCGACGGCGCTTCGCTGATCTGCCAGCTGCTCTTTGAAGAAGCGACAGACATCAATTTCTATGTAGGCAGAGCGGTCAACCCCGCGCATCAGAACCCCGATCTGCCGATCAATTTCAATATCAAAATGAACCTGGTTGAGGAGCTTTCCAAATGCCTGAAGCTGATGGGTAAGCGCATTAAGGTAAGCTATTTCTAAGGAGGACGCTGAAGTGGAGAATACCAAAGCACAAAACACAAAAGTACGTAAGTTTGATACAAAGGTGCAGCACCTGAAATACAAGGTCCTGCGCGAGGTGGCCCGGCTGGCCTGGCAGGACAACCTGCTCGAGCATGTCCTTGACGTGCCCAAGATCATCGTTCCGGGCAACGAGCCGACCATGCGCTGCTGCGTATACAAGGAGCGCGCGATCTTAGGCGAGCGCGTCAAGCTGGCCATGGGCGGCGATTCCGATAAGTCCAATGTTATTCAGGTCATCGACATCGCCTGCGATGAGTGCCCCGTCGGCGGTTATGAGGTGACCAACGCCTGCCGCGGCTGTCTGGCTCACCGCTGCGAGGACGTCTGCAAGCGGGGCGCGATTACCTTTGACCAGAACCATGTGGCGCACATTGACAAGTCCAAGTGCATCGAGTGCGGCGCCTGCGCCAAGGTCTGCCCCTACACCGCCATCGTCAGCCGCAAGCGCCCCTGCCAGAACGCCTGCAAGGTCAAGGCCATCTCGATGAACGAGAACAAGGCCGCGTCCATCGACGACGAGAAATGCATCTCCTGCGGTGCATGCGTCTACCAGTGCCCCTTCGGCGCCATCACCGACAAGTCCTACATCCTCAGCGTCATCGACCTGATCAAGGGAAGCGAGAAGAACAGTAAGTATAAGGTCTACGCCATGGTTGCTCCCTCCATCTCGAGCCAGTTCACCTACGCCAAGCTGGGCCAGGTCATCTCCGGCCTCAAGGAGCTGGGCTTCTACACCGTCATTGAGGCCGCACTGGGCGCCGACATGGTCGCCCAGGCCGAGTCGCGCGAGCTGGCCGAAAAAGGCTTCCTGACCAGCTCCTGCTGCCCCGCATTCGTGGCCTACATCAAGTCGGCCTTCCCCGACCTGCTGCCCTACGTTTCGCACAACCTCTCGCCCATGGCAACGCTGGCCAAGTACATCAAGGAGACGCACAAGGACGCCAAGGTCGTCTTCATCGGCCCCTGCACGGCCAAGAAGGCTGAGGCCCAGCTGGATACGGTGAAGCCGTATGTCGACGCCGTCCTGACCTTCGAGGAGCTGCAGGCTCTCTTTGACAGCCGCGATATCGACATCACGACGCTGGAAGAGGACGTGCTCGACAACGCCTCCTACTTCGGCCGTATCTTCGCCCGTTCGGGCGGCCTGTCTGACGCGGTCGTTCAGGGTCTGAAGGAGCAAAACATCGAGTTCGACCTCAAGGCACTGCCCTGCGACGGCATCGAGGCCTGCCGCGTGGCGCTGCTGAAGAAGAGCAAAAACGTTCTCGACGCCAACTTCATCGAGGGCATGGCGTGCATCGGCGGCTGCATCGGCGGCGCCGGCTGCCTGACCCACGGCGAGAAGAACAAGGCCGAGGTCGACAAGTACGGCCGCGAGGCGATGGAGAAGACCATCACCAGCGCGGTGTCGATGCTGAAGTAAAAAAGCTCCCTCTGCGAGGGAGCTGGCACAGCTCTGCCGTGACTGAGGGAGTCCGCCGCAGTCGTTTGGTTGGCGGAAACTCCCTCCGACGGCTGTGCCGCCGCCTCCCTCGGGGAGGAAGGCTTAAATAAAACAGTTCCGCCTCCGATCATGTGCTCGGAGGCGGATTTATTTTACTTGATCTCCTCAAAGTCAGCCGCGCCGTGCTTGCAGAGCGGGCAGACAAAATCCTCGGCCAGGGTCTCGCCCTCGTACACATAGCCGCAGACCTTGCAGACGAAGCCCTTCTTGCCGTCGGTCGCCGGCTTCGGCTTGACATGATTCTGGTAGTAGGTGTAGGTCATGGTCGGGCGGTCGGAGAGCACCCGCGCCTCGGTGACCGAGCAGATAAACATGCCGTGGGTGTCGAGGTCGATGTACTGCTCGACCTTCAGCGACATGAAGGAGTTGATGTGCCGCGGCAGGAAGACCAGCCCATTGTCCGAGCGAAGCGGCTCGCACCCGGCGAACTTATCCACATTCCGGCCGCTCTGGAAGCCGAACTTCTCAAAGGCCGCGAAGGGTGCGTCCTCGGTCAGGCAGTTGATGTTCATCTTGCCGGTCTGCTTGATGACGTGGTGCGAATAGTTGGCCTTGTTGATGGTCACGGCCAGGCGGTTGGGGGTGTTGGTCACCTGCGTGACGGTGTTGACAATCAGACCGTTGTCCTTTCGGCCGTCGTTCGAGGTGACGACATACAGGCCGTAGCCGATGTTGAAGAGGGCGGTCAGATCGTTCTTGTTGGCCGTTTCGTCGCGCTGCGCGAGGTACTCGCGGCAAAGCTCGTCGCAGAGGGCGTTCAGCTGCGCGCCGCTCTCCTCATTCAGGGCCGAGAGGATGCGCACGGTGGTGTCGGTGAAGGTCAGGTTCTTGCTCTTCTCCAGCAGGCCGCGCATGACCTTGGCCGCCATCGGCGCCCAGCTGCCGTTCTCGATGAGGGCAACGGTGCGGTTCTGGTAATTGCGCTCGGTCAGGTGCGCGATGAAGTCGCGCATGTGGGGGAAGATCTCGGCATTGTAGGTGGTGGTGGCCAGCACCAGCTTGCTGTAGCGGAAGGCGTCGCCGACCGCGGCCGCCATGTCGCAGCGGGCGAGATCATAGACGACCACCTTCGGGCAGCCGTTCGCCGTCAGACGGTCGGCCAGCAGCTGGACGGCCTTCTTGGTGTTGCCGTAGACCGAGGTGTAGGCGATAACGATGCCTTCCTCCTCGGGCTGGTAGCTCGACCAGGTGTTGTACAGATTCAGGTAGTAGCCGAGGTTCTCGTTCAGCACCGGGCCGTGCAGGGGGCAGATGGTCTGGATATCCAGCCCTGTTGCCTTCTTGAGCAGCGCCTGTACCTGCGCGCCGTACTTGCCGACGATGCCGATGAAATAGCGGCGGGCCTCGTCAGCCCAGGGCTCGTCGGTGTCGGGCGTGCCGAACTTGCCGAAGCCGTCGGCCGAGAAGAGCACCTTGTCGGTGCTGTCGTAGGTCACGATGACCTCGGGCCAGTGTACCATCGGCGCGGTGACGAAGGTCAGCTGATGCGCGCCCAGCGACAGCGTATCCCCCTCGCCGACCACGACCTGACGGTCGGGATAATCGGTGCCGAAGAAGTTCTTCATCATGGCGAAAGCCTTGGCCGATGCGACGATCTTTGCTTCGGGGTAGGTGCGGGCAAAATTGTGGATGTTGGCCGCGTGGTCGGGCTCCATGTGCTGGACGATCAGATAGTCGGGCCGCCGATCGCCCAGCGCGTTCTGGAGATTGTCCAGCCACTCGTGGGTGAAGCCGGCGTCGACGGTGTCCATGATGGCGATCTTGTCGTCGAGAATGGCATAGGAGTTGTAGGAAATGCCGTTCGGCACGACATACTGACCCTCAAACAGGTCGACCCGGCGGTCGTTGACGCCGATATATTTGATGCTGTCGCTGATAAACATAGTGGTTCTCCTCTATCATCATGTAAATTTTTTGTTTGTCTCTTGCGGTTCTGATAATATTATAGTATAATAAACCTAAGAAGTCTGTTGAAATTTCAACATGGAGAAAGAAAAAATGAAAAAATATCTGAAGCTCCTGCAGCGCTGTCCGCTGTTTGCCCAGATCGGGGCGGACGACCTGCTCCGCATGCTCGGCTGCCTCGGGGCGAAGATCGAGGTCTTCGACAAAAAATACACCATCTTCGCCGAGGGCAGCCCGGCCAAATACATCGGCATTCTGCTGTCGGGCACCGCCCAGGTCGTGCGGATCGACTACTACGGCAACCGCAGCATCCTGACCGAGCTCGAGCCCACCGATGTGTTCGGTGAGGCCTTCGCCTGCGCCGAGGTGCCGGCGATCCCGGTCACCGTGATCGCCAATGAGCCGAGCGAGGTCATGCTCATCGACTGCTCGCACATCCTGCACACCTGCTCGAACCACTGCGGCTTCCACCAGCAGCTGATCTTCAACCTCATGAAGGACCTGGCAAACAAGACCCTCATCTTCCACCAGAAGGCGGAGATCACCTCCAAGCGCTCGACCCGGGAGAAGCTGATGGCCTACCTGATGCTGCAGGCACAGAAGGCTGGCTCGAACAGCTTCGAGATCCCCTTCGACCGGCAGGAGCTGGCCGATTATCTCGAGGTCGACCGCAGCGGCCTCTCGGCTGAGATCAGCCGCATGCGCAGGGAAGGAATCATCGAGAGCGATAAAAAGCGCTTTACACTGCTATAAATCGGACGCGCGAAGGCGGCAAGAACCTGGATTCTTGCCGCCTTCGGTCTGTCTGGTCACAGGAAGATATACTTGAGGATAAACAGCAGCGCCAGCACATACATGACGGGGTTGATCTCCTTCGCCTTCCGGCAGGCGAGGTTGATGAGCACATACGAGATGATGCCGATCGAGATGCCCTCCGAAATGCTGTAGAAGAGCGGCATGGCGATGATGCAAAGATAGGCCGGGATGGCGGTGGTGCAGCTGTCCTCGGTCAGCTTCAGCGCGGTGACATTGCTGAACATCAGAAAGCCGACGATCAGCAGCGCGGGTGCCGTCGCGAAGGACGGAATCGCCGTGAAGATGGGCGCGAAGAACATCGAAGCGAGGAAGAGTACCGCCGACGTCAGCGAGGTCAGGCCTGTCCGGCCGCCGGCGGCCACGCCGGCCGATGACTCCACGAAGGTGGTCGTGGTGGAGGTTCCGAACACAGCGCCCGCCGTCGTGGCAATGGCATCAGCCAGCAGTGCGGGGCGGATGGCAGGCAGCTTGCCGTTTTCGTCCAGCATGTCAACCTTGGCGCAGACGCCGATCAGCGTGCCGAGGGTGTCGAACAGGTCGACAAAGAGGAACGAGAACACGATGACAATGAAGTTAAAGAGATCCACGCCGCTGAAATCGACGTTGAAGCACTGCCCGAAGGTGGTGCCCAGCTTCGAGAAATCGGTCAGCGCAAAGGTGGGCAGCAGCGAAGAATAGCCCGCCGCAGCATCGGGGACATAGATTCCGGCAAACTGGCACGCAATGCCCGCCAGCCAGGTCACCAGAATGCCGATCAGAATCGAGCCCTTCACTCGCTTAATGTAGAGAATCGACATGACAAAGGTGCCGACGATGGCCAGCAGCGCGCAGATACCGGCAGTCGAGAAATTGTCGGTAAAGCTGACGATTGAGACCAGCGTAGAGGCGTTCGCCGTGCTCAGTCCGGCGTTCTGCAGGCCGATGAAGGCAATGAAAAGGCCAATGCCCACCGTGACCGCCTGCTTCAGCGCAAAGGGGATGGCGTTGAAAATGGCCTCTCTGACCCGGGTCAGAGAGAGGATGATGAAGATGACGCCCTCGACAAAGACAGCCAGCAGGGCGATCTGCCAGGGGTAGCCGAAGCCGATGACGACGGTGTAGGCAAAGAAAGCGTTCAGCCCCATGGCGGGTGCGAGCACGAAGGGCAGGTTGGCCATCAGACCCATGCATGCACTGCCGATGAAGGAAGCAAGGCAGGTCGCCAGCAGCACGGCCGTCGGATCCATGCCCGCGTCGCCGAGGATGCTCGGGTTGACCGCGAGAATGTAGGCCATCGTCATGAAGGTGGTCAGACCGGCGACGATCTCGGTCTTGACCGTGGTGTGGTTTTCGTTCAGCTTGAAGATCTTGTTCAGCATTGTCATTCCGCCTGTTCGTTGGATTTGCCGGGTGTTGTGTAAATTATACCACACTTTTCCGCAGTTTTCAACCGTTTTCGCGGAATATCTCCCGCCAGCGGCATTTGCCGCCGGCCAGCAATGCGAAAAACGAAACACTGTGTCATTCTGAGGAGCAAAGCGACGAAGAATCTTGGTCAGGGAAAAGATCCTTCGCTGCGCTCAGGATGACACAGCGTCCGGTTCGGGTGAATTTCACCCTAACAGCGCCGCCACGTCGGGAAAAAGCTCCACACTGCGCGCGAGGATGCCGTGCATCTGCGCGATGGCGATGCCATAGTTGACGATCGGCACGCCCGCCTCCGTTGCCCGCTCAATGCGGTGCTTCATCTCAGCCTCGTTCAGCATGCACCCGCCGCAGTGGACGATCAGCTGGAAGGAAGACAGGTCGTCGGGGAACTCGCCCCCCGAGGTAAAGGCGTAGGCCGGCTTCGCGCCGGAGAAGCCCTCGATCCAGCCGGGGATCTTCACCGTCCCAATGTCGTTGCACTGCCGGTGATGCGTGCAGCCCTCGGAGATCAGTACCCGATCCCCGTCCCGCAGTCCGCGGAGGATAGCTGCCCCCCGCACCAGCGCCTTCAGGTCGCCCTTGTAGCGCGCCATCAGGATCGAGAAGGAGGTCAGCGGAATATCCGCCGGTACATCGGCGCTCACCCGGCCGAAGGCTTGCGAGTCGGTGATGACCATGCGTGGCTTCTTCGCCAGACCCGCCAGCGTTTGCTTCAGCTCCTCCGGCTGGCAGACCACCGCCGCCGCGTGGGCGTCGAGGATGTCCCGGAGGGTCAGCTGCTGGGGCAGGATCAGCCGCCCCTTCGGGGCCGATTCGTCGATGGGGGTTACCAGCACCACCACGTCGCCGGGGCTGAGCAGATCGGCGACCAGCACCTTCGGCGCCTTTCGCGCCGCCGCAAAGCGGCCCAGCGCTTCCTTCAGTGCGTGAACACCCTCGCCGGTCGCCGCGCTGACATAGAGCGTGCTCTCACCCGACGCCGGACGGTCGGCTGTCAGATCAGCCTTGTTATATGCGATCAGATAGGGCAGCTTCCGCGCCTGAAATTGCTCGATCAGCGCCTCGTCCTGTGCGCTCATCCCCGCCGTGCCGTCGATGACCAGCACCGCAATGTCGGTCTGGGCAAGGATCTGCTTCGCCTTCGCGACACGAAGCTCGCCCAGCTCGCCCTCGTCGTCAAGCCCCGGCGTGTCGATGATGACCACCGGCCCCAGCGGCAGCAGCTCCATGGCTTTTTTCACCGGGTCGGTGGTGGTGCCCTTCACATCCGACACCACCGCCAGCTGCTGCCCGGTAACGGCGTTGACCAGACTCGATTTGCCGGCATTCCGCATGCCGAAAAAGCCGATATGCAGACGTTCAGCCGATACAGTCTCGTTCAGTCCCATGGATACCTCCTCAGAACCGGAAATCGCGGCGGTTCGACGCCTTGATCGCCTTGATGTTGTCCTCCGCAATGGCGCGCACCTTGTCCTTCGGGATGCGCTTCAGCTCCTCCTCAACCATCTTGTAGCCGACCTCCTTCGTCTCAGGCGACGCGTAGTCCTCCAGATACTCGGACAGCGTCATCAGCGCGTTGGGATGGCAGCAGTTGAGGATCTGCCCGCTCTTGCACAGGCTCATGAAGCGGTCGCCGGTGCGGCCCTCGCGGTAGCAGGCCGTGCAGAAGGACGGAATGTGCCCGTTCTCCATCAGCCAGCGGACGACCTCGTCCAGACTGCGCTGGTCGGAGACGTCGAACTGCTCGGTGTCGTGGGGGCGCTCCTCTGCCGAGTAGCCGGCATAGCCGCCCACCGAGGTGCGCGACCCGCCCGACACCTGCGAAACGCTGAGATTCAGCAGCTTGCCCCGCACCTGCTCATTCTCGCGGGTGGAGATGATGATGCCGGTGTAGGGAACAGCCAGACGAATGCAGGCCGTGATCTTGGCGAAGGTTTCGTCATCAATGCCGTTGTCGAACTGGTCGGGGTCAATGTCGTCGGCGCGCTTCAGACGAGGCACCGAAATGGTGTGCGGCCCGACACCGTGCACAGCCTCCAGATGCTCAGCATGCATCAGCAGACCCGCAAATTCGTATTTGTATAGCTCCAGCCCGAACAGCACGCCCAGCCCCACATCGTCGATGCCGCCCTCCATCGCGCGGTCCATCGCCTCGGTGTGGTAGGCATAGTCATGCTTCGGCCCGGTGGGGTGCAGCTCGAGGTAGCTCTCCTTGTGGTAGGTTTCCTGGAAGAGGAT
This sequence comes from Clostridia bacterium, assembly GCA_017463865.1. GTDB lineage: Bacteria > Bacillota > Clostridia > Oscillospirales > CAG-272 > SIG693. Next base: position 14,213 of record JAFTOI010000018.1, on the reverse strand, counting down.
GTAGGTGCCGATGCCGGCCTCCTTCAGTCGGCGGTAGTTGTCGACCGTCGTGGCCGCAATGTTCACATTCACGCGGCGAATGTCGCCGTTCTTGTGATGCACCGAGTAGATGGTCTTGATGCAGTCCAGGATGTACTCAATCGGGTTGTTGACCGGATCCTCGCCCGACTCGATGGCCAGCCGCTTGTGCCCCATGTCCTGCAGGGCGATGACCTCGGCGCGTACCTCCTCCTGCGTCAGCTTTTTGCGCGGGATGTGCTTGTTTTTGAGGTGATAGGGGCAGTAGACGCAGCCGTTGACGCAGTAGTTGGACAGATACAGCGGTGCGAAGATGACAATGCGGTTGCCGTAGAAGGCCAGCTTGATCTCCTCGGCGATCTGGTACATCCGCTCGATTTTTTCGGGAATCTCACAGGCCAGCAGGACGGAGGCCTCGCGGTGGGTCAGGCCTGCGCAGACATGGCCGGTGGCCGTCTTCTGCGGACGGGCCTTTTCCAGGATCTGGTCGATCAGCTCGACATTGTTCTTGTTGGCTTCCGCGTAAGCCAGGGTGGCGCGGATTTCCTCGTCGTTGATGAATTCCTCCGCGCGGAGGGATTTGGGGTCGTAGATTGCCATCGTTGAATTCTCCTTTTCTTGTGCGTCAGATTGCTCTTCCGCTTCAGATGTTACAATTTGTTCACAGCTTTATATCGCCGCGATCGGTCACAATGGTGTAGCCGATCGAGGACATGCGTTGGATCAGGGCTTCCTTGCACTGCGCAGACTCGGCGCCGTCCGACGCCTTGTTGTCGTAGAGCAGATACTTCTTCCGGACAGCCGCCGGGGACAGATTGGGCATTACCACATTCGCCCCGGCGAGGATGCCCAGCTCCCGCCCCTCGGGGTGGATGGTGCCCAGCGCCGTGGTGGCGGGCAGCAGAATATTGGGCCGGATCAGCCGGATGATCGAGAGCAGATAGCAGGTCAGCTCCAGCGTCCCTGCCGGCTCATGGCCAAATGGCGTGTCGGCCTGCGGGATAAAGGGACCGATGCCGCACATCGCAGGCTGGAAGGTCTCCACAAAGTGCAGATCGCGCGCCAGATGCGCGGCCGTCTGCCCGGGCGGGCCGACCATGAAGCCGCAGCCCACCTGATAGCCCAATTCCTTGAGGTCGCGCAGGCAGCGCATGCGGTTGTCGTAGGACATCGCTGACGGGTGGAGCGACCCATAATGCGCCGCGTCGGCCGTCTCATGCCGCAGCAAATAGCGGTCGGCGCCTGCGTCCCGCAGCGCCGCATAGCTCTCCCGGCTACGTTCGCCCAGCGATAGGGTGACGGCACAGTCGGGCCATTCGGCCTTGATCCGGCGCAGGAGGTCACAGAGCAGGGCGTCGGTATAGTAGCCGTCCTCGCCCCCTTGCAGGACGAAGGTGCGGAAACCGAGGGCATATCCCTCCCGGCAGCAGGCGAGGATATCGGCGGGGGGCAGGCGGTAGCGTTGGCAGTTCGGGTTGCTGCGGCGGATGCCGCAGTAGAGGCAGTCGTTTTTGCAGATGTTGCTAACCTCGATCAGCCCGCGGATGTAGACGGTCTTGCCATAGATGGCCTGCCGCGCGCGCACCGCATGCTCGGCCAGCCGCGCGGCGGCCTCGGGGGTGCGGTGGGCGATGAGATATTCGTATTCGTCAAGTGAGAGCCGATGCTCGGCTGTCAGCCGGTCGATGAGGGGAAAAAGGTGCTCATTCATGGCTGATCACGCTCGAATAGGCCGTTTTGACGCTGACGCCGGGCAGATTGCCGATCTTGCCCGAGAGGGCGGCAATGGTGTTCTGCGGGGCGTCCAGCGCGATGCTGATGATGCTGATCTTCCGCGGGCGGTAGGGGATGCCCATGCGCCCGATGATGTATTCGCCGTATTCGTGCAGCAGGGCGTTGAGCGGCTCGACGGTATCGCCCCGCTCGACAATGATGCTCATGACCGCAACACGGGTTTCCATGTGTTGTACCTCCAAGAAAAAATTGCCGCATCCTGACAGATGCGGCAATCGTATGCAGAGAAGCGCATGCGCCCGACGGCGCACACGGCGGCAGATTGAGTTGTTCGCACCTTTCACGCAGCGGCTTTGCGCTTAATGTCAGGATCTACATGCTCATTATAACACAGGCACATTCGCCTGTCAAGTTATTTTTGGGGCGTGATGCGATACCGCACAAAGGCATGCGTGGCGAGGGCGCCGCAGTGGCAGAGGAGACCATCTTTGGCGATTCGCTCGGCTTCTGCGGTTTTTTCCAGTGTGCCGCTGCCGCTGCCGGTAACACAGTTGTTCAAGCGGGGCGTGCAGTGCCAGGACTCCACGCGATAGCTGCCATCAGGAAGATCGGCCAGCTCCAGTTCGCAGGGAATGGACTCGCTGGTGGGATTGGTACAGACGATGTCGATCGCATCGCCATTGCGCACGGCAGCGACGCGATAGCGCAGATCCTCACCGCGGCCGGTGACCGCAGTTTCCAGACGGTCGCCCGACAGCTCATGCAGCATCTGGATGGCGATGCCGTTCGGTGCGGCGGCATAAGTGCCATCCTCGCGAAGCAAGAACTGGGTAAAGGAGATCTGGAGCTCGGGGTTATGGAAAGTGCACCAGGGGAAGGGGTACATGCCGGGAATCTCACCCATGCTGAAGGCATTGAGATGGGTGATCAATCCTGCCGCGTTGCAGAGCGCATCGCCGTCGATACCGGTGGTGTGCGTGCGGCCCAGCTCGTTGAGGAAGACCGGTTTCGCGGGCAGATTCAGCTCGGCCATCAGCTCGTTGTGCTGATGCATGATCAGCTTAATCTTGTCGACGTCGCTCAGTTCGGCCTCCTTGATCTTACCAATATTGATCAGACCAATCGTCGCGCCTGCCATGTAGATATGATAGGAGTAAAAATCCATCGGGTCATCGCCGATCTCGGTTTCCTTCAGGCCGCGCATGACACCCTGCATCAGTTCCCACTGGTGCAGCGGGTGAGCCGCCGCGTAGCCGCCGATCTCGAGGGGCAGGGGATAGTTATGCTTGGCATTGAGCCGCTTGACGGCGCGATAGGCGCAGAGGTAGATCTTCACATACTCCTCGGCGCTGAGGTTGCCGAAGGACTTGATGTCGACCTCGTTGCAGCACTCGATGTAGCGGATGTTGGGGGCGAGCTCCTTGCAGTATTCGACGGCCCGCTCGAAGACGGCTTCGTACTGCGCGTAGGTGATGATGCCGTCCGACACCTCGCGCTCAAGGCGGCGGACATTGAGCAGCAGCTCGTCGGCCTCGGCGGCGTGGGAGGTCAGATAGGCCTTGAAGCGGGTGCCCGAGGGGGCAGGGACGATGGACTTCCAGTCGTAGGGGTAGTGCAGTTCCTCCACGGGATAGCGGGCGACGCCGATGTCATAGTCGGGGTAGGTTTCATCGGTGCGGTAGTCCCAGTATTCGTCGAGGGTGATCCACACGCGCATGATCTTCGCCCGGCCGATGCGTGAGGCGCAGAAAGCGGGGAAGTCCTCGGGCGGGGCGTAGCGCAGGGTGCTGTTCTGCCAGCCGGTTGGATCAAGGTAGGAGCCGGTGACAGCGGTGGTGTTGATACGAATTTTCATGGCGTTTCTCCTCCAGACAGATGAGATTATTTGCAGTATAACACACCCGCCCACACTTGTCAAGGACGAAAAAGTGTGTGAAAAAAACAGAGAATTTTGTCCCGATGGTATGGATTTGTGGTTTGGCAATAGCAAGATTGGTGTGTGCAGACCTTTTCGCGCTCCCGCGCGAGTCTATCATAAAATCAGCCCCGAAACAAATGTTTCGGGGCTGATTTTTGTGAACGCTGGGTGCACGCCAGCCAAGGAGATAGGGGGTGAATTGCCGCCGGAGGCGGCAAGAGGGGGAAAGAACCTTCGGCGTTTGAGATGGTTCTTTCCCCCTCCTTGTGCGGGAGCGCGAAATCAGATGATTTTGAGTCCGTTCTCGGTCAGCGCACGCTTGATGCTGTCGATGTGGGCGAAGTTGCGGGTCTCGAGGGTGATGCGCAGAGAACAGCCGTTGACGTCCGAGCCCTCGTTGGAATGCTCGTGATGGACAGCGGTGACGTTGCCGCCCTGTTCGGCGATGATGCGGGAGACATTCATCAGCTGGCCGGGCTTGTCGACCAGCTCGATGTTGAGCTGGCAGCTGCGGCCCGACATCAGCAGGCCTCGCGTGATGACGCGGGAGAGGATGGTTACGTCGATGTTGCCGCCCGAGAGCAGGCAGACCGTCTTCTTGCCGTTCAGGTCAAGCTTGTCGAACATGGCCGCCGCGACGGCGACGGCGCCCGCGCCCTCGGTGACCAGCTTGTGCTGCTCCATCAGGGCGAGGATAGCGGCCGAGATCTCGTCGTCGGTGACGGTGACGATATCGTCGACGTACTTCGAGCAGATGTCGTAGGTCAGCGAGCCGGGCTGCTTGACGGCAATGCCGTCGGCGATGGTGAGAACTGAGTCGAGCTTCTCAATGTGCGCGTCGTGGATCGAGTTGAGCATCGACGGTGCGCCCGACGCCTGCACGCCGTAGACCTTGACGTTCGGGTTGAGGCTTTTGATGGTGTACGCCACGCCCGAGATCAGGCCGCCGCCGCCGATGGGGACGATGATGGCGTCCAGATCGGGCAGCTGCTCGATCAGCTCAAGGGCGATGGTGCCCTGTCCCGCGATGACGTCGGGGTCATCGAAGGGGTGGATGAAGGTGTAGCCCTCCTCGTCGCGGAGCTGGAGCGCCTTTGCGTAGGCGTCGTCGTAGACGCCCTCGACAAGGCAGATCTCGGCGCCGTAGCTGCGGGTGGCCTCGACCTTCGAGATGGGTGCGCCGTCGGGCAGGCAGATGACGGCCTTGATGCCGTTCTTCTGCGCCGCGAGCGCAACGCCCTGCGCGTGGTTGCCGGCTGAGCAGGCGACCACGCCGCGCGCCTTCTCTTCTTCGGTCAGCTGCGACATTTTATAATATGCGCCGCGTACCTTAAAGGAGCCGGTCACCTGCAGGTTCTCGGTCTTCAGGTACAGCTCGGTGCCGGGCTTAAGCTTTGGGGCGTAGAGAACGTCGGTCTGGCGCGCCACGCCGCGCAGGGCGTAGCTGGCCTTGTAAACATGGTCTAAGGTAAGTTCTTTCATAGTGATGCCTTTCTATATCAGGCTATGGATAAACTGCTCGGCCGCGCGGGGGGAGCGGCTGCCCTTGGCCAGGGCGAAGGCCTCGGCCCGCTGATCGAGCTCACTCTGGGCGAGCGTGATGTCGTTTTTCTCGGCCAGCCGGTGTACGATCTCGAGGTAGAGCGGCTTGCTCGGCTTCTCGAAATAGACGCAGAGGCCGAAGCGGTCGGAGAGGGACATCAGCTCCTGCACCGTGTCGTTGTGGTGGATGTCATCCGACGTTGCGCGGTCGGAGAAGGTCTCCTTGACGATGTGGCGGCGGTTGCTGGTGGCATAGATGACAGCGTTGGGGGCCTTGGCCGAGGCCGAACCCTCAAGGGCGGCCTTGAGCATGCTGAAGCAGTCGTCGTTTTTGTTGAAGGAGAGGTCGTCGATGAAGATGATGAACTTCAGCGGGTTGCCCGCGATCTGTCCCATGATCGCCGACAGGCTGAACAGCTGATCCTTGCGCAGCTCGATCAGGCGGACGCCCTCGTCGGCGAAGTGGTTGGCGCAGGCTTTGACAGTCGACGATTTGCCGGTGCCGGCGTCGCCGAAGAGCAGCACATTGGCCGCCGGCCGGCCGTCGATGAGGGCACGGGTGTTGTCGAACACCTTGCGGCGCTCATCCTCGTAGCCGACGAAGCGGTCGAGGGCAATCTCGTCGGCGGCCTCGACCGGGACGATCGTGTTGTCAGCCACGCGGAACATCTTCGCCACGGCGAAGATGCCGTAGCCGCAGTGGTCGATGCGGGCCAGCCGCTCGGCGTAGGTCTGGGTGAAGTCGATTGGCGTGTTGTCGAACTGCGGGAGGTAGCCGTCCTCGTAGCCGCCCGCCAGCTGCTCTGCGTTCAGCTGCGTCAGCGACGACAGCAGTGCAAGCTCGGCCGCGGCGTTGGCACGGATGGCGTCGGAGATGGGCAGACGCCGGGCGGTGCGGATGACATAGGGGTTCTCGTCGGCGTACACCGCCTGGGCGAGGTAGTCCGAGAAGGAATAGGCCCACTCGGCCAGCGAATGGACGAAGGCGCCGTAGTGCGTCATTTTCTCGGTCTTCTGCTTGTCGCATTTCAGGTAGGCCAGCAGTGCCCGCATGGGCTTCTGGTCAAGCAGGCCGCGAAAGAGACTCAGCGCCGACAGGTCGCACGCCAGCTTTTGTTGTTCCTGCTTTGTCATAGGGGCATGCTCCTTTAGTCGAATTGGTTGATGATCGCGCCTTTATCTGCCGAGCTGACCTGTGCCGCGTAGCGCGCAAGTGCGCCGCGGATGCCGGTCTTGCGCTTGATCTCGGTCGACGCACGGCGGGCGGCAAGCTCGTCGTCGCTGACCTTGAGCTCGATCGAGTAGGCGGGGATGTTGATGGAAATGATGTCGCCGTCCTTGACATAGGCGATCAGGCCGCCGCGCACTGCCTCGGGCGAGACGTGGCCGATCGACGCGCCGCGGGTCGCACCCGAGAAGCGTCCGTCGGTGATGAGGGCGACGTCCTTGTCCAGTCCCATGCCGGCGATGGCCGAGGTGGGATTGAGCATCTCACGCATGCCGGGGCCGCCGGCGGGGCCTTCGTAGCGGATGACGACCACGTCACCCTTGACGATCTTGCCGCCGTAGATGGCCGCGATGGCGTCCTCCTCGCTGTCGAAGACCTTGGCCGGGCCCTCATGCACCAGCATCTCGGGCGCAACGGCACTGCGCTTGACGACGCAGCCGTCGGGCGCAAGGTTGCCGCGCAGAACGGCGATGCCGCCCGTCTTTGAGTAGGCGTTGTCGACCGTGCGGATGACCGACGGATCGCGGTTGACGGCGTCGGCGATGTTTTCGCCCAGCGTCTTGCCGGTGCAGGTCATCACGCTCGTATCGAGCAGGCCCAGCTTCGCGATCTCGGCCAGCACGGCGTAAACGCCGCCTGCTTCGTTGAGATCCTCCATGTAGGTCGGGCCGGCGGGGGCGAGGTGGCAGAGATTGGGCGTCTTTTCGCTGATGGCGTTGACCATGTCGAGGTCAAATTTCACGCCGCACTCGTTGGCAATGGCCGGCAGATGCAGCATGCTGTTGGTGGAGCAGCCCAGCGCCATATCGGCGGTCAGGGCGTTGCGGATAGCCGCCTCGGTCATGATGTCGCGGGGACGGATGTTCTGCTTGACCAGCTCCATCACCTGCATGCCGGCGTGCTTGGCCAGCTCGATGCGGGCCGAGTAGACGGCGGGAATGGTGCCGTTGCCGCGCAGACCCATGCCCAGCACCTCAGTCAGGCAGTTCATCGAGTTGGCGGTGTACATGCCCGAGCAGGAGCCGCAGGTGGGACAGGTGTTCTCCTCGCAGACGCAGAGCTGCTTCTCGTCGATCTTGCCCGCTGTGTAAGCGCCGACCGCCTCGAACATGCTCGAGAGGCTGGTCTTCTTGCCGTTGACGCGGCCGGCCAGCATCGGGCCGCCGCTGACGAACACGGTGGGAATATTGACACGTGCGGCGGCCATCAGCAGGCCGGGCACGTTTTTGTCGCAGTTGGGCACCATTACCAGGCCGTCAAAGCCGTGCGCCATCACCATTGCCTCGGTCGAGTCGGCGATGAGGTCGCGGGTGATGAGCGAATACTTCATGCCGGTGTGACCCATGGCAATGCCATCACAGACCGCGATGGCCGGGAAGACGATCGGCGTACCGCCCGCCATGGCCACGCCCAGCTTGACCGCTTCCACGATCTTGTCCAGGTTCATGTGACCCGGCACAATCTCATTGTACGAGCTGACAATGCCGATCAGCGGCCGCGCCTGCTCCTCCTTAGTCAAACCCAGCGCATGATACAGGCTGCGATGCGGCGCATTCTGGAACCCATCAACAATCGTATCTTTAATCATAAGTAAAACCCTCTTTATGGAAAGTTTTTGAAGAGTCCAGAGGGACTTTTTTTCCAAAAGTCCCTCTGGTGGGGGTTGGGGCAAAGCCCCAAGGTCTTTCTTAGTTGTTGATCAGCTTGTCCTCGTCGCTCCAGCTGTACAGCTTGCGGATCTCCTTGCCGACGACCTCGGAGGGATGCTCGGCTGCGATCTTGCGCATGGCGTTGAAGTGAACCTGTGCGCCGGCGTCGGACATGTCGAGCAGGAAGTCCTTGGCGAAGGTGCCGTCCTGGATGTCCTTGAGGATCTTCTTCATGGTCTTCTTGGTCTCGTCGGTGATGACCTTGGGACCGGTGATGTAGTCGCCGTACTCAGCGGTGTTGGAGATCGAGTAGCGCATGCCCTCGAAGCCGCTCTGGTAGATCAGGTCGACGATCAGCTTCATCTCATGGATGCACTCGAAGTAAGCGTTGCGGGGGTCGTAGCCGGCCTCAACCAGGGTCTCGTAGCCAGCCTGCATCAGGGCGCAGACACCGCCGCAGAGGACAGCCTGCTCACCGAAGAGGTCGGTCTCGGTCTCGGTGCGGAAGGTGGTCTCGAGGACGCCGGCGCGTGCGCCGCCGATGCCGAGGGCGTAAGCGAGTGCGATCTCGAGTGCGTCGCCGGTGGCATCCTGCTCAACGGCAACCAGGCAGGGAACACCCTTGCCGGCCTGATACTCGGAACGAACGGTGTGACCCGGGCCCTTGGGGGCGATCATGATGACGTTGACGTTCTTGGGGGGCTTGATGCAGCCGAAGTGGATGTTGAAGCCGTGTGCGAAGGCCAGGGTCTTGCCCTCGGTCAGGTTGGGCTCGATGCTCTCCTTGTAGAGCTTGGCCTGCTTCTCATCGTTGATGAGGATCATGATCAGGTCAGCGTTGGCAGCAGCGTCAGCGGCGGTCATGACCTTCAGGCCCTGTGCCTCAGCCTTTGCCCAGCTCTTGGAGCCCTTGTACAGACCGACGATGACATTGACGCCAGAGTCCTTGAGGTTGAGGGCGTGTGCGTGACCCTGGGAGCCGTAGCCGATGATGGCAACGGTCTTGTTATTGAGCTTTGCGAGGTTGCAGTCCTGCTGATAGTAGATGTTTTGCATGGTTGGATTCTCCTTAAATATAATGATAAAATAATTTATTTTTCCATGATGCTGCCGCCGCGTTCAAGGGCGACAACACCGGTACGGCACATTTCGACGATCCCCAGCGGGCGCATGACCTCGATGAAGGCGTTGATCTTGGTCGGCTCGCCGGTGATTTCGACACACATGGTGTCGGTGGTATAGTCAATGATCTTGGCGCGGTAGATCTCGGTCGCGGCCATGATCTCGCTGCGGTTCTCGGCGGTGTTGCGCACCTTGATCAGCGCCATCTCACGCTCGACCGAGCTTTCGCCGTCCAGCAGCTTGACCTGCTTGACGTTGAAGAGCTTTTTCAGCTGATTGATCAGCTGCTCGCGGGCGTAATCGTCACCGCGCAGGGTGATGGTGATGCGGGAATAGGCCGGGTCGTCGGTCTCACCGACCGTCAGCGAGTCGATGTTGAAGCCCTTCCGCATGAACATGCCCGAGACGCGGGTCAGCACGCCGTATTTATTTTCGACGTACACGGCAATGACAAATCGCTTCATTTGCTCGCCTCCTTTTCCTTAGTCGTGATGATGTCCTCGATCGAGCCGCCGGGCGGGAGCATGGGGAGGACGAACTCGTCCATGTCGATGATGGTATCGATCAGATACGGACCGTCGTGCTGCATGGCCGCCGCGAAGGCGTCGCGGAACTCCTCGGGGGTGGTAACCCGGCGGGCGGGCAGCCCGAAGGCGTCAGCCAGCTTGACGAAGTCGGTCTTGCGGTCAAGCACGGTGTTCGAGTAGTGCTTGTTGAAGAAGAGGGTCTGCCACTGGCGGACCATACCCAGCACGCCGTTGTTCATCAGCACGATGACCACGGGGGTGTTGTAGGTGACGGCGGTGGCCAGCTCGTTGAGGTTCATGCCGAAGCTGCCGTCGCCGGTGATGAGCACCGTGCGGTCGCCCGAGGCGATCTGCGCGCCGATGGCGGCGCCGAGACCGTAGCCCATGGTGCCAAGGCCGCCGCTGGAGGCAAACCGGCGGGTGCGCTCGAAGTCCACATACTGCGCGGCCCACATCTGATGCTGGCCGACATCGGTGGCGATGATGGTGTTTTTATCCTTGATTTCGTTGATGATATCGAAAATTTTCTTCGGCGTCATGGGGTTTGTGGCCCTCTTCTCAGCCTCATCGCTGATGCGCCGTTCCTCCGCCTTGAAGCCGTCGACGATGGTGTGCCATTCGGGATGGTTCTTCTTCTCGCAGCGCGAGAGAATGCGGCTGAACGAGGAGACGATACTGCCGATCAGGCCGACGTCGACCTTGACGTTTTTGTTGATCTCGGACAGGTCGGTGTCGAGCTGAATGATCTTGGCGCCCTTGGCATATTTTGAGATATTGCCAGTGGCGCGGTCGCTGAAGCGAACGCCGACGCCGATAATGAGGTCGGCCTCCTTGTTGGCCATCGACGAGGCGTAATGACCGTGCATACCCTGCATACCGAGGAAGCGGTCGTAGGAGTTGGGCATGGCCGACAGACCCATGAAGGTGCAGCCAATGTAGGCGTCGACCTTCTCAGCCAGCGCCATGATGTCCTTGGTCATGCCGCGCCCGGCCGCGCCGCCGCCAATGTAGATGTAGGGGCGCTCGGCCGCGTTGATCAGCTCAACCGCGCGGTCGATGTCAGCGTCCTCCACCTCGGCCTGCGGGAAGGGCTCAACCACGCTGCCGGGGATGAATTCCGTCTTCGCGATCTGCACATCCTTCGGGATGTCGATCAGCACAGGGCCGGGACGGCCGGACTTGGCGATCTTGAAGGCCTCGCGGATGGTGTCGGCCAGCTCATTGATATCCTGCACGAAGTAGTTGTGCTTGGTGATGGGCAGGGTGATGCCGGTGATGTTGATCTCCTGAAAGCTGTCCTTGCCGATGAGGCTGTTCGGGACGTTGCCGGTGATGGCCACCATGGGGATCGAGTCAAGCATGGCGGTGGCGATGCCGGTGACCAGATTCGTCGCGCCGGGGCCGGAGGTGGCGATGACGACGCCGACCTTGCCGGTGACACGGGAGTAGCCGTCGGCGGCGTGGGATGCGCCCTGCTCATGGGCAGTTAAGACGTGATTGATGCGATCACTCGCGTTGTAAAGTGCGTCGTAGATGTTGATGACCTGCCCGCCGGGGTAGCCGAACACATCGGTGACGCCCTGTTCGATGAGGGTCTCGATGACGATCTGCGCGCCGTTCATGACCTGCACCTGTTTATTTTCCATAAAGAACCTCCGATTGTTAGATAACAAAAACGCTCTCGTCTCCTTGCTATCCTGTCGATAACCAAAGAGACGAAAGCGTAAAACAGACAAAATAATACCCTTCCGCGGTACCACTCTTTTTCACCCCAGGCTGAATCAAAACGGGGGTGCACTCGCGGTGCCAGCACACCGCAACTCAATGACGGGAGTACCCGTCTGCAATTACTTTCTTTCGATTTTATTGCAGCCACTCCATGGCGAGTTCAGCAGTCTGCATTCAATGTCTCGCACCGGCCGACATCTCTCTGACGGGAAACAGAACCACTTACTGATCCACTTCGACGTGTTTTATGCCGTATATTATAACACGACTGATTCGGTTTGTCAATAGCTTTTTTGAAAAAAAGTTCGACTCATGTAAAAAGTGAATTCTTTTTGACGGCGTGGATGCAATATTTGGTCACCGATCCACGCGGCAGCGGCACTCGCCGGCAAAGAAGGCGCGGATATTTTCCGCGATCTCGTCGATGCAGCGCTGTCGCGCTTCCACCGCGCCCCACGCCATGTGGGGTGTGAAGCAGACATTCGGCAGTTCGCGGACGGCGTACAGCGGGTGATCGGCCGGCAGCGGCTCGGCCGAGTACACGTCGACCCCCAGACCGCCGATCTGCCCCGTCCGGACGGCATCGGCCAGCGCCGCCTCGTCCGCGACGGCGCCGCGGGCGACGTTGACGACGATCACGCCAGGCTTCATGGCGGCGATGCGCTCACGGGAGATCAGCCCCCGCGTCTCGTCGGTCAGCGGTGTGTGTACCGAGATAATGTCCGCCTCCCGGCAGAGCGTGTCGATATCGACGGCGGGATAATCGGGATCGGGCCGACGTCGGCAGACCAGCACCCGGCAGCCGAAGGTCTCGGCGATGCGGGCCACCTTTTTGCCGATGTTCCCGGCCCCAATGATGCCCCAGGTCCTGCCCGCCAGCTCGTGAAAGGCGGGCGTCAGGCGGTTGGCTACGCCCGACGCGGTATATGCGCCGCTGCGCACATAGCCGCTCATCTCGGGCAGATGGAGTATTAGCTCCAGCACCATGGCCACCGTGAGCTGGGCCACGCTGTCGGTGGAGTACCCCAGGACGTTGCACACGGCAATGCCACGTCGGCGGCAGTAAGCCACATCAATGTTATCGTACCCCGTTGCCGCCACGCAGATCAGCTTCAGCGCGTCGGCGCCGGCGAGGTTGGCCTCGTTTAGTCTGATCTTGTTGACGATGACCACCTGCGCATTGCGGATGCGGGCCGCGACCTCCTCCGGCGGGGTGAGCGGATAGACGGTCAGCGACGCCCGTTCCTCAAGCGAAGCGAACGAGATATCCTCCCCCAGGGTGGCGCCATCCAGAATGACCGCGTGGATCATAGTTGTTTCTCCTCTCTGTTCGGTTTGATCGTATGCGAATATTATACCGTTTTTTCCCTACGCTGTCAACTGTTCGGTGCGCACGATGGGAAAGTTTCGGTCATCCTTGCGTGGGGGAGCCAATCATAACAATAACAGTGGAAACAATCATAACAACACAGGGCCGCCCCTGCAATCTTGTGTTTCTACCATTATAGGGCATCTCTAAAAACTCTCCATGCTCACACCCATGTAACAAATATATGATATAATACGGGAAACCAAGCAAAGGAGCAAAAGAGATGGGAAACAGAGGGATTTTTGACGAAGATATTCGACTTGCAAAATTGAGCGAGTTGGGAGATTCGTTGGTAAAACTGAATCGAGTCATAAACTGGGAGATGTTCCGCCCTCTTTTGAGTGAGGCAAGCCGAAAAGAAAACAAGGGAAAGGGCGGGCGCCCTCCGTTTGATTGCGTACTCATGTTTAAGGTGTTGGTACTGCAACGGATCTATAACCTGAGCGATGACCAGACCGAATACCAGATCAACGACCGCATGAGCTTCATGAGATTCCTCGGTTTAGGCCTTGAGGATCGTGTGCCGGATGCAAAAACCATCTGGCTGTTTCGTAATACACTGGTCAAGGCCGGTATCATGCACGAACTCTTTAACCTGTTCGGAAAGCAGCTTCAGGATGCCCATCTTGTCACGCGCACCGGCACCATTGTAGATGCCACCTTTGTGGATGCGCCCAGACCCCGCACTACCCGTGTAGAGCGTGAGTATATCAAGAAGGGCGAGACTCCCGAGGAATGGAAAAAGCCTGAAAATAAGAACAGATTGCGCCAAAAGGACTGGGAAGGACGTTTTACCCGTAAAGGCCGTGAGGAGCATTACGGGTATAAGGATTCTGTCAAGGTCGATGCAGACAGCAAACTCATTTTGGACTATGAAACCACTCATGCTGCCATGCACGACAGCCAGATGATTCCTCACTTGATCGATGAAACCGACAATGTCGTATATGCCGATAGTGGCTATTGGGGCAAGCCCGTTGCCGATTCTCTGCCTGCCAATGTGGTAAACCGCATTTGCGAACGCGGAACCAAGCAGCAGCCCTTGACTCCTGAACAGGTCGCCAACAATCGTCTCAAATCCAAGATCAGATGTCGCATCGAGCACGTATTCGGGTTCATGACGAACTCCATGCACGGGCTTACTCTGCGCTCTATTGGGTTGAAGCGTGCCGACTTCAACATCGGCCTCACCAACCTGATTTATAACCTTTTCCGCTACGAATTCTTATGTCGCAGCTCCCTTGTCATAGGGTAACTGCGCCCTTGGCGCACCCATATCCCCTTTTTCGGGGGATTGATACAGGGATAAATCGTTATCTTTGCACTTTTAGGCTTTGTCCTCTATTGTCCGCTTGTTTTTGAGTGGTTTTTAGAGGTG
>JAFTOI010000017.1 GCA_017463865.1 Clostridia bacterium | reverse complement strand
CGCGCCGGCGATGTGGCTCAATTCAGGCGGGAAGCCCCCCTCGGGCGCGCGGACGTTGACGCCGATGCCCACCACCGCCCATGCCAGCCGGCCCTCAGGCGCCAGCGACGATTCGGTCAGGATGCCGCAGACCTTTCGGTCGTCGAGGAACAGGTCGTTGACCCACTTGATCCCGGGCTCGTACCCCGTCACGGCCGCGATGGCCTCAGCCGCCGCGACAGCGGCGGCGGTGGTGAGCAGCAGGGCATCGGCCGCAGCCAATGCCGGGCGCAGGAGCATGCTCATGTACAGCCCGCAGCCGGGCGGCGAGAAGAAGGAGCGCGTCATCCGCCCCCGCCCCGCTGTCTGGCGGTCGGCGAGGATAACAAGCCCGGCTGGTGCGCCCTGCGCGGCGCGGGCCTTGCAGGCGGTATTGGTCGAGTCGAGACAGTCGTGCGCCTCGATCTGCCATGGCGTGTTATGGGGGAGGTACGCGGCAATGGCGGCAGTGGTATCGGGGATCAGCATGGTGATATCCTTTCGTGGTGGAAGATGGATATATTATAGCGCATCGGCGGCGATTTGTCAAATACGGCGCATGCGGCGGCCAAGAACCTTTCCTATGATTTTAAATAAACAAGCAAAATATTTACAATCAACAATTCACAAGTCCAAGACCGTCTCCAAGCTGTCCAACAAGAAGCTGTCGACTCTGCAGAACGCATTCCAGTAAGATCATATCCCCCAAGCCGCCCGACCGGGGGGCTTTTATATGGCATGGGATAACTGCACAAAAATTCGACCAGAAAGCGGGAGCAGAACCAGCAAATTTTGTGCAATATTTTTGTTTCCTGCACTTTTGTTACAAAAATGATAATTCAAAAATGTAATTCTTGACACATTGCACACAAAGTGATATAATGAATTAACCGTAAACAGCCTTCCAGTCTTCCTGGCAGGGCTGTGGTTTTTCAATCTCCAAAGAAAGGATTCTCATTTATCATGAAGAAAGCTTCCCTTCGCGTCATCTGCGCGCTGCTCCTGTGCGCAATGCTGCCCGTCGGTTCGATCGCCTGCTCGAACAATGATGGTCAGCAGGGCGTTTCGCCCACCACGACCGCTTCTCCCACGGCCGGCGACACTACGCCCGACGAGACCACCGACAGCGGCAAGGACGCAAACGGCTATGTCAAGGATGATCTGCCGGCTGACCTCAAGTTCGGTTCCACCGGCTCCCCCGAAACGATCAACTTCTTAACCTGGTCGGACGTCGAGCATGAGGAATTCACCGTTGAAAATCTCACCGGCGAAACCGTCAACGACGCCATCTACAACCGTAACCGTACCGTCGAGGATCGACTCAATGTCTCCTTGAGTTTCTACGGCATCAAGGGCAACGCAAGCAATGTTTCCCCCTTCGTTCAGCATGTCGGCAACGCGATTCAGGCCGGCTCGAACGAATTCGACATCATCGGTGTCTACTCGCTGACCGGTGCGTCCTGCGCCAGCAACGGCTATCTGCTCAACCTGCTCGATCTTCCCTATCTCAATTTCGAACAGCCCTGGTGGCCTGAGCGACTGCTCACCGAGGCAACCATCAACGACAAGCTCTACTTTGCATCGGGTGACATTTCAGCCAACATGTTGTACATGATGTATACCTGCTTCTATAACAAGGAAATGCTGGAAAACTACAGCCTGCCCAACCCGCAGGAGCTGGTTCAGAACAACGAGTGGACTTATGAGAAGTTCTTCCAGCTTTGTGAAGGTGTCTACGTCGACCTCAACGGTAACCAGGAAAAGGATCAAGACGACCAGTTCGGCTACATGTCTTCCGGTATCCATGTTGACCCGTGGTTCTACGGCGCCGGCAACCTCTTCGTCGAGAAGGACACGGACGGCAATCTGATCCCCTCCCCCACCTTCTCCAGTGAAAAGGTCGTCAACATCATCGAGTTCATGAACAGCAAGTTCTGGGACACCAATGACTCCATCAACACCTCCTCGGTCAAGCATCAGAACGCCTTCGCCGAGAAGCGCATCCTCTTCTGCATCGACCGTGCACGCTGCTCGATCCGTACCTTCGCAAACACCGATGTTCAGTACGGTATCGTTCCCTCACCGAAGTACGAAGCCGCACAGGATTCCTACGTCACGGTTATGGGTAACCCCTTCACTCTCTACTGCCTGCCCATCGGCTGCCGCGATCCCGAAATGATGGCTGCTGTCATGGAGTGCTACGCTTCCGAGGGCTATCGTCAGGTGACGCCTGCCCTCTTCGAGATCACACTGAAGGTCAAGTACTCCGATGACGCTGTCTCCGCAGAAATGTACGATCTCATCCGTGAGAATGTTACCTTCGATATCGGCCGTATCTTCTCCGACTCGCTGATTGGCCAGGGTGATTTCCGCAACGCTCTGACCAACAATCAGAACGCCTGGGCATCGGTCACCAAGGTTCGCCTGAAGCAGTTTGAGTCCAAGCTCAAGACGCTCCAGAAAGCTTTCGAGTAATTCAATCCTATCCCCCAAGAGGCTGCCCGGCGGGCAGCCTCTTTTTTTGCATTTTTGCAAAATTTTCTGGACATTGGGCATATTGTATGGTATAATGATAAAATAGGAGTATTGACGAAAGGATGTGATAGCATGCAAATCCGAAATCTTCACCGCACGGGCTGGCCGTCGAATTGCTACCTTGTGTACGAGGGAAGCGACGCGGTCGTCATCGACCCGAGCGCCCATGTGCGGGAGCTGACGGCCGCGCTGGCTGAAGCCGGGCTGTCGCTGCGCGCCATCCTGCTGACGCATGGGCATTTCGATCACATCCTGTCATTGGACACGCTCCGTGACGCGACAGGGGCGAAGGCCTATCTCCACCGCGGCGACGCCGATTTTCCGGGCGATGCGGCCAAGAGCTGCTACCTGACGCTGATCGGCCGCGACATCCGCCACCGCGCGGCTGATGTGCTGCTCGAGGGCGGCGAGGTGGTGCAATTCGGCAGGCTGACCTTCACCGTGCTGCACACGCCCGGGCATACCGGCGGCTGTGTCTGCTACCGCGCAGGCGATGCGCTTTTCACCGGCGACACCCTTTTCGCCGAGGGGTATGGCCGCACCGATCTGCCAGGCGGCGACCCGGCGGCGCTGCGACAGTCGCTTGCGCGCCTGACCGCGATGCGGGACGAACCGCTGACCATCTACCCCGGTCACGGTGAGCTGAGCGGCCTCGCCGACGCCGTCGCGATGCTTTGAAACACAAACAAAAATAAACATAGAGGAATGAACAACATGGATTACGCTTATCTTGCACAACTGCTTTTCCCGAATGTCACCGACACACCCGCGGATATGGAGGCGCGCTATCCCGCCCGCCAGCTCCCCGAGGGCGCAAAGGTGACCCGCTTCGCCCCCAGCCCGACCGGATTCGTCCATCTCGGCGGCCTTTACGGCGCGACCATTGACGAGCGTCTGGCGCACCAGTCGCAGGGCGTCTTCTATCTGCGCATCGAGGACACCGACGCCAAGCGTGAAGTTGAGGGTGCGACCGAAAAGCTGATCAAAACGCTCGCGCACTACGGTGTTGAGTTCGATGAGGGTGCGATTCTCGACGAAAACGGCAACGTCACCGACAAGGGCGCATACGGCCCTTACAAGCAGAGCCAGCGCGGCCCAATTTACCACGTCTTCGCCAAGCAGCTGGTCGCTGAGGGTAAGGCGTACCCCTGCTTCACCACCGAGGAAGAGTACGAAGAGCTTCAGGCCATCGATAAGAAGGCCGAGGTCAAGTCCAAAGAGTGGACCGAAGCCGCCAACGAGGAGGCGCGTCAGCGCAAGCTGGCCATGCGCAGCTTCACCATGGAGGAGGTCGAGGCCCATCTGGCTGCGGGCCATCCTTGGGTACTTCGCATTCTCTCAGACGGCGACAGCGAAAAGAAGGTTATCTTCACCGACCTTATCAAGGGCAAGGTCGAGATGCCCGAGAACGACGAGGACTTCGTCCTGCTCAAGTCTGACGGCATCCCCACCTACCACTTTGCCCACGCCGTTGACGACCATCTGATGCACACCACACATGTCATCCGCGGCGAGGAGTGGCTGCCCAGCGCCCCCAAACATCTCCAGCTCTTTCGCTACCTCGGCTTTAAGGCGCCCAAGTACATGCACACGGCGCAGGTCATGAAGCTCGATGAAAACGGCAACAAGAAGAAGCTCTCCAAGCGCGATATGGGCGGCAACGTCGACGACTATACCCGCCTCGGCTACGCGACCGAGTGCGTCTGTGAGTACCTGCTGACCATCCTCAATTCGAACTACGAGGAGTGGCGCATGCAGAATCCCGACAAGCCCTACACCGATTTTCCCTTCAACATCAAAAAGATGAGCGCTTCCGGCTGTCTCGTCGACTTTCCCAAGCTGAACGATGTTTCCAAAAACGTCATCTCAAAGATGACCGCCGATGAGGTTTATGACCGCGTCGCGGCATGGTCTGCCGAGTTCGATCCCGAATTCGCCGCCGTCCTGACCGCTGATCCCGCCTACGTGAAGTCGATCCTCGCCATCGGCCGCGGCGGCAAGAAGCCGCGCAAGGATTTCGGCCTCTGGAGCGAGGTCAAGGCCTACATGGGCTTCTTCTACGACCAGTATTTCGCCGTTCAGGACGATGTCACCGCCGGCGGCAAGTTCGCCGTCGCCGACATTAAGGCTGCGCTCGACGCCTTCTGCGCCGGCTTTGACATGGCTGACGACTCGACTGTATGGTTTGACAAGATCAAAGCCATCGCCGACCAGCTCGGCTTTGCGTCCGACATGAAGGCCTACAAGGCCAATCCCGAGGCTTACCGCGGCAATGTTGCTGACGTCAGTATGTTCTTGCGCGTCGCCGTCACCGGCAAGCTCAACTCCCCCGATATGTACACCGTCATGCAGATCCTCGGCCGCGACCGCGTGCTGGCCCGGATCGGCGCGATGCGTGATTCGCTCTGATAGAAAGGATGTTCAACATGGAAGACATCACCCGCAATTTCATCGAGGAGGCCATCGAAGCCGACCTCACCGCCAACCCCGGGATGAAGGTGCACACCCGCTTCCCCCCCGAGCCGAACGGCTATCTGCACATCGGCCACTGCAAGGCGCTGGTTATCGACTTCGGCACCGCCCGCAAGTTTAACGGCCTGTGCAACCTGCGCATGGACGACACCAACCCCGCTAAGGAGGACACCGAGTACGTCGACGCCATCATGGAGGACATCCGCTGGCTCGGCTTTGACTGGGATGACCGTTTCTACTATGGCTCCGACTATTTCGAGGCTGACTACAACTACGCCGTCCAGCTCATCAAGAAGGGCCTCGCCTACGTCTGCGAGCTGACCGCTGAGCAGTTCCGCGATCCCAAGTACTGCGGCGACGTCAATACCCCCGCCGTCTCCCCCTGGCGCGACCGCCCCATCGAGGAGAGCCTTGATCTCTTCGAGCGCATGAAGAACGGCGAGTTCCCCGAGGGCAAGTACACCCTGCGCGCCAAGATAGACCTGGCTTCCGGCAACTTCTGCATGCGCGACCCCGTCCTCTACCGTATCCGCTACATTGAGCATCACCGTCAGGGCACGAAGTGGTGCATCTACCCGATGTACGACTTTGCGCACCCCATCCAGGACGCCATCGAGGGCATCACGCACTCGCTCTGCTCACTGGAGTATGAGATCCACCGTCCGCTCTACGACTGGGTGATCGCCAACTGTGACGTCCCGTCGAAGCCCCGTCAGATCGAGTTTGCCCGCCTGAACATGACCAACACCGTCATGAGCAAGCGCTTCCTGCGCCATCTGGTCGAGGAAAAGCTGGTCGACGGCTGGGACGACCCGCGTATGCCCACCCTGTGCGGCCTGCGCCGCCGCGGCTACACGCCTGGCGCAATCCTCGACTTCTGCGGCCGCATCGGCGTCTCGAAGTCCAACTCGCTGGTCGAGATTGGTCTGCTCGAGCACTGCATCCGTGAGGAGCTGAACGAAACCGCCCCCCGACGCATCGCCGTTCAGAAGCCGATCAAGCTGATCGTTGACAACTACCCCGCCGACAAGGTGGAATATTTCGACCTCCCCAACCACCCGCAGCACCCCGAGATGGGTACCCGCCCGGTCCCCTTCACCCGCGAGCTCTACATCGACGCCTCCGACTTCGCGCTCGTGCCGCCCCCGAAGTTCTTCCGCCTCAAGCCCGATTCCGAGGTTCGCCTGATGGGCGCGTATATCATCAAGTGCGGCGAGATCGTGCTGAACGACGACGGCAGCGTCAAAGAGATTCACGTCACCGCCGACCTCGAGACCGGCAACGGTAATCCCGTCGACGGCAGAAAGATCAAAGGCACTATCCACTGGCTATCGGCCAACTATGCCGAGGAGGCTACCGTCGTCCTCTACGACCGCCTCTTTACCGTCGAGAACATGAACGAGATCGAGTCGTCCGACTACGACAAGTACCTCAATCCCGACTCTGCAGTCAAGTTTGAAAAAGTCAAGATCGAGAAGGCTCTCGCCGACGCAGCACCGGGCGACAAATTCCAGTTTGTCCGCGACGGCTACTACTGCAAGGATACCAAGAATGCGAACACCTTCAACCGCGTCGTGGTGCTGAAGGACAGCTTCCCGAAGAAATAATCGAAAACTATCGAAAGAAGGCAACACCTATGGACTACAAGATCGCAACAAAATGCGTGCAGGCTGGCTACACACCCAAGAACGGCGAGCCCCGCATTCTGCCCATCGTACAGAGTACGACCTACAAGTACGATTCCAGCGAGGAGATGGGCGACCTCTTCGACCTGAAAGCCTCCGGCTACTTCTACACCCGCCTGCAGAACCCGACAAACGACGCGGTCGCGGCTAAGATCGCCGCCCTCGAGGGCGGTGTGGCGGCCATGCTGACCTCTTCCGGCCAGGCCGCTAACTTCTACGCACTCTTCAACCTCTGCTCGGCCGGCGACCACATCGTCGCATCGTCGGCCATCTACGGCGGCACCTTCAACCTAATCGGCGTCACGATGAAGAAGATGGGCATCGAGGCAACCTTCGTCAATCCGCGTGCCAGCGCAGAAGAGCTTGAGGCAGCCTTCCAGCCCAACACCCGCGCTGTCTTTGCAGAGACGATCTCCAACCCGTCGCTGGTCGTGCTCGATATCGAGAAGTTCGCTCGGGCCGCACACAAGCATGGCGTACCGCTGGTGGTCGACAACACCTTCCCCACGCCGGTCAACTGCCGCCCCTTTGAATTCGGCGCTGACATCGTCACCCACTCGACCACCAAGTACATGGACGGCCACGCTTCCGCCGTCGGCGGCGCAATCGTCGACAGCGGCAACTTCGATTGGATGGCGCACGCCGACAAGTTCCCCGGCCTGACCACGCCCGACGAGTCCTACCACGGCGTCAACTATGCCAAGGACTTTGGCAAAGGGGCCTTCATCACCAAAGCAACCGCGCAGATCATGCGCGACCTCGGCTCGATCCAGTCGCCGCAGAACGCCTTCCTGCTCAACCTTGGCCTGGAGACCCTGGCGCTTCGCATGAAACAGCACTGCGCCAACGCAGAAAAGATCTCGGCATGGCTGGCAAAGGACCCGCGCGTCACCTGGGTCAGCTACCCTGCCCTGCCCGACAGCCCCGACCATGAGGTCGCCAAGAAGTACATGCCGAACGGCACCTGCGGCGTTATCTCCTTTGGCGTCAAGGGCGGCCGCGAAGCGGCGACCCGCTTCATGGATTCGCTCAAGCTCGCCGCCATCGTCACGCATGTAGCCGACGCCCGCACCTGCGTGCTCCATCCGGCCAGCACGACCCACCGCCAGATGAACGACGAGCAGCTGGTCGCCTGCGGTATCTCGGCTGACCTGATCCGTCTTTCGGTCGGCATCGAGGATGCCGACGACATCATCGCCGACCTCGACCAGGCACTCAGCCAGGCATGACGCCCGAGCAGGTGCTCGACCTGCTGCCCTACCTGTGGCTTGGACTGATCTCACTGGTGGCGGTCATTGTCACGATCTACGACAAAATTGCGGCTAAACATCTGCCGAACCGGCGCACACCGGAGAAAACGCTCTTCGCGATTGCTGGCCTTGGCGGGGCCGTTGCCATGTACGCAACGATGCAGCTGATCCGCCACAAAACGCAGCACAAATCGTTCATGATCGGCATTCCGCTGATCATCGCGGCGCAGATCGCACTGGTTGCTGTGCTGTCCATCCTTCTCTAACATACCAAAGTCCCGAATCATTGATTCGGGACTTTTTTTGTATTGCAAAAAGGCATCGGGAAAATCCCGATGCCTTTTAAGTTTGATTCAATTACTCAGTCACAGCAGTGGTGAAGCGGCCGTAGTCGGCAAGCTTAGCCATTCTGAAGTCGCGGATACCGCCCCAGAAACTCTTGACACCGGAGAGATCGCCATGGACGAGCGCTGCATCCTGGTTGAAGAGAACGGGAATGATCGGCATATCCTCGACGAGAATCTGCTCAGCCTCGTGCAGCAGAGCCGCACGGGCCTCGATGTCCTTCTCGGCATAGACTTCTTCCATCTTTGCGTTGTAGGCCTCGCTGTCGTAGCCGGTGATGTGCGGAGCGGCAAGATACTCACCGGTGGTCATATCCATGCCCTGACCGGAGAAGAGCTTAGCAAAGGGAGCAAGAATGGAGTAAGCGTCAGCCGTAAGGGTTGAAGCATCGACTGCGATCACATCGAAGTCGCCTGCAATATATGCCTTGTTGAAAGCGTCGTCAACGATACCTTCGACCTCGGAAGCAGCCTTCTCGGAACCGAGCTCACGCAGGGTGACGGTGAAGCCGAGCTGCTCCCAAGCGGCCTTGGCCATCTCGGCCAGAGCGCGGTCAGCCTCGTCGGCACGGTGGGTGAGGGTGAACTCACCGCCGGTCACACCGGCGCTGGAAAGCAGGCTCTTCGCGCCAGCGATATCAGCCGTGGTCGCGATCAGATCGCCGCCAACCTCACGGAAGAGGCTGCCAGCAGAGGTGGCGTTAAAAACAGCGTAGGGCACAACACCGGTAGCGGGCTTTGCGAATACAACCTTCTGCGCCATTGCGGTGCGGTCGAGGGCCATCGAAAGCGCACGACGGACCTCAGCCTTCTCGAAGAGCGGGTTCGTGGTGTTGAAGAAATAGGAATGCGTCGAAGCAATATCGGTGACCATGGCGGTGTCCGCATAGGTTGCACGCTGGTCAAGCGGGATCTCGTTGTTGTAGAACAGCATAGCGCTGTTGTAGTCGTTCATCTGATCGGCAGAGGACTTGGTGAAGTCGATGACGATACGGTAGGGGTTGACCGACTTGTTCAGCACGTCGCCGTCTTCCTTATCGGTGTCGCGGAAGTAGTAGGAGTTACGCTCGAGGATCAGGCCCTCGCCGTAGGTGACGCGGCGGAGCATGAAGGGACCGCTGCAGACAGTGGTAGCGGGCTTCTTGGACCAGTCGGTTGAACGGCTGACGATGTCCTCACGAAGCGGAACAAGCGCGTAGCTTGCGAGGTTGAGCATGAACTGGTCGTAGTCGATCTTGCCCTCGAAGGTGATCTCGACGACGAGCTCATCAACGGCAGCGATACCAAGGTCGTCGATGGAAGCATCGCCTTCCTTGATGGCGCGGGCATTCTTAACGTCAAACAGAAGCGCGCAGGCCGTGCTCGAGAAATCGGGCTCAAGGATACGCTTCCAGGAATAGACAACGTCGTTTGCGGAGACGTAAGTACCGTCACTCCAGCAGGTGTCGTCCAGGGTCAGCAGCATCTGATACTCGCCCTTGACATCATTTTCTTTAATTTCTACCTTGTCAACAAGTGCCTTTTCCAGCTTTCCCTTCTCGGTGACGCGGAAAAGCGGCTCGTACATCATGCTGATAACCTTAACAGCGGAGTCATTGTTCTGGGGGATCTGGGGGTCGAAGTCGTAGATCTCGGTACCAAGGTACATGTTGATAAATGCACCCTTGTCCTCTTCACCTTGGAGCTTGTCGCGGCTAGCACAGCCAACGGCGGTCAGCACGGTGAGCAGGCAGAGCGTCAGAGCCATCAATCGTTTCATCATAATTTGGTGTTTCCTCCTCATGCAAATGAAAAATCAGAAATAAACACAGAGCGAATATTACCTAAATATTATAGCATGAATCGGCGCGCAAATCAATGATTTCCGCACAACCCGCAAAATATTCAGACATTCGCACAATTTGCTGGCGCTTTTTTTGTGCATACTGCCATATAGGCATACCGATACCCCGCAGTTTATTTTTCTTATTATACCGCATTTCTCCAAATATTTCAATACCTTTTTGCCTTTTTCTCAGAAAATTTCCACCGCGCGCGAAATTGGCGCATACTTTTCCTCCAAACGGAGAGAATACCGGGTACATATCTTCCAGAGCAACAAAATCATCCCACAGGAGGAGCACATGACCAATTCTGCATATTCCCGCACCGACCTCGCCTGCGAGACCCGCCCGGCCGACCTGCCGGCCATGCCCGGTGTACGCTCCCGCGAGACTAACGAAAACGGCATTGCCGTCTCCGATCTGATCATCGCCGACGAGGAAGCGGCCCGGCTCATCGGCAAGCCGATCGGCCGCTATGTGACCCTGAGCCGGCCGAAGTTGTGGCAGGTGTCAGGCGAGGACTATGATCATTTCCGCGACTGCCTGGCCGAGCATCTGCGCAGTCTCGCGGTCGGGATGACCGGGCGGCGGCCGGACAGCAGCTTCGGCGTGCTGGTGGCGGGGCTGGGCAACCGCGACATCACTGCCGACGCCATCGGCCCGCAGACTGCACAGAAGCTGGCGGTGACCCGCCATCTGCGCGACCGTGAGCCTGAGGTCTTCGCCGCCATCGGGCGCTGTGCCCTCTCAGCCCTCTCTCCCGGCGTGCTGGGGCAGACCGGCATCGAGACGGTCGAGCTGATCCGGGGCGCCGCCGAAAACGCTGCGCCCGATCTGGTCATCGCCGTTGACGCGCTGGCCGCCCGCGCCTGCGAGCGGTTGGCCTCGACGGTGCAGCTCTGCGACCGCGGGATCGAGCCGGGCTCGGGAGTGGGCAATCACCGCCGGCCGATCTGCCGTGAGACGGTGGGCGTGCCGGTGCTCGGCCTTGGCGTGCCGACCGTGGTGGATTCCTCGACGCTGGTCTACGACGCGCTGGGCCGTGCCGGCATCGGCGCCATCAGCGACGAGCTGCGCGCGGTGCTTGAGAACGGACGGGGCTTCTTCGTCTCGCCAAAGGAGAGCGACGTCATCACCGCACACCTCTCGACCCTGCTGGCCGAATCCATCGAGCAGGCCTTTGCCGTTTAAGGCTCCTGTCATAAATTACCATCCATCCGCATAAGTTATCTCGGACAAGATAACACGGAAAGGATGGACGAACGCCATGGACGGACAAAATATTTACGATTCGATTCCCAAGCTGCCGGCCCCGGAGGAGCTGCCGCTGCCTGAGCCGCAGCTTTCGCCGCGTGCCGCCGGGCGGCTGCGGCGGGCCTACACCCTTTGGTGCGCGGTGACGGTCAGCGCGGCCCTGCTGACGCTGGGCCTGCTCGGCGCGCAGGGGGTGGCCGCGATGCGCGAAGGGGGCGACGGCTATCTGCGCCAGCTGCTCTTCACCCGCGTGCTGGGCGTAGGCGAGGACAGTGAGGACGGCTCACTGATCGAACTGATGTTGGGGCAGGTGCTCTTCCCGCGCGTGACGATCGACGCGGCGGTATCCGTTCAGCCGGCCGAGACCGAGCCGCTCCCTTCCCTGCCCGTCGAGACACTGCCCGAGACCGAGCCGCAGCTTCCGGTCGTCGCCGAGCCGGAGCCGCTGGACGTTTACGCCTACGACCCATCGCAGGTACCGGAGGGCGAGCTGCCCATCCTCCCGCTCGATCTGAGCCTGAGCGAATACGGCGCGGCGTACATCAGCAACGAGACGGCTTACACGCCCGACCTTGAGGCTCTGCTGGCCAAGGAAGATATCCTCCCCGCCTACAGCTACACCTCGGCGGCCATCTACCCGCCCGGCGATCCGCTGGTGCTGATCCTGCACACCCACGGCACCGAGGCCTACTCCCCCGATGGAGCTGTCTCCTATGCCGATGACGCCGACTACGCGCGCTCCACCGACCCCAGCCAGAACGTCGTCGCCGTCGGCGAGCGAATGGCCGAGGTACTGCGCGACAACGGCATCCCCACCCTGCACTGCGTGATCCTGCACGACAAAAACGCCTACCGCGATGCCTATGTGCGGGCGGCCGAGACCATCGCGGCCTACTTAGCAGAGTATCCAACCATCCAGTACATCCTCGACGTCCACCGCGACGCGCTCATCCGCGGCGACGGTGAGTTGGTGCGGCCGGTAGTCGCCCTCAACGGCGAGGCAGTGGCGCAGGTCATGATCCTGGCCGGCAGCGACTACAAGGGCGCCTACTTCCCCGGCTGGGAGAACAACCTCGCCTTCGCGCTCCAGCTGCGCGAGGCACTCAACGCCGATCATCCTCGCATCGCACGGCCGGTCTATCTGCGGGGCGCGGCCTTCAACGAGCATTTCGGCCCCCTCTCGCTGCTGCTTGAGATCGGAGCCAGCGGCAACAGCATTGAGGAAGCGCTCCGCGCCGGCGAGCGGGTCGCCCAGACGCTGGCCGACATGATCCGGCGAAAATAGGAGGGAAAAGCATGCGCATCGTCCGCATTATCCTCAGCTTCGGCGCGGCCTGCGCCGGTCTGTGGCTGCTCGATCAGGCCGCCCCGCTGTGGGCGGCCGCCGAGGCGTGGCTCGACGATGCACTGACGGTCAGCGGCGCGCGGATCTATCTGCGGCTGGGCGAGCTGACCCTCACCTTTGACCGGGGGCTGATGGTGTTCCTCGGCGAAAAATGGAGCGCCATCTGCGCCATGTCGGCGCGGCTCATCCCGCCGGGCACGGCGGAAGCGAGCGGAGAGATCACCGATGCGATCGTTCGGGCACTCGAAGCATTTGTCAGGTAAAAGCCGTGTCATCCGGGAAACGGATGACACGGCTTTTGATTTGACAACCTTCGCCAAAACCGTTGAAATTCTCCCCCATCTATGCTATAATGACCCCACAGGGAGAAAATCCCGACAGAAAGGCGGAATCCAACATGAGAGAAATCGGCATCAATCTGCATGCGGCAAAAGGCTTCACCGACGAGGAATACCTGCGCGAGATCGCCGCGCTGGGCTTCACCCGCATTTTCACCGGTGTGATGAACCCCGAGCGGCAGGCAGCGGTCGCTGAGCTGTGCGCCAAATACGGCATCACCTGTGAGACCCTGCACGCCTCCTTCGGGCACATCAACGATATCTGGCTCGACAACGAGGGCGGGCCGGTCATGCTCGACGAGCTGCTGCACTGCGTCGACCACTGCGTCATCGCAGGCGCTGACATCGCCGTCGTGCACCTGTCATCCGGTATGAAGCCGCCGTCCATCACCGACATCGGCCGTGCGCGCTTCACCCGCCTGGTCGAATACGCCGCCGAGAAGGGCGTCAAGATCGCCTTTGAGAACCAACGCAAGCTGGCTAACATCGCCTGGGCGTTCGAGGCTTTCCCTGACGACAACGTCGGCTTCTGCTGGGACTGCGGCCATGAGTTCTGCTTCACCCCCGGCCGCCACTACATGCCCCTCTTCGGTGACCGGCTGATCTGCACCCACATCCACGACAACACCGCCGTTTTCAACGAAGACAACCATGTCCTGCCCTTCGACAGCGCGTGCGACTTCAACTATGTCGCCGGCGCTATCCGCGACTCGGGTTACACCGGCTCACTGATGCTGGAGGTCGGATGCAGCGCATTCTACGGCGACATGGCACCGCTGGCCTTTCTCGAGCGCGCGGCCGAGTCGGTCAAGCGCCTGCGCACCATGATCGACGGTGAATAATCAGGAGGCTGTCATGAACAACTACATCAACGCATCCGACCACCTTCCTATCGACGGCTCCCGCGATGTCTCGGCCGACATCCAGCGCCTGATCGAGGCCAACCCCAACCGCACCATCTACTTCCCCGACGGCACCTATCTGCTCGCGCACCCCATCTGCACGCCGGCCGACCCGCGCCGCAGTGTCGATCTGCGCCTCTCCAATTACGCCACCCTCAAGGCAGCCGAGGGCTGGAACACCGACGAGGGCGCGATGGTCCACCTCGGCGGTATTTACCCGGCCAACGACATCCGCACTTGCGGCAGCAACTACGGCTTCGTGGGCGGCATCATCGACGGCAGCAACATCGCCGACGGCATCTCGATCGACGGCGGGCGCGAAACGGTCATCCGCGAGGTGTCGATCAAGCATGTGCGGGTCGGCATCCACATCAAGCGCGGCGCCAACAGCGGCTCCTCCGATGCTGACATCATGAGTGTCAACATCGTCGGCAACCGCGCGCCCGACTCAGTCGGCGTGCTGGTCGAGGGATACGACAACACCTTCACCAACCTGCGCATCGCCGACGTCTTCATCGGCGTGAAGCTGCGCGCCGCCGGCAACTTCCTGCGCTATCTGCATCCCCTCTACACCCTCGATTACACCGATTATCTGAACAGCTGCGGCTTCCAGGACGAGTCGGGCAACAACTGGTACGACAACTGCTACAGCGACCAGTTCGGCATCGGCTTCCGCAACACCAAGACCATGACCAGCATCTACAACAGCTGCTATTGCTACTGGTACGCCGCCCGGGGCGGCACGCAGACCGCCTTCAAGGCCGACGCGCAGTTCGGCTCGGTGCTGACCAACTTCCGCGCCGACTTCCGCCGCGAGGAGATCCGCTCGGTTCTGCTCGACGTTGCCGAGGCCGGTGGTAAGGGAGTCTTCGACCGGCTCATCACCAAGCCCGAGCTGATCGCCGACGACACATATCGTGCTTATGTCAAGGGGGATATTATTTGACTACACATAAATGCAGAACTTATTTTCGGATTATAGGCAATTTTAATGTTCAAGATATATTGGACATGCTGAATATCCCCCCCAGCCGAATCATTGCTGAAGGTATAATGCTGCCGATCGCAAAAAAGCCTGCGGCTTGTTCCGAAATCGACATCGGATACAACGATCATTATCTCCAGAATATAAACGAGATGATCCGTATCACGATTCGCGATCTTCTGCCCATCGTTGATCTGTTGATTGATCTAAAGTCGATCCATGCATTGGAATACTGTCTTGAAGTTGTACCTGAAATCGCAAGTGAAAGTGATGACATTAAGCCCAATCTTTCACTTGAACCTGACATTATTGCATTTTTGCATCAAACGGGAACGATATACGATCTGGATTATTACGTGTATTGATATCCATTATCCTCTTCCGGACATATCCTCAAACAAAAGAATTACCGTAGACCGATTAAAGTCTACGGTAATTCATTTACGCAAATTCACCGCTGTGCGCCGCAAAAAAGTCGTGGTACATCCGCACATGCTCGAGTTCCGTCCACTTTCGCACCGCTACGGGAACCGAGTCAAGATCATACACCTTCGCCCCCTGCATCGCAAGCAGAAACGGCGAGTGCGTCGAGATCACAAACTGGCACCCATAGAACCGCACCGAGTCTACGATAAACTGTGCCAGCTCCAGCTGGCGGGCGGGGGCAAGGCTGTTCTCGGGCTCGTCGAGCAGGTACAGTGCGTTCTGCGTGATCTGCTGGGTAAAGTAGAAATAGGCATTCTCGCCGTTCGACCCGCTCTTCAGCTCGGTCTGCCGCATGCGGCGGGTGACACAGGCCGACTTGGTCGAATGCCGCGCCTCGTTGCGGCGCTTGAGCTCATCGTAATCGTCGAGCGAGCGGAGCTGAAAACTCGGCCTGCGTGCGTCGGTGTAGTTCTCGTACTCATCAAACAGCGACTCACGCCGCCCGGTGACGCCCTCGTTGAGGGCGCGCAGGTCGAGCATATAGTCGAACACATCATCGCTGGTGATGATGCGGCTGCCGTCAGGGAGGGGACGTTCATCGGCAAACCGGGCGCGGCAGAGGGTGAGATAAGGCTCAACAAACGGCGTGCTATTCCAGGGCGACGAGCGGCGAAGCTTCAGCTTCTCGGCAATAAGATTGAGCAGCGTCGACTTGCCTGAGCCGTTGCTGCCCGCGAGGACGGTCAGCGGCGTGAAATCGAGCCGGGTCAGCTGCTTCTGCGGGAAGAGCTTGAACGGGTAGACATTGTTGTGCGCGTAGCACTGCATCTCCAGCTGGGGCGGGTAGTTGAGGATAAAGTTATCCTCTTCCAGCCGGGTGGGGAGGGTGAAGCTGTCAAGATACTGCATAACGCTCACCCCCGCGTGACGTCGGCGCAGTCGACGGCGGCTACGTCCTGCGCAAAGCCGAAGTCACCGATCCAGTCATTGCCGCGCAGGTCGACACCGCTGCAATGGTCGAGCGTGATCGCGGCATCGCCCTTGTGCCAGCGATCCGCGCCGGGACTCTTGAAAATGCGGTTGCCGGTGAAGGTCAGATCAGCGCAGGAGAAGGCATGCAGCACCGGCGTGTCAGGGGTGTCGAAGGTGTTGCCCTCAATGCGGACATTGCGGTGGAAGGGCTGCGCAGTGTCGGGCTCGGGCACGACGGGGCTGATACTGATGATGCCGTCGCAGAACTGGTAATTCGACGAAAGGCAGACATCGGTGAAGACATTGCGGCTGATCTCGACGTCGCAGCAGGCGCCCGACTCGAACCAGTAGTTCGAATCGCCGGCAAGCAGGACGGCGGCGCCGGAGGAGGCGAAATAGTTGTCGCTGATCCGCACTGGCTTCGGCGTCGAAACAAGGATGCCCCGGGCCCGGCAGGAGCCGAAGCGATTTTCCGTGCAGACGAAAGCGGCGGTGTGCGTGAGGTTATCGAGGGCGAGCATATCCCCCACCTCAGCCAGTGCAATGATTTCGTCAGGCAGCGGCTCGGTGAAGGTGAGGGTAAAGGTGTCCATCGTCTCAAGCGTATAGGCGGCGACATTTGCCGCCCCCGCCGC
This sequence comes from Clostridia bacterium, assembly GCA_017463865.1. GTDB lineage: Bacteria > Bacillota > Clostridia > Oscillospirales > CAG-272 > SIG693. The sequence goes on along the minus strand of JAFTOI010000017.1, from coordinate 136,407 downwards.
CGCCATGTGCCGGCGCTCGATAAAGCCGATCTCATCGCCCGGTTCAGCCCAATAATGGAAGCCCTGCGCCTGATTGTGGCGGTAGCGGCAGCGGAGTGTGCGGGCGTCGACCACCTCGTCGGCGGTGACACAGCAGCCGTGGATGTTGATCGGGTCATCCATCAGACCGACGAAAGAGCACTCGGTGACGGTCATCGTGCCCGAATTGCAGGTGAGGTGCATGCCGTCATCGCGGCCGTTCGCGATGCGGCGGCCGGCGGCACGGTTGGGCAGGAAATTGACGCGGCGGTAGGTGATATCCCGGCAGAACTGCGCGAGACAGCCGAGGCCGCCGCAGGAATGGACGGTAATATCCTCGAAGGTGACGTCGGCGCACTTTTCGGTGAAGATCCCGGCGTGGATGCGCGCGTTGTGGCGCAGGACGAAGAGGCTGCCGACGGCAACCCGTGCAGGCTTCTTCGGCCAGACACGGTAGACATCGCCGCCCAGATCCTCGATGCGCGCAGGCGAGAAGTTATCGCCCGACACACGGGTAACGCAGCGGTTATTGCCGTCGAACTGGATCTGGCTGTGCCGCCCCAGCGGATACCACTCACCCGCGCCGACGTCGAACTCGAGCCAGCCGCCCGCATAGCGGTGCGGGAAGGCGGCGGGATCGACATAAAGATCGGCATAGCCGTCGCCGACGGCGACGACCTCGCCCTCGGCCACCAGCGGCTTGGGCCAGTCGATGGTGAAGCCGGCCATGCGGATATCGGTACAGTGATCCATCGTCACCGGATGCATGTGGCCGGCGAAAAGCAGGCGTGCGCCGTTACCGACGAGGGCACAGTTATGCATATTCCGCATCCAGAGCCCCAGCACGCGATAGGGCATCACGTCGGAATTGGAGATGCGGTAGTCAGCGTGCATCTCGTCGTGGGGGGCGAAATAATAGTCGGCGTCCTCAAAAACGAAGGTGGTGTCAGTCGGGTACGCACGAAAGAGATCGCACAGGGCAAGCGTAATATCAGTCCCCGGCAGAATGCCGTGGTCGCGGAGGTGGATCGTTTGCATGGCCGTCTCCTTTATTTTCCTGATTTTGCTTTAATTTTCGCTGTGATCTGCTCGCCGACCTGGGAGAGGATGATGGCCGCGAACATAATGACACAGCCCAGCGTCTCACGGCCGGTCAGCGTCTCCTTGAGCAGGACTGCCGAGCAGAGCACGCCGAAGACCGATTCCATACACATCAAGAGCGACGCCACCGTCGACTCGGTGTATTTCTGGCCGATGATCTGGAAGGTGTAGGCGAAGCCGCAGCTCATGATACCTGAGTAAAGCAGCGGCACAATGCAGGCCGCGATGGCCGGCAGCGAGGGCTTCTCGAAGATAAACATCAGGATGCAGGAAATGGTGCCCGACACAGCAAACTGCGTGCAGGACAGCTTGATCGAATCGACCTCGGGGGCCAGCTTTTCAATCAGCAGGATATGTACGGCGTAGATGACGGCACAGACGAGGGTCAGCGCGTCGCCCCGGTTGATGCCGGTGATGCCCTCCGGGCCGATGCAGAGAAAGTAGAGGCCAACAGTGCCCATGACAACGCAGCCCCAGGTCACGGCCGGCACACGCTTGCCGAGGATGAGCCCGAAGATGGGCACAAAAAGCATGTAGAAGGCGGTGATAAAGGCAATCTTGCCCGAGGTGGAATAGTTGAAGGCAAACTGCTGGAAGTTGGAGGCGCCGCAGAGCACGACGCCGAGGATGGTGCCGCTGATGAGCACCTTTTTGTTGGACGCCCGCTTGGCAGCGGGATCGGGCTCGCCGTGCTTGCGGTCGTGGAGCTTGTCGCGGATCAGGATGAAGGGGAGCAGTACCGCCGCACCCATGAGGGTGCGGATGCCGTTGAAGGTGAAGGCCTCGACGCTCTCCATGCCGACGCTCTGCGCGACGAAGGAGGAGCCCCAGATGAAAGCCACGGCGAGCAGCATGATGACGCCGCGGAATTGCGTTTTGTGCATGATGATAACCTGTTTCGTCAGAATTTGCCCAGGCGGGCATATAAGCTCTATTGTATCACGAAATGCCGGTTTGTGCAAGACATACGGGCGAAAAAAGTATATATTTGCCTCCCTCTCCGAGGGAGGTGGCGGCGCAGCCGACGGAGGGAGTTCGCTCCACACAAAAGTCCGCGAAAAACTCCCTCAGTCACGGCAAAGCCGTGACAGCTCCCTCGGAGAGGGAGCCTTCACGGGCTTACCGAAAATAGGGAAAATCGGTGAAGACCCAGCGACCCTCGATCCTGGCCATTGGGTAGTCGTACTCCGTGTAACCGGTGACGACCCAATCGTTCTGCGCATCACTCCCCCATTGCTCAACCACGACCCGCAGAGTCAGCTGCTCCCCCTCCCCGTTGAGGATAAGATATCGCTCGTCGCCCATTCTGATGTTCGTTCCGCGCACCGACTCGCTGACATGCAGCACACCGCCGATCTCGCGATAGTGCGGCGAAGTCGTGGAAAGGTAGCGCTCGACCAACTCGGTGCTGAACAGCAATTCGAGATGTGCGCGCAGTTCGGCAAGCGTGGAGAAGCTACTCGTGGGATAGTAGGCGATACCGTCGACGAGGATTCGGTCGTCGTAGGAATAGGGCATCGACCCCTGCTCGAACCAGCTTGCGGCGGTCGAGGCGGCATAATAGGTGTCAATGACCGTCTCATATGCCGGCTCACCCTGCCAGCTGAAGCGGTTGGCAATGGTGCGGATGTCCTGCTCATTCAGCAGTCCGGCATCATATGCTTCGCCCAGGAGATAGAATTTTTCGCAATCCCAGACCAAGATCGGACCGGCACATGGCGATTGGATTGTATACTCCCCCACCGTCACGCTGAGCGCCCCCTGCGTCCACGCCGCGCCGCCCATACAGACCAGCAGGCAATCGCTGTAGTAGCCGTCGATCCGCCGCTCGACATAGACATCTGCAAACGGTACGCCCGCCCACGCCGCAAAATCCTCCCGCAGATCATAAGCCAGATAGGTGTCCACCGACGGGTCATCCAGCGGGTGGCGGGTGTTATAGCGTTCAAATTCACTCCCAACCTTCATGCCAATATCGCGGACATCCTCGGCCGTCAGCAGGTCGGCGGCGTAGGCCTCCTCAAGGGTGTAGAAGGTCGAGTCGTGGTAGACGTACAGCCGCTGGCCGTCGCCGAAAATGATGATGTACCCCGCCACCTCCACCGGGCGAAGCGCCGCGGTATAGGCCAGCGGTGCCCCCATGAAGACGACCGGGCATCCGCTGTAGGTGCCGACCAGATGCTCCACCCGCACCTCGTCAAGGCTCGGCGTGAAGCCGAAATTTTCGCTGACAAAACGCACAAAATCAGTCCGCATCCCCTCCTCGGTCACGACGGTGTCCGACGGCTGACCGGTCACCTCCGGCAAAGCGCCGGGCATCTCCGGCGCGGCGGGCGCTCCCCGCCCACAGCCGGCAAGGCAGATGAGCAGGCATGCAAGCGCGATGCTCTGTTTCATATTCCAACCTCCTCGCAGATTCTACCCGATTAGACGCGGTATCATCAAAAAAGTTCCATTATTTTGCCGATCGACGGAACTTTTTTCCCATTTTCGCGTCAAATCAGGCAGAGCAAAAAAATTCCCCCTGCCCTGTCAGATTTCGGCCCCAGCGGCGTCATATAAGTGAAGGAGGTGAAGGGGATGGACTTCGAGCAGATCTACCGCACCTATTTCCACGACGTATACCGCTATATCCGGCGTCTGTCGGGCAGTGAGCAGCTGGCCGAGGAGATCACCAGCGAGACCTTTTTCCGCGCGATGCAGGCCATCGACCACTTCCGCGGCGACTGTGATATCCGCGTCTGGCTCTGCCAGATCGCGAAAAACTGCTATGTGTCGCACTGCAGGAAGCTGGGCAGAGTCGGCGACCTCGACGACACGGCCTGGCTGACTATCCCCGACCCGGACGAGACAGCGGAGGAGCAGATCATCCGCCGCGATGAGGCGGCGCAGATCCGGGCGATCCTGCATGAACTGCCCGAGCCCTACCGTGAGGTCTTCATGTGGCGGGTCTACGCCGAGCTGAGCTTCGCGCAGATCGGGCAGATCTTCAGCAAGTCCGAGAACTGGGCCTGCGTCACCTATCACCGCGCGCGGAGAAAGATCATCGAACGAATGGAGGAGAGCGAATATGCGCAATGAATGCAATATCATCCGCGACCTGCTTCCGCTCTATGCGGAGGAGATGGTCAGCCCCGACACGGCTGATTTTGTGGAGGAGCATCTGGCTGCCTGCGCGGCCTGCCGCGCCGAGTTGGAGGCACTGCGGCAGCCGAACATCCCCGAGCCCGCCCCTACCGAGCCGGCCGACGAATCCTTCCGCACCTTCATGCGGCGCTGGGGGCGGCGCCTGCGCTGGTTCTGGCGGACGATCAGCGTCCTGCTGGGCGCGCTGGCCGTGCTCGCTTTCGTCGGCGTGCTGACCGTGGAGGGAAGCGGATTCCTCGACCTGAGCGGCATCGCCCGGGCGGTGCTGGGCACGATCGCCGCCCTCTGCACGGCCGGCGCGCTTATCGCATGGCGCACCGACCACCCGCGCGCACGCTGGATCAAGCTCGCCGTCTGGCTCCTTGCGGTGGTTGTCATCATCGCAGGCGCGCTCATTGCGGGATACGATCCACCGGCGGTCGAAATCGTGAACCGATAAATTTTTCTGTTACCTGTAAGATTTCCCCGCAAAAGTTGTGTATATAGGTGAAAGGAGGCGAGCGCATGGAGGACAATCAGATTATACAGCTCTTCTGGGACCGCGATCCGCGCGCCGTCGAGGCGGCGGCCGCGCAGTACGGCGGCTACTGCACAGCTGTCGCGCGGAACATCCTCGGCAGTGCCGAGGATGCCGAGGAGTGCGTAAATGATGCCTGGCTCGCCGTGTGGAACGCCATCCCGCCGCACAGGCCGGCCATGCTGTCGGCCTTCCTCGGCAAGCTGACGCGGAACATCGCGCTCAATCGTCTCAAACGCGACCGCGCCGACAAGCGTGGCGGCGGTGACGCCGGCGTCGCGCTGGACGAGCTGGCCGAGGTCATCTCTGACCGCAGCACAGTCGAGGCAGAGCTTGACCGCCGCGCTCTGCTTGAGGCGATCGACGCATGGCTCGGCGGGCTTCCCGCCAAAAAGCGGGGAATATTCGTCTGCCGGTACTGGTATTTCGACACCGTCAACGACATCGCGGCACGGTACGGCATGCGCGAGAACCACGTCTCGGTGACGCTGAACCGCCTTCGCGCTGACCTTTGCAAATATCTGAGGGAGAGGGGATTTGAAGAATGAAAAAAGAAGAATTTGCCGACCTGCTCGGCGAGATCGACGCCCAGTACGTCGCCGAAGCGCATGCCGCGCAAGCCCGCCGCCCGGTGCGTCTGCGGTGGAGCATCCTCGCCGCCTGCCTCTGCCTCCTCATCGGCGGGACGACGGTCTACGCGGCGAGCGGGCACGGGGTGTGGATCACGGATATCTTCACCGATCGCGAAGAATCGGGATATGATCTCGCCATGGACATGCGGAAGATCGACGACAGCGAGCTGTCCGCAGAATTGCGTGCGTTGGGCAGTGTGATCGTGCAGCAATATAAAGACAGCAAGCCCTACGACAGCATATGGCCCGGCAGTTATTACAAAAGCTTTGATTCATCCGCAGAGGCACGGGCATTTATCGGCTACAAGCCGCTTGTCAGGCTCGACTGGGAGCTGGAAGAGACATCAACGCAGCTGCACGTCACGGGATGGCGCGACGGCAGACTGCAGTGGATAAATCTTGAGACCGATTATGTTGTCGGCAACATCCGTCTGCAAGCCTATACGCATCTCTTCACCGAACACTATGGTGGAGACATGTTCACCGGCCTGCGGACAACTGAAGAAATCAGCTTTACACCCACCGATGAGACCAACATCTCAGGCCTCCCCTGGCTCTTCGTCCGCTCCTCGCCGATGGAGAGCGGCTGGTCGGGTCTTGACGGTTACCTTGTCCGCGATGGGGTGCTGTATAAGCTCCACATCGCCTATCTTGCCAAAGACGCCGCCGAAGCCGAACGGCTGATGTTCGAATGGGCGAACTGCTTCTGACAAAAAGCGCTGACCGTTTAACTCAGGTAAACAGGTCAGCGCTTTCGCTTACTTTAGCAATTTTAGGAGAAATAAATCCTCACAAGCTGATCAATTCCCACAGCTGCTCAGGCGAGGTGCAGCCAACCTGCTTCAGCAGGCGGGCGGCGCTGCGGTCGAAGCTCGAGTGCTCAACCAGACGGAAGAGGGCGCTGGCGATGTCGACCAGCGCAGCCTCGTCAGCCGGCGCGGCGCCGAGCAGCAGGAAGCGCAGCAGTGCGTAGACGGCGCATAAGGCGATGAACTCATCCCCCACCGTCTCAGGCCGATCCTGATAGGGGAACTGCGCGAAGTACATGTGGTTGACCAGCATATGCTCAAACCAGATCTCCCACGCCGGAAAGCGCGCGACAAAGCTGTCACGGGCGTCAATGTAGCGCTCGAGCGCACCGTCATCCCGGCCCAAGCAGCCCAGTGCTGCCTCGCCCCAGTCGCGGATGCTGTCACTGCGGGCGTCGAGCAGGGCAATCATTCCCTCGGCAATGTGCAGGCCATCGAGCAGTCGGTCGCGTGAGAGGGTGGTTTGGGGCACAGCGGAAACGGCGATCGAACCGCCGAGAATGGCGTCAAGGCCAGCCTCATCGCGTTCAGGCATCACACGCTCAAGCGCCCGGAGCACCTGCCCCAGATGCACCAACCGCTCGGGCAGCGTCAGCGTGCGGTTCTGCATAGTGCGGATGAGAAACAGCCGTATCTCCCGCGCCCGCCCGAGGGTCTCGAAATGCGCCTCCCGCTCGGGCGGGTGAGGCAGAACGATGGTCATCGGATGCTCGACGAAGGTAAGCGGGGCCGGGTGATCGAGGAAGGCTTCGATCACCGCCTCACAGCTGTTGGCGCAGGAGCACTCATGTCCGTCCCGCTCCTCAACCCGGACGCCGCGCGGATAGAGGCGGCAGACGTCGGCCAGCAGATCCTCCCCCAGCTCGGCCTGGATCGCACACCGCCCATCCGGCAGCCGCGCCGCACACTCACCGTCGTAGCGGTGGCTGAAGCGGGCGTACTCATCGGGCGTGGGATAGTCGACCAGATGCAATGCGCAGTCCAGCCGACGGCGCAGATCAAGGCTGCATTCGACGCCGAGCAGGTGAAAGTAATTCTCCCGCGAGATGGTGACCGGCCAGCCGGTACAGCATGCCGTGCGGCATGCACCCATCTTGCAGGAAAAATGTGGAAAGTAGTCAGGAACGAGAAATGTGTGCGATTCTTTCATGGAACGCCTCAGATTAACAAAAAATGGATATCCATATTATACCACTTAATTCCATTAAATGTCAATATGCGATTTTTTCAAATTCAAACGGGTGCCAAATTACCCTTTTTGGATATTTTGATGGAAGGAATAGGCAGAGCGGCAACCAGACGATTTGCCCGCGCCGAAGGTTGACACCGCGCGCGATCCATGGTATAATAAGCTATTGAAGTACCCGCCGAAGGAGGGATCCCCATGCCGCAGGACAAGTCGCGCGACGAGGCGCTCGACCGCTTCTGGACCATCGACGAGCTGCTGCCCAGCAAGCAGAGCACGCCCCGCACGCCGCCCCAGCCGCACTCGACCGAGCCGGTCGAGCTGACGCTCGATCCGCCCGCCGGCGATGCCGCGGCGACCGGCGCGTCGCCGCTGACACTGGGGGAGCGCCCGCCGCGTTCGGCGGCCGCCGAAAAACCGCTGGTCTATCACACCATCCCGCCCCGCGAAGCCGCCGAGGAGCGCCGCAAAGCCGCCCCCATCGACACCTACCATCCCGAAAACTCACTGATCCACACGGTGCGCATCTACCGCTGGCCGTCAGCCTACAACTACTATGAGCGCTTCATGGCCGACGCGCGCCGCTATCTGCATGTCGACGCGCCCCCCTGCCCGCGTGAGCCCTTCTTCTCCTACGTCCCGCAGTACGCACAGCTGACCGAGAAGCGCCTTGCCTGGTATCTCTACTGGCGCAGTCAGGTACGCCAGGGGATCTATCCCGAGTGCGACTACACCTATCTCCTGCTCTACCTCTACGAGATCATCAACCTCAGCGGCGAGGATATCCCGCCCGCCGAGGGGCTGGCCGCCCTCTGTGCGCTCTGGCGGGCCTACCGCGCGACCTACACGCGGCTCGACCGTTTCATGGGCGAATGGATCTGCGACTACTGCCTGATCCACCATCTCCCGCCCCCCACCGAGGCGCTGGGCGCTGACATTGAGACGCTGGTCGTCTCCTCGGCGCTCAAGGAATTCTGGCTTGACCGGCCGGGCGAGGCCGGCGGGGCCTATGTCGACGCGCTGATCCGCTTCGCGTCGAACTATGACTACGGCAAGAGCAAATTCGCCGCCGGCGACAACCTCGCCCTCTACGACCGCCACATCCGGGGCGCGATGGCGCATGTGGTTGCGGCGGTGGCCGGCGACCGCACCCATCTGCTCTCGGGCGGCGGGCTGCAGGACAGCCTGCTCTCCCGCGATGCCTTCGGCGGGGCGCTCTGCGCGCACGAGAACAAGTACCGCATCGAGGTCGACTACTGCTGCTTCACCCGCTCACACGAGCTGCGCTTCCTCGTGACCGACATCATCAAGTACAGCGAGAACCGCCTGCGCGCCCACCTCGGCATCAAGTCGCGGCTGGGGCTGTACGCCCTGCCCAACGACATCCGCGCGCTGATCGACGCCTACATGAACGAGGCGCTGCCCCGCAAGCAGGCCATGACGCCGTCCAAAAAAGCCGAAGCCGCCGAGGAAAAGCGCTACGCTCCCCTCTACGAGCCCCTCTCGACCACCCTCTCGCCCGACCGCGCCGCCGAGATCGAGCGCGCGTCGTGGCAGACGACCCAGCGCCTGGTCGAGGCCTTCGGCGAAACCGAGCCCGAGCCGGTCGAGACACCGGCCCCCATCCCCATGCCCGAACCGACACCCGCCCCCACGCCCTCCCCTGCCCCGCGGGCGGGGCTCTGCGGCGCCCTCGAGACAATGGGCCTCGCCGACTTCGTCCGTGCCATCCTGGACAGCAATACCGAGGCGGCGAAAGCCGCCGCAAGCCGCGTCGGAATGATGCTCGACGCCGCCGTCGAGCGGGTCAACGAAGCTGCCATCGAAGCCTCCGGCGACATCCTCATCGAGGACAGCGGCAGCGGATATGCCGTCATCGACGACTACCGCGACGAGGTGGCGGGGCTGTAACAAAAAAATCCGCCCATGGCAATGCCATAGGCGGATTTTTGTCGTCTCACTTTCCCCGACGCAGCACCTGCATGATGCCGCGCAAAATGGGCTTGGCATTGATCGCGAAGACCGCGACCACGATCAGCCCCTGCCATAGCCACCACACCGGCGGCTCGGCGACCATGAGTACGCATTGCACGGCGGTCAGCACCGTGTTGACCGCCAACTTGCGCAGGTGAAGGTTAAAGCGGATATACCGCTGCGTGTTGACAGCGCGGATGATGAACACGACAAGGTAGCAGGTGAAAGTCGCGATCGCCGCGCCCTGTGCACCCCAGATGGGGATCAGGATGAGGTTCAGCACGATGTTGACCAGCGCGCCGATCAGCGAGGTGTAGAAAGAGTTGAGACTCTTCTTCTCGACGAGGTAAACACTGCCCATAAAGGTGACCAGGCTGGAGAAAACAGTCGCCAGCAGCAGGACGGGCATGTACTGCCACGCCGTGTAGTAGCTGTCGTCGAAGAGCAGGATGGCGCAGACCTTCGCGAAGGCAGTCAGTCCCGCGCCGGCCATGAACATGACCGCCTGGAAACTGTCGAAGACGGTGGAGAAGAAGCGCGATTGCTGCCGCGCGTCGCCGCGGTCGGTGACAGCCGAGAAGTGCCACGCCTCGATGAAGATGCCCGAGACGAGGATGAGCAGCGTCGGGATCTTGAAAGCAGCGGCATAAAGCCCGTTGACATCATCGCCGCAGAACCACGCGATCATGTAGCGGTCGGAGACGTTGGTGATCCACCAGAAAATGGTCGTCGGGATCAGCGGCGCGCTGTAGCGCAGCATCTTTTTCGCAAACTCGGGCGAAAACGCCGAAACGCTGACCTGCTTCCACAGGCCGCAGCCGAAAAACAACGCGACACCGACGATCATATCGGCCAGCACCACCGAGAGGACATAGCCGGTGACGGTCATGTCAAGTCCGAGCAGGAAAATGAGGTTCAGTCCGACGGTGAACGCGGTGGTGAAAATGCCCTGCAGGGCAAAAAGCTTCGTCCGCCCCGACGCGCGGAGATAGTTGGCGCAGAGCGTGTGGAAGTTGGAGGCAACGGTGTAGGCGATGATAAGCCACCCGTAGCCGCCGGCAAAATAGGGGATGCAGTTCAGCAGTGCCCCCAGCGGCAGGCCGACGAGCGCCCCCGCGCCGAGGATAAAGAAGCCGGTCGTCAGAATGGCGGCGCGGTTCTTCGCCCGATCAAGGGTGAAGCGAAAAACCGCATCACCGATGCTGATCGACAGAATGGGAATCAGCAGATTCGCCGTCTGCGCGATGAGGTCGGCGCGGCCGAACTGGTCGCTGGACAGGCAGGCGGTGTAAAGCGGCATGAGGAAGTAGACCAACAGCTTCGAGCCGAAGGTGCCGATCCCCAATATCGCGGTGTTTGAAAGCAGGGTCTTGTACTTGTTCTGGACAGCCATCAGCGTACCTCCCCCAAAAAGCGGATCATCACCATGTTACAGCTCGACCGGCGCGCCGTTCTGCTCGCAGGATGCGATCTCGGCCAGCACGAGGCGGATGGTATCGCGCGAGGATTCGGGCGGGTTGATGGTGTTCTCTTTCCCGTCGCGGATGCACTCGGCAAAATAACGGGTCTCGTTGTAGTAGGCGTTGGACTTCGCCAGCTCGTACTGGGTCATCTTCTCGCCGGGGCCGGCCTTGATGAACTGACCGTTCTCCCAGCGCACTGAGCCCTCGGCAAAATTGGCGCGGTAGCCCATGAAGAAGGGCTGGCCGGTCCAATTCCAGTCGTTCTGGGCGTTGATCGACTTGCCGTCTTCGTAGATGTAGTTGGTGGTGACCGTCTCAAAGTTGCAGCCGGGGTGAACGACCATGCCCACCGAGCTGACCGCCTTGGGCATGCCGTAGAGGTACTGCACCATGTCGACATCGTGGACGTGTTGGTCGATGATGGCACCGCCGCCGCACTCCTTTTTGAGATACCAGTTCTCGACGCCGTCGACATTCCAGCGGGGCGTCTGGCCGCCGCGGTAGAAGAAGCCGCTCAACGGCTTGCCGTAGGTGCCATCCTCGACGATCTGCTTGAGCTGGCGGTACTCCTCCCAGAAGCGGAGGCACTGACCGATCATCAACTGCTTTCCGCAGCGTTTCGCCGTTTCGATCATCGTGTCACACTGTTCAAGTGTCAAACCCATCGGCTTCTCACAGAGAACATGAACACCGGCTTCAAGGAACTTGACGGTCGCCTCACAGTGCAGATAAGTCGGCAGCGCGATGGTGACCATGTCCAACTCCTCGTTGGCCAGCATATCATCCATGCTGGTGTAGCGGCGGAAAGCCGAGCAGTCGGCGTCGTTCTTCTCGCTCTCGAGATTGAACTTGATATCGGCCTTCTCAAACTTGGACGGATCGATATCGCAGACGGCGACCAGTTCAATGATGTCGCCCTCGGCGTTGAACTTCAGATAATTGCCGAGATGCCCCCGGCCCATGCCGCCAAGCCCGACCAGGCCGGCGCGCAGAATTTTCTTTTCCATGAGGATTCTCCTTGTGGGTGTAATATTGGAAGGATGAAATAACTCCCTCCGTCACGCCTGACGGCGTGCCACCTCCCTCGAAGAGGGAGGCTTAACGCGCACCAAGGCTCCCTCCCCGAGGGAGCTCTGAGGAAGTTCGCACAACATAACTATTATATTTTTACCACAATTGGGCGCACAAGTCAAGGGGAAAGCGAAAGTTTGTCCAAAAATCTTGCACACCGCCGCCGAATGCGGTATAATAAGCGTATCAACAGTCAAGGGAGGATCCCCCATGAACAAAACCATCGCCATCATCACCGGCGCCTCTTCCGGCATGGGCCGTGACTTCGTCCTCGCGCTCGACCGCGATGAGCGCTTCGACGAGATCTGGGTCATCGCCCGCCGCGCCGACCGCCTCGAGGCACTGCGCCCCACGCTCCGCGCGCCCCTGCGCACCCTGCCGATGGATCTGACCGATCCCGCCGCCCTCGGCCGCTTCCGATCACTGCTCGAAGCTGATAAGCCCAACGTTGCCGTCCTCGTCAACGCCAGCGGCTACGGCAAATTCGCCCGCCACGATGAGATCAGCCTCGACGAGACCCTCGGCATGATCGACCTCAACTGCCGCGCGCTGGTCGCCGTCACCGAGCTGACCCTGCTCTACATGCAGAAGGGCGGCCGCATCTACCAGCTCGGCTCACTCTCCTCTTTCCAGCCGGTACCCTATATGAACGTCTACGCCGCCTCGAAGGCCTTCGTGCTCAGCTACTCCCGCGGACTGAATGTCGAGCTGAAGCCCCGCGGCATCCGCGTCATGGCCGTCTGCCCCGGCTGGGTCAAGACCGACTTTTTCGACCGCGCCGAAACGCAGGAGAAAAAGACCGTTACCTATTTCAACCGCCTGTACGAATCGGCCGACGTCGTCAAGCTCGCCTTGCGCGACATGAAGCGCGGCAAGGACGTCTCCATCCTCGGCTTGCCGGTACGCAATCAGGTGCGTGCGGTCAAGCTGCTGCCCCACAAGCTGATCATGGCCGTCTGGATGAAGCAGCAGGGACTGCCGAAGTAAGACCTTGGGACGTTGCCCCAAACCCTACTTAAGGGACTTTTTCGAGAAAAAGTCCCTTAAGAATCTTCAAAAAGCTTTCAAACAAGGGGGGGTTTTATGAAAACGCTTATTTTTAACGGGTCGCCGCGAAAGAACGGCGATACGGTGGCCATGATCCGCGCATTGCGCGAATCACTTCCCGGCGAGGTGAAGGTCATCGACGCTTACCGCGCGAATATTCGCCCCTGTGTCGACTGCCGCCGCTGCTGGACGCAGGTCGGCTGCGTCATCGACGACGAAATGCAGCAGATCTACCGCGACATCGCCGAAGCTGACTGCATCGTCATCGCATCGCCTGTCTACTTCTCCTGCCTCACCGGGCCCCTTCTCTCGCTGATGAGCCGCCTTCAGGTGCTCTACACCGCGCGGCGGTTCCACAGGGTGCGGCTGATCGAGAAGGCAAAGGTCGGCGCGATCCTGCTCGCCGGCGGCGGGGACGGCTCGCCCGCCCGCGCCGAGGACACGGCGCAGGGCCTGCTGCGCTGCATGCGCGCGACGCACATGGAGACGGTCGTCACCCACAAGACCGACACCCTCCCCGCCGCCGAGGACGCCGAGCTGTTGGCCGCCGTGCGGGAGTTGGGCGAAAAACTGGCAGCTGCGCACGAATAATTCCAACAAAATCCGCGACAAAATGGCGAAAAGGACTTCCCTTTTCGCCATTTTTATGGTATACTGATATGGTGAGAACCTTACCCATGCGGGATTATGATACAGAAACGGAATTTGTACGGATGAATTACATTGTACTGGATATGGAATGGAACCAGCCCTACGCGCCCGTCTGCGTTGAGCGCGCGCCCTTTCCGCTGATCGGCGAGATCATTCAGATCGGCGCCGTCATGCTCAGCGACGACGGGGGCAGGCTGGAGATCATTGACGAATTCAAGGAGACCATCTCGCCGACCTACTACACCAAGCTGCACAAGGGCGTCAAGAAGGTGACCGGCCTGAGCCAGAGCGACATCTCGAACGGCCGCCCCTTCCCCGAGGCCATCTTCGACTTCCGCATCTGGTGCGGCTCGCCCTGCGTCCTGCTGACCTGGGGCCGGGACGACATCCCGATGCTGCTTGACAACCTCTTCGTGCACAACATCGACGCGAAGTGGATCACCGACTGCTACGACCTGCAGCCCATCTACAACGCCCAGACCGACGGTCAGAAGCAGCAGCGCGCCCTCTCGCTGGCGATGGAGCATTTCGAGATCGCCCTCGACGAGGATCGCCCGGCACACGACGCGCTCAACGACGCCTACTACACCGCACAGGTCTGCATGAAGCTCGACCTCGACCGCGGCATTGCCGAGTACGGCAGCGAGGGCAAGTTTGACCTCGGCGGCTACTTCACGCACATCTCGAGCAGCCTCTACAGCGGCTTCGAGAGCCGCCAGGCGGCGCTCTGCGACCGTAAGATCTCCGTCGTGACCTGCCCGGTCTGCGGAAAGACCATGCCCTACCCGCTGTGGGTCAAGCAGAGCGGCAGCAAGAAGATCGCGATGTGCCACTGTGAGGATCACGGCGATTACATGGTGCGGGTGCAGTTCTTCAAGGGCGCGGGCGGCGTGCTGAAGGCCTGCAAGACGCTGTACAAGGCCACCGACGAGGTCAAGGCCTACTACAACGATAAATACGAGCTGTTCATCAGCCGCGACCCGTCGCTGGCGCGCGGTGAAGAGGACGGGGACAAGCCCCGCCGCCGTCGCCGCCGCCACCGCGGCGGCCGACGCAAGAAGGCAGCGGAAGCCGAAACGCCGGTCGTTGAGACGGTAAGTGAATAAAAGCGAGAAGAGCGAACACAGGTTCGCTCTTCTTTCGTTTATTCGGAGATCGTCTCGGGGACAGGCGCGACCGCCGCAGTCTCGCACACCCCCTGCGGGGGATCAGTCTCGGGGATGGGCGTCGGCGCGAAGCTGATGCCCGCAAGATCGATGAGCGCGTGGTTCTGCTCGACGGTGAGGTAATAGTAGTTTACCCCCTCAAGCCGGTAGAACAGCGCACAATCCTCACCACCGGCAGGGGTATACTCAAAACTGAGCGTCGAGCCGTTTTTAAACTTCACCGTCACATCCCGCACGATCTGCACCGACAGAACATCTTCCGGCTTCGGCACGGTCGGCTGCGGGCGTTCGGCGTAGTGACCGATCGGCGTCAGACTCCAAAGAATATCCCACACCTGCGCGATCTCGTCGGCGTCGCGGAGCGTCACGGTCTTCACCTTGACCGATCTTCCCACATCCGTATTGTCAATGCCGCTCTTCTCAAACTTCACCCACGCAATGTCGTCGGCACTGTCGACGCAATAGATCTCCCGCAGGACCTCGGCAAAGGTATATGCCGAGGTATCGATCTGCTGCCATTCCTCGGGCGTCATCAGCGGAGCGTAAATCCATTCAACATATTTTTCCAATTCAATCGTCCATCCCTCAGGCAGAGCGCTGTAATCCTCCAGCCGCCCCAGCTGATAGGTGTCCCCATCGCTGAAGATCAGCTCGGCATAGTCCTCCCGCCCCCTCAGCTTCCATGCCGTCGTTTCACCGTTCTCCCACACAACATCCCCCAGCCGAGCGGCAAGCAGCATCTGCTGTCCCTCGCCAAGCCGTTCCATCGCATAGGACATCAGTCGCCCGTGCAGCACGATCGGCTTGATCCTGAGCACCTGCTCATATCCCCCCGTTGGGAAATACCAGCAGACAAACCGATACCCCACCGTCAGGAGGATCGCCAGACAAGCTGCAACCGCTCCAAACCTTCGCGCAAACCGCCCCGCCCGCCGGGCGCGGGTCACGCGGCGCACATTATCCTCGCCGGCATCGGCGATCCATTCCTCCCGCACGTCACCGATGACCCCGAACAGCTCTTCTCTCGTCATACCTCGATCCCCTCCTTTTCGAGCTCTTTTCGCAGCGCCTCCCGCATGCGGTGCAGGCGCAGCTTGACTGCCCCCTCGCCGAGGCCAAACCGGCGGGCAAGCGTGCGCGTGCTGTCGCAGTACCAGTACCGCCGCAGAAACAGCCGGCGGTTGTCGTCGGGCAAGCTGGCGAGGAAGCGATCAAGAATGGCACTGATCTCCCCCTCCGGCTCGGCGGCAGGCAGACACTCGCTCAGTTCGTCGAGCAAGGGCAGCACTTCCCCGCCCCGCTTCTGTGCCTGCCGCTTCTCGGCGGCGCTGAGCGCGATATTGCGCACGATGCGTCCCAGATAGGCCGCCAGCGACTGCGGTTTGGCCGGCGGGATGGCGTTCCACAGCCGCAGATAGGCGTCAGCGGCGCACTCCTCAGCATCCTCGCGGCTGCCGAGAATGCCCTGTGCAATGGCGACACACAGGCGTCCGTACTGCCGCGCAGTGGCATCAATGGCCGCCTCGTCGCGCGATTCGTATAAGGTGATGATGGCAGAGTCATCCATGGCTCTCGCCTCCTTTCAACCATCAGAACCGAAAAAATCGGAAAAGGTTACGCATGAAAATTTATTTCTTTAGAAAATTGTTACAAAAGCAAGGGAACACCTCATCCGTCAGCCTTACGGGCTGCCACCTTCCCCTCAAGGGGAAGGCTGCAACGTACAGCGAACCTTGATAAGCCTTCCCCTTGGGCTGAGCAAAGCTCAGCTGGAAGGCTGGCGCGCAGCGCCGGATGAGGTGTCCCGCGCGGATGCGCGGGAACCCCATCCACCAAAATCCAAGTGGATTTTCCCACTGATTTGCCGCAAAAATGCCTCCACCCCAAACGATCACACACAATCCACCCAGCGCGGCTCGCCCTCAAGATCAGCCATCGAAATCTTCCTGCTGTTCAGCAGCCTGTTGTGCCAAACCTCCCAACCGTCATCGGGAGCTGATTTTGCGACTATGTCGAGATAGGCCCGCGGAACCAGAAACACCAGTTCGTCCCAATGATATCGGTACGTAAAATCATTCCCCGGAAACACGCTGACATCGAACAGACCGATCTGCGTACACAACGCCCCATTCTCCGTCGGCTCGCCCGTCAGATTATCGACCGAACGCGCCTTGTCGTCGGTCCGCTGCATGCGCAGCATCGCGGGAATGCTGACAGGATCGCCCGCGCTGTCGGTAAAATAGGTGTTGAACGACGGATCAAACGCCGCCCACCAGCCCCGCTCGGGCAGCCAGACCTGCGCGATCACATGGCTGTGGCACGAATCGTCCAGACGGCTTTCCGCCGGCAGATAGGGGCGATGTTGAAGATTAACAGGAAGGGCGAAAATCCCAAGCGAGACCAGCGCATCACAAAACAGGATCGCCCGGTTCGCGCAGTTGATCGGCTTCTTCTCTTCGATCGCAAATTTGATGATCTTGCCGGGCCGTGCAGGGCCAAGCGGGCTGGCGCCATCGTAGGTCGTATAGTCGGCCACCCACTGCATGACGCGGCGCGCCTTCATCAAGGTATCGCCGTCACCGGCCGTCTCCGCAAGGCTCAGCCCGGAGAAGATCTCCCCCAATTGCGGCAGACGAGAAAACGCATAGGTAAAGCCTGTCGGGTCAACGGGATAATTCCCGAATGCTTCAATATTGTTAAAATATGGCTTCAAATCAGACATGTTCATTCCTCCTCAGCATGGGCTCGCTCTGCGCGTTGGTCTGGTAGTTGAACCAGCTATCGCCGGCGTAATCCTCCAGCAGCAGCCAGATGACGGCAAACTGCGGCTTGGCCCAGTAGTGATAGGTCATTTGCTCGATTCCGTCAATGATGATGGGCATGGCGCTCAGCAGCTTCATCGCCAGCAGGTTTTCCCGCACCTTTTCCTCAGCCTCAGCCGGGATGGCCGCATCCCGCATCAGCACCGGGAAGAGGAACCGATACCCGCTGGTGTGCTGGCAGAGCCAGCGCAGGGCGCGGCGGGTGTCGGCATCGGCAAGCGCGGCCAGCATGGTCACGACCGCCGCATTGTCGGTGAAGAGATCGTCCCAGCCGCCGGCCGGCTTGGGCGCGGCGACGAGCACTGCGTGCTCTGCGCCGTAAACCGCGTGGCAGAAGCCGTCGTCGCGGAAATACTGGCAGCGGCTGTGCTTCTGGGGCAGACGCGGCACGTCGGGCTCGAATCCGCTCCAGGTGATCATGTGCGCATGATAGAGCATCTCCCAGATCATCAGGAAATCGATCTCCTTCTGCGCCGCGAAATAGTCGTACAGCGCGCGGATCGCGTCCCCCTCGCTCGCCGCCCTGCGGCCGAAGAGCGCGTCAACGCTCACCGACAGCGCGTCAGCCAGGTCGGGCAGAAGCGCCGTGTCGGGGAGCGCGTTGTCGTTCTCCCACTTCGAGACAGCCTGCGCCGAGACGCCGATCTTCTCGCCCAGCTGCTCCTGCGTCAGATTCAGCTTTGCACGGTACGCGCGGATGTTTTCGCCGAGCATCACTTCGTCCACCTCTCACCGATCATTTTGCCGCAGTCGTTGTAGGCATTGCGGTTGCTGTTCCAGCCGGTCACCAGCGCGCGTGCCAGCGACAGGATGGCCATCGTCGTCCCGCAGCCATTGAAGTTATACACCGTGCGCTCACCATCGAGGGTCTCGAGCTTCGACTTGGACAATGCGCCGCTGTTGTACCGATACCCCTTGATCTTCAGCAGCCGGTCGAGCAGTGCTGCCGCCTTTTCTTCGTTGATCCCCGCATGCTCGGCGGCGTAGGCCGCCGTGAAGTCCTGCGAAAAATCGAGCCGCTCCAGCACATAGAGCAGCGCCAGCATGTCCGGGTCGGCGAACAGCGCAAAGAATTCTGCCATCCGCTCGCGGTCATCGCGCAGCCAGGCAAAATCAGCCTCATTGCGCCACACCTGCGCCGCAACTCTGACATCCCCTGTGTAATAGCTGACCAGCGTCCCCATCGGGTGCTGGACGATGGTGCGGTATTCTCCATCCCGGAAGGCAGGCGCGGGAATGGCATCACCCAGCGGCTCATCCTCCGCTGTGCGCAGATCGCCGAACATCGACTCGACCAGCCCGCTCGCGTACTTGTTCGCCCGGCAGAATTTCCCGGCCATGGTCGGCTCCGCCGCCAGCTCGGCGCGCATCATCGCCACCGCGTCGGTCGGCTTCGGCCGGCCGAGCAGCTCGTCGGTACTCACCGCAAAGTGTGCACTCAGCGCCGCCAACATCCCCAGATCCGGTTCGCTCGCCGCCGACTCCCACTTGGAGATAGTCTTACCCGAGACGCCCAGCGCCTCACCCAGCTGTTCCTGTGTCTCGCCCCGCGCCTTGCGCAGCGCGGCCAGATTTTCTGCAAAATTCATGATGATTCCTCCTGTTGTGTCGTGTTTCGGCATTTGGTACGCGCTTTCCTCTTGCTGGTTCTATTATACACGAAACCAATAGTGGAGTCAATTGAGCCTGCGATAATATTTTCTCCAATTTTGAGAATTGCAGTTGAAGATCGCAACTGTGAAGAGATAACAAAAAACGGGAAGGAGCACGAGGCTCCTTCCCTGTGAATAAATTGTTAATTCTGCTTTTGAAGCGCGGCGCGCTGCTGTGCCATGACGAGCTTATAGTAGATGCCGCGCTGCTCAAGCAGCTCGCTGTGCGTTCCAAATTCCGCCACCTTGCCGCGATCGAGGACGATCAGCTTGTCTGCGTTGCGCAGGGTCGAGAGACGGTGCGCAATCGAGAAGGTGGTGCGGCCCTGAGTCAGCTTGTTGATGGCATCCTGGATCAGCTTCTCGGTCTCGGTGTCGAGTGCGGCCGTGGCCTCGTCGAGGATCAGAATGCGCGGGTCGTGGATCAGCGCGCGGGCGATGGCGATACGCTGGCGCTCGCCGCCGGAGAGCGAGAAGCCCTTCTCGCCGACCATGGTGTTGTAGCCCTCGGGCAGGTTGATGATGAAGTCGTGCGCATTGGCGAGGCGTGCGGCCTGAATGACCTCCTCGTTGGTGGCGTGCGGCTTGGAATAGCGGATATTGTCGCGGATCGAGCCCGAGAAGAGGTGGGTCTCCTGCAGCACGACGCCGATCTGCGAGCGGAGAGCGTTCTGCGAGATGTCTTTGATGTTGACATCGTCGATGTAGATTGCGCCCTCGGTGACGTCATAGAGACGCATCAGGAGGTTGATGAGGGTGGTCTTGCCGCAGCCCGAGTGGCCGACGATACCGATCATCTCGCCCTGCTTGACCTCGAGGTTGATGTTCTCGAGGACGGGGTTGTAGCTGTCGTAGCCGAAGGTGACGTTGCGGATGCTGATATCGCCCTCGATGGAGATGTCGATCGGCAGGCCGATATCGGCGACCTCGGGCTCTTCCTCGAGGATCTCGAAGATCTTGCCGAGCGAGGTCAGGAAAGCCGAGATGTTACGGGGGATAACGGTGATCTGCATCATCGGCTCATAGATGATGCTGGCGTAGCTGTTGAACTGGTTCAGCGCACCGATGGTCATCCCGCCGGCGAACACCTTGAGGTTACCGTAGAGCAGGATAAGGTAGTTGCCGAGCTTCAGCGCGAAGCCGAGCAGCGGGAAGACGGTGTCGAACAGCTTGGCGTTCGACTCGTCCTGCGCGGCCTGGCGTTCGGTGTACTGCTCGAAGCGGACGATC
Source organism: Clostridia bacterium (assembly GCA_017463865.1). Taxonomy (GTDB): domain Bacteria; phylum Bacillota; class Clostridia; order Oscillospirales; family CAG-272; genus SIG693. The sequence goes on along the minus strand of JAFTOI010000017.1, from coordinate 115,921 downwards.
TCGCGCTCCTCGCTGCCGAAGGCCTTGACGACGCGGATACCGTTGAGGATATCCTGCAGGTGGCGGTTGGTGCGGTTGGCGATGATCCAGGCGTGGACGTTGCGCTGCTGGACGGTGGTCCAGAAGCGGCCGATGATGTACACCGTCAGGGGCAGCGGGATGAAGACGAAGAGGCACATCAGGGGGTTGAGCCAGAGCAGAAGAATCAGCGCCAGAATGAACGAGAAGAGCTGCGAGAAGTAGGTAGGCAGGTTGCCGGTGATGAAGTTCTGCACGACCGAGACGTCGTTGTTGATACGGCCCATCAGGTCACCGGTTGACTTTTTCTGCACCGACGACATGGAAAGGGTCTGAATCTTCTCGAAGAGCAGCGTGCGGAGCATCAGGGTGAATTTGTTACCCGAGAAAGCCGCCATGCGCTGTTTGATGACGTCGATGGCGCGGTGGCAGATATCGAGTGAGACAATAGCCGCGACAATGAGGATGAACTCGGTCATGGAGCCCCGCTCGACGCCGAGGGCGGGCTCGATGAAGTTATCAATGGCGTGGCGCTGGACGGCGGGAACGATGAAGCGGAAGGCCATCGCGAAGGCGGCAGCGATCAGCGGGAAAAACATCATCAGGCGCAGGCCCTTGGTCATGGCCCAGAGCTTGAGGTAGACGTCCTTCTTGTTCTGGCAGAAGGGGCAGATCTTGGTGTGGACGACGAAGGGGCGTCCGCACTTGGGGCAGTAGCGCTCGGGCTCACCGTTGGTCAGGGGTTCCTTGCTGCCCCCCTCGGCGAGGATCTCGCAGGCCTTGACCATGACCGAATAACGGGGCAGGTTGCGGCCCGAGATGAAGCGGCAGAGCAGCTTGGACACGCCCTTTTCCTTTGCGTAGAAAGCGCAGCTGCCATAGAGGTTTTCAGTGGCGAAATCCGAGAGGTCGGACATTTTGTACTTCTCGAGCAGCTCGCCGTCGAGGATCTTATAGATGTACTGATCGGTAAAGACCATCCAGCCCGAGACAAAGCGGTCGACCTCAATGTTGTAGGGCAGGCAGTACATCCGTTTCTCCCCCTCGCCGACGGCGGCCTGAAAGGCGCGTTCGTCCTGCTCGGGAAGGTCATACATCAGTTTCATGGATCATTCTCCTTTTTGTTGCTGATGGCGCTGGCGTTACAGGTAGATCTCGATCTTCCGGTAGCTGTTGCGGTCGAGCTTGGTGGGATCGGTGATCTGGAAGCAGTTGCCGTCGATATCGAAGATGAAGATGCGGTCGTCCTCGAGGATGCGGATGTTCGAGGAGGGGTTGTTGAGCACGAAGGTGACCTTGCCGGCTGAGGTGTCGGCCTCCCAGTAGGAGTAGCCGAACTTTTCCTTGACCGAGTAGATCTTGTAGAGCTCGGGCGTGAAGTAGCGGCGGTCGAGCTCCTCGTTCAGCAGCGACACGGTCGCCTCGTCGAACTGGTGGATGTTCTCGATGAGGCCGATCTCGTGGCCGCGCTTGCTCTTGCGGGTCTCGGGCTCGCGGATGGCGATGTAGTCATCGGGGTCGGTGATGGGGAAGGAGCGCAGGACGACGACGCGCTCGAAGTGCTCGGGCTCGCCCTTGGCATTGATGATGTCCAGCGAGATCAGGCCGCCCGCAGAGCGCGAGAAGGTCGCGTTGTCAGGGGTGAGCATGATCGACTCTCGTTTTTCAAACAGCGCCGCGTCCTCGTCGGAGAAGACGTCGGTCTTTTTTGCTTTTGTTTCAGACATGATGGTCAATCCTTTCTGCCTCAAGGGCGAAGGTATAGCGGTTTTCGACGGCGGTGCCGTTGACGTCGGCGACAAGGCAGACGGTGAAGCGGCGGGCCGGGGTGGCGGTGTAGGTCCAGATCCAGTCCTCGGTGGGGATGAAGGCCTTGTAACTGTCGGCATACTGGAGGTCGGGGCAAAAATCGGGGTAAGCGGCAAGGGAATCGGCCTGCAGGTTGCCGGGGATACGGGCGGGAAACGCTTCCCTGCCCGATTCCGGCGCGTGTGCGGTACATTGAATGTCGTAACGGGTTCGCATTGTGTACCTCAGACGGATTACAGACCCGCCATGACTTTCTTCATCTGCTCGTTCTGGAGCGTGTAGAGCTTGTAGTAAACGCCCTTCTTGGCCAGCAGCTCCTCAGCGGTGCCGCGTTCGGCGATCTCGCCGTGCTCAATGGCCATCAGGTAGTTGCAGTCCTTGAGGGTGGAGAGACGGTGGGCGATGGTGATGGTGGTGCGGCCCTTGATCAGCTTCTCGATGGCGTCGCTGATCAGGCGCTCGGTCTCGGTGTCCATGGCGGCGGTCGCCTCGTCGAGGATGAGCAGCGAGGGCTGCATCAGCAGGGCACGTGCGATCGAGATGCGCTGGCGTTCACCGCCCGACAGCGAGCGGCGGCCGATACCGATCATGGTCTCGTAACCCTCGGGCAAGCGCAGGATGAAGTCGTGCGCGTTGGCCGCACGGGCGGCGGCGATAACCTCCTCCATGGTAGCCTCGGGGCGGGCGTAGCGGATGTTGTCGGCGATGGTGCCGTAGAAGAGGTAGATCTCCTGCGACACGATGGAGATGTTGCGGCGGAGCGAATCGACCTTGATGTCCTTGACGTTGTAGCCGTCGATGGAGATCGAGCCGCTGATGACGTCATACATACGGGTGATGAGATTGGCGATGGTGCTCTTGCCGCTGCCGGTGTGGCCGACCAGGCCGACGTGGTCGCCGGCGTGGATGGTGAAGGAGACGTCCTTGAGGATCGGGCGGTTGGGGGTGTAGTGGAAGCCAACGCGCTCGAAGACGATGTCGCCCTTGATGGTGTCAAGCTCGACGGCGTTGGGGGCGTCGGTGATCTCGGGGATCATGTCCAGCGTCTCGAACATGCGCACGGCCGAGTTGATGGTGTCGGTGAGCATGTTGGTGAAGTTGGTGAAGAAGTTCAGCGGGCCGAAGATCATGCCGACGTAACCGAGGTAGGTGGCGAACTGACCGTAGGTCATCGTTTCGCCCATGACCTGAATACCGCCGAAGCCCCAGATGGCCTGCGAGGAGATACCAATCAGCAGCGAGATGACCGGGAAGATGGTGAGGTGGACGAGGTTGGTCTGCAGGTTGGCGTGGTAGAGGCGCTCGGAGTACTGATAGAAGCGGTTGGTCTCCTCCGCCTCCTTCGCGAAAGCCTTGACCACGCGGATACCGTTGAGCGAGTCGCCCAGCATCGAGTTGAGCGAGGACGAGCGGCGCCACTGCTTCGAATACATGCGCCAGAGCTTCGGGAGCATGAACTTGAAGATGCAGACGACGAGCGGCACGGGGATGTACACGATGAGGGTCAGCTTCCAGTTGATGGAGAAGAGGAAGATGGTCAAGCCCACGAAGTTCAGGACATTGACGATGAAATGGGGCACGCCGTCGATGTAGAAGTTGCGGATCTTGACGGCGTCATAGTTGACGCGGTTGATCAGGCGTCCGGTGGAGTTCTGGTTGAAGTAGGAGAGCGACAGGTGCTGGAGGGCACGGAAGAGGTCGTTCTTCATGTTCTTGGTGACGCGGGTCGACATGTAGGCGTTGGCGCGGTTCTGGATGATACCGATGAGCAGCGACAGAACGGCCATGCCGAAGAGGACACCGACCATGATGTAGACCCACTTGAGCTCGTGCAGCTTACCCTGCACCTGGACTCCGTCGATGAACTTCGGAGGGGCGATGACCTGGTCGTAAAAGATCTGGTTGCTGATGATCGGCGTGACCAGCGAGATAAGCGCACTGCTAAACAGGCAGAGCATGACGGTGACGAACTGCAGCTTGAAGTCCTTGAAGTAGGCCAGCAGGCGGATCATCGTGGCGCTCTTTTTGACGCAGTGCTCGCAGATGCGGCGCTGCTGGTCGGCGTAGACGGTGCCGCACTTGGGGCATTTTGCGTTGAACTGCTCGAAGATGGGGTCGTCCTCGCTGACCTCCTCATCCTCCGCATAGCGCTCCCAAATGTGGACGAATGCAAAAAGCTTGCGTTTGCATGCGTTCGTACAGTAGCCAATGCCGACGGTCGTTCCCTTCCGTCGGTAATCCTCAAGTAAATCCTCGTATTCCTTTTCATCAAGCTCCCCTTTCTCGGGGGCGGGTTCTTGATGCTCATGAGCGAGCAATCTGTTTGAAGACGTAAAGTTGTCTACATACGGATTCGCAAGCAGCGCAAGCGAAAATTCGTCATATGTACCGTCGTTCTCACAAAGTCGAAACAGGCGTTTTCGCACCCGGTCGAGTGCCAGCCAGCTTTGACCGAAATCCCCTTCCAGCGTCATGTCCAAAAACAACACCGCGTCAAACGACTCGGGGTCACAGCCATGGGCGAGGAAGCTTTCTCGTGCGCTGTCGCTGAGCTTATCGAGTGGCAGCATGTCAAACACATCCTTTCGCAGTTTCCCATTCTCGAAAAGTTTTGCCAACCCTCTTGCGGCCGGCATGGGAAATATGGTATACTAATGTTGCCGCGGTCAAACTCCCGGCCGCAGCGGGTCAAATTATGACTGAATTATGTTTTTCGTGTTATGGATAATATATCACAATCCGAAAAAAAAAGCAAGAGGAATTGGAAAATTAAAATATTTTTACACATGTACAAATTTTTAACCATTTTTCGGAGGGATTTATGTTCAATTTCATCAAAAAGCGCACAAAATCCAAAAATGAGAACAGCCGGCGGTTCAAGGAGGACATGGCTGCCCACCTCGCGGGCCGCCATATCAAGTACTGCACCGAGCGCCGGGACAACGTCGACGAGATCATCGGGCGGGACGGCTGCCTGAGTCTGCGGGACGGCGAGTTCATCGTGTTCTCGTCGGGCGACATCGTGCTGCGCACCAAGGTCGAGGAGATGCGTGCCTCCGAGCTGCTCTCGCTTGAGGGCGCGATCATCACAGCGCCCGACTACGAGCACGGCGGCGAGGAGCGGACGATCATTGCGTACTATACCTATTACCGCAAGTGAGCGGTTTTGATGAGGCTTTCTGCTAACCTTTTCGCGCTTCCGCGCGAGTCGGGGGGAGACACCATCTCAGACGCCGAAGTTTTCTCCCCCCGACACCCCCCTCTTCCTTGGCTGGCGGCTTTGCCGCTCGGTTAGCTGCATGAAAAAAGAGCCCCGGATGGGGCTCTTTTCTTTATGTGGTTGAGGTATTGGCTTATTCAGCGTCCTTTGCGGCTTCAGCGATGATCTTCTGCGCGACGTTGGCGGGGACTTCCTCGTAGCGGACGAACTCATAGGTGAAGCTGCCGCGGCCCTGGGTAGAGGCACGGAGGGCGATGGTGTAGTCCATCATCTCTGCCTTCGGCACCTCGGCCTCCACGACCGTGTAGCCCTTCTTGTGCTCGGCGGGATTCATGCCCAGCACACGTCCGCGGCGCTTGTTGAGGTCGCCCATGACGTCGCCGACCATGTCCTCGGGAACGGTGACGTACAGTGCGCCGACCGGCTCGAGGATGACGGGCTTGGCCTGCTTCAGGCACTCCTTGTAGGCGAGGGATGCGGCCATCTTGAAGGACATTTCGGACGAGTCGACGTCGTGGTAGGAGCCGTCGTAGAGGTCAGCGGCGAGGCGAACGACCGGGTAGCCGGCGACGCCCTTCTGCATGGCCTCGAGCAGGCCCTTTTCGACTGCGGGATGGAAGTTCTTCGGAACCGAGCCGCCGACGGTGGACTCGGTAAAGGTCAGACCCTCAGCCTCGCCGGGCTTGAAGGTGATCTTAACGTGGCCGTACTGGCCGTGGCCGCCCGACTGCTTCTTGTGCTTGCCTTCGACCTGGACGGTCTTGGTGATGGTCTCACGGTAGGGAATCTTGGGTGCGACCAGCTTGACGTTGACGTTGGAGCGGGACTTCAGCTTGGCAACAGTGACATCGAGGTGGATGTCGCCCATGCCGGACAGGACGAGCTGCTTGGTCTCCGCGTTGTTCTCGAACTTGAGGGTCAGATCCTCCTCAAGCAGACGCGCGATGCCGCCCGAGATCTTGTCCTCGTCGCCCTTGGCGGCCGGCAGGACTGCCATGCTCATGTAGGGCTTCGGATAAACGATGGGCGCGTAGGCGATTGGTCTGTCAGCGGTGAGGGTGTCGTTGGTGTTGGTGTTGGCCAGCTTGGCGACCATGCCGATATCGCCGCAGTTAAGGATGTCGACCTCGGTCTGCTTCTTGCCCTTCATGACGTAGATGTGCGACAGCTTCTCGTGCTGACCGGTGGTGACGTTCTTGAGCATTGCGTCGCGCTTCAGCTCGCCCTGCATGACCTTGAAGAAGGACATCTTACCGACGAACGGGTCAGCGATGGTCTTGAAGACGAAGATGGACGGCAGGCCGTCGGTCTCGATCGGGAGCTCCTCGATCTCGCCGTTGACCACGATCTTCTCGCTGCCCTTTGCGGTGTGGCGGGGGAAAGACTCGTCGATGATATCGAGCAGGTTGCCGACGCCCCACAGTCTGGTGGCGGCGCCGCAGATGACAGGAACGATCTCACCATGGAGAATACCCTCGTGGATGGCCAGAACAGCCTCCTCGCGGGAGATTTCCTCGCCGCCGAAGAACTTATCCATCAGGGCGTCGTCGGTGGATGCGATGGCCTCGAAGAGGACCTCGCGGTACTTCTCTGCCTCGGGGATGAAGGCCTCGGGGATCTCGGCAGAGCCGTAGCCGCCCTTGGAGTTGTAGGTGTAGCTCTTCATGTCGATCAGATCGAGGAACGCGGTGACCTTGTCGCCGTCGATCATCGGGATGACCAGCGGGCAGACGGTGACGCCGAAGCGATCATGCAGCTGATCGAAGACCTTGCGGAAGCGAGCCTCGGGATCGTCAAATTTATTGATGAAGAAGGCCTTCGGGATGCCGGCCTCAGTGGCGTAATCCCAAGCGAGCTCGGTGCCGACCTCGATGCCGGACTTACCGTCGACGACGATAACCGCGCTGTCTGCGACGCGCAGGCCCTGTGCGACCTCACCGACGAAGTCGAGGTAGCCGGGGGTGTCGATGACGTTGATCTTGATGTCCTTCCATGTAATGGGCGCAATTGCAGTTTGCAGCGAGAAGCCGCGGCGGATCTCTTCAGCATCATAATCGCACACCGTGTTGCCGTCGGGCGTCTTGCCGAGACGGTCAGTACCGTCGCTGATGTAGAGCATAGCCTCTGCCAGCGAGGTCTTACCGCTGCTGCCGTGACCGAGCAGAGCAACATTACGAATCTTTTTCGTTTCCTGTTTTCCCATGATGTGCGTACCATTCCGCGCGCCGGGCGCGCAGAATTTCCTTTCCTGTAGAATGAATATGATAAAAGCAGATAGCGTTTCTTTTGTTCTGTACAAAATCACGATACCGTTTTTCATTATACCGCAAATGGCGGCGAATTGCAAGCGTTGAACTTCACTTTTTCCAAATTAAGATAGAGAAATCTCGGCTTGATTTTTGGTGATTTTGCACAATCTCCTTGCTCAAACGACCCACTTCCCCACCACCGGGATGCGGCGCAGGACGGCGGTCACGGCCAGGCAGATCAGGCCCACGACGGCCGCCACCAGCGGCACGCTCACCCAGGCGGAGCACAGCATGGTGCCGAAACCAAACTTGAGCATCACCTCAAGCACAAAGGGATGCAGCAGATAGATGCCCAACGTGCAGGCCGACAGGCGGGCGAAGACACGGGCGGTGCGGGAGTCGGCCGGCGTCTTCACCGTGCGGAAGAGCAGGAATAGGCTCACCGCCTCGGCAAAGGTGGTGACGGTAAAATCGCCGTGCAGGAGCGCGGTGGCGACGCCGATGCGCTGCGAATGGAGGACGCCGGCCGCTGCGGCGACCGCAGCAGCGGCGAAGAAGGTCACAATCAGCGGCCAGCGGCGCAGGCGAGCGGGATCGATCTTGGTCAGGGCGTAGCCGAGGATAAAGTAGCCGCAGCAGCCGCACAGTTCGGGGACGATCTTCGCGAAACCGACGCTGACCGCCCACGGCAGCAGGCCGTCAAAGGCGGCGACAGTGCCGCAGAGAATGCCGAAAATGCCGAACACCCACAGATAGGGGCGGAGCGCCCAGCCGTTCTCGTAGTGGACGATGGCGTAGAGCGCGGGCAGGAGCAGATAGACACCGATCATGGCGGGCAGGAACCAGAGGTGGAACCGCCCCACCATCGCCTGGTCGATCACGCCGAGCGGGTTCTCAAAAAAGCCGGGGAGTGTCATGTTGTCGATGCCGTAGAGCAGGCTCCAGACGATGTAGGTCACGAGCAGGCGCGGGATATTGCGCGTCCATAGCTTCTTCCCTGGCGGCGGTGCGTTCAGGAAGAGCGCGCCGCTGAGCATGAAGAAGATCGACACCGCCGAGCGGGTGGCGGTGTTCCAGACGTGCATCGCGACCCACTGCGGGTCGTTTGGCGCGACGACGTACCAATGCTGCGAGGAAGCGTGCAGCAGCAGCACCATCACGCAGGCGAGCGTGCGGAGCATATCAAAGCCGACATCGCGGCCGGCGGGGCGAGGGGATGTGGTCATGGGAGCCCTCCTTTGGGGTGGTCTTTTCTATATTGTACCATAGATTTGCAGAAAATCAAGCGTTTTGCGGAAGATTGCCGCTGACACGCAAAAAAGGAGACACGCATGCGTGTCTCCTTTCCGGTTTGATCAATCGAAATATCCCTCAGCGTAGAGCAGCTCGGCGATGAGCACCGCGCCGCCTGCGGCGCCGCGCAGGGTGTTGTGGGACAGGCCGACAAACTTGTAGTCGTACAGTCCTGCCGGATCCTCGCGCAGACGGCCGACGCTGACGCCCATGCCGCCGTAGATGTCGCGATCGAGGTTGACCTGCGGGCGGTTATCTTCCTCAAAGTAGGTGATGAACTGCTCGGGCGCGTGGGGGAGCTTCAGCTCCTGCGGACGGCCGGAGAAGTTCTTCCATGCGTCGAGGATCTCTTCCTTCGTGGGCTTCTTGGCGAACTTGACGAACACAGCCGCGGTGTGGCCGTCCGAGACGGGCACGCGGATGCACTGGGTGGTGATGATCGGCGCAGCGGCCTTGACGACCTCGCCGTTCTCGACCTTGCCCCAGATGCGCAGGGGCTCCTGCTCGCTCTTCTCTTCCTCGCCGCCGATGAAGGGGATGACGTTGTCGATCATCTCGGGCCATTCGTTGAAGGTCTTGCCGGCGCCGGAGATAGCCTGGTATGTGGTGGCGATGACCTCGGTCGGCTCAAACTTGAGCAGGGGGGTGAGCATGGGGACGTAGCTCTGGATCGAGCAGTTCGGCTTGACGGCGATGAAGCCGCGCTTGGTGCCGAGGCGCTTGCGCTGGCTCTCGATGACGGCGAGGTGCTCGGGGTTGATCTCCGGGATCACCATCGGTACATCGGGGGTCCAGCGGTTAGCCGAGTTGTTCGACACCACCGGGATCTCGGCCTTGGCGTAGGCCTCCTCGAGGGCCTTGATCTCGTCCTTCTTCATATCGACTGCGCAGAATACGAAGTCGACCAGCTCTGCCATCTCGGTGATGTTGGCGGCGTCGTGGACGATCATATCTCGGTAGCAGTCGGGCATGGGGGTCTTCAGCTTCCAGCGTGCGCCGACAGCGTCGGCGTAGCTGCGCCCGGCCGAGCGTGCGCTAGCCGCGAGGGCGGTAACTTCAAAATAGGGATGGTTTTCCAGCAGGGTCAGAAAGCGCTGGCCGACCATACCGGTCGCGCCGACAACGCCGACTCTCTTCTTTGCGTTCATGGTATTCACTCCGTTTTCTATAATAATATGAAATATTATGACCAATGGTTCGCCCGCTTTCTGCGGAAACAGCGGGATATATATTGCATTATACCATACTTTTCGCCGCAAATCAAGCCTTATCCTGCAATTTTCTCATATCAGCACTGCATTTTGAAATATTTCACCAATTTACTTGACAAAAGTGCAAAATTATGCTACAATATCCCCATCAAGCCCACAGCAGCAAACAGAAGGAGGGATGATTTGTGTCGGTAATCCGTGTATATTCGATGACTTAACCGAATATTCCCGTTACCTTTCGTGCATATCCGAGACGGAACACGCGAACGGCGTGTTTTTTTGCGCTCATTTTTCCCGCGGATGCGCCACAGGTGCCGGCGTACCGCGGGATTTTTGCGCCTGTACAGCTGCACGGAAGCCGAAAAGAAAGGATAAACATGAACCGCAAGAACAAACAGATCCAGCACACCGAAGGTTACTACCGCAATCACCCCTGCAATGAAGTCTTCACCTGCCGCGTCTGCGGCCGTAAGGTCGTCCCCGGCGGTGCCGGGAGGACCACCGCAACCACTGCCCCAACTGCCTCTCCAGCCTCCATGTCGACGATGAGCCGGGCGACCGCGCGTTTGACTGCGGCGGCATCATGGAACCGGTCGGCGTGTGGGTACGCAAGAACGGCGAATGGGCGGTCATCCACCGCTGCCAGCGCTGCGGTAAGCTCGGCTCCAACCGGGTCGCCGCCAACGACAATCTGATGAAGCTGATGTCGATCGCCCTCAAGCCGCTGGCCGAGCCCCCCTTCCCCCTCGAGCGCATTGAGGAGCTGACCGCCCTGATGGGCGGCGACGGTGAGCTGCGCTGACGCAAAAAGGAGGAGCCGAAAGGCTCCTCCTTATCTTATGTCAATCATTCGGGCTCGATGAGGCCGTAGTCGCCGTCCTTGCGGCAGTAGACCACGCTGGTCTTGTCCGTGCTGTCGTTGATGAAGACGAAGAACTGGTGGCCCAGCAGATTCATCTGCAGGATAGCCTCCTCAACCGACATCGGCTTGAGGTTGAAGGTCTTGGTGCGGATGCGGAATTCGGGCTCCTCTTCGACCTCCTCGTCGGGATAATCGGAGACGAACGCGCCGGTGCGCAGGCGCTTCTCGAGGCGGGTCTTGTTCTTGCGGAGCTGGCGCTCGATGGCCTCCATCGTGCGGTCGAGGGCGATCTGGAAGGTCTCCTCCTCTGCCTCAGCGCGGCAGAGCATTGTGCCTTCGGAGATGGTGACTTCAAGCGTTTTATTATTTCGTTTGCGGCTGAAGGTGACCGTCGCAACTGCCTCGTCGCCGAAGAACTTGTCGAATTTTGCAAGCTTCTTTTCGACCATCGCGCGCTGGTCATCTCTGACATTGAGCTGTCTGCCAACGATTGTAATTTTCATAACAGTACCACCTTTTCCTTGAAGTTTCAGAGGGCGGGAGGATCGGATGGTAGCTTTTTCCTCTCATCCTCCGCCTTTATTATACCACATCTCACAGAAAAAATAAATAGTTTTTTATAATTTTCTTTAATTTATTTTGTTACAGTTTGATGACAAAAAGGCCGTCCCCGAAGGGACGGCCTTTGCGGTAGAACTTATTTGCCGAAACGCTCAGCATAGCGAGCGATGATAGTTGCGACCTCGGCACGGGTAATTGCCTCGTTGGGCGAGAACTTGTTGTTGTCGAGGAGATGCTCGTCAATGAAACCAAGCTGCTCGCAGTAGGAGACGTAGAGCTGTGCCCAGCCGGCAACATCGGCAGCGTCAGCGTAGCCGATGCTTTCGTAGTTCAGGGGGATGTTCTTGCCCTTGAACTCGGTGGCGTAGCGCATCAGAATCGTGCAGGCCTGTGCACGGGTCAGGGTGCCGCCCGGATTGAAGCAGTTTTCTTTCCAGGTGCCATCTGCCTGCAGCATATCACCGACACCGTTCATCACGCCAGTGGACGAAGCCCAGGCAACAGCGGGACCATACCAGTCTGTGATCTTGACATCGCTGAAGTCAACCGAATTGAACTTGCTGAGATCGACATCCGCCATACGGGCAAGCATCAAAGCGAACTGCGCACGATTCAGCGTGCCGTCGGGCTGGAACTCAACGCTGGTCATACCGCCCATCACGCGAGTGCCGCTGCTGTTCTTCCAGTCGTAGACGTACTGAATATCGTCGACGTACCAGAGGTTCTTGTTCAGATCCTTGAAGATTTCATAGACAGGAGTCGTCGCGGGCTCAACCGGCGTCACAGGCGTGGTCGGCTCGGTCGGCGTGGTGGGGGTGGTGGGCTGGGAGGGGGTAGTCGTGGTGGCTGCCGCCTTCTTACCGTAGATATCAATCGTGGTCTCAGCAGTGCCAAGGAACGCACGAGCAGTGATATCTGCACGGCCTTCGCCGACGATGGTAACGAGACCGTTCTGGTCGACAGTGGCAACGGAAGGATCGGAGGAGCTCCAGATAATGATGGTGTTAAGGCCGGTGTCCGTGCTGTCGGTCTCGTATTCGACCTTCATCTGATAGGTCTCACCAATCTCGAGCTTCCAGGGGTAGTCGGTGAACTCGATGGTATTGATCACCGAGGTGGTGTAAGAGCCGGTACCGCCGATTGCCCAAGGATTATCGGACTCGCCGGTCGGATAGTAGTAGTAACCGGTAGGAAGCTGATAGAACGTGATCAGCGGGTAGGTCTCACCGTAATAATTTCTCAGCTCGTAGCTGCCGTTCCAGTTCGACCAGTAGTAGCCATTCGGAATATTGGTCAGCGAGGTAGGATCAAGCTCAACGGTGTAGGTCGGGATGGTGTAGGAAACGCCGTTGATCACAAAGGTAGCATAACTGCTGTTGATGGTCGTGCTGGTCGAACCGCTGGTAGAAGGAGCAGTGGTCGTCCAGGTATTGTTGACCAGGTAATAGATCGTTCCGCTGGAGGTCTTGTACTGCGGAGTCAAGCTGTTGCGGCTGTAGTAGGAGCTCGCCGTAGTGGTCGTCGACCAGGTGCCGCTCGACTTTGTCCAGGTATAACCCTTGGTATCGGTCAGCGTGGTAAGGTTGTTCGGGTTAGTGGTGGTGGTCGTCGTGGAACCGGACGAGGCCTTCACCCAAGTGTTGCTGGAGAGGACCCAAGTCGAACCGTCAGTACCCTGATAAGTCGGGGTAATGCCTGCGCTGGTATAGGACGACGCAACCGAAGAGTACCAGTAGGTGCTGTACTTCGTCCAGGTATTGCCGTAAATATCGGTCAGCGAAGTCATATTGTTCGGGTTGACCGTAGTTACCGTCGAGGACGAGGAACCGGAACCGGTTGCATACTTGTTCAGGATCCACTCGCCATCGTACATCTCCCAAACGCGGTCGGAAGAGTCAATGTAACGTGCAGGATTGGAATAAGAGTAAGAACTCGAATAGGTAGAGGTCCAAACGCCGCTGGAGTTTTTCGTCCAAAGCTTACCATTGGTATCGTAAACTACGCTGACATTGTTCGGATTGGTCACCGTACCGGTCGAGCCAGTAACATTCGAAGACGAGCTGCCCATCTGCGTCCAGCTGCCGCCGCTGTACACATAAGTGCCTGCCGCATAGCCGTAGATGGTGTATCCGTAACCGTAGGTCGGTACGGATCCGATATACGAAGAATAGTAGTAATACGGATAGGTCTTGCTGCCGGAGTAGAAATACCAGGTGCCGTTACTCTGAACCCACTTCACATCGTTGGTATCAATGATGTAGGAAAGGGTCGTTGTAGTGCCGCTGACACCGGGCAGAATAGATCCGGTACCACCGAGACCAGGATACATAGACGTGCTATACGTCCATGTCATTTTTTCATCATCGAAAGTATAATACCCCAGCATCTCACCTTCGGAATTGGTCAGATAACCGCTGGTGGGGTATGCACCATACTGCGTATAATAGTCAGAAACAGTACCATACGTACCCAGATAATTCTTAACGTACATCCAAGAGCCATAGTAAACCCACTGTACCATGCGATTGTCCACAATGTAAGAGGAAGCAGTCGTGCCCGTACCGGGATATATACCGGTGCCGGGATACATACCGCCCATCATGTTATAGGTCCATGTCAGTTCCTCATCGTCGAATGTATAGTAACCGAGCATCTCACCTTCAGAATTGGTCAGGTAACCACTGGTTGGATATGCGCCATACTGGGTATAGTAGTCAGAAACAGTACCATACGTGCCCAGATAATTCTTAACATACATCCAAGAACCATAGTAGACCCACTGAACCATACGGTTATCCACAATGTAGGAAGAAGCAGTCGTGCCCACACCGGGGTACATACCAGTACCCGGATACATGCCGGTACCGGGATACATACCGCCCATCATGTTATAGGTCCATGTCAGTTTCTCGTCATCAAAGGTATAATAACCCAGCATCTGGCCTTCGGCATCGGTCAGATAGCCGCTGGTAGGATAGGCACCATACTGCTCGTAATATTCTTCAACCGTGCCATAGCTGGTAAACATATAACCCTTAACATACATCCAAGAACCGTAGTAAACCCACTGTACCATACGGTTATCAACGATATACGAAGAAGTGGTCATTCCCATGCCGGGGATACCGGTCATGCCCATACCGGGAAGCATACCGGAACCGGCACTGGTGCCTACGCTTGCAGCATAGTTCCAAGTCTCATCCTCGGAATCGTATGTATAAACGGCAACCATCTGTCCGTTCGTATATACATTACCACGTACAGGCTCATCATCATAAATTTCCACATAATCACTGAGGCTATCAGAATAGGTGGCATAATAACCAGACCCCTTGGTGAAAACCCAGCCGGTGTAATTGTAGTACCAAGTTACATTGTTATCATCAACGAGATAATATCCCGTTGTCGTCGTTGCTGCAAACGCAGAGATAGGTACGATTGCCAACAACATACATACCATCAAAACTGATGCTACGACTTTCTTAAACATAGTTCACACTCCTTAATTTTGGTTTGCCCAAGAAAAATACTCCTTGGGACTTCTGCCCATAATAGAGTATACCTAACTTTTCCCGATTTGTCAATCACTTTTTGAAAAAGTTCAGAAAAATTTGAAAAATTTAAGGTTCAGTTAAGGTGAAAAATTCGTGCGCATTTTCCGAAGTTTTACCAATTACTTCCTCCACCTCCCTGCCCTGCAGCATCGCGAGCTCCTCCGCGGTGCGTCTGACCAGCCCCGAGTGGTTGCGCGTCCCCCTATACGGCTCGGGCGCCGTATAGGGGCAGTCGGTCTCAAGCAGGATACGCTCCAGCGGCAGTGCGGCGGCGACGCGGCGGATGCGTTTGGCTGAGGGGAAGGTGATGACGCCGCCCAGGCCCAGGTACCAGCCGTGCTCGATCAGCTCATTTGCCGTCTCGACGCTGCCGCCGTAGGCGTGGAAGACGCCGCGGACGGTGGGGTACTGGCGAATCAGGTCAACACATTCGCCGGTGGCGTCGCGGCTGTGGAGGATGACCGGCAGGTCATACTCGGCGGCCATCTCGAGCTGCGCGATGAAGACAGCGCGCTGTTTGTCGCGGTCGGTGTCCGGGTAGTGGTAATCCAGCCCGATCTCGCCGAGGGCGACGATCTTGTGTTCCTTCGCGTGGTCAAGCCATGGGCGCAGGCGCTCGAGCTCGGCGACGGGATCGGCATACAGCTGGCAGTCACAGGGGTGGATGCCGACGGCGGCGTACATCCCCGGCCAGCGCCTGGCCTGCTCGATGCAGATTGGCGCGTTATCGGGGGTGGTCGCGACGTTGACGATGGCTTCCAGCTCCCCGTCGGGGCCGAGCAGCCGGTCGATGATCTCGGTGTAGGGCTGCTCGGGGGTCTCGGGAGCGGTGAACCAGCTGTCGCAGTAGTGCGCGTGGGTGTCGATCAGCTTCATTTTAGTGGACGCGCTCGCCAAGGGGCGTTTCGGGGTCGAGGAACACCACACGGACATTCTCCTCACCCGAGGCAAGGATCATGCCGAAGCTGTCGACGCCGCAGAGCTTGGCAGGCTTGAGATTGGCAACAACGATCAGCTTCTTGCCGATCAGCTGCTCGGGGGTGTACCACTTCGCGATGCCCGAAACGACCTGGCGCTGCTCGTAACCGAGGTCCAGCTGGAGCTTAAGCAGCTTCTTGGCCTTCGGCACCGGCTCGCAGGCGATGACCTTGGCGGTGCGGAGCTCGACGCCCATAAAGTGGTCGATGCCGATCTCAGCGACGCCCTCGGGCTTCTCGGGTTTGGCTTCGGCGGCTGCCTTGGCAGCCTCGGCGGCGGCGCGGGCGGCTTCGATCTCGGCCAGCTTCTTCGCCTCGTCGATGCGGGCGTAGAGAACACGAGATGCGCCGGTCTTCTCGCCGGCCTTCATGCCGCAGAAGCGGTCGGCAGTACCGATGGTGGCGTAGTCGGCGGGAACATTGCCCAGCTGCTTGAGGATAGCGGCGGCGCCCTCGGGAATAAAGGGAGTCAGCAGGACAGCGCCCCAGCGGATGGTCTCGAGGAGGTTATAGAGGACAGTGCCAAGGCGATCACGCTTGGACTCGTCCTTGGCCAACGCCCACGGGGTGGTCTCGTCGATATACTTGTTGGCACGGCGGAGCATCTCGAAGATGGCGGCAAGGGCGTCGGAGACGCGGTATTCTTCCATTGCCTTGGCCGAGGTCTCGCAAGCGGTGACAGCGGCGGCGATCAGCTCATCATCCAGCGGCTCCTTCGCGGTCGGGGCCTGGGTGGTGCTGTCGAAATACTTCGCACCCATGTCGAGGGTGCGCTTGACCAAGTTGCCGAGGGTGTTGACCAGGTCGGTGTTATAGCGGGAGATCACGCTCTCGTAGGTGATCGAGCCGTCGTTGGCGTAGGGCATCTCGGCGAGGGCATAGTAGCGGACGCAGTCGACGCCGAACTCATCAGCAAGGCCGTCGGCGTAGATGACATTGCCGCGCGACTTGGACATCTTGTCGGTGCCGAAGAGGAACCACGGATGGCCGAAGACCTTCTTCGGAAGCGGCAGGCCGAGCGCGTGGAGGAAGATGGGCCAGTAGATAGTGTGGAAGCGGAGGATGTCCTTGCCGATGATGTGAACGTCGGCCGGCCAGTACTTTTTGAAGTGCTCCGACTGTTCCTCGTAGGACTTGTCAGGATCGTAGCCGATGCCAGTGATGTAGTTCAGCAGGGCGTCGAGCCAGACATAGATGATGTGCGGCGGGTCTTCGGTGATCTCAATGCCCCACTTGAAAGAAGTGCGCGAGAGACAGAGATCCTGCAGGCCGGCTTTGAGGAAGTTGTTGACCATTTCCTTTTTGCGGGACTCGGGCTCGATAAAGCCGGGGTTATCTTCAATATATTGCAGCAGCCAGTCGGCATACTTGCTCATCTTGAAGAAGTAGGCCTCCTCATGGGCGCGCTCGACGGGACGGCCGCAGTCGGGGCACTTGCCGCCCTCGGCCTGCGTATCGGTGAAGAAGGACTCGCAGGGGGTGCAGTACCAGCCCTCGTAGCTGCCCTTGTAGATATCGCCCTGGGCAAGGAAACGGCGGAATACCTTCTGGACGGTGGCAACATGGTCAGCGTCGGTGGTACGGATGAATTTATCGTAGCTGGCTCCCATCAGATCCCAGATGCGGCGGATCTCACCGGCGACGCCGTCAACGTAGACCTGCGGGGTAACGCCAGCGTCGTTGGCACAGTTCTCGATCTTCTGGCCATGCTCGTCGGTGCCGGTCATGAAGAACACATCATAGCCCTGCTGGCGGCGCCAGCGGGCGACAGCATCGGACATGATCACTTCGTAGGTGTTGCCGAAGTGAGGCTTCTGCGACGCATAGGCGATCGCAGTGGTGAGGTAAAAGGGTTTATTGCACTTGTTGCACATAGTTGATCTCCTTCGTTGATATGGTTGCCGGCCGGTCGCCCATGCGGCAGAGCGCATAGACGGTGTCGGCCAGAATGAAATACGGAAGCACAAAAAGGACAAGCATCACGCCGCCCGTGACAAAGGCGAGCGCGAACCAGCCCAGGAAGCTGCCCCAGAAGCAGAGCGTTTCGCCGAACGAGCGGAAGGCGAGCTTCATCGCAGTGCGCACCGCGGCGAAGACGCCCAGCTCGGGGTCGGCGAGGAGCAGCGGATAAATGAGGTGTGTCCCAACCAGCGGGATGAGCAGAACGGGAGTGAGCACGACCGCGCCGGCGCAGAGGAAGAAGTACGCGGCAGGATGCACCAGCGGCTCGAGCAGCGCCACGCCCTGCCACATGCCCCAGATGAGGCCGGCCGACAGCGCGAAGCGCCAGACCATCCACAGCGACGCCCGCCAGACCCGCGTGAGGATGCGCGGCGAGGCGAAGGCAGCGAAGATCAGCCCCGGTTCAGCGCTTCCCTGCCCGGTCACGATGGCCATGCCAATGGCGCGCAGGCCGTACCAAAGGGGCATGATGAGCACGAACCACCCCAGCGCCGTCACGACAGTGCGGGCGGCCTCGATGACAGCATCGCCAGGCGGCTCGGGCGCGTACTCGCCGAAGTCGAAGAAGGCGAAAAAGCCGTCGGCGATCACCTGCCAGGCGACCGTCATCATGACCAGTGCCAGCGACGCAAGGATGAGGGTGAAGAGGCTCTGCTGCCCGAGCAGGCGGCGCGCCTCAGCTTTGCAGAAGCGTCTGCGGTTGCGTTTCATCGGTTCCCGCCTTCCTTTCTGAAATCAGCCTTCCCCTCGAGGGGAAGGTGGCGCGCAGCGCCGGATGAGGTGTTTCCGCGAAGCGGAGAGGTCAGCAGTATTTGATGCCGCCCAGCCAGACCTCGTTGATCGACGGCACGTCGGCATCGCTCAGCACAAGGAAGTCGGCCATCCGGCCGGGGAGCAGGTCGCCGACGTTGTCAACGCCCAGCATGTCAGCCGGCGCGCGGGTGGCGCAGAGCAGTGCCTCGCCGAACGGGATGTCGGCAAAGGCTGCCAGATTATTCACGGCGTCGAAGAGCGACAGCGTGCTGCCCGCCAACGCACCGTCCTGCGTCAGGGCCCGGCCGTCCTTGACAATGACCGGCTGGCCGGCGATGCTGTACACGCCGTCCCCCATGCCGGTCGCCTCCATCGAGTCGGTGATGAGCACGAACTTGCCCCGCTTTTTGGCCTGATAGGCCATCCGCACCATGCGCGGGTGGAGGTGCAGGCCGTCGCAGATCAGCTCGACATAGGCGTCGGTGGTCAGCGCGGCGCAGACCGGGCCGGGATCGCGGTGGTGGAGGGGGGGCATGGTGTTGAAGAGATGCGTGAAGGACGTCACGCCCCGCTCGATCACGGTCATTGCCTCGTCAAAGGTGGCGGCGGTGTGCGCCAGCCCCGCCGTGCCGCCGAGGGCACGGATGCGGGCGAGGAACTCGCCCGATTTGTCCAGCTCGAGCGCAGCCGAGACATGGACGGGCGGCGGGCACATTCGGAAGACCACCGCTTCCAGCTCATCGGGATCGAGCGGCGCGATCAGGTCAGGCGCATGCGCGCCCCGCTTGGCCGGGTTGAGGTAGCGTCCCTCGAGATGTACGCCGAGGAATCGCGCACCGCCGGTGCTGTCGTCCCGCAGGCCGGCGATCATGGCGGAAGAGGCTTTGAGGTCATCGACCGGCGCCGAGGCAAGGGTGGGCATCAGCGCCGTGACGCCGCTCTGCGCGTAGGACGCGGCCATCGCGCACATGGCGTTCTCGTCGGCGGTGGTGAAGTCATGGCCGGCGCGGCCGTGGGTGTGGACGTCGATCAGGCCAGGCGCGACGCGGCGGCCGCCGAGCGAAACCATGCGGTCGGCCGCAGGGGCGGGGGCGTCGGGCGCGGTGACGGCAGTGATGACGCCGTCGGAGACGGTCAGCGTGCCGGGCGCGAAGCGGCCGGACGCGCTGTCGTAAAGGAGCGCATCGGTAAATCGGATCTGCATGAAGCTGCCTCCTGAAAGTGTTTTCCCTTATTATAACAGATTATTCGCCGTAATGCAAGAAGCGGGCGCGATTTTTGGGTAAAAATAGTTACAAAAGCGAGATTACACCTCATCCGGTCCCTACGGGATCACCTTTCCCTCAAGGGGAAGGCTTTAAGTAACCGCGAACTGAAATAAGCCTTCACCTCGGGCTGAGCGAAGCTCGGCTGGAAGGCTGGCTTGGCTGTGTGCAGCCAAGCCGGATGAGGTGTTCCCCGCACCGCAAAAACGCACCGCAAATTTCCCCGCCCCCGTATGACCCGCCCACGATCCGGCCATACTGAGGGAAGAACATTTCGGAGGATACTATGTCGCGTAATCGTTTTGCTGAGTTTTTCCTCGTCGCCGCCATCGGCGGGGTGGGCTACTACGCCCTCGAGGTCGCGTGGCGGGGGTGGTCGCACTGGAGCATGGCGCTGACGGGAGCGGTCTGCTTCGCGCTCTACTACCGCATCTGCGCCGTCAGCCGCCGCCCGCTGTGGCAGCGGGCGCTGGCGGGCGCCGGGATCATCACCGCCGCCGAGCTCTGCGTGGGGGTGGTCGTGAACCTGTGGCTGGACTTAGCGGTGTGGGACTACTCGAACCTGCCGCTCAATCTGTGGGGGCAGGTGTCGGTGCTCTACTCGGCGCTGTGGTTCGCGCTCTGCCTGCCGATGGCGGGGGTATGCCGCACCCTGCGCCGGCGGGTGTTCGGGATGGCGGAATAGAAAAAAGCCCCGAAAGGGGCTTTTTTTGTTGGACTAGACCGACCACTTGTCGGCATAAGGCGCGAGCCGCTCACGGATCGCGGCCAGCTCCGGCGTATCGCGTACAAACTCATACCGCGCATGCTCGAGCTTGGCGAGCAGGCCGGCGGCGGTGTTGTCGGTATCACCGGTGGAGAAGCTGATATACTTTCCGTACCCGCGAAAAGCCAGCGAAGTATGCGCCTGCGGTGCAGATGTCCACTGCAGGAAGGCGATGGCATGGTCAGCGGCGGCGCGAAGATGGGCGAGCGTCTGCTGTGCATCGGACAGCCCGGCATAATACTCCGCCTGCTCGACGTGGGTCTCGCAGACGCGGGTATGATAAAACCCGAGATCTCCCTCTTCAAACAGGAGGTCAAGCAGCGCAAGCTGCTTGCCGCGCAGGGCGGCGTTCTCTGCTTCCGTGTAGGGACGGCTGCCGTCGTCCAGCTTTCCGTTCATGCAGACCAGCGCCGTCCCCATCACATCCAACAGCGCGTTCAGCTCCTCCTGCCGGGCGCGATAGGCAGCAGTTCCCTGCTTGATATGGGGCATCAGACACTCGTTGGAGATGCACAGCATCGGCATAGTATCGGCCAGCTTCACCGCTCGTTCGATCTCGCCGCGGTGGGCATAGGCATAGCACAGAATCTGGATCGCAGAATGGCGGTAGTTGTCCTCGGTACAGCCGGCGAGGATGGCTTCGCCGAGGCGGATCGCTTCATCGAGGCCGCCGGCGCTATCCTCGCGGTAATTGAACGAAAGGAACATCAGTGCCGTCATCAGCGAATAGCTGTCCGGAAATTCGCGCACTCCCTGCTCGAGGATCGCCCGCGCCTCGGCATGATAGCCCCGCGAGGAATATTTGTTCGCCTCAACGCGGATTTCCTTGATCCGCGCGTCCCGCCGCTTCACGTTGATCCCAAGCAGCTCGTCCGAGGTGATGCCGAACAGGTTGCAGATGGCGGGGATGGTCGCGAGGTCAGGCATGGTCTTGCCCAGCTCCCACTGGGAGACAGCGGAAACACTGAGGTGCAGATACTCGGCCAGCTGCTCCTGCGTCATGTCCCGGTCACGGCGGGCTTTCTTGATGGTTTCGCCTATGTTCATGAATTCTCCTCCAAAAAAGATCAAAAGCGCTTTTGTTGTTTTTATTGTACCACAACTGCGCAGGAATGGGAAGAGAATGTTTCTGCATTCGAGGTAAAGCAGGACTGGAATTTTTACAGGGGAACGGTGTGGCTTGATTCACACCGACCACTTGTCGGCATAAGGCGCGAGCCGCTCACGGATCGCGGCCAGCTCCGGCGCATCGCGTACAAACTCATACCGCGCATGCTCGATCGCCTTGAGCACCTGGGCAGCATCGTTGTCGGTGTCGCCGGTGCCGAAGGAGCCGTATCCGCCGCTGCCCCGGAAGATCAGCGAGGTGTGGGGCACGGGATGCTCCGTCCACTGCAGGAAGCCGACGGCATGGTCAGCGGCGGCGCTGAGATGGCGCAGAGTCTGCACCGCGTCGCCGAGCTTGGCATAATAGGCGGCCTGCTCGCGGTGAGTGCCGCAGAGGTGGGTGTGGTAAAAGCCGAAGTCCCCCTCCTCGAAGAGCAGATGAAGCAGCGCGATCAGCTTGTCGTTGAGCGCGGCACGCTCGGCGGAGGTGTAGGCGCGGCTGCCGTCGTCCAGCTTGAGATTCATGCAGCCGATGCGTACCTCAAGGTGCTGCAGCAGGTCGTTTGCCTCGGCCTGCGCCGCGCGGTAGCCCTCGGTGCCCTGTTTGATGTGCGACATCAGGCACTCCTGCGCGATGCAGATGGTGGGCATCTTCCGTGCCAATGCCTCCGCGCGGTCGGTCTCACCTCGGGCAGTATAGGAGTAGCAGAGGATCTGGATAGCGCTGTGCCGGATATTGTCCTCGGTGCAGCCGGCAAGGATCGCCTCCCCCAACCGGATGGCTTCATCGAAGCGCGCCTCGCCCTCCTGCCGCTCCTGCCCCTGCCAGTAGGCGATGAACATCAAATCACTCATCAACCCATAGCTGTCGGGAAACTCCCGCAGGCCGTCCTCGAGGATAGCCCGCGCCTCGTCATAATAGCCCCGCCCCGAGTATTTGCCCGCCTCATCCCAGATAGACTTGATCCGCGCCTCACGCTGCTCCAGGTCAATGCCCAGCAAACGGTCTGCACTGATGCCGAACAAATTGCAGATGGCGGGAATCATGCCAAGGTCGGGCATCGTCCTGCCGCTCTCCCACTGGCTGACAGCTGAGACCGACAGATTCAGATATTCAGCCAGCTGTTCCTGCGTCATATCGCGCTCGCGGCGGGCGGCTCTGATGATTTCGCCAATATTCATATCGTTTCCTCCGAAAATGGATTCAAAAGCGCTTTTGTGCTTTCATTATACCACATTTTCGGGGAAATGGAAGAGAATCCTGCTGAAGCGAAGGTTAAGCGGGACTGAAGTTTTTGTATTTACATTGACCTCCAATTTGACATCCAATTAAGAAAATTGTTGCAAAACGGAAAAAACCATGGTATAATGATGAAAAATCACCGACAAGGAGGCCTACTATGAACAAAACCAATGATCACCGTCCGTCACACGCGGTCGCGCAGCAAAAATACACTGTCGCGCGGCACAATCTGTTGCTGATGATCGCCTTTACTGTGGTCAATCTGATCCTGCTGGCGGTCAATTCCGGCGTGATGATGTTGTTTTCGGCCACTGTTCCGTATTATGCCGTGGCGGTCGGCATCGTCAGTGAAAACAGCGCGGTTTTGACGGTGTGCATCTGCCTGACTGCGGTCATTCTCGCAACCTACATTCTGTGCTGGATGATGAGCAAAAAGCATTACGGTTGGATGATCGCCGCGCTGGTGATGTTCATTCTCGATACGCTGGTTCTGGTTGGACTGTACCTGCTGCTGCAGGAGCTGTCGGGTGTGATGGATGCGCTGATCCACGCCTGGGTGCTGTACTATCTCATCATCGGCGTCCGCTACGGCCATCAGCTCAGTGCCACGCCGGCGGACAGCTGGGCGGAGGCCGAGGCCGAGCAGCGCGGTCTTGACCCCGAGGCCGCACCGGCCGAGCCGCGGCCTGCAGACATGTCGGTCAAGGCGCGTGTGCTGCTCGAAGCCGAGGTACTCGGCCACCGCATCTGCTATCGCCGCGTGAAGCAGGTCAATGAGCTGGTCATCGACGGCATGGTGTACGACGAGATCGCCATGGGGCTCGAGACGGCCCACGCGCTCAACGCGCAGATCGACGGGCACCTGATTCAGGCCGGCTTTGACGGCGTCGGGTTCAGCTATCTGGCCGTCGACGGACAGCAGGTCGAGCGCAAGCGCCGCCTGTGGTGATAAGCGAAAGAAGGACGAAAGCATAGCTTTCGTCCTTCTTTCGCTTATTCGGATTTATAAAGTTCTAATTCAAGATCGTTGTGCAGCATTTTTGAGTAATAGGAAACGCTCCAGACAGAGACATTTTTTATTTTTATATAGGCTATGTCATCTGGAGATTGTATGCCAAAAAACTGTTTTGTTTCCAATGTGGATGCAGAGGGGTATGCCGCTGAACCAGGCGGACCAATTCGATTTGAAAATGAATAGAAAGGATTTGCTTCTCCAAACATAGCATATTCGTGAACCTTTCCATCTTTGGTTATGACAATATACTGGCTATTTTCGTTCCAGGCAATACCATAATCGGCGCCAGATACAGAGAGTGTAGCACGAAATGTAACAGTGTTTTCAAGTGAATCTGAGATGTTGAGTTCAATAGAAGATATTGTAACAATGCTGTTGACAGCTTTTACATACGGATTATCTATTTCGTCGACATGCTTGAAATTTTGAGCAAATTCATTCAGTTGTGCTTCAGCTTCTGTAATTTTTGCGTTACAATATTTGAGGCAACCGCAAATTACGAGTGTTGCTGTCAGTATACAGGCGGTTAGGGATATCCAAAAAGCCTTTTTATGCTGCTTTTCTGTATTTTTTGCGTGGGTGACTGCGTCATCTAGAGAGACTTTTAATTGTTCGAAATAAGTGTAGAGTGGTGCTTCTGGCAGAAGATCATTCAGCTGGATTTCATTGCTCATTGGGGAGTATTTTGCAAGCTGTTGGAATAATTGATCAATGTTCTCCATGGTGTATACAGCAGACAGTTTGGATATTTTTTCGTTCAATATACTATGCAGTTCGTCCAGCTTGCAGATAACCAAATCGGTGGAAAGATTTTCAATTTTCAGCACGCAATCTTCGTGTGTGAAAACAATTAGCGAATAGAAATTCTCATTTGGGATCAATCGCTTTAGTGCTTGAATGTGATAACTATTTTGTCCAACTGGGCTATCAAATGTGTGATTGGGTGCGGTTCGAAAGTATTGTGTCCATTTAGGTTTGTTGCTGGTACCGTAAATTCGGCCTTTATAATGTTTGATTTCAAAAACGTAAATACCAGTTTCGTGAATCATCAAAAGGTCAATTTCGGTGAGTGTATTATATGGTGTGGGAATTTGCAGATTCATTAAAATTTTGCAGTTGCCGGTAATGTTTTGGTACAAATATTTTAGAACTTGAAATTCCCCATAATATCCTTTTCCACGTTCATCCCAGAGTTTGCGCTGCTTTTCAATGTCGACAGCAGTCAGCTGCTTGTAGACTTGCCGGATATCTTCCATAAATCACCCCAACACCCGCTCAGCTACCCACATGACGCAGGGGAGCGTTACGACCGAGAGCAGCGAGGTCATGCCCACCATCAGGGCGGCGTAGGAGGGCTTGATCCCGTACAGCTCGCCGAACATGGTGATCACGGCCGCTGAGGGCAGCGCTGAGATGATCGTGGCGAACATGGTGTAGTCGCTCGGGATCCCGCACAGGTGCATGATGACGCAGACGAGGATCGGGATGACCAGCAGCTTCTGCGCGCAGAGCAGGTACAGCCGCCCAGAGCAGAACATCTGCTTGACCGGCAGAGTCGCCAGCAGGGCGCCGGTGATGAGCATCGAGATCGGTGTGCAGAGGGAGGCGAGGTAGCTGGAGAAATCCAGCAGGAAATCGGGCAGGGGGATGCGCGAGAGATAGATGGCAAGGCCGATGGCGCAGGGCACTGTGCCGTAGTTGAGGAAGATGTTCTTCACCTTCGGGCGGATATCCTCCCGCCCGCGCGCGAGGATCAGGATGCCCCACGTCCAGGTCAGCGTGTGGAAGCTGATGAAGAAGAAGGCGCCCCAGAAAAGACCCGTTTCGCCCAAGATCGACTCGAGGATGGGGAAGCCGATAAAGCCGCAGTTAGTGAAGACCAGCGAAAACTCGGACAGCTTGCGCTCATCCAGATCGCGGATGGGCTTGCAGGAGAGGTAGGCGTAGACCGCCATGAAAATGTGCAGGCCGAAGCCGATGACGACGATGATGAGGCCCTCCTTGAGGGCGTCGGCGTCATAGGTCGTGCGGATCAGCGAATTGATGATGAGCGCCGGCTGGCCAATCTTGATGATGAGCCGTGACAGCCCCTTCGAGAGGGCGTCATCGATGATATTCAGCTTGCGCCCGAGGTAGCCGACCGCCAGCAGCAGGAACAGGCACGCGACCGTGCCGATGAGGGAGGCCATGTTCATGCGCGCACCTCCGCCAGCTCTTCCAGCTTGGCCCGGATGGCTTGCATGTCGGTCAGCATCTCTTCCTTTTTACGCGGGTCGCGCAGGAGCGCTGCCGGGTGATAAACGGCGGTGATGAGATATTTACCTCGCTCGAACCACTGCCCGTGCTCGCGGGTGATGCGGAAGTCGGGCTTGATGAGGCGCATCGCCGAGATGCGCCCGAGGCAGACGATGACCTTCGGGTCGATCAGCTTTACCTGCGCGCGGAGGTAGTCCATGCAAGCGTCCTCTTCCTCGGGCAGAGGGTCTCGGTTCTGCGGCGGGCGGCACTTGAGGATGTTGGCGATGTAGACATCCTCGCGCGGGATGTCGACGGCAAAGAGGTATTGGTCAAGCAGCTTGCCCGCCCGCCCGACGAAGGGGACACCGGACAGATCCTCCTGCTCGCCCGGCGCCTCGCCGACGAAAAGCAGGTCAGCCGTTCGGCTTCCGGTGCCGAAGACGCAGTTGGTGCGGGTGGCGTGCAGGCTGCATTTGTCGCAGGCCCGGCAGGCCGCTTCGAGGGATTCCCAGGTTTCCATGTGTGTTTGCCTTTCTCAGTTATCGTGTTGTGTGATCGCGTCTATATGTGCGGCGGCGTACTGCATCATATGGTAGACGTTGCCGCAGCCGGCAAAGCGGGTCACGTCGGTGAAGTCATCGCTGACCGGCACCCAGAGCAGCTCGTTTTCGTCACCCTCGGCCTCGACTTCGCGCCGCAGAACGCCGCACCAGACCTCGCAGAGATTACCATGTTCAAGCGGGTAGGCGAAATCGATGAGGTGGGTGAGATGCACGTCGTCCCGTGGGATGGCGGTTTCCTCGAACAGCTCGCGGTAGGCTGCGTTCTCGTGCGTTTCGCCCGGCTCGATCTTGCCGCCGGTGAAGTTGAGGATGCCCGCATAGGGCGGCTTTCGCCGCCGGCACATCAGTACACGCCCGCGATCGGGGGAGAAGATAACGAGGATGTTGTATTGCTTCATGGTGGTCTCCGTTGGTCGAGATTTGCGATAAATATAGTATACCAGATTTTGTGCGGTTTCACAAGGGGGGGAGGGGATTTTTGTTTGTTTCGGGCAGAAATCGTTACATTAGCGGAGCTCCACCTCATCCGTCACCTACGGTGACACCTTCCCCTCAAGGGGAAGGCTTATTTCGGTTCGCGGTATCCTAAGCCTTCCCCTTGGGCTGAGCGAAGCTCGGCTGGAAGGTTGGATTGGTCGCAAGGCTGAGACGGACGAGGTGTTCTCACACGATGGAATTATGCAAACTCCACCGTTGCCGGCTCGCTGCACAGGCACAGCGGCTCTCCATCGGGCAGTATGCCGCGGTAGGTGAGTGCGACTTTGACGCGGCCGCTGCCGGTGAAGAGCCCATCATCCCGCACCGTGACGTCGCCGCTCAGCGGGATGATGGTCAGCCCATAGGCGTCCTTCTTCTCGCCGGTGCGGGAGAGGAGCTTGCCGGTCGGCGCGACCGGCAGGCCGGCTGGGATGCGGGACGGCAGGGTCGGGATGAGGTCGACCGGGAAGTCGGCGAATTTGGTCACCCAGTCGGTGGTGAGGCCGTCGTAGCCGGCCGCGAAGGCGGCCGAGAGCGGGGCGCACTCTGTCTCCCATGGCTTGAAGGCCCAGCCCCACGGGAAGACGGTGATGCCCCGCAGGTGCGCGATCCGTGCAAAGCTGGCGCTGATCGACGGGTGGTCGGGGTTGTAGCCGGCGTTGGCGCCCTTGGTTTCCTCGGCGAAGCGGTAGATCATCAGGTTCAGCCCGTCAGTGTCAGTGGGCGGATCGCCCAGCTTGCCCACGCAGTGCGAGAGGGGCAGGCGGGGCAGGTGCTTGTGGACATAGGCCAGATAGGGCGGCTTGACACCCATGATGCAGGTGCAGTATTGCTGCACATCGGGGCGGGCAAGCAGGTCGGCCATCTGCGCGATCAGCTCCTCGGTGCCAAAAGAGGCGGCGGGGGTCTTGAGCTCGATGAGCACCGGCGTTTCGCGGTAGGCTTTCATAGCGACCATCAGGTCGTCGAAGCGGTCGAGGCTGTCTTCGGGGAAGCCCTTGCGGCGAAGGGTCGATAGCTCGGCGAAGATCGATTCGGTGACCGTAAGGTCGCGGTCGAAGAGCTTCTTCGTGGTCGGGTCGTGCTGGACGATGGCCACCTCATCCTTCGTCAGCGTGATGTCGATCTCGGCGGCGTCGTAGCCGCGCATACCGGCGCCGACGGCGGCTTTGATCGAATTTTCGGGGAACTCCTCGGTGATGTGCAGGCCCTTGTGCGCATAAAGGGGCGTCGGGCGCACGGTCGAGCGGGCGGGGAGGCGGGCGATCAGCGCATACAGCGCCGCAGGCTCGCGCGTGATAATGCCGCAGGCGCCGGCGAAGAGGGCATCGGTGGGATCGGCATCGATCCACACCTGGATAAATCGTTTCTGCAGACTGCGGAGTGCGGCGCGGGAGGGGAGCCTGTCCATCAACAGCATGGTGGCGTCATGCGCCTGGCATTGGCCAACCGGCGTCAACTGACCGTCAGGAAGCGTCATCCCGCGGCAGTCGAGCATGCCGCGCGACAGGGGCAGCGCGGCGCGGACGGCGGGCAGCAGCGCGCGGTCAGCGTAGGGCACGCAGAGGGTGAGGTCACCAAGGCAGTTGGCATCGGCGTAGGCGGCAATGGCTGCGCCGGCTTCGGCTGAGGTGAAACGCAGAATGGGGTACGCCCGGCGGTTCAGCGCGCGCAGGCAGTCGTCCAGCGTCCCGACGGCACTGCCGTCGGGTGCGAGCACAGTGAGCGCGTCAGTGACATCCATCAGCACCGCCTGCGGCGGCGTCGGCAACGCCATGACGGCGGCGAGATTGGCGTCGGCGGCATAGGTCACGGCGGGCGGATTGATCAGCGGCGATTCGGGGAGATAGAAGTCGAGCCGGAAGGAATCGGCCAGACTGCGGTAGAGTCGGTTTTTCATGGTGGTTTACCTCGATTTTTTGTATGCTGTTTCTTGCGTCAAGTGTGGCGGCAAAAAATTTATATCTTTTAAATCATACCACACCGTTCGCCGCATGTCAAGCGCGCGCACATAATTTTTCGCGCAGCGGGGATACTTCGGGTGAAAGGAGTGATCCGCATGTCCAAACGCGCCATCCGTGCGCTGAGCTTTGTCGTCGGTCTCGCGCTGTTGACGGTCGGATTTGCCGCCTCAGCGGTGGCACAAGCGCGCGACATTCGTCAGAGTGCACATGAGGCGCAGGTCCGCGCCCTCACCGATGCAGTCGGCCACCTCGAGGCGATGGCCGAGGGGCTGGCACTGGCCGTGGCCACCGACGCACCGCTCCCGGCGCTCGTTTCGCTCCGCCACGACGCCGACCTCGCCGCCGCCGCGCTGGGACAGGTCAGCGTCACCGGGCAAGGCGGGGAAGCCCTGCGCCGCTTTGCCGCCTGCACCGCCGAGATCAGCGGCGTGCTGGCTGACGACCTTGCCCGCGGCGTGACCCGCGTCCCCGATTACGCTCTCCTTACCCGCCTGCGCGACTTTGCCCTGCCGCTGGCCGATGCTGTTCTGCCCGCCGCCGTCGATGCGGCCGCAGGGACAGTGGACGAAAGCGCCCTGGCCGACCACTTTGCCGGCCTCGGCCGGCTCTATTACGACGGCGTCGGTTCCGACGTCGCGCCGCCCAGCGGCTACCTCAGCCTGATGCGGGGCACACCATTCGATGAGGATGCCGCCCGCAAGATCGCCGCCGCAGCTGTCGGGGGGAGCGTCCACCTCACCCGTACGACCGCCGAGGGTGAGCCGGCCCGCTGGTGCTTCACCTCGGCCAACCTCACCGTCACGGTCAGCGAGATCGACGGCCGCCTGCTGACCCTCCTCTACGACCGCCGCACCCGCGAGGGCGACGTTGGCGGAGCCGCCGCCCGCACCGCCGCCGAGACCGTCATCGCCGCCCATGCCCCCGAGGCGATGGCGGTGACCGACACCGACAGCGGCGAGGGCTGCTACTACTTCACCTTCGCCCCGACTCGGGAGGACATCCTGTGTCTGAGCGAGCGCATCCTCGTCGGCATCGACGCCGCGACAGGCCGCCTCAGCCTCTGGGACGCCGACCGATACTACCGCTACCACACGCCCACCCGCACCCTGCCCCAGACGATGCTCACCCCCGAGGAAGCGGCGCACAGCCACGGCGCAACCGCGCCGGGCGTGCTCTGCACCGCCGTCCGCGCCGACGGGCGGGAGCTGCTGTGCTACCGTCTCGGCGAGGGAGACGCGGTGGTGTATGTGAACGCGGTGACGGGCAAGGCAGAGGCGGTGGAGTAGGGGTGTGTCCGTGAAATCATAGACTTTTTATTATTACGCAATATCGAATCAATTTCTTGTAGAGGCGCACCCGTGTGTGCGCCTCTACAGGTTTGCCAAACAAACCACGACCCTATCCATAAAATCCGCATAATCCTCACCCAATCCGCGCATACTTCTCCTTGAATCCACCGGGAGGAGAACCACCATGCGCAAACTCACACCAAACTACCGAGAAAACGTCGCCGCTCTCGACCACCTGCTGCGGGTCGACGACAGCTTCGATCTCATCAAAAAAACACTCCGCGTCGGGCAGGACGAGCTGACCCTCTACTACATCGACGGCTTCGTCAAGGACGTCGTGATGCAGAAGCTGCTGCTTCCCTTTGTCAGCCTTGACGGCCTCGGCGGGGGCGCACAGGACTTCGTCGAGCGGCAGGTGACCTATGTCGAGGCCGACGTCACCGACTCGGTCGACACCATGGTCATGATGGTGCTCAGCGGCGCGACGGTAGCGCTCGGCTCCACCTTCGGGAGCGAGGCCATCGTCATCGACGCCCGCACCTACCCCGCCCGCGACACGCAGGAGCCCGAAAATGACCGCGTCATGCGGGGCGCGCGGGACGGCTTCGTCGAGACGCTGGTCTTCAACACCGCCCTCATCCGCCGCCGCATCCGCGACCCGCGGCTGACGATGGCCTACCACACCGTCGGCGAGGAGTCAAGAACCGACGTCGTGCTCTGCTACGTCGAGGGCAAAGCCGACCCGAAGTATGTCGACTATCTCACCGAACGGCTGAAGGCCATCAAAACCGATGCCCTGCCGATGGGGCACCAGTCGCTGGCCGAGTGCCTCATCAAAACGCGCTGGTACAATCCCTTCCCGAAGATCCGCTGCACCGAGCGTCCGGACGCGGCGGCGGCCTCGATCCTCGAGGGGAACGTCATCATCCTCTGCGACAACTCGCCCGAGGCCATGATCCTGCCGACCTCGATCTTCGACTTTCTGCAGGAAACCGGCGACTACTACTTCCCTCCCCTCACCGGCTGCTATGTGCGGCTGCTGCGGCACAGCATCTTCTGGGTGACCCTCTTCCTGACCCCGCTGTGGTATCTGCTGGTGCGGCATCCCGAGTGGCTGCCGGGGTGGCTTAGCTTCATTCTGCCGGTCGAGCAGGCACGCATCCCCATCTTCGCCCAGCTGGTGCTGACCGAGTTCGTCATCGACGGGCTGAAGCTGGCATCGATGAACACGCCGAGCATGCTGTCCAACTCCCTCTCGGTGGTCGGCGGCCTGATCCTCGGCGACTTCGCAGTCGACATCGGGTGGCTGATGCCCGAGGTCATCGTGTATATGGCCTTCGTCGCTATCGCGAACTTCACGCAGCCCAGCTACGAGCTGGGATATGCCTTCAAATTCCTGCGCATGGGCCTGCTGATCCTGACGGCGCTGTTTGACGTGTGGGGCTTTGTCGGCGGGCTGGTCGGCGCCATTGTGCTGGTGGCATCCAACGCGACGGTCAACCGCCGGCGGTCGTATCTGTATCCCCTCATCCCCTTCAACGGCCGGGCACTGAAGCGGCTGTTCCTGCGGGTGCAGAAGTGAACTGCGCTTCGCGCAGAAGGGCGAGGAGGAACCATCTCAAACGCCGAAGTTTCCTCCTCGCCCTCTTTCCGCCTGCGGCGGAAATTCACCCACTTCTCTTCCTTGGCTGGCGGCTTCGCCGCACAAAAAAGCGCCTCGACAATTCATCGAGGCGCTTTGCATGGACAAATCTCAGTCAATGATCACATGCACCGGCAGGCCGTCCTTATATTCAGGCGCGACTTCGCCGGCGATGAGGGGCAGCAGGTACTCAACACAGGCGTCGGTGACGTTGTTGCCGGCCTCGTTGATGAACTCGGCGGGGACTTCCTTAACCTGGTTGGCGATGAGGTCGATGTCGTTGTGGCCGATCTTGTAGGCGTAAGGCTTGGTCGAGATGCGGTCGATGGTCATCATCTCGCGGGTGACGCCCTCGGCGGCGTGCTTGACGGCGGCGCGGCCGACAGCGACCGACTCCTCAAGGTCGATGGCCGATGCGACGTGCGCAGCGCAGCGCTGGCAGATGTTCAGCTCCACCGAGCGGACCTTGCAGCCGATCTCGTTCTTGACGGCGATCTCCAGCGCCTTGCCGGTGCCGGACAGGTACTTGTGTCCGAACGCATCCACCGCACCGCTCTGGGTGCCCTCGCCGACATAGGTACCGTCAGCGAAGCGGATGCCCTCGGAAACCGCAACAACGACGTTGGGGTGCTTCTCGAGCGCGGCGCGAACCGAAGTAAAGAACTCCTGCAGATCGAAGGTACGCTCAGGCAGGTAGACCAGATCAGGCGCAATACCGTTGACCGCACGGCCGATCGCCGACGAAGCGGTCAGCCAGCCGGCGTCGCGGCCCATGATCTCGACGATGGTAACCGCCTTGGTGGTGTAGACAGCGCAGTCGCGGATGATCTCCTGCATGGTGACAGCGAGGTACTTGGCGGCAGAACCGAAGCCGGGGGTGTGGTCGGTGACGACCAGGTCATTATCGATGGTCTTCGGCACGCCGACGATGCGCATCTCGTAGTCGTGACCCTTGGTGTAGGCCGAGAGCTTGGCGACGGTGTCCATCGAGTCGTTGCCGCCGATGTAGAAGAAGTAGCGGATGTCGTACTTCTTGAAGATGGCCAGCAGCTTCTCGTAAACCGCGTCATCCTCGCCGGGCTTGGGCAGTTTGCGGCGGCAGGAGCCGAGCGCAGCAGCGGGGGTGTGTTCCAGCTCGTCGATCTTCTTGTCGTCCGCAAAGAACGCGGTCAGGTCGACCAGGCGCTCCTCCAAGAGGCCCTCGACACCGTTGTGCATGCCGTACAGGCGCGGGATGGAGCCGTCGTGGACGTTCTCCTTGACGCCGCGGATGACGCCAGCGAGAGTAGCGTTAATTGCAGCAGTCGGGCCGCCGGACTGGCCAACGACCGCATTACCGATCAGTTTGGACATGGGTAGGTTCTCCTTTTATATGTGAGTATTGATTTTATAGCTTAAAGTTCAACACCGCAGCGGACAAACTCGGCGATATCGCGCATCTCCAACCCCAGCGCGTCGGCGACGCGGTCGCCCTCGCGGATCAGCTCAAGGCCTGCCACCGAGTGAGAGTCAGTGCCGAAGGTGAACTGGCACCCCTCAGCCTTCGCGATCCGATAGAGGTCGATGAGCCGGTTGTTGCTCATATCGAAAGACACCTCGGTGATCGCACCAACGTTGAGCTCGATGTACAGCCCCAGCTTAGCCGCCGCGCGGTAGCATTCGGCGGCGTCCTCGTCGCGAATGTGGGCAAGATACTCGTTCTTCTTCACATGCGGCACGCCGCATGGCGCGAAGGAATGCGCGATCGAGATGGGCATCGTCCCGGCCAGCTTCTGCAGCTCGGCGTTGGCCAGCAGGGCGCGGAAGGTGTCGAGGTTGGCACGGTTGGTGTAGGTCATCACATTGATCTCCAGCTCGGGGAAGATCTTGACAATGTCGGCCTCCTTGAGGGTGGCGGCCATGGCGTCGAGGTTCTTCTCGGGCAGATAGGGCAGCTTTTCGGCCAGCTCAGCGCGAATCTGCGCCCGGGCCTCCAGAATTTCCGGGAAATCTGCCATCACCTCGTTGCGCATATGCAGGTGCGAGTGGGGGATGAGCAGATAATCAAAGTGCGCCGCCCCCTCGGCCGACATGCCGAGGATATCGCGGCAGGCGTAGAACTCGGTCTCACAGCCGAAGAGCACCTTCAGTGACGGGTCGGCGAGGGCAAAGGCGTTCTTCGCCTCCTCGGCCTTGCAGATCGTCTGATTTTTGTACCAGTACGACGCACCGGCGACCCGCTCATCCCAGAGGTGGTTGGAGAGGCCGAACAGCCGCATGCCAAGCTCAGCTTCCTTTTCGAGGTAAGCGGCAGTGGACGCCGAGCGGTCACCGCAGCAGGCGGAAAAGACGTTGTGTGTGTGGATATCGTGCAGAATTTTCATGGTAATCTCCCTTGCATCAATTCAAATATGGGATGTCCAATCAAAGATATTATATCACGCGAGGGGAATTTTGTCAATGTTTCGGTACAAAGCTGGAACGATTTTCATTGTGAGCAGTCTGATCATGTTTTCCCCTCACCAGCACCAGATCACGCTCGCCATCCGCTTTGCTGACTCCGCCAGCGAAGCAATGTAGGCGTACTCATTCACCGTGTGGATACCGCCCCCCCGCGTACCGACCGAGTCGACGCAGGGAATGCCGGCGGCGGTGACGTCGGCGGCGTCCGACCCGCCGGTGGAGGCACCGGCGACGAGGGTAGGCAAGCCAGCGTCAGCATAGATGGCGTTCATGCGGTCGAGGGCGGCGAAGTTGCGGTCAGCGCGCTCCATGGCGATGCGGTAGCTGACGCGCTCGAGAGTGCAGGTGGTGCCGGAAATGCTTGAACTTTCAGCAATTCTGCGGCATTCCGCCTCAGCAAAATCCCGCTGCTCCGCCGTCGCAAAGCGGATATTGACCACGAAGGAGCAGGTCTCGGGGACGGTGTTGGGGGTGGTCCCCCCCTCAATGGTGCCGCAGTTGGCGGTCAGCCCGGCGCCGTCCTTCCACTGTTCGAGGGCGAGGATCTTGTGCGCCGCCTCGGCGATGGCCGAGGCGCCCTCGTGGCACTTCGAGCCGTGGCAGGAGCGCCCGTGAACGGTGAAGCGGTAGTTGAGGATGCCCTTACGCTGGAGCACCGCCTTGCCGCCGAAGCCCTCGGCGTTGAGGAAGAGGGCGGCATCCTTGGCTTGTTCGCAGATCCAGCCGATGGTGCGCTTGTCGCTCCAGCGGCTGCCCCCCTCTTCGTCGCTCTGCAGCAGCAGCTTGACCGGGCGGGCGGTGAAACCACACTGTGCCAGCGCGTCCATGGCCAGCGCCGCGGCGGCGATGCCGCCCTTGCAGTCGACCACACCGGGACCGCAGAGCTTCTCGCCCTCGATGCGGACGGCCGGCGAGCCGAACGAGCCCACCGGGTGGACGGTGTCCATATGGCCGGACAGGCAGATGGGCGCGCCGGATGCGTCGGGATTCATCGTGATGCAAACGGCGTTGCCCGCGACGTCCTCCTCGTGTACCTCGACCGTCCACCCCATCGCGCGGGCGTGCGCGATGCAGTAGGCGCCGACGGCGTCGACGCCGGGCTTGTGGCTGGTGGGGCTTTCGATGCTGCAGATGTCGGTCCAGTAAGCGAGATAGCGGGGCTGGAGCTCGTCGATTTTGGCAAGGAGGGCGGAGCAGTTCATGGCGGTTACCTCATGTTGAGCAGATTTTCCTTCATTATATCACGCGGCGGCGGGATTGTCAAGGCGCGAAAATGGGGCTGTACAACGCGGGCGGTTTGTGGTATAATGGGGGAAAACAATCGCAAGGAGGCACCACCATGATCCACAGCAAATTCGGGGACATCTCCCTCTCCCAGCTCGGTATGGGCACCATGCGCCTGCCCACCGTTGACGGCGACAACACCAAAATCGACGAAGCCGCCACCGCCGAGATGGTCGCCATGGCCATGGCGGCCGGCGTCAACTATTACGACACCGCGTGGGGGTATCACGGCGGACAGTCAGAGCGGGTCATCGGCCGCGTGCTCAGCGCCTACCCGCGCGAGAGCTACTACCTCGCCAGCAAATTCCCGGGCTATGACCTCGCAAACATGGGCAAGGTCGAGGAAATTTTCGAGGAGCAGCTGCGCAAGTGCGGCGTCGGCTACTTCGACTTCTACCTGATCCACAACGTCTGCGAGCTGAACATCGACGGCTATCTCGATCCCGCCAACCACATCCTCGCCTACCTCACGGCGCAGAAGGCCAACGGCCGCATCCGCCATCTCGGCTTCTCGGCGCACGGCTCGATCGACACCATCCGCCGTTTCCTCGCCGTCTACGGCTCCGCGATGGAGTTCGGCCAGCTGCAGCTCAACTACCTCGACTGGACCTTCCAGGCGGGCGAGGCCAAAGCGGCACTGCTGCGCGAATGGGGCATCCCGATCTGGGTCATGGAGCCGCTGCGCGGCGGGGCGCTGGCCAAGCTGTCGGATGCGGACACCGCACGGCTCGCCGCCCTGCGCCCCGACGAAGGCGTTCCGGCGTGGGCCTTCCGCTTCCTGCAGTCGATCCCGGGCGTGACGGTCGTCCTCTCGGGCATGTCGAACGCCGCGCAGCTGGCCGACAATCTGCGCACCTTCGAGATGAGCGCGCCGCTGAACGAGGCCGAGATGGCAGCCATCCTCGACATCGCGCGGGGTATGCTCGAGAAGAAGATCCTGCCCTGCACCGCCTGCCGCTATTGCACCGACCACTGCCCGCAGGGGCTGGACATCCCGTGGCTGCTGTCGCTGTACAACGAGCATGCTTTCACCGGCGGCGGCTTTATCGCGCCGATGGCGCTCTCTGCCCTGCCCGAGGATAAGCATCCGTCGGCATGTCTGGGCTGTCGATCCTGCGAGGCAGTATGTCCGCAGCAGCTGAAGATCAGCGAAGCGCTGGCCGATTTTGCCGCGCGGCTGGGGTGAGCGCATGGGCGAGAACAACATCAGCCGCGTGGTTGACGCCGGGTGCTGCATCGGCTGCGGCCGGTGCATGATCTGCGGGCACATCACCTTCGAGAAGAACAAGCATGGTGTCTCCGTGCCGGTGGTCGGCCCCGACTGCATCCAGTGCGGGCAGTGCCTGCTCGCGTGCGGGAATCTGCCGTGAAAGATCCCGCCGGGAACAGCGCAGCGCGCTGTCCCGGCGGGATGATGGCTTATACAAGATCGAGATACGCGCCGACTGCCCGGCTCACCTTTTCCGCAGGCAGCAGATACCCCTGCCGCAGTGCCTCAGCCATGATATAGCCGCGTGAGAAATCACAGCTTGAGGCGGCCAGCTCGCACTGGAATGCATTCCCGGCAAATATGGCCGGAAGATCGGAGCGGACAATTTCGGTGATCGTATGATGCAGCTCCGCCATCTGCTGTTTCGCGCTGTCGGCCAGAGCGTTCAGCACCGAGCGCGTTTCGGCATCCATGCTGTTGACTGTATGCCGGATCGCGGCGGGCTTCATCACCGGAATTGCCGGTGCATAAGTGTCCCCTGTCCGGCGGAGATAGCCGCATTCCGCCAACTCCGCCGCGCGCGGGGCGTCTTTGTCACTGATCCGGCCGATCACGGCGTCAAAGATCACCTGCGCGTCCTCAGCGGTGAGATCTCTGCCGGGCACAGCGCTGAACTGCTGGAGCATATAGCCGTTTCCGTGCAGGACATGGTTGCCCACAAAGGCCGGTTTCGGTACGGTACAACGCTGATAGCCGACGATGTCCCACTGGCCGTCGTCCGGCCGCTGGGTAAACTGATGCGTGTGCGGAGATTTTACCTCAAAATGCTGGTGCGCCAGCAGGAGAAGCGTCCACTTGGCGCTTTCCGCATCTTGATCGGTACCGTAATATCCCTCGCCCAGCGCGGCGGTGAGCCGATCGATGAAGGTTGCCAGCGCCTTTGTGATCCCGGGGGCGGCGGCCAGCTGAGCGGCGTTGACCTGCTCCTGCGCGGTGCGGCTGACGATCGGAAAGGCGGTCTGATACTTTCCGTCTTTCTTCGTTAAAAAGGTTTCGCGGGTGAGGTATTCCAGCTCGCTCTCCATATAGGGCAGCGCCACGCCGAGCTCCAGCGAAAGCGCCTCCGCGGAAGAGGGATTTCCGTAGGCCTCCAGGAAAATGTTTTCGTAGAGCGCGTGCTCCATGATGCACTTGGGCTGATGCTTGCTGCCGAGACGCAGCAGGCCCATGGAATAGGAGATGTCCTCGGGCTTGTAGCTTCTTGTGCCAAATTCTCTTGCCATGTTCATGCCTTCTTTCAGAATATTTCTCGCGCGGTAAAGCCGCTGCTTGACCGCGCCAACCGAAAGGAAGAGAGACGCGGCGATCTCGCGAATGCTCCTGTCCTCGATGTAGTGGGCAACGACAATGTGGCGGTACTCGCTCCCGATAAACGCAAGCTCCCGCCTGAGCAGGGCCAGCTGTTCTCTGTGGATCATTTGCTCGAGCGTGCTCTCGCTGGTGTCCTCGAGCTCATAGTCCCCGATATCGGCACCGGTTACCGATTCGGCTTTTCTATGCTTGCCGTCTGCCCACGCAGCGTAACGGTTGCGTGCGATGCGCCAGACCCATGCCGAAAAGTGTGCGGGGATCGTGCCTTTGTTCAGTTCCGTCAGGACGTTCAGCGCGATATCCTGCGTCAGGTCTTCCGCCTCGGCATGGTTTCCCGTTTTTTTGAGGCAGAAGTAAAAGAGCTTTTCCATATGGCTTTGTGTGAACTCTGCGATCAGCTTTTCGGTGATGAGATTGGTCTCTGCCATTCTCTCGCCTCCTTTCACCCATATAGTGCGGCAAATTCGGATTTGGTCACGGGAATTTTTGCGATTTTATGAAAAATTAGAAACATAGGCAGCGTTACACCTCATCCGGCTTCGCCGTCAGGCGAAGCCGGATGAGGTGTCCCATGTGCTGTTTATAGATTCAACCCAATTATACCACAAAACAATGACGCCGTCCACTCGATACGACAAAATCCCCCCATACCGCCGATCTCGGCAATACGGGGGGATTTATTTGATATAAGAGATTTACGCCTTCACATAGCCCTTCTCATGGCAGTATGCGTCGATCTTATCGGCAGCCTCGCGGCCTGCGCCCATGGCGAGGATGACGGTTGCCGCGCCGGTGACGGCGTCGCCGCCAGCGAAGACGCCCTCACGGCTGGTGGTTACGCCGTCTGGGGTGGTGATGCAGCCGCGGCGGTCGGTATCAAGGCCGGGCGTGGTCATGCGGAGGAGCGGGTTCGGCGAGGTGCCGACGGCGACGATGACGGTGTCGACATCGAGGGTGATCTGTTCGCCGGTCGGCTCGGGGCGGCAGCGGCCCGAGGCATCGGGCGCGCCCAGCGCCATGACATCGCAGGTCATCGACTTCACGAAGCCGTTCTCGTCAGCTGTAATGGCGGCGGGGTTGGTCAGCATGCGGAAGATGATGCCCTCTTCCTTGGCGTGATGCACCTCTTCACGGCGGGCGGGCATCTCAGCCTCGCTGCGGCGGTAGACGATCGAGACCTCCTCGGCGCCCAGACGCATTGCGCAGCGGGCGGCGTCCATGGCGACGTTGCCGCCGCCGACAACGGCGACCTTCTTGGAGCGGATGATGGGCGTGTCGTACTCGGGACGGTAGGCCTTCATGAGGTTGACGCGGGTCAGGTACTCGTTGGCCGAGTAGACACCGCAGCTGTTCTCGCCGGGGATGCCGAGGAAGCCGGGCAGACCGGCGCCCGAGCCGATGAAGATGGCGGAATAGCCCTCGGCGAAGAGCTCGTCGACAGTGACGGCACGGCCGACGACGGTGTCGAGCTCGACCTCAACGCCCTGCTTCTTCAGGCCCTCGATCTCGGCCTTGACGATGGCCTTGGGCAGACGGAACTCGGGGATACCGTAGACCAGAACGCCGCCGGCGGTGTGGAATGCCTCAAAAATAGTGACGCGGTAGCCGCGGCGGGCCAGTTCACCGGCGCAGGACAGGCCTGCGGGGCCGGAGCCGATGACGGCGACGCGGACAGCGCCCTCCGCGGGCTCGGCTGCGGCGGTTTCGGCGGCGTGCTGCATGTGGTAGTCGGCGCAGAAGCGCTCGAGGCGGCCGATGCCGACGCTCTCGCCCTTGACGCCGCGGATGCACTTGCCTTCGCACTGGTTCTCCTGCGGACATACACGGCCGCAGACAGCGGGAAGAGCGTTGGTCGAGCGGATGATGGAGTAGGCCTCCTCAAACTCACCGGCCGCGACACGGGCGATAAACTCGGGAATGCGGACATTGACGGGACAGCCCGACACGCAGGGCTTGTTCTTACAGTTGAGGCAGCGCTGTGCCTCGAGGA
Organism: Clostridia bacterium; assembly: GCA_017463865.1. GTDB lineage: Bacteria > Bacillota > Clostridia > Oscillospirales > CAG-272 > SIG693. The sequence goes on along the minus strand of JAFTOI010000017.1, from coordinate 75,586 downwards.
CGGCGTCCTCGGCGGTGTAGCCCTTGGCTACCTCTTCAAAATTGCGGTTGCGCACCGTGGGGCAGGCCTCGGGCATCGGGACTTTGTTCAGTTGCATATTCGGCATGGTAGTGTCCTCCTCAGTTCGCCTTGTCGGCCATTTTCATCATGTTGCAGTGCTCGTCGCGGGCATGGCGCTCTTGATCCATATACATACGATTGCGGCGGATCATTTCGTCGAAGTCGACCTCATGGCCGTCAAAGTCGGGGCCGTCGACGCAGGCGAACTTGATCTTGCCGCCCACCGAGACGCGGCAGCCGCCGCACATGCCGGTGCCGTCGATCATGATCGGGTTCATGCTGACGATGGTCTTGATGCCGTACTGCTTGGTCAGGAGGCACACGAACTTCATCATCATCGGGGGGCCGATGGCGATGACGAGGTCGTACTTGACGCCCTCCTCGATCTTTGCCTTGAGGCCGTCGGTGACCAGGCCCTTGTTGCCGTTGGAGCCGTCATCGGTGAGGATGGTGAGGGTCTCGGAGCAAGCCTTCATCTCGTCCTCGAGGATGATGATGTCCTTGGAGCGGAAGCCGGCGATGATGTCGACCTTCGCGCCGTTTTCATGCAGGTACTTGGCCTGCGGGTAAGCGATGGCGCAGCCCAGGCCGCCGCCGATGACAGCGACGCGGCTGTAGCCGTCGAGGTGGGAGGGAGTGCCAAGGGGACCGACGAAGTCGAGGATCTCGTCGCCCTCGTTCAGCGCGCCCAGCTGCATGGTCGACTTGCCGACCTTCTGGAAGATGATCGAGACGGTGCCCGCCTCGCGGTCGTAGCCGGCGATGGTGAGCGGGATGCGCTCGCCGGTCTCGTCGACGCGGAAGATGATGAACTGCCCGGGCTGTGCCTTTGCGGCGATGCGGGGGGCATAGACCGACAGGAAGTCGGTGGTGTCGTTAAGGGGGTATTTTTTGACGATCTTAAACATAGGTTTATCTCCATGTGTAAGTTATGATAATGCAATATTATAGCACAAATCCTGCAGAAATTCAAGATGCTGGCGGCGATTTTTCGCAAAAAATCGCACAAAATGCGGCGGGCGAATGGCTGATTTTTCATCAAAGGTGTATTTCCCCTTGGTTTATCGCCTGTTCCCAGCTTCGGCCGATTCACGGCGCAAAACGGGAATATGAAAATTTCAGATGTAAATATTTTGTGTTTCGGTTGCTTTTCCCGCGGGATAATGTTATAATGAAAGTTGAATTCCATTCAACCCGAGGTAAACCCATGAAACTTGCTTTTCTCGGCGTCGGCAACATGGCCGGCGCGATTCTCGGCAGTCTGCGCGGTGTCGTGGACGATGCTGATATCATCCTGTTTGACCGTTTTCCCGAGGCGATGGCTCGCTATGCCGACCGCGGCTATGTTCGCGCTGTGTCGGCGCCGGCGGCGGCCGCTGCGGCTGACTGCGTCATCTTCGCCGTCAAGCCGCAGAACATGCCTGAGCTTTTCAACGAGCTGAAGGCGGCCGATGTTGTGCATGACAAGCTGCTGGTCTCGATCGCGGCCGGTGTCCCGATCCGGGCCTTCACCGACGCCTTCGGCCCTCTGCCCGTCGTGCGCACGATGCCCAACACGCCGATGCTGATCGGCGAGGGTGTGATCGCCCTCTGCCGCAACGCGCTGGTCGACGACGCGGCCTTCGCCTTTGTGCGCTCCCTCTTTGATGCGGCGGGCAGCACCATCGTGCTCGATGAAGCCGACATGAACAAGATCATCTCGGTCACCAGCTCCTCGCCGGCGTATGTCTTCCTCTTTATCAAGTCGATCTACGAGTCGGGACTGGCGCAGGGCCTCGCGGACGAGGGCCTGCTCGACGCCGTCTGCGATGCAGTGATCGGCTCGGCGAAGCTGGTCAAAGCATCGGACAAGACGCCCGACGAGCTGATCGCGATGGTCACCTCCAAAAAGGGGACGACCGAGCAGGCGCTCATGAAGCTGGACGAGTACAAATTCGCCGAGGGCATCCACGAGGCGATGCTGGCCTGCACCCGCCGCGCTGAGGAGCTTGGCCGCGCGTGACATAATCCCGGCGGGACGACCATAAGATGGAACAAAAACAATCTTATGGAGGCAATTATGCAGAAGACCGCCATTCCCGCGCCCGAGGTCATCGCCCGGCGCAGCTCGCCCGCCTACATCCGGCTCCGCATCACGGGGCAATATCTGGGGCTGTATCTGCTGGCCTTTTTGTTCGGCGTGGTGCTCTGCTCCCTGCTCGACGCGGCGGCACTGCCGGCGCTGGACGGCTGGGCGGCGGCACATTTTACATCTCCCTTCGCAGCCGGCGACAGTCTGCCCGACTGCGCGGCGGCTATTCTCGACAGCGCGTCGGGCGACATCCGGTCGATGTTCCTCATCCTGACGGCGGGCTTTACGCTGTTCTGCCCGCTGGCGCTGAGCGTGCTGACGGCCTGGCGGGGGTTCTCGCTGGGCTTTGTGGCGGCGTGGCTGGGCAGCGCCCTTTCGGCGGGAACACTGCAGATGTCGCACGGGGCAGGGGCGTTCCTGCTCTTTCTCGGAGCGAACGGCCTGGTCGCCGCGGCATTCGTGCATCTGGCGGCGCAGGCGGTGTATTTCTCACACGAGTACCGCGCCATCTGCGGCCGGCCGAAGAAGATCCTCCGCTCGCCCTTCGTGTGGCGGTATCTGTTCGTGTACCTGACGATGTTCGGGTTTGTGATGCTGGTGCACGGAGCGTACTGCGGGCTGTGCGCGCTGGTATAGGCTCAGTTTCTGCAAAACACAAAAAATATGAGCAAAAGCGAAACACATCTGTCATTCGGAGGAGCGGAGCGACGATGAATCTTGACGAAAGAAACATCCTTCGCTGCGCTCAGGATGATAAGTTGATTCGTTCGCCTGCTAAGATATTCCTTCATTTCCCCAATATTTTATAAAAATGATAAAACGAGGAAACTACCGTGGAACAGAAAAAGAAAAAATTCAAGCTCTTTGACCTCTACCGTGACGGCAAGGGGGTCGAGAAGGAGGAGATCGGCCCGCCGAATCTGAAGAATTTCTTCAAGCTCTTCGGCCGCAAGTTTACCAAGATCCTGTCGGTCAACCTCTACATGCTGCTTGGCATCATCCCGCTGGCCGTGATGGCCTACCTCTTCTTCACCGGCGAGAAGACCCCCTCGGTCACTTCCGCTATCTACCCCGCCCTCTTCGGCGCATCGCAGGTCGTGCAGACACCGGCACTTGCTCCCCTCTTTGCGCTGAACGGCATCCAATTCCAGCTGCCCTTCCTGACGCCCGGCTTTATCCTGCTGATGGCCGGCATTGCCATCGTGTGGCTCGGCACCTTCGGCTACATCAACGTCGGCACCACCTACATCCTACGCAGCCTGGTGCGCCGCGAGCCGGTCTTCATGTGGAGCGACTTCTGGTACGCCATCCGCCGCAACAAAAAGCAGGGACTGCTGCTGGGTATCGTCGACCTCGTCATCCTCGCGCTGCTCATCTTTGACCTTGTCTACTTCTACAACCTCATCGGCAGCTTCGCCATGGACATGATGTTCTTCCTCATCATCGCCCTGCTGCTGATCTACAACTTCATGCGTTACTACCTCTACCTGATGCTGGTCACCTTCGATCTCCCCATGGGCAAGCTGATCAAGAACGCCTTCATCTTCTCGGTGGTGGGCATCAAGCGCAACGTCATGGCTCTGCTCGGCATGGCGGCCATGCTTGTGCTCAACTACATTCTCATCATGCTGCTCGCCCCCCTCGGCATCATCGTGGTGGTCATCCTGCCGCTGGTCTACTTCCCCGGCTGCGCCGGCTTCATGGCGGCCTATGCCGCGTGGCCGAAGATCGATGATCTGATGATCAAGCCCTATCAGCGCGAGCACGGCGGCGATGACGACAGCGACGGTGACAGCGACGACGGCGACACTCTGCCCGATCCCGACGCGGCTGCTCTGCTGTAAAATCTTTCCGGAATGACCCAAAAAGAAGGACAACCATGCTGAAACTCAAATCCATCGACGCGACCCGGGGGGCGCTGCTGCCTTCCATCTTCATCTATGCCCTGCCGATCGCGATCACTTCTCTGATCCAGACCCTCTTCAGCGCCGTCGACACGATGGTGCTCCGCTACATGGCCGACACGGTGGCGGTCGCCTCGGTCGGCGCAACCAGCACCATCACCGGCCTGCTCATCAACACCTTTATGGGGCTGGCGGCCGGCACAAAGGTGCTGCTGGCCCGCTTCATCGGTGCGCGGGAAAAGGAGCAGTCTGCCGCCACCGTCAGCACCTCCCTCATCACTGCGGCGGGGATCGGCCTCGTCTCGGCGGCGCTGGGCTTCGGCCTGTCGCGCCAGTTTCTCGCGCTGACCAACTGCCCCGCCGAATGCTTTGAGGGCGCGATGGTCTATTTGCGCATCTACTTCCTCTCGGCGCCCGCCATCCTCGTCTACAACTTCGGCGCCGAGGTGCTGCGCGTCTCGGGCGACACCCAGCGGCCGCTGATCTACATGCTGCTCTCCGGCCTGCTCAATGTGGTGCTCAACCTCATTCTATGCCTCATCCTGCCCCAGAAGATCGCGGCGGTCGCCATTGCAACGGTGGCGTCGCAGGTGCTGGGCGCGGTGCTGGTGGTGCGCCGGCTCTGCCGCATCGACAACGACTGCCGGGTCGAGCTGCGGCATCTGATCTTCCACCGGGGGCTGTTCTCGCGCATCCTCAAGTTCGGCTTGCCCATTGCCCTCCACACGGCCCTTTTCCCGCTGGCCAATCTGCAGATCCAGTCGGCCATCAACTCCTACGGCTACGCGGCCGTGGCGGGCAACGCCGCGGCGATCAGCCTCGAGGGTTTCATCTCCAGCATCACGAACGCCTTCGGCAACGCGGCGCTGACCTTCATCGGGCAGAACCTCGGTGCAGGACAGCGCGAGCGGGTCAACCGCTCCTTCGCGCTCTGCCTGACGATTGGTGCGCTGTTCGGGCTGGTGCTGGGCACGCTGACCTATGCCTTCGGCGAGCATTTGCTCGTCCCCTTTGTTGGCGAGGATCCCGCGGCCATCGAGTACGGCATGCTCCGCGCCAAGTACATCATCTTTTTCTACTGGATGGGCGCGATGAACGGTATCTTCGGCAACGTGCTGCAGGCCTTTGGGTACTCCTTCCTGACGTCGCTGAACTCGATCTTCTCGGTCTTCATCTTCCGCATGATCTGGATGAACTTCATCTACACCCGCTGGCCGTCGTATGAGAATATTTTCCACTGCTTCTTTGTGTCGTGGATCATTCTGTTTACGCTGAACATCTCGATGCTGGTGTATGTGTTCCATCGGTACAGGCAGGGACGGCTGCAGCGGGTGATCTGATGCGGTTGTGCTGAGCTTTTCGCGCTCCCGCGCGACCAGAGGGCGGGAACCATCTCAAACGCCGAATGTTTCCGGACTTGGCTTTGCCAAGTCACGAAGTCGGCTTTGCCGACTTGTGCCGCCGTCTCTGGACACCCACCTTCCTTGGCTACGCCGAAGTTTCTGCGTGATATAAAAAAATTGCCCCGAAACGAATGTTTCGGGGCTGATTTTTGCTATGAGCCGGCGCGCCAGCCAAGGAAGGGGTGGTGTCGGGGGGAAAACTTCGGCGTCTGAGATGGTTTCCCCGCCGACTCGCGCGGGAGCGCGAAAAGGTCAGCTGACACCAATCCCGTTGCTGCAAAACTTCAAAACAGACCTTGGCCGCACGGCACACCTTTTTTCAGTTGCTGCCAATCAGTTCGCTGACACCAACGAAGCGGTAGCCGGCCTCGAGCAGGGCCGGAATGACGATGCGCAGTGCGGCGGGCGTCGGGCTGTCGCGGCCAATATAGTCGTGCATGAGGATGATATCCCCCGATTTGACGTGACTGAGGATATTCTCGGCGATGGCCTCGGGGGTGGGGTGATCCCAGTCGCGGGTGTCGATGTTCCAGAGGATGACGCGGTAGTCGAGCGCCCGGGCGGCGGCGATGACGGCATCATTCATCATGCCCTCAGGCGGTCGGAAGAGCTTGGTGCGGCTGTCGCAGAGCTCAAAAACGGCCTGCTCGGTGCGCAGGATCTCGTCGGTCACCCGCGCCGTGTCCACCCGGCCGAGGCGGTGATGGTCGTAGGTGTGGTTGCCGATCTCGTGGCCGGCCGCCTGCACCTCGGCCAGCACGTTCGGGTAAAATTCGACATTCTCCCCCACCACAAAGAAGGTGGCACGCACATCATACTCGGCGAGAATGCCGAGGATCTCGTGGGTGTAGTGCGGATGCGGGCCGTCGTCAAAGGTCAGCGCGATCTTGCCGGCCTCGTTGGCGTGGGCGCGGTAGACGATGCTGCTCTCCTCCCCCGCTTCGGCTGAGACGGGGAGCAGGCAGGCGAGCAGCGCCAGCAGCGCCGCCCCGCAGCGAAGCGCCCGCCTCATTTTGCCCCCGCGGTCAGCTCGTCCAGCGTCCCGAACCGCCAGCCGTCGGCCTTCAGCGCCGCGATCACGTCGCCGAGGATGGCCGCGTTGGTGGCCGAGGTGGGGTGCAGCAGGATGACCGCCCCGTTGTGGACGTTGGCCAGGATCTTCTCCTTGGCCTGCGCCGGGTCGGGCTGCTTATTGTTGTCCCAGTCGGCGTAGGCGAAGCTCCAGAAGATGGTCTTGTAGCCCAGCTCATGTGCCCACTGCATGTTTGTGCGGTCAAAGCGGCCCTCGGGCGGGCGGTAATATTTCGGCATTGCCTGCCCGGTGAGGTTGGTGTAGGCCTCCTCCAGTGCGGTCAGCTCGGCGGCGAAGGCATCACGCGAGGGCTTCGCCGTCATGTCGGGGTGGTGGAAGGTATGGTTCGCGACGGTGTGCCCCTCGGCCACCATGCGGCGGACGAGATCGGGCTCGCGGTCGATAAGATTGCCAAGGATGAAGAAGGCACCCGGCACCTCCTGCGCCTTGAGCGCATCGAGCACCTGTGCAACATTGCCGTTCTCATAGCCGGCGTCGAAGGTCAGGTAGAGCACCTTATCCTCGCTGTCGTCGCCGTGGGCGTGGTCGACGTAATATCCGCCGTACTGCTCGACCCAGGTCAGATCGGTGCCGAGCTGGGGCTGCTTGTGCTCGCGGTTGCGCACGCAGTACCAGCCCATCGCCCCCTCAGACGAGACGGGGAGCGCCAGAATGGCGCAGAGCAGAGCCGCAAAACGAATATTGTGCATAAATTTCCATTTCATATTCATCAACTCCTTCGCCAAAAGTCTGCCCGGATGGGGCAAAACCGACCCGTGGGAAGTGCTGGTTTGCGGTTATGCAGTAGGATTTCGATGAATATTCATCCAAATTTGGTCAATGTCACAATTGATTTTTGCATAAATATGCGTTATAATATTACCATCAAATATGTTACCCGCATATGCGGGGAAAGGATACATAAAAATGAAAAAGGAAATCAAGAAAATCGTACTCGCCTACTCGGGCGGCCTCGACACCTCCATCATCATTCCGTGGCTGAAGGACAACTATCCCGGCTGCGAAGTCATCGCTGTCTGCGCCGACGTTGGCCAGGGCAAGGAGACCGATGGCCTCGAGGAAAAGGCCATCAAGACCGGCGCGTCCAAGCTGTATATTGAGGACCTGCGCAAGGAGTTCATCGAAGATTACGTCTTCCCGACCATGCAGGCCGGCGCAAAGTATGAGAACCAGTACCTGCTTGGTACCTCCTTCGCCCGCCCCATCATTGCCAAGCGCATCGTCGAAATCGCAAAGGCTGAGGGCGCCGACGCCATCGCACACGGCTGCACCGGTAAGGGCAACGACCAGGTCCGTTTCGAGCTGACCATCAAGGCCTTCGCGCCCGACATGGAGATCATCGCCCCCTGGCGCGTCTGGGATATCAAGTCCCGCGACGAGGAGATCGACTATGCCATCGCCAAGAATGTCCCGCTGAACATCACCCGCGAGACCAACTACTCCAAGGATAAGAACATCTGGCACCTCTCCCACGAGGGCCTCGACCTCGAGGATCCTGCCAACGAGCCGATGTACGACAAGATCCTTGAGCTGGGCGTCTCCCCCGAGAAGGCTCCCGATAAGGCTACCTACGTCACCATCTCCTTTGAGAAGGGCATTCCGGTCGCCATCGACGGCGTCAAGATGGGCGCAGTCGAGCTGCTTGAGAAGCTCAATGCCCTCGGCGGCGCAAACGGCATCGGTATCATCGACATGGTCGAAAACCGTCTGGTCGGCATGAAGAGCCGCGGCGTCTACGAGACCCCCGGCGGCACCATCCTCTACGCTGCACATGAAGCCCTCGAGACCCTGACCCTCGACCGCGACACCATGCACACCAAGCAGATGCTCTCGGGCAAGTTTGCTGACCTCGTCTACTTCGGACAGTGGTTCACCCCTGTCCGCGAGGCGCTCACCGCTTTCGTCGACAAGACCCAGGAGGTCGTCACCGGCGACGTCAAGCTGAAGCTCTACAAGGGCAACTGCATCCTCGCTTCCACCACCTCGCCCTACTCCCTCTACGACGAGGACATCGCCACCTTCGAGGCTGACCAGGTCTACGATCAGGCCGACGCAACCGGCTTCATCAACCTCTTCGGTCTGCCCCTCAAGGTCAAGGCAGCCCTGGACGCAAAGAACAGCAAGTAATCTGATCCAAATATAAACCCCGTGGGGACACTTTTCACCAAAAGTGTCCCCACACCCCCTATATGGCCCATTCCCTCCGCCCGCCGAGAACTTCGGCGCAGCCAAAGAAGGCGGGGGTGGAGGGGGCGGAAAACTTCGGCGGTTGAGATGGTTTCCGCCCCCTCCCCGACCGGGAGGTCGGAAAAAAGTTTATTCCAACCAAACCCTTCTCATTCCCAACCGAAAGGAATTTACCATTATGAAAATGTGGGACGGCCGCTTCACCAAAGCCCTCGACAGCCGCGTCAACGACTTCAACTCCTCCATCCGCTTCGACTGCCGCATGTACCGCGAGGACATTACCGGCTCCATCGCCCACGCGACGATGCTGGGCAAATGCGGCATCATCGAGCAGAGCGAGGCCGAGCTCATCGTCAAAACCCTGCGCGAGATCCTCGCCGACATCGACGAGGGCCGCCTCGACTTCGATCCCGAGGCCGAGGACATCCATATGTTTATCGAAAGCGTGCTCACCGCGCGCATCGGCGAGACCGGCAAGCGCCTGCATACCTCCCGCAGCCGCAACGACCAGGTCGCCCTCGACATCCGCATGTACCTCATGCGCGAGATCGGCGAGATCGAGGCCCTCATCCGGAACCTCCTCGGCGTCATCGCCGACAAGGCCGAGGCCAATATCGACACCGTCATGCCGGGCTACACCCACCTCCAGCGCGCACAGCCCCTGACCATGGCGCACTACCTCCTCGCCTACGCGCAGATGTTCATGCGCGACTGCGGACGCCTGGGCGAGATCAAGGCACACACCAACGTCCTGCCCCTCGGCTCCTGCGCCCTCGCCGCCACCACCTACCCCATCGACCGCGCCTTCGTGGCCGAGCAGCTGGGCTTTGATTCGATCACCGACAACAGCATCGACGGCGTCTCCGACCGCGACTTTGCCATCGAGCTTGCTTCGGCGCTGTCGATCATCATGATGCACCTCAGCCGCTTCTCGGAGGAGATCATCCTCTGGTGCTCGTCCGAGTTCGGCTTTCTCGAGCTGGACGACGCCTACTCCACCGGCTCGTCCATCATGCCGCAGAAGAAGAACCCCGACATCGCCGAGCTGGTGCGCGGCAAGACCGGCCGCGTCTACGGCGACCTGACCACCCTCCTGACCGTGATGAAGGGCCTGCCGCTAGCCTACAACAAGGACATGCAGGAGGACAAGGAGGCCATCTTCGACGCCATCGACACCACCAAGCTCTGCCTGTCCATCTTCTCACCGATGCTCGAGACGGCCACCGTCAAGCCCGACGTGCTCCGCGCCGCTGCAGCGAAGGGCTTCATCAACGCCACCGACTGCGCCGACTACCTCGTCAAAAAGGGCCTCGCCTTCCGCGATGCCTACAAGATCGTCGGCCGCATGGTCGCCTACTGTATTGCCGAGGGCAAGACCCTCGAGACCATGACCCTTGACGAGTACCGCGCCCTGTCGCCGGTGTTCGACGAGGATGTCTACGCCGCCATCGACATGGCTGCCTGCGTCGCCGGCCGCAAGGTGCACGGCGGCCCCGCCGAGGAATCGGTGCGGATGCAGCTGGGCAAGGTTCGCGCGTTTTTGGCGTGACACATATCCAAAGAAAAAGGTGTAACCGCAGGGTTACACCTTTTTCTTTCTCCAAACCTCCCTCTCCGAGGGAGGTGGCACGCCGCAAGGCGTGACGGAAGGAGTTGCCGCACAAAGGAACTCCCTCAGTCGGCTTCGCCGACAGCTCCCTCGGAGAGGGAGCCTTCAAACGCATACCGCGCGCCGTGGTTGAAGACCACGCCGTCGGTGAGGGTGACGCGCAGGATCACCGTATCGCGGTCATCCTCGTTCACATGCCCGTTCCCGTACCACGCAGCGAAGGCCTCGCGCAGGCGCGCGGCAAGCGCTTCGTTCGCAGGATCGCACACCCAGCCGAGACTCTCGCCCCGGCCGTGGCCGGTGAACCAGTCGCCGCAGAGGGCAACGGCGGGGTTGGCCGTGATCTGGTGCATTTTGTTTGAGCGGGCGTGGGTGATGATGTAGAACGCGCCGTCCTCGTAATGCGCATTGACGGCACGCACCGACGGCGTCAGGCCATCGGTAGTGGCAAGCGCCATCAGCTTGTCGCCGCCGAAGCGGGCGGTCATGACCGAGGCAAAATTACTGGCCGCCATAGGTACCGTCCGTGTCGGCGACGACCGAGGCGACGCCCTCCTTGCGGCGGGAGGTGCGGACGCGGGCCATCAGCTCGTCGCGGAAGAGCACTTCGTCCAGCGGCAGCTCGATGGTCTTGCCCGTCCAGGCCGAGAGGTGCATGGCGTTGGAGAGGGTCAGGCCGTTGATGCCCTCGCGGCCATCGGCCACCATCGGCTCATCGCGCAGGATGGCGGCGGCAAAGGCGTTGAGCACGCCGACGTGCTGCGGGTTGAGGCCGTCGGTCTCGACCTGGATCTCCTCGACCTTAGGTGCGCCGAATGGCTTCTTGTTGGTGCGGCTGAATTCGGGCTCGGGGATCTCGTTCTTGTAGAGCACAAGGGTCTTGGAGTCGCAGATCAGCTTGCCGCCGTCGAGGGTGATCTCGAAGCGGTTGGTACCTGGCGCGTCGCCGGTTGAGGTGATGAAGGTACCAGTGGCGCCGTTCGCGTACTCGACATAGGTGGTGACGTCATCCTCGACCTCGATGTCGTGCCAGAGGCCGAAGTGCATGTGCGAGTCGACCTTGGTCGGCATGCCGCAGATCCACTGCCACAGGTCAAGGTTGTGCGGGCACTGGTTGAGCAGGACGCCGCCGCCCTCGCCGCTCCAGGTGGCACGCCATGCGCCAGAATCATAGTAGGCCTGCGGGCGGTACCAGTTGGTGATGATCCAGTTGGTGCGGCGGATGGCGCCCAGCTCGCCCGACTGGACGATCTCGCGCATCTTGCGATAGACGTGGTTGGTGCGCTGGTTGAACATCATGCCGAACTTGACGTTTGCCTTGTCCGCGGCGGCGTTCATCTCGCGCACCTGCGCGGTGTAGACGCCGGCCGGCTTCTCACACATGACGTGGATGCCGCGCTCAAAGCCCTGCATGGCGTACTTGGGGTGGTCATAGTGGGGGACGGCGACGATGACGGCATCGATGAGACCCGAGTCGAGCATGGCGGTGGCGTCGTCAAAGCAGGCGATGGAAGCGTCCTGCTCCTTGACCCACTCAAGGCGAGTGGGATCGATGTCAGCGGCGGCGGTGACGGTCAGCTCGGGGCACTTGCCGCCGACGATGTTGGAGAGGTGCTTCGACCCCATGTTGCCGATGCCGATAATGCCAATTCTTACCTTATCCATAATGGTGATCTCCTTTGTTTAGATTGCGCCAAGGCTGTGGAGGTAGGCGTAGCCCTTCTCGAGGCAGGTGAAGGGATCCTCGCCGTAGCTGTGGTCCTGCTCGATGTAGGCAAACTCGACGCCGAGCTCGTTGCAGGTCTCGATGATCTTCGGCCAGTTGAGGTTGCCCGAACCGATGGGGGTCATGCGCTGGTGGGGCTCCTCGGCGAAGTAGCCCATGTCCTTGAAGTGGACGCAGTTGATGCGGTCGCGCAGGCGATAGAGCCAGTCAACTGGGTCGCCGCCGGCGGCAGTCACCCAGTAGGTGTCGAGGGTGAAGCCCATTTCGTCGGGGGTAAAGTCGTCACAGAGGCGCTCAATGACGTTTCGGCCGTCGGGGAAGCGGTAGAACTCGAAGTTGTGGTTGTGGTACATGAACTTGCAGCCGGCGTCACGGATCATGCGGGCGGCGGGCAGGTAACGCTCGACGAACTTGCAGTAGTCCTCCTCCTTGTAGCCGTTCTTCTTGAAGTCGGGCATCGAGCCGATGCCGATGTATTTGCAGTTGAAGCCCTTGTGCTCGGCGATGACGGCGGCGGTGTCGTTAGCGATGCGGCCGGCGTTGTAGTGGGTGAGGTCGGCGGTGAGGCCGTTCTTGCGGAGCTCTTCTGTAATCCACTCGGGGGTGTAGTCGCAGACGCCCGAAAGCTGGACGGTCTTGTAGCCCATGGCGGCGACGCGGGCGAGGGTATCGGCGAGATCGGGGAGGGTTTTGCAGTAGTCGCGGAGGTTGTAGAGCTGGGCACCGATTTGCATGGTAATTTCTCCTTTGTATAAATAGTTACATAAGCGGGGCTACACCTCATCCGGCACTGCGCGCCAGCCTTCCAGCTGAGCTTCGCTCAGCACAAGGGGAAGGCTTATTTCGGTTCGCAGTTACTTCAAGCCTTCCCCTTGAGGGGAAGGTGTCACCGTAGGTGACGGATGAGGTGTCCCCAAAACAATCTCAGATTCTTCCGATTTTTAAGCAAGCCCCTCGATCACACCGCGCAAGGACGCAACGGCGAAGTCGAAGGCTTCGCGGCCGGTGGCGAACATGCCGTCGGGCACCTTGGGGCGCTCGCCGCCCTCGAGAGCTTCCAGACCCTTGAACACCTTCAGGTGCGGCTCAAGCGTCAGCACTTCCCCACCCTGTGCGGCATACTGCTTCAGCAGATACGCCAGCTGGCCATCGCCCTTGCCGGGCGGGACGACGACGCCGTCGCTCCAGCGAGCGTCCTTGATGTGCATGTAGTCGACGTAGGGCGCGAGCATCTCCCACGCCTCGGCAGTGTCCTGCTTGCACTGGACGAAGTTGGCGGGGTCATAGACAGCGCGCAGGGCGGGCAGCGCCTGATGGATGGCAAGGCAGCGGGAGGCGATGTCGCCGTAGATGCCCTTCTCGTTCTCGTGGCAGAGCACCACGCCGCTGCCCTGCGCGGCCTCGACAAAGCGGTCGAGCCGCTCGCAGACGGCGTCGAATGCGCCGTCGCCCTCGGCCTCGTAGAAGCTGAACAGGCGGATGCGGGTGGCGCCGGTGATGTCGGCCGTCTCGAGCAGACGTTTGAAGCGGTCGAGCTCAGGCGCGAAGGGATCGGCCAGCTTGATCTTGCCGATGGGGGACCCCAGCGACCAGACGGCGATGTCGGCGGCGTCGAGGTCACGGCGGACAGCGCGGGCGGTGGCGACATCGAGGTCGGCCACATTCTGGCCGTTGACACCGCGCATTTCCAGCAGGCCGATGCCGTTGGCGCGGAGGGCGTCGATCTGCTCGGCGAGGTTCTTACTTGCCTCGTCGGCAAAGGCAGAAAACTTGAAATTGTACATATCCGTTCCCTCCGATCAGACGCCCGAGTAGGCAGAGAAGCCGCCGTCGACGGGGACGACGATGCCGGTGACGAAGGACGCAGCCTCAGCGTCGACCAGCCAGCGCAGGGTGCCCAGCAGCTCCTCAGGCTTGCCGAAGCGGCCCATGGGGGTGGCGGCAAGGATCTTGCCGGTGCGCGGGGTGGGGGTGCCGTCCTCGTTGAAGAGGAGAGCCTTGTTCTGCGCGGTGACGAAGAAGCCGGGAGCAATGGCGTTGACGCGGATGCCGGTGCCGGCGAAGTGGACGGCCAGCCACTGGGTGAAGTTGGAGACAGCCGACTTGGCGGCGCTGTAGGCGGGGATCTTGGTCAGCGGGCGGAAGGCGTTCATCGAGGAGATGTTGATGATGCAGCATCCCTCGCAGCCGATCATATCAGCGGCGAAGACCTGCGTGGGCAGGAGGGTGCCCTTGATGTTGAGGTCGAAGACAAAGTCGAAGCCGGCTTCGTTCAGGTTGAAGAAGGTGGTGAGGTCGCTGTCGGCCTCGTCGCCGGGGGTGAAGTACTCCTTGGTGGTGGTAGCGCGGGGATTGTTGCCGCCGGCGCCGTTGATGAGCAGAGTCGCGGGGCCGAGGTCGGCGGTGACGGCGGCGTGGGTGGCCTCGAGGGCGGCCTTGTCGAGGACGCTCACGGCATAGCCGCGGGCGGTGCCGCCGGCGGCGGTGATCTCGTCGGCAAGGGCTTTGGCGGCGTCACCGTTGAGGTCGAGCAGGGCGAGCTGCCAGCCGTCGGCGGCGAGGGCGCGCGCGAAGGTGGAGCAGAGCACGCCGGCGGCGCCGGTGATGACGCAAACGCGGGAATTGTTGGTGTTCATGGGGGTGTCTCCTTTTCAAGTGAAGAGTGAAAAGTGAATAGTGAATATGTATTGTAGCTTTTCGCCTGCGGTGAAAAGCGTTTTGTTATCATCGTTGGATGGTGTGGGGAAAGTACTGTTCCTGAAACCGCAGCGCCGCCTCGATCTCTGCCTCGCTGAACTGCCGGCCGGCGGGGGCGGCGACCAGCTTATCCTCATCGTCGTCCGTGCGGTGGACGATGGCGATGACGTTGCCGGTGAAGCGCTCGATGGGCACATCGACGCCAAGGATGTAGACGTCCTGCTCCTCCCCGTCGCCGCCCGTCACGCCGGGCAGGAAGCCGTAGTTGACGGGGTAGACGATATCGGGGTGGCGGGGGTGCGCCGAGCCGAGGGGACGGTCGATCGTCACGGTGACGGTCTGGCCGAGGATGGGGCGCAGGTCGGGCTTCATCGGGTGGCTTCCCAGAGGCCGTTGATGTAGGCGGCGCCGAGGGCGCGGTCGAAGAGGCCGTAGCCCGGCTTGCCCTGCTCGCCCCAGATCATGCGGCCATGGTCGGGGCGGATGTAGCCGTCGAATCCTGTCTCCTTCAGCGCACGGATGATGGCGGCCATATCCAGCGAGCCGCAGGACGACAGGTGGCCGACCTCGTGGAAGCAGCGGTCGCCGGTCAGCTTGATGTTGCGCAGGTGGGCGAAGTGGATGCGGCCCTCGTAGCGGCGGATCATGGCGGGCAGATCATTGGCGGGGTCAGCGCCGAGCGAACCGGTGCAGAAGGTCAGGCCGTTCTCGGGCATGTCGACCAGCTTCAGGAACTTATCGAGGTTCTCCTGATTGGTGATAATGCGCGGCAGGCCGAAGATGCCCCACGGCGGGTCGTCGGGGTGGATGGCCATCTTGATGCCGGCACCGGCGGCGGCGGGGATGACTGCCTCGAGGAAGGTGTGCAGATTGCGCCAGAGTTGGGTCTCGCCGATGGCCTCATAGCGGGCCAGCAGGGCGCGCAGGCCGTCGAGGGTATAGCTCTCGTCCCAGCCGGGCAGCGACAGGCCGCCCTCGGCGGGGTTCATCAAAAGGACTGTGGCCTCGTCGTAAGCGAGGCTGTTGGAGCCGTCGGGCGCTTTTCGGGCGAGGTCACTGCGCAGCCAGTCGAAGACGGGCATGAAGTTGTAGCAGACGCACTTGACGCCGGCCTCGCCGAGGCGGCGGAGATTTTCGCAGTAGGCGTCAATGAGGGCGGGCGCTTCGGGCGAGCCGAGCTTGATTTCCTCGTGCACCGGGACGCTCTCGACCACGTCGAAGACAAGGCCGTGGGCGGCTGCGGCGTCGGAGAGAGCCTTGATGCTCTCGCGGGGCCAAACGCCGCCGACGGGGGTATCGTAGACAGCCGAGACAACCGAGCGCATGCCGGGGATCTGCGCGATCTGCTCCAGCGTCACCGGGTCGTGCGGGCCGTACCAGCGGAAGGACAGTTTCATGGGGGTTCCTCCTTAAAAAGTTACAATGTCAGGGCCCCACCTCATCCGGCGCTGCGCGCCACCTTCCCCTCAAGGGGAAGGTGGATTGGCCGCAAGGCCAAGACGGATGAGGTGTCCCAAAACAATTAGATTTTGCACAGTTACATTGTATCACACCCTCATTTGCAAGAAAATTGCAAAATGCCGTGTTTATATTGCAAATCCGACCATTTTGTGTTAAACTATACCCAAACCACTCCCCGGAGGCACACCATGACGCTCTATTCCTACCGCGACGCCGATTTTTACGTCCACCACACCATCACACCGACGCCCAATCCCCTCGAGTTCGCCTCCCACATGCACAGCGGGTGCGAGCTCTACTGCTTCCTCTCGGGTGAGGGCAGCTTCCACATTGAGGGGAGCGAGTACCCCCTCTCGCCGGGCCTGATCCTGCTGACGAGGCCGGGCGAGCTGCATCGGCTGGCCATCTCGGGCGCACTGCCTTATGAACGGGTGGCGGTACACTTCCCCGCCGATGCGCTGGACGGCATCGACGCCGACGGGCGGCTGCGGGCGCTCTTCTTCGACCGCCCCTTAGGTCAGGGCAATGTCTATGCCGGCGGCGACGATTCGCGCGCCTTTGTGACCAGCTGCATCTACCGCCTTGTCCGGGGCGGTGAGTTGTCGCCGCGCACCCAGACGCTGGCCAATCTGCTGCCCATCCTGTGCGAGCTCAGCACACTGCGGGCCGGCGAGGCGATCTCCCCGCCGGCCGCCGCCGGCCTTGCGGCTGACGTGATCGCCTACGTCAACGCGCACCTGTACGAAACGTGGACGCTGGACGACCTGGCGGCGCACTTTTTCTTCAGCCGGACGCACCTCAGCCGTGTCTTCCGGCAAGCGACCGGGCTGTCGGTCTGGGACTACACCCTGCTCAAGCGGCTGATCGCGGCCCGCGAGCAGATCCGGGGCGGCATTCCGGCGACCGAGGCGGCGGCGACGTGCGGGTTTGGGGACTATTCGTCGTTTTACCGGCAGTACAAGCGACGGTTCGGCGTGTCGCCGCAGGAGGAGAAGAGGTAAGGCGACAGCGGGATAGGCGGACGGGGGGCCCGCGGCTTCGCGCGGGGCACCTCATCCGGCGCAGGCGCCACCTTCCCCTCAAGGGGAAGGCTTATCGAGGGACGCCGCGTATGGTGAGCCTTCCCCTCGGGCTGAGCGAAGCTCAGCTGGAAGGCTGTCACCGCAGGTGACGGATGAGGTGTCCTGCACGGCAGTGCAGGTGCGGGAGCCCGGCTCATCCAAAACCGTATCACCCCAGCTTGCTGTAATCGCACATGCGCTTGGCCAGCGCCACGGCGAAATGCCCCAGCTCCAGCCGCACCTCGGGGTGATGGCCGGTCATGCGGCACTCGTAGTTGAAATGCCCGTCGTACCCGCTGTCACGGAGGCCGCAGAGGGCGTCGTTCCAGTCGATATTGCCAAAGTAGGGCAGCAGATGCTCGTCCCCGCCTGCGTGGTTGTCGTTGACGTGGAGGGCGGTCAGCCGCTTGCCGAGGAAGCGCAGCGAGTCGCCCTGTGGGACGCCGGAGGTGTTGGCGTGGCCGAAGTCCCAGCAGTTGCCCATACCGAAGTGATCGGCCAGCGCGGCGATCTCCTCGGCGGTCGAGCCCCAGCGGTGATAGCCCTCAGCCTCGCGGGGAGAGCGCATATTCTCGAAGGAGAGCTCGACGCCCAGCTGTGCCGCACGCTCGGCAAAGGGGGTCGTCCACTCGATGCACTTTTTCAGGCTGGCGTCGGGATCAAGCTCGGCGTAGAGCACCGCCTTGCCGTGCGGGTGGATGACGGCGTGCCGCACGCCCATGATGGACGCGGCCTCGATGGCGATGAGCATATGCTCGGCAAAGCGCTCGGTGTTCTTGGAGCCGTCCTCGTTCAGCACGGGATGAAAGGGAAGATGCCCCATATCAAGGCTGATGCCCAGCTGCGCCGCACGCTCGGCGATGGCCGCGCACTGCGCGCGCCAGTCGCCCTCCATGTCGGGGACGGTCTCGAGGTCGTAGTCACAGCCGCCGAAGCCGACGCGGTAGAAGTGCGCGAGCATCTCAAAGGGCGTGAAGCGCCCGCCGGGATAGAGGGTATGGAAGCGGGAGGATGCGGAAATGATCATGGTAAAGCCTGCCTTTCTGTGTGTGATTGTGCAAAAATGAGCAACTAATTATATCATAGATATTATAATAATAGGAGTTATAGAGTGTGCCTTATTTATCCTGATATCGAATAACACGCGGAGAAAACAGTACGCCGTCACGGATATACAGGTCAGTGCTAATCTTGACCACAGTCTCATTGGTTTTTGTGGTTAAATTCTCATCTGCGATCGCGGGTGGAAGCTCATCTGGCCGCATGCCGTCCAGCCACAGGTTCAGCACATCCTCAGCCATCACCAACGCTTCTTCCGTGCTGTGTGCGCAGGTGTAAGCACCGGCGACATCCGGGAAGGTGATATTGATCCCGTCGTCAGCATAATCCAAAACGGCATAATACGTACAAGTCAGAGGTTTTCCCCACTCTATTTCCGCGATCTTCTCCAGCCACCCCTTATACTTCTCCAGCGAGAAAGCGGGCGTGCCATAGAGGTAGGTGTTGAAGCCCTCCCCACGGTCGGTCGTCCAGCGGAGGAGGAACATCCCCTGCGCGCTGTGCATCAGGCTCAGCTTACCGAGCGTTGTGTTTGCGTTCGGTGCGGCGGTGAAGTCGCCCGTCCAGACCGTCTCGCCCGAGTCGAGGTCGGTGATGGTCAGCGAGCCGCGCACCGTCTCGCGGGTGCTGTTGGCGCAGATGATGGGATGTCCCCATGCCGCCATCTCGTCCAGCATCACCATAAACGGCGCCGAACTGCGGCGGATGTAGTCGAAGGCCAGCTTCTTTTCGTAGTAGTAGTCGACCACCGCATCGGACATCTGCGGCCAGCCGTCGATGAGGTTCCACCAGATCACGCCGCCCATGCGGCCCATTTTGGCGCGGACACGCTCGATGAAGAACTTCTTGGCCTCGGCCTGCGAGATCTGCGAGGCAAGGGTGTAATCGTCCATATCGGTCGGCACCTCGCCGAAGAGCTGCGCCACCTGCCTGTGCATCAGCATGACGCGGCTCGGGCTGTTCATCTGGTCGGTCGAGTGGAGGTTCCACTCGGGGTTATTCTGATACGGCCAGACTCGCTCGGGGGTAATGAAGCGCTCGATGGAGCGTCGGGACGGACAGCCGTGGTAGCCGGTCTCGCTGACAAAGGCTGCCCTCGACTGGGTGTAGTAGGGGCTCTTGTGGTAGTCGCGCGGGCCCCAGAGGTGATCCTCCGGCAGTGCGGCCGGGCCTGCGGCGAAGGCCGCAGGGCTGATGTAGGGAGAGGACGGAATGTAGGGGCGCTCGGGATCAAGCCGCTCGAGCACCCGGGGCAGCACCTCGCGGGTGAGGATATTCTGCGACGGGTCGCCGCCCCGGCTTTGGGTCATCACATCCACCTCGTTGTCTCCGCACCACAGCACAAGGCTGGGGTGGTCGCGCAGCTCGCGAACGAGCCACTCGGCCTCGCGGGTCAGCGCCGCGACAAACGCGGGCGAACGGGGATAGCTGGCACAGGCCATGGCGAAATCCTGCCAGACCATGATACCGTGCGCGTCGCAGAAGTCGAAGAAGGCATGATCCTCGTACACGTTGCCGCCCCAGCAGCGGAGGATGTTGCACCCGGCCTCAACGGCGAGGTTCAGCGCAGGCAGAAGACGCTCCGCGTCGCGGGAATGGTAGGCATCCAGCGGCACCCAGTTCGAGCCGACGGCCATGATGCGCACGCCGTTGACCACAAACTCGAAGCGGCCCTTCCCCTCCACCAGCACATCATCCCGGCGCAGCTTGAGCGTGCGGAACCCGCGGCGGACGGTCTGGGCGAGGATCTTCTCCCCCTTGTGATAGACCTCGACGGTGATGTCGTACAAATTCGCCTCGCCGTAGGGACGTGGCCACCAGAGGCGCAGGTTCGGGATGTCGAAGGTCGCCGCCCCGGCCTTGCACCGGCTGACAAATTTATGCGTGAACCGATGCTCGCCGCAGACGCCGGTGATGATGAAATCGAGGTCGGCGAAGATATGCTCGGGCGCGACAGTGCTGTCCCAGGCGAACTGCACCCGCCCGGTCGAGCCGTTCAGCTGCTTCAGATTAAAATAGAGGGACCTGAAGCCGTACCGGGGCGCATATCGCAGCTCCACAGGCCGCCAGAGGCCCGCACTGACCGCCCGGGGCATAATGTCCCAGCCGTAGCTGTGTGCCGCCTTGCGCGTCCAGGAGGCCGTCACAGGCTTGCTCCAGTCGTACAGCGACATGCTCAGCTCGTTCTCGGCCTCGGCCGCGCGGACGATGGGCGAGTAGATGTGGACATGGAGTCGGTTCGGCTGCCCCCAGCGCAGGCGGTCGGTAACATCAAAGTCGTGGGCGATGAGCATATTGTCGCTCTCGCCAAGCTTGACGCCGTCGAGGAAATAGTCAGCAAAGCAGTCAACGCCGCCGAAGTGGAGGGTCACCACCTCGCCGGGCGCGGGCGCGGCGGGGGTGAACTCGGTTTCGTACCACCAGTCGCAGATCTCGAACCGCTCAGCCTCGGTGATATTCATGCCATAGAAGAGGTCGTCCGGCAGGATGCCGGCGGCCGACAGGTCAAGCTCGACATTGCCGGGGACGGTCGCGGGAATGGGCACAATCCCCGACACCGCAAGGTCGGCAGGCGTGTTGATGACCGCTGAGGCGGGGTGATAGTAGAGCTTCCAGGTGCCGTTGAGCTGCATGGTTTTCTCTCCTTTGCATGGAACATTTTATTGATTCGCCGAGGAACGCATCCCGTTCCCCATGACACATAACCGAAGCAGTGCTGTCATTCTGAGGAGCAGAGCGACGAAGAATCTTAACGAAGGAAAAGATCCTTCGCTGCGCTCAGGATGACACGCGATCGGGATATTGATCTGCACAAACCGTTTTCACCAGTATACCACACCCCCGCCCCCCTGTCAATTCAAGCAGCAAAAAATAAGGACCCGGCTTTCGCCGAGTCCCTATTTTTACGGTCAGGTCAAAGTCAGATCTGTTCCTTAACCTTGGAGCTCTTACCGACGCGGCCGCGCAGGTAGTAGAGCTTCGCGCGTCTGACCTTACCGACGCGGATAATGTCAACCTTTTCGACATTGGGGGAATGGATGGGGAAAGTCTTCTCTACGCCGCAGCCGTAGGACACACGTCTGACCGTGAAGGTCTCCGAGATGCCGCCGCCGTGCTTAGCGATGACAGTACCCTCAAAGAGCTGAATACGCTCGCGCGTACCCTCTTTGATCTTGTTGTGAATGCGGACGGTGTCACCGATACGGATGACCGGAACCGTCTCCTTCAGCTGCTCATTCGTGAAAGCCTTGATGAGATCCATTGTGTGGCTCCTCCTTGAAATACCGGATGTTCGTGCAGAGCATTTGCAGAGGACCATCCTCATGTTGTTAGCGGCAAGACCGCATATGGATGTATTATAGCACAACTCGCGGAGAATTGCAAGAGGTTTTTTGAATTTTTTGCAATTTCGGTTGACAAAAGCAGATTTTTCTCTTAAAATTATTTTGGTTATTTCCCCCAATTTTTCCCCAGGAGGCAACCCATGTACATCGTCGATTCGCATTGCGACAGCATCCAGCAGGTCGACCGGCGCCGCCATGGCATCGTCAATCCGTATAATTACAGTCAAAAACACCGCCAGCTCCAGTTCGTGGCCCTCTTCTGCTCCTGGCCGGGCGAAGCACCCGAGGCATGCTTCAAGCGGGCCGTGCGCTATCTCGGCCACTTCACCCTCGCGATGGCCGCCGAGGCCGACCGCGTTGTCCCCGTCCACACCTGGGCCGACATCGAGACCGCCTTCAACGCAGACAAGCATGCCGCGCTCCTGACCATGGAGGGCGGCACGGGCATCCTCGGCAGCGAAAAGCTCCTGCGCGACTTCTATCTTGCCGGCGTCCGCGTCTTCGGCCTGGCGTGGCTGTCCAACGACCTCGCCAAAAGCAACCGCCTCGAGGAAGGCGAAGCGGACACCGGCCTGACCGATACCGGGCGCGCCATCGTCGCCGAAGGCAATCGCCTCGGCATGATCTTCGACGTCTCTCACCTCTCGGACAAAGGATTCTGGGACGTCGCTGCGCTTTCCGCCAAGCCCCCCGTCGCCACCCACTCCAACTTCCGCGCCCTCTGCCCCCACAGCCGCAACCTCACCGACGATATGGCGCGAGAGATCATCCGTCGCGACGGCATGATCGGGCTGAACCTCTGCCCCGACTTTCTCCACAGCGACAAGACCAGGCAAACGGTGGAGGCCTATTTTCGCCACCTCGACCACTGCCTCTCCCTCGGCGGTGAGGCGCACATCGGGTTCGGCTGCGACATCGACGGCACCAGCGGCAAATACCCCGCCCCGCTGGACGAAAGCGGCCCCATCCACGACCGGCTGATCGAATTCATGCTCCGCCGCAACTACACCGAGACGCTGGTGGAGCAGGTCGCGGGCGGAAACTGGCTGCGGTTCCTGCGGAAATACCTGTAAGTCGCCCCGCCGGTCGGAAATTCTTCCCAAACCCCTTGCTAAACGGCGGATTTTGCGGTATAATATAGGATAGCGATCATATGACCAAAGGAGGCATCTCCATGACGAAACAGAATCTCCGCATCGGCATGCTCGGCTTCGGCGCGATGGGCAAGGCTCACGCATATGCCGTCGCCAACCTGCCTTATTTTTACAGTGAGCTTCCCTTCACCGCCGCCATTGCCGGCGTCGCGACCTCGTCGCCCGAGCGGGCAGCGGCCAAGGTCGCCCCCTACGGCCTCGCGCCGACCACCGAGGCGGCCCTGCTCGCCGATCCCACCATCGACATCATCGACATCTGCACCCCCAACATCTGCCACGCCGACGCCATCAAGCGCGCGCTGGCCGCCGGCAAGCATGTTCTCTGTGAAAAGCCGCTGGGCATCTCCGCCGCCGAGGGCGCAGAGCTGGCAGCGCTGGCTGAAGCAAGCGGAAAAGTCTGCCGCGTCGTTTTCAACAACCGCTTTATCCCCGCCGTCATGCGGGCCAAGCAGCTCATCGACGAGGGGCGGCTGGGCCGCATCCTCTCCTTCCACGCAGCGTATCTCCACAACAGTTGCTGCGATCACGCCAAGCCTGCGGGGTGGAAGCAGAACGCCGACATCTGCGGCGGCGGCGTACTGTTCGACCTCGGCTCGCACGTCATCGACATGGTGCGCCACCTCTGCGGCGAGTTCACCGCCGTCACCGGCATGGCGCAGATCGGCTTTGCCGACCGCACCGGCATGGACGGCCAGCCCTGGCAGACCAACGCTGACGAGGCCTTCTACCTCATGGCCGAGCTCGCCTGCGGCGCGCGCGGCACCATCGTGGCAAGCAAGCTCTCGATCGGTGCCAGCGACGACCTGACCTTCGACATCCGCGGCACGCTGGGCGCCCTTCGCTTCTCGCTGATGGAGCCGAGCTGGCTCGAGTTCTACGACGCCACCGCTCCCGGTGACCCCATCGGCGGCGTGCGCGGGTTTACCCGCATCGAGTGCGTCGGCCGCACCCCCGCGCCGGGCGGAATGTTCCCCTCCCCCAAGGCGTCGGTCGGCTGGCTGCGTGGACACGTCGGCTCGATGTACGCCTTCCTCGACGCCGTCGCCTGCGGCGGCACGGCCAGCCCCACCTTTGCCGACGGCGCGGTCATCAACGCCATCATGGAGGCGGCCTACGCCTCGGCACAGAGCGGCCAACGTGTCGTGCTGGAGGGCGGGCGATGATCGTCCTCGGCCTCACCGGCCCCAGCGGCGCCGGCAAGGGGGCACTTGCCGCCGCCTTCGCAGCGCACGATGTGCCCCAGCTCGACACCGACGCCATCTATCACGCGCTGCTCGTGCCGCCGTCCGCCTGCCTTGATGCGCTGGTCGATGCCTTCGGGCGGGACATCCTCGCCCCCGACGGCACGCTGAACCGCCGGGCACTGGCGGCCATCGTCTTCGCGACCGATGCGCCAAAGGCGCTGCATGAGACGCTCAACCACATCACCCACCACTACATCCTCGCCGAGACCCGCCGGCAGATCGCGGCCTGCCGCGAAGCCGGCAAGCCGGCCGTGCTGGTCGACGCGCCGCTCCTGTACGAGAGCGGCTTCGACGCCGAGTGCGAGAAGGTCATCGCCGTCATCGCCCCCCGCGAGGTGCGGCTTGCCCGCATCATGGCCCGCGATGCCCTGCCCCGCGAGGCCGCCGAGGCCCGTCTGCGGGCGCAGAAGGACGACGAGTTCTACACCGCACGCGCCGATTTCGTCGTTGTCAACGACGGCGACACCGGTGCGCTGGCGGGAGAGGCCGCGCGGATCATGGCCGTGCTCGGGGTGTACGCCGAGTGAAGAACGCACTTCGCCGCACCCTCGCGGCCATCCTCATCATCGCCCTGTCGATCGGCATCGGCTTCGCCTACGACCGCATCCGCGACCGCATCGACCGGCGGCTCTACCCCCGCGACTACCAGACCTACGTCGAGCGCTACTCGACCATGTACGGTGTGCCCGAGCACATCATCTACGCCGTCATCAAGGTCGAGAGCAACTTCGAGAGCAACGCCGTCTCGAACGCCGGCGCGGTTGGGCTGATGCAGCTGATGCCCGACACCTTCGCGTGGCTCTGCCAGCGGCAGAACGAGGTGCTGGACGCCGGCATGCTCTACGACCCCGAGACAAACATCCGATACGGGGTGTATTATCTTTCCTATCTATATAACGAGTTCGGCCTGTGGAACTCGGTCTTCGCGGCCTACAACGCCGGGCCCACCCGCGTGCGCGACTGGACAGCCGACACCCGCTACGCCGACGAAAACGGCGCCCTTGCCGCCATCCCCTACGACGAAACCCGCGCATATGTGGGCAAAGTCGAGGAAGCGGTCGAGCTGTACCAGAAGCTGTACGGCTGAGGCGAAGGATAGCCTTTCGGTGGAACACCTCATCCGTCTCGGCCGCCATGCGGCCGATCCACCTTCCCCTCAAGGGGAAGGCTGCGCGCAGCGCCGGATGAGGTGGAGCCCCACCTATGTAATCATATCTGTCAACCAACCCACATCACCATAAAAAAAGGAGACCACCACCATGAGCGAAGCATCCAAAGCCCTGAGCGAACAGCTCTTCTACACCAAGAAGACCGTCTACGAAGCCGCCCCCGCCGTCGTCGCTGACGCGATGGCCTTCGCCGGCCCCTACATGCAGTACCTCGACGCCGGCAAGACCGAGCGCGAGTGCGTCACCGTCTCGATCAAGATGGCCGAAGACGCCGGCTTTACCCCCTACCGCTTCGGCGACGCCCTGAAGCCCGGCGACCGCCGCTACTACAACAACCGCGGCAAGAACCTCTTCCTCTTCACCGTCGGCACCGAGGACATCAACGAGGGCATCCGCATCTCGGCCGCCCACATCGACTCCCCCCGCCTCGACCTCAAGCAGGCTCCCCTCTACGAGGATGGCGGCATGGGCTTCTTCAAGACCCACTACTACGGCGGCATCAAGAAGTATCAGTGGGTCGCCACTCCTCTCGCCCTGCACGGCGTCGTCATCAAGGCGGACGGCACCTCGGTCGAGATCGTCGTCGGCGAGGATGACACCGATCCCGTCTTCTATATCAACGACATCCTGCCCCACCTCGGTGCTGCCCAGAGCCGCCAGCCCCTCGGCGAGGCCATCCCCGGCGAGAAGCTGAACATCCTCATCGGCTCCCAGCCCTTCGAGGACACCGACGCCGCAAGCGCCATCAAGCTCAACCTGATGAAGATCCTCAACGAAAAGTACGGCATCGTCGAAACCGACTTTCTCACCGCTGAGCTGTGCATCGTCCCCGCCTTCAAGGCCCGCGATATCGGCTTCGACCGCTCGCTCATCGGCGCCTACGGCCACGACGACCGCGTCTGCGCTTACCCCGCCCTCAAGGCCATCATGGACGAGGCCGACTCGAAACACACCCTGCTCTGCATCCTCGCCGACAAGGAGGAGACGGGCAGCGACGGCAACACCGGCATGCAGTGCTCGATCATGTGCGACCTCATCGACGAGATCGCCCGCGCACGCGGCGGCAATGTGAACATCGTCCGCGCCAACTCGAAGTGCCTCTCAGCTGACGTCTCGGCCGCTTTCGACCCCAACTTCGCCGACGTTTTCGAGAAGCGCAACTCAGCTCTGCTGAACTGCGGCGTCGTGCTGACCAAGTACACCGGCTCCCGCGGTAAGGGCGGCACCAGCGACGCCAGCGCCGAGTACATCGGCTGGCTGCGCGGCTGCATGGCCCGTGCAGGTGTGGTCTGGCAGGCCGGTGAGCTCGGCAAGGTCGACGCAGGCGGCGGCGGAACCGTGGCGAAGTATATCGCCAACCAGAACATCGACGTCGTCGACCTCGGCGTGCCGGTCATCTCGATGCACGCCCCCTACGAGGTCATCTCGAAGGTCGACCTCTACGAGGCCTACCGCGCCTTCGCCGCGTTTAACCGCGATTGAAGCGGAGCCCCCTGTCGGTCACCTTCCCACCAACTGTAGGGGCGGCCCTATGTGGCCGCCCGTCTCAAGCGCATCGCATCCACCCAAACAACCTGTAATCGCTTCGCAGCGGGCGGCCACGCAGGGCCGCCCCTACGAACAGATTTGTTTGCGCAGTGGACCAATCAAGCGTTCATCTCCCACAAATTCCACCAAAGAGGCGGCCCCGCCGTCTTCTTTGCTTTCATGAGGACACAGAAAATGGATATCATCAAGCAAATCGAAACCTACGGCATCATTCCTGTGGTGTCGATCAAGCGCGCCGAGGACGCCGTCCCGCTGGCGCAGGCGCTGATCGCGGGCGGACTCCCGGCGATCGAGGTTACCTTCCGCACCGCCGCCGCGGCTGACGCCATCCGCGCCATCTGCGCAGAGTGCCCCGAAGTGCTGGTCGGTGCCGGCACCGTGCTGACCGTTGAGCAGGCGGACGCCGCCATCGCAGCCGGCGCGAAGTTCCTGGTCGCGCCCGGCCTCAACCCGAACGTCGTCCGCCACGCCATCGCGCGCGGCGTGCCGATGCTGCCCGGCTGCTCGTCGCCCAGTGACTTTGAGGCAGCGCTGGAGCTGGGGCTCACCCATGTCAAGTTCTTCCCCGCCGAGACGCTGGGCGGCATCAAGGCCATCAAGGCCATGACCGCCCCCTACGGCGGCCTGCGCGTCATGGCCACCGGCGGCATTGAGCTCGGCAACATGGAGGCCTATCTGGCCAATCCCACCCTCTTCGCGGTGGGCGGCTCCTTCATCGCGCCGACGGCTGATATCTCGGCCGGCAATTTTGACAAGATCACAGCCAACGCAAAGGCAGCCGTCGCGGCCATGCTTGGCATCGAATACGCCGGCGTCGAGGGCGACTGCGTCGTCCTGCGTGCGACCTCAGTCACCCGCGCGTACGACTACCTCTGCGGCGTGGGCGTGGCCTTCGGCGACGTCGTCACCGAAGGCGGCAAGGTCGTCTCGGTCTGCCTCGGCGACAAGCTGGGCGGCAAGACGGTCAAGCTGGTGAACAAGTAATGTTCACCAAGCTCAAAACCATCGAAGAAAACTACGTCGAGCTGGAGGCCCGCCTCGCGTCCCCCGACGCGGCGGCTGATCCGGCGACCTTCGCCAAGCTGATGCGCGAGCACAAGACCCAGGCCCCCATCATCGAGGCCTACCGCGCCTACTGCGCGGCCGAGACGGGGATGGAGGAGGCGCGCACGATGCTGGACGAGGAGGATGCCGATCTGCGCGAGCTGGCCGAAGCCGAGTTCTACGCCTGCCGCGACAAGTGCGCCGAGTTGACCGAGCAGCTGAAGCTCCTGCTCCTGCCCCGCGACCCAAACGACGACAAAAACGTCATCGTCGAGATCCGCGGCGGCGCGGGCGGTGAGGAGGCCGCGCTGTTCGCGGCGGTGCTTTATCGCATGTACAGCATGTACGCCGAGTCGGCCGGATTCAAGACGACGCTGATGAGCGCCAACGAGACCGAGCTTGGCGGCTTCAAGGAGGTCACTTTCATGGTCGAAGGGGACGGCGCCTACTCACGGCTGAAGTTCGAGAGCGGCGTCCACCGCGTCCAGCGCGTGCCCGAGACCGAGGCATCGGGGCGCATCCACACGTCGACCGTGACGGTCGCCGTCCTGCCCGAGGCCGAGGACATCGAGGTCGAGATCAACCCCGCCGACCTCAAGATCGAGACGATCAAGTCGAGCGGCGCGGGCGGTCAGCACGTCAACAAGACCGAGTCGGCCATCCGCCTGCTGCACAAACCGACCGGCATCGTCATCGAGTGCCAGGACGAGCGCAGCCAGTTCAAGAACCGCGATAAAGCCATGAAGCTGCTGCGCACCAAGCTCTACGACATGAAGCAGTCGGCGCAGGATGAGGCCATCGCCTCGGCCCGCCGCAGTCAGGTGGGCACCGGCGACCGCAGTGAGCGCATCCGCACCTACAACTACCCCCAGGGCCGCGTCTCCGACCACCGCATCGGCCTGACGCTGTATTCGCTCGAAGCCTTCCTCAACGGCGACATTGGCGGCATGATCGACGCGCTGATCACGGCGGACACGGCGGCGAAGCTGAGTCAGAGTGAGTAATGGGGCGCTGCCCCATACCCCGCTTAAGGGGCTTTTTGAAAAAAGCCCCTTAAGAATCCGCAAAAACTTTCATACAGGAGATAATGATATGGAAAAGAAGAAATTGGGCGCGTTGCTGTTGAAAATCCGGAAATCGCTTGGGCGTATGAAGATATACGGTGACCTGCGTAAGACGCTCAAGTTCAACAAAAAAGTACACAAATTCCACGAAAAGTTAGAAAAAAAGATCGGCGACGACGCCTTCTTTGAAATGGGCTTTATCTGTAGGCTGCTGTCGGCGGAGCATCCGGAAGAAGAGGCTTACTCCACTCAGGCTTGTAATTATTTTGAGTACGCATACACCTTCAATGACGGTGATTCCCGAGCGGTCAATATGCTGAAAAAGCACTTCGGTTTGCTTGAGGTGCCCGATGCCGATGGAAAGCCTTTCTATTTTTATATTTGGGCGCCCCAGTTCTACGGTGAGCCGGATGAACCGTTTGAATTCCAGGGCAAGCTGTATCGTAAGGTCTATACGATCAACCGCCTCGACCATTCAGACCACTTCGTCACCTGCACGAAGTCATCCGACGGCGAAATGACCTATCAGCTTGTCACCGACTACGCCGAGCGAGATGCATTGCATAAGCGAGAGTGGTCTCTTTAAGCGCTCGATCAAATATAAAAGGAGATGCCGCACATGGGACAAACCGCATACACAGATGAACAATTAAAGAAGGCATTAAAAAAAGCAACAAAAGCAGTTGATTTAAAAAAAAGACACACAAAATGGACCGAACGCCGCGCAAGCAAAGCATTCTCCCGAACATACAGAAACGTGCGGAAAATTTTCTACGCGCTGGAAGCGGAAGAGGGAGCCGATGCAAATTACCGAATTGCAGAAGCTTATATAGCGATGGCGGAAGAGTACGAGGACTGCGTCAAGGCATATATGATTGAAGAATATATGAGCATGGCAAAGATGTATTATGAAAACACCTATAAAAAATGCGAAGGCGAGAAGCGTTCCCGTGCCAAGCGCGTGTTAATGAACAGGTTTGAATTGCAATCGCTCACCGAAGAGGACGGCTCGGAATTTCTCTTCTATTTTCGTTGGGATCCGTTCGAATTCCGCGGGACAACATACCAGGCAGTCGATTCCATGTTAGACCCGGATGTCATGAGCTGGCATTTTGTTGCCTGCACAAAAAAAGAAGACGGTACAATTACCTATCGCCATGTCACCAGTCATGCCGAACATGACGACGTAAAAAGGGCATACTTTTCCAGGTAACCTATGATTAACACCAAACTTTACACCATTACATCCCCCGAAGCCGACGCCGACAAGCTGGCCGAGGCCGGCCGTATTCTGCGCGAGGGCGGGCTTGTGGTCTTCCCGACCGAGACGGTCTACGGGCTTGGCGGCAATGCGACCGACGCCGAAGCTGCGCGGAAGATCTACGCAGCCAAAGGGCGTCCGTCCGACAATCCGCTGATCATCCATGTGGCCGAGCCCCGCGATGCCGAGGCATACGCGGTGACATCGGCGCTGTACTACCGTCTGGCGGCGGCATTTATGCCGGGACCACTGACGCTCATTCTGCCGAAGAAGGACACCATCCCCCTCTCGGTGACGGGCGGCCTTGATTCGGTGGCAGTGCGCTGCCCTTCGCACCCGATCGCGCACGCGCTGATCGCGGCGGCGGGCGTGCCGGTGGCGGCCCCGTCGGCCAACCTGTCGGGCAAGCCCTCCCCCACCTGCGCATCGCACGTCATCGACGACCTGTCGGGCCGGGTGGACATGATCCTCGACGGCGGCGCGTGCGACATCGGCCTCGAGTCAACCATCCTCAAGATCGACTGCGACGTCCCCGTCCTGCTCCGTCCGGGCGGGATCACCTACGAACAGCTTTGCACCGTCTGCGGCCACGTCGAGATCGCGGCGGCCGTGATCGGCCAGCTCGCCCCCGGCGAGCGCCCGCTCTCCCCCGGCATGATGTACCGCCACTACGCCCCCGCGACCCCGCTCATCCTCGTCCGCGGCGAACGGGCGGCGGTGACGGCCTACCTCCGCCAGCGGCAGGCAGAGGGCTGCGGCGTGCTCTGCTACGCCGAGGAAGCCGACACCCTCTCCGCCGAGCGCCGCATCATCCTCGGCCACCGCGACGACCCGGCCGAGCAGGCCCAGCAT
Source organism: Clostridia bacterium (assembly GCA_017463865.1). Classification (GTDB taxonomy): domain Bacteria; phylum Bacillota; class Clostridia; order Oscillospirales; family CAG-272; genus SIG693. The sequence goes on along the minus strand of JAFTOI010000017.1, from coordinate 44,575 downwards.
CTCTTCACCGCCCTCCGCGACGCCGACGCTTTCGGCGCCCCCACCCTCTACGCCCACTACCCCGACGAGCACGGCATGGGCCTCGCCCTCTGCAACCGCATGCTCCGCGCCGCGGCGCATCAGGTCGTGGAGGTGTAAGGTCGTGGGACACTGTCCCACACCCTGCTGGGGAACTTCTTGAAAGAAGTCCCCCGTCCCCCCAAAAACTTCCCGACAAGGGATTTCCAGCGATAGTATTACGAAAGACAGAGGTTAACCCATGGCCAAGAAACGCAAAACGCCCACCGACGCGGACGTGATTGTCCACGCGCCGCCGACCCCCCAGCCGATCACCGAAACGATCGAAAAAAACTACATGCCCTACGTCATGAGCGTCATTGTTTCGCGCGCCATCCCCGAAATTGACGGCTTCAAGCCCTCCCACCGCAAGCTGCTCTACACCATGTACAAAATGGGCCTGATGAGCGGCCCCCGCACCAAGAGCGCGAACGTGGTGGGCGCCACCATGAAGCTCAACCCCCACGGCGACGCGGCGATTTACGAGACCATGGTACGCCTGACCCGCGACAACGAGGCCCTGCTCCATCCCTTCGTCGACTCGAAGGGCTCTTTCGGCAAGCAGTACAGCTCGTCAACCGCCTACTCCGCCCCCCGTTACACCGAGGTGCGCCTCGACCCCTTCTGCGCCGAAATCTTCCGCGGTATCGACAAAAACGCCGTCGAGATGGTCGACAACTACGACTCCACCATGAAGGAGCCCGTCCTGCTGCCCACCACCTTCCCCAACATCCTTGTCACCCCCAACATGGGCATCGCCGTCGGCATGGCCTCCAACATCTGCTCCTTCAACCTGGCCGAGATCTGCGACGGCACCGTGGCTCTGCTCAAAAACCCCAAGCTGACCACCGATAAGCTGATGGATCTCATCAAGGCCCCCGACTTCCCGGGCGGCGGCTTCCTCATCTACGACCGCACCGCCCTGCGCGAGGTCTTCGAGACCGGCTCGGGCTCGGTGAAGCTGCGCGGCCGCTATGTCTACGACAAATCGGCCGGCTGCATCGAGGTGCTGCAGATCCCCTACTCGACCACCATCGAGCAGATCATGAAGAAAATGACCGACCTGGTCAAGGAGGGCAAGCTGAAGGAGGTCACCGACTTCCGCGACGAGACCGACCTCTCGGGCTTCAAGCTGGCCATCGACGTCCGCCGCGGCACCGACCCCGACAAGCTGATGGCCCGCCTCTTCAAGCAGACCCCGCTGGAGGACAGCTTCAAGTGCAACTTCAATGTCCTCATCAACTCGGTGCCCCGTCAGATGGGCGTCCGTGAGATCCTCGAGGAATGGATCAAATTCCGCCTCACCTGCATCAAGCGCGAGCTGACCTACGAGCTCGAGAAAAAGAAGGACAAGCTCCACCTCCTGCTGGGTCTGGGCAAGATCCTGCTCGACATTGACAAGGCCATCCGCATCGTCCGCGAAACGGCGAAGGAAGAGGACGTCATCCCCAACCTGATGTCCGGCTTCAAGATCGACGAAATCCAGGCCGAGTACATCGCCGAGATCAAGCTGCGCAACCTCAACCGCGAGTACATCCTCAACCGCATCAAGGAGATCGAAGCTCTGCAGAAGGAGATCGCCGACCTCGAGGATACCATCGGCGACGAGCTGAAGCTCAAGGCCGTCATCGTCAAGCAGCTGGGCGAGATCAAAAAAAAGTACGGCCAGCCCCGCAAGACCCAGCTGATCTACGCCGACGACCTCGACGAGCCGGACGAGGATGACCTGATCGAGAACTACACCGCCCGCCTGATCCTGACCCGTGAGGGTTACTTCAAGAAGATCACGCACGCTTCACTGCGAGGCAACGACGAGCAGAAGCTCAAGGAGGGCGACGAGATCATCTTCAGCGCCGACGCCGACAACAAGGCGGAATTCATGGTGCTGACCGACCGGGCCCAGCTCTACCGCGGCAAGGTGTCCGATTTTGAGCCGGTCAAGGCGTCGGTCATGGGCGACTTTCTCCCCGGCAAGTTGGGCATGGAGGACGGCGAGCGGCCAATCTTCATGCGCCTTCTGACCGAGGAGTTCGGCGAGGACGAGCATTTCATCTTCCTCTTCGCCAACGGCAAGGGCGTCCGCGTCCCGCTGTCGGCCTACCAGACCAAGTCTGCCCGCCGCAAGCAGAGCGGCACCTACTCCACCGCCTCCCCCATCGTGGCCGCCTTCTGTACCACTGAGCCCATCGACCTGCTGCTGGTCAATTCCGTGCAGAAGGCCATCCTCATCAAGTCATCGCTGATCCCGCTGATGGCCACCCGCACAGCGGGCGGCGTCCAGCTGATGACGATGCGGGGCGACGTCACCCTGACGGCAGCGCTGGCCGACTTTGAGGACAAGTACGATACCCGCGGCTGCCGCAAGCTCAAGATCCCGGCGGCCGGCGTGGCAGTTACCCCCAGAAATGGCGCAGGCGAACAGCTGACGCTGGAAGATTGACCCCGAAAAGGGGGAGATTTGTAAACAATCGCATAAAAAGCTTGCTTTTTGTCCCCTTTTCATGGTATAATAGGCGCGACAGCGGATCCCACTCTTCGCTGCGCGCCTTTTTTGCGCGATCCACTCCCTTTCGGAAAGGAGCTTACATATGAAGAAAAAGCTGCGGCTGAGCCTCGCGCTCGCCATGACGGTCGCCATGCTGCTGACCACCGTGGTCTCCGCCGCGTCCTACGACACCGCAAACGATCCCATCGTCGTCTACAGCGGCCTGGTCAAATGGGCAGAGGAGACCTTCCGTCCCACCGTCAATGAAAAGATCAACTCCACCGTCGCCCCCCTGCAGACCGCGCTGACCGACACCCAGGCCAAGCTGGCTGCGGCCGAGCAGACCATCGCCGACCTTGAACAGAAGATCGCCGACCTGTCGGCCAAGCTCGATTCCGCCGGCACCTCCTCTGCGTCGAGCAGCGGCTACACCGTCATCTTCCTCACCGGCGGCACCCAGCTGCTGGCCACCTCGGTGTGCAGCATCATCCTGCGCGCCGGCACGGCTGAGGTCATCTCTCCCTTCGCCGGCCAGGGCGTAACCGACATCACCGCCGGCGCCGAGCTGACCGCCGGCACGCCCCTCACCGCCAACCACGAGATCATCGTCCCGCGCGGCAACGACGGCCGCGGGATCCGCATTACCTCGTCCAGCGGCGCATATATTTTGGTGCAAGGGGGGTATACACTTGTCGAACCGCAAAGCTAAACACAGCCGCGCCGAGCGCAAAAAGCTCATTTTCCGCATCGGCGCCATCATTCTCGCCGTGCTGATGGTCGGCGGCACCGTCTATTCGGCCTTCGCCATCTTCTTCATGAACGCCTACGCCGCCGAGCCGATCTACAATTACGCCTTCGATATGGCGACCTCGAACATCCCGTATGTGTCGGTCGGCATTATCTACGGCACCGATTCGCCGACCGCCTACCCGATCAAATCGGCGTCGGGCTTTGTGGTGGGGTCGGTGCGCTCGAACATCTCCGAGCGCGCCTTCACTCCCCTCTTCAGCCTCCCGCAGACCACCCTGACCCCGGCCATCGACGCAAACGTCGCCAAAGCCGCCGACGGCAGCTTCTCGCCGACGAACGAATACTATCAGACCAAGATCGGTGCCTACCACATCCAGCTGTCGGCCAACGCCACCTTTGACCAGCTGCTCGCCATGGTGCCGCAGATCGACGCCGCTGTACAGGCCGCGGGATTTTATGCCTTCCCTGCCTACATCAACGGCGTCCTTTATATTCGCGTGGGCGATTTCGCCGCCTACAACCAGACGGTGACCTCGCTGGCCCGGATCCAGCACCTGCTCACCGGCTTCGGCGTCGAGATCGTCGAGCCCTCGGCCACGACAGTCTCGCTCTTCGACCCCGCCACCGACCACGTCGTCTTCGAGTACGACTGCGGCGAGGACTACTACATGGGGCTGACCCCCATCCAGAACAATCCCGCCGAGCTGACCTACCTTGAGACAGCCAAGGGCAACACCTACGAGGGCGTCTTCGCCGTCAGCCGCTACCGCACCGATTCGGTCAACGGCATCACCGTCTTCAACCTCGTCAACCTCGAGAGCTACGTCGAGGGCATCCTGCCCTACGAGATCTCCAGCTCCTGGCCCACCGAGGCACTGCGTGCCCACGCCATCGCCATCCGCTCCTACGCGCTGGCGAACTGGGGCAGCCATGACAAGGCCTACGGCTTCGACATGTGCACCCACCACTGCATGTCCTACCGGGGCAAGAAAAACGTCACCGACGACATCATCGACGCCGTCCGCACCTCGGCCGGCGAGGTGCTCAGCTACGACGGCGAGGTAGTCAACTGCTTCTTCTCCTCCTCCAACGGCGGCGAATCGATCTCGCCCAACACCGCCTGGGGCGGCACCGACCCGCGCGACGACATCGGCGCGGCCAAGACCCCCTGGGAGCGCTACACCGAACACAGCAACGCCCTCTGGGTCAAGGAGTACACCCCCTCCGCCCTCGCCGCCCGCCTGCGCGCCAACGGCTATACGACCCTGACCGGCGACATCGCCTCGGTCGCAGCCGCCGGTTACGCCGCCGGCACCTCGGGGTATGTCACCTCACTGCTCGTCACCGATATCTACGGCCACAGCGTGACCATCAACACCACCGGTAAGATCCAGACCGCACTCGGCCTCAACTCGGCCAACTTCGTCATCGGCCGCGGCACGCTGCAGTACGTCATCGACGAGGTGCAGGACATCACCGTCTCTGAGCGAACCGGCACCGCCTACACACCGGTCGCCGAGGGCAACTACATCCCCGCCGACTATTTCTCCGCCGAGGCCTATCCCCTCGCCGGCGCGTCGGTCTTCACCGGCAGCGGCATCACCCAGCTGCCCGCCGGCCAGCCGCTGAGCGTCATGACCGGCAGCGGCGTCGTCAGCATCGGCACTGACGCCCACCTGATGACCGGCTTCAGCGCCCTCGACGACAACTCCAGCATGACCACCATCCACCCCCTCGACCCGACGACCGGCCTCGTCACCGCCGAGACGGTGCACAACACCACCCTCATCACCACCACCCTCAAGCCGGTGATCAAGACCTACACCGCCGCCTCCACCGGCAGCTTCATCTTCGCCGGCAAGGGCTGGGGCCACGGCGTCGGCCTGAGCCAGTACGGCATCTATGACCTCTCCAAAGCCGGCGTCAAGGCCGAGACCATCCTCGAGCTCTACTACCCCGGCTCCAAAATCGTCGACCGCTCGACGGTCGGCTGGTGATCCAATCGAATCAGCAAAAGAGCTTCAACCCCGGGTTGAAGCTCTTCGTTTAGGCGGTTATTGCCAGACTCCCCCGCCTGTGGTATACTACAGATACCGAACAAACAGGAGGTACACCATGAAGATCGGACAAAAGATCAAAGAACTGCGCCGCGCCCGCGGCATCACACAGGAACAGCTGGCGGAAAGCATCGGCATCTCTTTCCAGGCTGTTAGCAAATGGGAGAACGGTATCTCGCTGCCCGATATCACCCTCGCTCCCATGCTGGCCAGCTATTTCGGCGTCTCGATGGACGAGCTGTTCGACTTCAGCCTCGCGCAGATCGAAGCAGAAGCCCGCGCCATCGCCCAGGAGACCGTGCAGTACCGCGAGCATGACCCCGAAAAAGGTCGCGCGATCATCGAGCAGGGTCTGCAGAAATATCCCGAAAACGACATCCTGCTGCAGAATCTGCTCTACCTCATCAACTACAGTGAAGCCCCCGACGACACCATCCGCACCGCCATGCGCACCATCGACGCAACGCACGACGACACCATCCGCTGCGACGCCCTGCGCTTCCTCGCCTATGCCTACAAGGCAAAGGGCGACATGCCCGCCGCCCGCGCCGCGCTGGAGCAGATCCCCGGACTCTACTTCACCCGTCTCACCGAGATGGCCTATGTGCTGGAGGGCGAGGAAAAATGGCAAGCCGCCTGCCTGGCCGAGGGCAACGCGCTGGACATGCTGTTGGAGATGAAGTCCCGCATCGCCGAATGTCACCTCGACAAGGGCGAGACCGAAAAAGCGCGGGAGGAATACCGCCAGGCGCTGGACGTCATGGACGCGATCCATGCCGCCGACAGCCGCCACTGGTCAGCATACCGCACATTTTTCCAGCGCAGGCTGGAGGAAACAGCCGCAAACGCATAAAACCAGCCCGCGGAACCCGTTCCGCGGGCTGTCCTTTATCGCACCAACCAATCCGGGGTCAGCCGGGCGAGATACACATCCGCCCCGGCCTTTTCCTCATAGAGAACATAGATATTCCCTGCCCGCTCGTCAGCCGCAAGATCGCAGTAGCCGCCCCGCTCAGCGTCAATGGTGCGGGCAATCGGCCAACTCTCGCCGCCGTCGAAGCTGGCGCGCAGGACGACATTCCGCCGCGCAGTCTCGCAGGCACAGTTGACATGCAGCAGCGCATACCGCCCCCCAAGGCCGCGATAGCGGATCATACTGCCGAAGCACTTCGGGTCGGGCAGCGCCGCATCGAGCTCAGGCACGCTCCACCCGCCGGTGCCGGTCAGGCTGGCCGCCTTGGCCCGGTGCGTGGTCATCGAGCGGATGGTCAGCAGGATGCTCCCGTCCTCGCGTTCAGCGGCGACCGTCTCGTTGGGACTGACGACCGCCTCGGTCGCCTCGATCCGCTCGCCCAGCTGCCAGCTCTCGCCGCCGTCGCGGCTGAAAAAGGTGTGCAGCACCGACGGAACATGCTTGCGCTCCTCCACACTGGCCTCCTTCAGCACCATCCAGATGGGCACCAGCAGCATCCCATCTGCGGTGCATATCCCGTGGCCGGGGCCAAAGGCGAAGGCGTTGTGCAGCTCCGGCCGGGTCGCCGCCGTGATGTCGCGGGGCTCGCTCCAGCTCACCGCGTCATCGTCGCTGACGCGGTGCCACGCACCGCCGCCCCCGACTGTGTAGTCGCGGCAGTAGAGCAGGTGCAGACGCCCGTTTTTGTCCTCCATCATCACCGGATTGTTGACGGTCGGGCAGGCCTCGTCCCCCCGAGCAAGGTAAATGGGCGGGCCGAAGGTCTCGCCGCCGTCGGTCGAGCGCTGCATGAAAATATCCATCATCGCCCAGTCGCTCGCATCGCGCCGAGCCTCGTTGTAGATGATCACCGTCCCGCGCGAGGTGACGATCACGCCCGGGATGCGGTGGTAGGTATAGCCGTCATCGGCTGTCCAGATGCGCCTGATGCGCAGTTCAGCGTTGGCCATGGTGTGCTCCTCTCAGTCCTCGATCCGCGCCAGCCCCAGCGCGTCGGCATAGCGGCCATAGAGATAAACCGGGATCGCCGACCAGCCGTGGCAGAGACTGCCGGCGTAATGGAAATCGTCGGCTCCCTTCTCGGTCTCCCAGAAGGTGGTCGCGCCCTCTGCCAGCATGCCGCCCCAGATCCGCTCGACCTCGCGGCGCACATACGCCCCGTAGCGGCCGGGATCGGCCAGCAGAGCGTCATATTTGTAGATGCTGTGGCTGAGCGTAACGGGCACCAGCCCGTCGCCGGCGGCCAGATTGGCGCGCACGCGCGCCGCCTCACCGTCGGGACAAGCCCCGGCGCAGAGGCAGAGCGACTGGGTCAGCACAGCATAGTGGCGCGTCTCGCCCGTCGTACACTGCTTGTACGAGGCGTAAAGCCCCCGGTCGGCATCGTAAAAAGCCTCATGCATGCTGGCGTTCAGGCGCGTGTGCGCGGCCTGCCAGTCGGCGGCATCCGGCTCACCAAGCGCATCACAGAGCTGCGCCAGCGCGGCAAAAGCCATCGAAACGAAAGCGCAGAGCGGCGCATCATAGGTACGCGCATCCTCCGCCACACTGCCGCTGATCGATCCCGACAGACCCGAGCTCCACTCATAAAAATTCCAGTATTTCGCCTCGGTAAAGCAGCCGATCAGCCCGCATGGCTCGATCCGCGCGGCGAAGCCCCGCGCGATGGCGCGGGCGGTGGGCAGCATCTCCCGCGCGAAGGCGGCGTCGCCCGAGTGAACGAGATATTCATTCAGCTGGGTGATCCAGACCGCGGTAAACGAGGGAATGGTAATGGCACACTCGGCCGGCGAGCAGAGCTCAAGCTGGCCATCCTCCCGCAGCGAGTGCCCCATCAGCGCGATCGATGCACGAGCAAAATCGAACTCCCGCCAGCTGTAGTAGCCGCAGAGCATCTGGTTGCGCGAATCCATGGCGTAGAGCGCCTGCTCCCGCCACGGGCAGTCCTCGTAATGCTCGTGCATGCAGAGGGCCATCGTGCGCAGGCCGACCTGCATGATGCGGTCGTGCAGCGGGTCAGCCATGGCAAAGCGGCGCGCAGGCAGCGGATAATCGACCGGGCGCACACCCGCATAGCGCACCGTCGCCGACGGCGCGGCGATGTGCAGCGCGAGATAGCGAAGCCCCAGACGGCGGAAGGGATTGAAGAAGGTATTCGTCCCCGCATGGGCGATATACTGTGCGGCAAAATTGCGCCCGCCCACCTCGGTGCGGACGCGGCCATCGTCGAGATGCTCCCCCCAGCCGATGAGGATCTGCGCGTCAGTCGGCACATCCAGATCGAGCGAAAGGAACCCCACCGTCTCCTGCCCCAGATCAAGGATGACGGCAATGCCGTCCGCCCGCTCCGGCGCATTCAGCGCAAGCCCGGCGTGCGGGAGCCGCTCCCGCGTGCGACCGACGCCGGTGAGCCACGCCTGCTGCATGCGGACGCCGGTCGGCTTGTCAGCCGGCACGCGGTCGAGATAGCCGCCCGTCCAGACGACACGGGCGGGGAGGTCGTCTCCGATCGTCAGCGGCTTGATCGGGCGGGGCGCGAAGTCGTCGGTCACCCCCTCGATGATCTGCGCCGCCTGCCACGGCGTGCCGCCGTCAGCCGCCGCATCGTAGCGGAAAGAAAAGCCAAGCTGGCCGGTGACCTTCTCGACCGCGCCCGAAACAAAGTGCGGATGCGGCCGACAGAGGGTGCCCTCCCCCGACGCGCAGAGGAGCGCATCCCCGGCGGTGACCGTGTAAATCAGCCACGGCTTGCCCGGGCGATAGGTCGAGCTGGCCGTGTTCTGGCAGCAGGCGACGATGCACAGCTCATTCTCGCCGACCGCCAAATAGGGTGTGAGGTCGGCGACCTCGTAAACCTTGGCATCAGGATAGTCGGTGTACTGCCCGGTCGCGGCAAGCGCGCCGTTCACATAAGCGGCGTACTGCGTGTCGACGCTCAGCGTCAGCGTCACCGGCCGTCCGTCGAAGACGACCGTCTCGCGGCACTCGATGTAGACATTTGGACGCGGGTCGGCATGCGTCCAGATGGGACGCGCAGAGCGAAAAGGATTCATAGCGGCACCTCCTTGGATTTGTGTTCATTCTACCACATTTTCGTGCGGGTGTAAAGAAATTTTTGCACAAATTGGGAACAAAATCGCATTTCTTCCGTCTATCTATAAAACACCGCAACCCAATGTAAGCCTTCCCCTTGAGGGGAAGGTGTCACCGCAGGTGACGGATGAGGTGTCCCCCGCTATTGTCACTAACTATCCCAATATCCCACACGAAAGGACGGTACTCCCATGAAACGCTTCCTTGCCCTCCTCCTGCTCACTTCCCTGCTCTGCGCCTGCATCCCGGCCGGCGCATCGAACGACCTGATGGCCGCCGTCACCCCCGGCAGCGTCTCTGCCGCCGAGGCAACCGACGACGACGCAGCCGCCATCGCCGACCTCGCCCTCACCCTGCTCCGCGATGAGGATATCCGCGGCGGCAACACCCTCATCTCTCCCCTCTCGATCACCGCTGCCCTCGGCATGACGGCGGGCGGCGCCGCCGGTGAGACGCTGGCCCAGATGGAATCCACCCTCGGCCTGTCCCGCGACCGTCTGAACGCCGTCATGGCCGGCCTGCCCCGCGACGGGGATGCCACGCTCCACCTCGCCAACGGCATCTGGTTCCGCGACCACGATCTGACCGTCTCTCCCGCCTTCCTGCAGACCAACGCCGACTACTACGGCGCGGCCGCCCGCCAGGCCGCCATGACCGATGCCACCCGCCGCGAGATCAACGCCTTCATCGAGGAAAACACAGCCGGCATGATCGAGGACATGCTCGACAAGGGCACGATCACCGACGACACCGTCATGGTGCTGGTCAATGCACTGGCCTTCGAAGCCGAGTGGGCGTCGGTCTACACCAAGTCCGACGTCCGGGACGGCGACTTCACCACCGCCGCAGGCGAGACCGTGACCGCCGACCTCATGTACGGCGCCGAATCGACCTACCTCGCCGACGGAAACGCCGCCGGCTTCGTCAAATATTACAAGGGCCGCGACTACGCCTTCGCCGCCCTGCTGCCCAACGAGGGCACGACGCTCGACGACTACCTCGCCTCACTCGACGGCGCGCGGCTGATCTCCATTCTCGCAAACGCCGAATCCACGCTGGTCAAGACCGCCCTGCCCAAGTTCGAGTACGACTGTACCTATTCGCTGGCCGAGCCCCTCGCCCGCGCCGGCATGCCCGCCGCCTTCGATCCGAACAGCGCCGATTTCTCGGCCATGGCCGAGAGCACGCGGGGCAATATCTATATCGACCGCGTGCTGCACAAGACCTTCATCTCGGTCGCCGAAAAGGGCACCCGCGCCGGGGCCGCGACGGTGGTCATGGCAAACGACAGCGCTGCGCCCGACATGGAAGTCAAGCGCATCTACCTCACCCGCCCCTTCCTCTACATGATCATCGACTGCGCCACAAACCTGCCGGTATTCATCGGCACCGTCGCCGACCCGACCTGACGAAAGGAGCCACCCATGAAACGCTTATACGCCGCTCTGCTCTGCACCGCCCTGCTCTGCGGCTGCGCCGATAGCACAGCCGCACCGGACGGCCCTGCCGCCCCCATCTCGGTCGAAGCTGACGAGGTCAGCGCCGTCGACACCGCCGCCATGGCCGACTTCGCCCTCGCCCTGCTGCGCCAGCAGCAGCCGGGCAAGCAGAACACCCTCATCTCCCCCCTCTCGATCCTCGCCGCCCTCGGCATGACGGCCAACGGCGCGGACGGCGAGACGCTCGAACAAATGGAGGAGGTCTTTGGCCTCACCGCCAACCGCCTCTGCGCCATCATGCCCGGCCTGCTGGCCGGCAATGATGCCCTCCACCTCGCCAACGGCATCTGGTACCGCGACGCAGGCATGACCGTCTACCCCGAATTTCTCGCCGCCTGCGCCGATTACTACAACGCCACCGCCAAGCCCACGTCCATGGACGCAACCACGCGGGAGGAAATCAACGCCTTCATCGAGGAGCACACCGAAAGCATGATCCCGGATATGCTGGCCGAGGGCGCGATCGACCCGCATATCGTCATGCTGCTGGTGAATGCGCTTGCCTTCGAGGCCGAGTGGACGGTGGAATACCTCCTCTACCAAAACACCAGTGAGCCCTTCGCCGGCGTCGACGGCACCGTCACCTACATGGGCAGCACCGAGCGGCGCTACCTTGAAGGGCGGAACGCCACCGGCTTCATCAAGCCCTACCGCGGCGACCCCTACGCCTTCGCAGCCATCCTGCCCAACAAGGGCGTGACGCTCGATGACTACCTCGCCGACCTTGACGGCGCGGCGCTGGTCGATCTGCTTAACAGCGCGACCGACGCGACGGTCATGGCCCGCCTGCCCAAGTTCAGCTGCGACTATGACGCCGACCTCGCCGCGTCGCTTTCGGCCATCGGCATGCCCGCCGCCTTCGACGGCGCGCTGGCCGACTTCACCCGGCTGGGGACAGCGGTCGAGGGAAACATCTTCATCGAAAAGGTGATGCACCGCACCCACATCAGCGTCGGGGAAAAGGGGACCGAAGCGGCCGCCTCGACCGTTGTCGCCGCGGTTCCCGAGACCGCCATGGTCATCCCTGCGGATGCCAAATACGTCTACCTCACCCGCCCCTTCCTCTATATGATCGTCGATCTGGACACCGCCCTCCCCGTCTTCATCGGCACCGTGACCGACCCGAGATGACGGTATTTACAATTTGTTCACACAATTACAGGGCGCATATGATAAAATAGACACAAAGCCGGGCTGATCCGGCAAAAGAAAGGATGGAACCTACCAATGGCTAATCGTTTTGTGCTCAATGAGACCTCCTACCACGGTGCCGGCGCGATCAGCGCGATCCCCGCTGAGATCCAGGGCCGCGGATTCAAGAAGGCATTCGTTGCCTCCGACCCCGACCTCGTCAAATTCGGCGTCACCAAGAAGGTCACCGACGTGCTCGACGCCGCCGGTGTTGCATACACCCTCTTCTCCGAGATCAAGCCCAATCCCACCATCGAGAACGTGCAGGCCGGTGTAGCTGCCTACAAGGCATGCGGCGCTGACTGCATCGTCGCCATCGGCGGCGGCTCGTCGATGGACACCGCCAAGGCTGTGGGCATCATCATCAACAACCCCGAGTTTGCTGACGTTCGCTCCCTCGAGGGCGTTGCGCCGACCAAGAACAAGTGCGTGCCGATCATCGCCGTTCCGACGACCGCCGGCACGGCTGCTGAGGTGACGATTAACTACGTCATCACCGACGTTGAGAAGAACCGCAAGATGGTCTGCGTCGATGTGCACGACATCCCCGTCGTGGCCGTTGTCGACCCCGACATGATGTCGACCATGCCCAAGGGTCTGACCGCTGCCACCGGTATGGACGCACTGACCCACGCCATCGAGGGCTACATCACGCTGGGCGCCTGGGAGCTGTCCGACATGTTCCACCTGAAGGCCATCGAGATCATCTCGCGCTCGCTGCGCGGCGCAGTCGCAAACACCGCCGAGGGCCGCACCGACATGGCGCTGGGCCAGTACGTGGCCGGCATGGGCTTCTCGAATGTGGGTCTTGGCATCGTTCACTCGATGGCGCACCCGCTCGGCGCGCTGTATGACACCCCCCACGGTGTCGCCAACGCCATCATTCTGCCGACCGTCATGGAGTACAACGCGCCCGCGACCGGCGAGAAGTACCGCGAGATCGCCCGCGCGATGGGCGTCAAGGGTGTTGACGAGATGAGCGTCGAGGAGTACCGCGCCGCCGCGATCAACGCGGTCAAGCAGCTCTCGGCCGACGTTGGCATCCCTGCCGACCTCAAGGAGATCGTTAAGGCTGAAGACATCCCCTTCCTCGCGCAGTCGGCCTACGACGACGCCTGCCGCCCCGGCAACCCGCGCGAAACCAGCGTCGAAGAGATCACCGAGCTGTACAAGTCGCTGATGTAAGGTCAAGGGCATGGGGCTTTGCCCCAAACCCCACTTAAGGGACTTTTTCGAGAAAAAGTCCCTTAAGAATCCTCAAAAAGCTTTCAAACACGCATGAAAAAACGTGCGCATCAGATTTTGATGCGCACGTTTTTTCGTTCACACCGCGTCGGCGTTATAGAGCCAAATCGGCAGCGGGAGCCACATTTGGACATGCATCGGGGCGGTGAGGCGGGCGGTGCAGGTGGGGGCGAAGAAGTAGTTCATCGCTTCGAGGTGGTTCAGTTCAAGGTCGGGCGTTTTGTCGGTCGGCTCGACGGTGATCTGGGCGTCCTTGACGGCGATGCGGAGCTGTTCGTCGCCGCCGCGGCCGTGGATGAGGGCGGTGAGCTCGCCATCGGGGAGGGTGGCATAGGTGGCCTTGAGGCGCAGGAAGGCCTCGATCACGCGGCGGTAGCAGAGGACCGAGAACATCTCGGGGCAGCCGACCGTCGTGCTCTCGGCAATCGGCTCGAGGGCGCGGATATAGGCGGTCTGCCAGACGGGCAGCTTGACGCTGATGGACGAGCGGCCATGTACGGCATAGAGGGTGCGGAGCATGCCGATGAAATCAGCTTCGTCGACCGCGAGGATCTCGGTGATGTTGTCGCCGTTCAGCACGGCGTAGCCGACAAAGCGGTCGCCGTCGGTCACGATCCACGGGCGGGCGCGCCACGAGGTGAGGATAGCATACAGTTCGGCGCGGTCGCGGATGGGGGCGTAGGACTGGGCGGCGCTCAGGGCGGCGATGGCGTCGAGGGCGGCGGCATCGTCCGCGTGAACCGGGGCGGCCTTGAAGGGGATGGGCGTTTTGCCGAAGGTGTGGCGCACGTTATCGTTGTTGACGGTGAAGGAAAGCTGGGTGCCGGCGCGGTCGTAGGAGAAGTAATTGTAGCGCTGGCGGCGGCCGCCGAGGGCCGAGAAGTCGGCGCCCTGCGCGACCATGTCGTCGATGGCCATCTCCATCAGCTTGCGCATGTAGCCCTCCCCACGGGCGCGCGGGTGGACGGCGACATTGCCGATGCCGACGCAGCGCAGGGTGATGCCGCAGACGGTCTGCTCGCTCGGGAATGTGCCGATGGCGGCCTTGAATTTGCCGTCCTCGACGGCGCTGAAGGAGTGGTAGGCGGGGTCGAGCTCGGGGCGGTAGAGCTTGGGCAGGAGCTTGATGAAATCGCTGTCGCTGCCGTTGAAGCCGAAGACGTAGTTGATGAAGTCGATGTAATCGTCGAACTGCTCGTGTGTGCCGCGGCCGTAGGTGATGTCGGGCATGGTGGGGGTCTCCTTTGGTGGGATTTTATGCATGGACAGGCGTACAGAGCCACGCCTGTGCGCCACTCTCGCGGAGGGCGTCGGCGGCGTGGTGGGCGTCGAAGTGATCGTCGAACAGTCCAAATACCGCCGCGCCGCTGCCGCTCATGCGGGCGCCGAGGGCACCGTGGGCGGTGAGGATATGCAGACGCGCGGGCAGTGCGGGGAGAGCCGGGAAAACGGCGTCCTCGAAGATATTGTACATGCCGTCGGCGAGAGCGGTCAGGCTGCCGAGGTTTGTGATCAAGGCGGCGTATTCGGCGGCCTTGGGCCGGCGGTTGGTGAAGCTGTCGTACATGCCGTCCAGCGTGCGGAACGCGGCGGGGGTGGGCATGGTCTCGCTGCCCATGGCGACGACGATGGTGCAGTCGGGCATGGGCGTGAGGGGCGTCAGGCGCTCGCCGATGCCCTCGGCGCGGGCGATGCCGCCGAGGACGCAGAATGGGACGTCTGCCCCCAGTGCCGCGCCCATGGTGCAGAGCTGTGCCGTCGTGAACGGCACGCCGCAGAGGGCGTTGAGCGCCCGCAGGGCGGCGGCGCAGTCGGCACTGCCGCCGCCGAGGCCGGCCTGCATGGGGATGCGCTTGGTGAGGTGGACGGTTACGTCGCGCGACTCGCCGAAGTGCGTGAAGAAGGCGCGGGCGGCCCGCCAGATGAGGTTGTGCTCGTCACATTCGAGCGCGCCGTGGTCGGTGGTCAGCGTGATGGCGTCACCGCGGCCGCCGAGGGTGAGGGTCAGCTCGTCCGCGAGGCTGATCTGCTGCATGACCGAGTTGAGGCTGTGATACCCGTCGGTGCGGCGGGCGGTGATGTCGAGGAAGAGGTTGATCTTCGCGCAGGCCTGCGCCGTGATACGGTCGGCCATGGCTTACCCGATGAGGTAGTGCGCGCCGACGCTCTCGCGGCGGGCGAGCGCGCCCTCGACCACGAGGGAGGCGACCTGCGCCATGCTGTAGAGCTCGTAGTGCGCCTGCGAGGTCAGCGCGCAGCCCTCGAGGAGGGTGCGCAGGGTGTCGATCTCGGCTTTGGCGCTCGTCAGGCCGGCGACGGTGCGAATGGCGGCGACGTCACGGGTCATGGTCTCGCGCAGGCGGCGGCGGTGGTCGGCGATCTCGGTGTTGGTCAGGACGCGGGTACCGCCGACATCGCGCATGGTGAGGTCGACCTCGCCCGGCTGGGGGCGGGCGGCGGCGCAGATATGCTTGGCCGCGCGGCGGCCGAAGACGAGGCACTCGAGCAGCGAGTTGCTGGCGAGGCGGTTGGCGCCGTGGATGCCGGTCGAAGCCGACTCACCGCAGGCGTAGAGGCCTTCGACGCAGGTCATGCCGTCAAGGTCGGTCTTAATGCCGCCCATCTGGTAGTGCTGCGCGGGGCGGACGGGGATGGCATCGGCCGGCACCTTGATGCCGAACTGGCGGCACTCGCCGTAGATGGTCGGGAAGCGGTGAGAGAAAAACTTTTCGTCCATGCCGGACACGTCGAGGAAGACGTGCGCTTCCCCGCTCTGCGCCAGCTCGGCGAGGATGCCGCGGGTGACGATATCGCGGGGGGCAAGCTCGTTCATGGGGTGCTTGCCGACCATGAAGCGCTCGCCTTTGTGGTTGCGCAGGAGTCCTCCCTCGCCGCGGACGGCCTCCGAGATGAGGAAGAGGCGCTCACTGTAGCCGGGGGCGTAGAGGGTAGTGGGGTGGAACTGCACCATCTCCATATTCTCGGCGACCGCGCCCGCGCGGACAGCGGCGGCGATGCCGTCGCCGATGGCGCCCGAGGGGTTGGTCGTGTACTGATACAGTGCGCCGATGCCGCCGGTGGCCATGATGATGTTCGAGGTGAGGATGACCTTGGGCTGGCCGTCGTCGATCAGCGCACCGACGACGCGGCCATTTTCGGTGAGGATGTCGACAAGGTATGTATTGAAGAGCATGTCGACGTTCTTGCGCTCAATGGCAATCTGGCCGAGGCGGCGGGTCGTTTCACGTCCCGTCGCGTCGCCGCCGCAGTGGACGATGCGACGGCAGGAGTGGCCGCCCTCGCGGCCGATGAGCAGCTCCCCCTCGGGGTTGGTGTCGAAGGGGACGTTGAGCTCGATCAGCTCGCGGATGTTCTCGGGGCCCTCGGTGACCAGGACGCGGACGGCCTCCTCGTTGCAGAGACCGGCGCCGGCGACGAGGGTGTCGTGGATGTGCGACTCGAAGTTATCGTCGGGCGAAATGACCGACGCGATGCCGCCCTGGGCGAACCAGGAGTTGCCGTTCTGCACCTGCACCTTGGTGATGATGGCGCACTTCATGGCCGGGTCGAGGTGGAGGCCTGCGTAAAGCCCTGCGATGCCGCTGCCGACGATCAGGACGTCATAGCGCAGGCGGGGGAGGGCGGCGATGTCGTAATCGAACAAATAGCGTTTCATCGGGATTCTCCTTCAAGCGGGATCAGAGCAGCTGGAATTTGAGGCTGATGTCGAGGGCGCGGACCGAGTGGGTCAGTGCGCCGATGCTGATGAGGTCGACGCCGCACTCGGCGACGGCGCGGAGGTCGCGGTCGCCCATGTTGCCGGAGGCCTCGGTCAGCGCGCGGCCGTCGACGATGGCGACAGCTTCGCGCATCATGTCGTTGTCCATGTTGTCGAGCATGATGATGTCAGCGCCGGCGGCGAGGGCTTCGCGGAGCTGATCCATCGTCTCGACCTCAACCTCGACCTTCATGGTGTGGGGGGCGCCGCGCTTGGCAGCGCGGACGGCCTCGGTGATCGAGCCGGCGGCAACGATGTGGTTATCCTTGATGAGGACGCCGTCCGCGAGGTTGAAGCGGTGGTTCGAGCCGCCGCCGACGCGGACAGCGTATTTCTCGAGGACGCGCAGGCCGGGGGTGGTCTTGCGGGTGTCGCAGATCGAGGCGTTCGTGCCCTCGACCATGGCAACGGCCTGGGCGGTGCGGGTGGCGACGCCCGAGAGACGCTGCATGAGGTTGAGGCCAACACGCTCACCGGTGAGCAGGGCGACGGCGTTGCCGTCGACCTCGGCGATGATGTCGCCCTTTTTGATGCGGTCGCCGTCATGGAAGTGGTAGGTCAGGGTGATGGTGGGATCGATGCGGCGGTAGACCTGCTCGGCGATCTCGACGCCGCAGAGGACGCCGTCCTCCTTGGCGATGTAGCGGCCGTGGGCCTTCCGATCGGCCGGGATGGTGGTGAGGGTGGTGATGTCGCCGGTGCCGATATCCTCGGTGAGGGCTGCGTCGATGACGCGGTCAAGATCAAAGAAATACTGCATAACACATGTTGGCCGCGCGCAGACAGCGGCCGCTCCTTTTTTTCTGTTACCCTTTACTATATCATAAAACGGGAAATTTTGCAATGTCCTCAGACAAATTTTTCGCAATTTTATGACAATTTAATGAAGCAACTGAAAAATCAATGCCAATTTCTCCGCTGCCCTTGACTGTTCGGCGTAAAAAAGGTATAATATATTAGATAGATCTTTCCCGGAGGTGCGAGGATGTTCAAAATCGACTGGAACCGCAAGTATACCACCATTGCCGCCTATGCCTGCATCGTCATCGCCATCGCGGTGGTGATCCTTGTTGTCGGCCTTAATTTTGACCGGGTCAGCGCCGGGATCCACCATGTGATTGATGTGCTCAATCCCATTTTTGTTGGGGTCATCATCGCCTATCTCTGCAACCCGCTCTTCCGCCTGCTCGAAAGCAAGGCCTTCGCCTTCGTGGAGCGCAAAAAGCGCCGCCGTCGCCTGCGCCGCGGGCTTGCGCTTACCTCCACCTATCTGATCGTTCTGCTGGTGATCGTGCTCTTTCTGCTGCTCGTCGTCCCCCAGATCGTGGGCAGCTACAACGACCTCGTTGCACGGTTCTCGTCTTACATCAACTCGGCCGTCGCCTTTGCCGACAATTTTATCCGTGAATTCCCGCTCTTCGGCGACGAATACCAGTCGATCAACGATTTCATCGACCCGAACGCCATCTCGGCAAAGATCAAGGAGCTGCTCACCGAGTCGGGTGATTTTCTCACCAGCCTGACCAACAATGTCCTCTCGTACGGCGTCGGCTTTGTCAACACCGCGCTCGACATCCTTCTGGCGATCATCATTTCGATCTACCTGCTGGCCGCCAAGGAAAAAATGTCCGCGCGCGTCAAGAAGATCCTGTCGGCCTTCCTGCCAAAGGAACGGGTGCAGAGCCTGTGGGAGCTGGCCACCTACACCGACCACACCTTCGGCGGCTTCATCGTGGGCAAGCTGCTCGACTCGCTCATCATCGGCATTCTTTCCTTTTTTGTGTTTGCCATCTTCAAGATGCCCTATTATCCCCTGCTCGCCGTCATCGTGGGTGTCACCAATGTCATTCCCTTCTTCGGCCCCTTCATCGGCGCGATCCCGAGTATTTTCATCGTCTTTATCGCAGAGCCGTCCAAAACACTCTGGCTGGCACTGCTCATTCTCATCATTCAGCAGCTGGACGGCAATGTCATCGGCCCGAAGATCCTCGGCGACAGCACCGGACTCAGCTCACTCGGTGTCGTCGTGTCGATCACCATCATGGGCGGATACTTCGGGGTAGCCGGCATGTTCTTCGGCGTTCCGCTGTTTGCCGTCATCTGCTCGCTGCTCAAGAAGTACATCGAGGGCCGGCTGGGCGCGCGCGAGCTGCCCACCGAAACCGAGGCCTACTACACCAATCCCGACGCCATCCCCGACAACGAGGACAGTGCCCTGCACCGTCTGCTCGGACAAGTTTGGGTGTGGATGAAGAAACCTGTCAAATATCTCGCCGACCGCCGCAGCGCGGGCCGCCGAGAGAAAAAATAACTGCATATCCGGAGGTTCGTCATGGACGAAATCAACAACAAAAAGGGCGGTATCTCGGTCGACACCGAGCATATCTTCCCCATCATCAAAAAATGGCTCTATTCTGAGAAGGACATTTTCCTGCGCGAAATCGTCTCCAACGCGACCGACGCCATCACCAAGCTGAAGCGTCTCGAAGCGCTGGGCGAGGCAAGCGACATCGGCGATGATTTCCGCATCACCGTCACCCTCGACAAAAACGCCCGCACGCTGGCTGTCACCGACAACGGTATCGGCATGACCGAGGACGAGCTGCAGCGCTACATCTGCCAGATCGCCCTCTCGGGCGCGCTCGACTTCATCCAGAAGTACGAGGGTGAGGGCGACGCCTCGAAGAACGGTATCATCGGCCACTTCGGTCTTGGCTTCTACTCGGCCTTCATGGTCAGTGCCGAGGTCGAGATCGTTACCCGCTCCTACACCGGCGCGCCTGCTGTCCGCTGGCTCTGCGATGAGGCGGGCGAATATGAGATCTTCCCCTCCGACGAGGAGGCGCGCGGCACTACCGTCACGCTGCACATTGCCGAGGGCGAGGACGAATATCTCGACGCCGGCAAGATCCGCTCGATGCTGAACAAGTACTGCGCTTTCATGCCCATCGAGATCTACTTTGTCGACGTCGACGAAGAGACCGAGAAGGCCGCCAAGCCCGCCGAGGAGGGCGCCGAGCCCGAGGCCCCCGCGCCGGTCAACGACACCCACCCGCTCTGGCAGAAGGCACCGTCCGAGTGCACGCCCGAGGAGTACAACGACTTCTACCATAAGGTCTTCGGTGACTTCCGCGACCCGCTCTTCTACATCCACATCAACGCCGACTACCCGCTCAACTTCAAGGGCATCCTCTACTTCCCCCGCATCAACCACGAGTATGACTCGCTGGAGGGCGAGGTCAAGCTCTACTACAACCAGGTCTTCGTGGCCGACAACATCAAGGAGGTCATCCCCGAGTATCTGCTGATGCTCAAAGGCGTCCTCGACTGCCCCGAGCTGCCCCTGAATGTCTCGCGCAGCTACCTGCAGACCAACAGCTATGTCTCGAAGGTCTCGGCGCACATCGTCAAGAAGGTGGCTGACAAGCTCAACTCCCTCTACAACACCGAGCGCGAGAAGTATGAGCAGCTCTGGGACGACATCCGCACCTTCATCGAATACGCCTGCATGCGCGACCGCAAGTTCTACGACCGCGTCAAGTCGGCCCTCCTGCTGCATCTCACCGACGATACCTACACCACCATCGACGACTACCTCGCCGACGCCAAAGAGAAGCACGAGAACACCATCTACTACGCCGCCGACAAGACCACGCAGGCGCAGTACATCTCGCTCTTCGCAGCACAGGGCATCAAGGTGGCGCTCTTCGACCGCATGATCGACGTGCAGTTCATCCACACCATCGAGCAGAATATGAGCGGCGTCAAGTTCGTCCGCATCGACGCTGACGTGGCCGAAGCACTGCGCGGCGAGGGTGAGGCGACAGCCGATCCCGTGCTCGAGGCGCTCTTCCGCGAGGTCAGCGGCAACGAGAAGCTGACCGTCAAATTCGAGAACCTCAAGGACACCCGCCTGCCGGCGATGCTCAACATCTCGGAGGAGTCCCGCCGCATGGAGGAGATGATGAAGCTCTACGCCATGTCCTCCGGCACCGATGCGGGCAGCTTCCCGCAGGAGATGACGCTGGTCGTCAACGCCGCGGCTCCCCTGACCGCCCGCCTGTCGGGCATGGCCGCCGATGAGGCGAAGGCCGACTCGGCGCGTAAGATGGCGAAGCAGATCTACATGCTGGCTCTGCTGGCCCAGCGCCAGCTGCGCGCAGATGAGCTGCAGAGCTTCCTTGACGACAGCTTCGATCTGCTCGAGCAGCTGTGAGCCGCTACCCTTCCGCGCTCCCCTTCCCCGCAGACGCGGTGATGGGGCGCAATCTCGGCCGCCTCGACACCGACACGGCCGGCGCGCTGGAGGCACGCCGGGCGCATCTGCGTGAGCTGGCGCTCAGCCTCGCCGCCGAGCGGCTCCCGCTCGAGATTCTGCTCGAGCGGCTGGGGGGCGCTGCCCCCGATCAGCGCTACCGCCCCGATTGTCTCGGCGAGAACGCGCATTTTGTGGAAGCCGCCTTCACCGGGCTGTCGCTGGTCGAGCGGATCGAGCTCTGCCGCATGGTCTGTGCCGAGGTTGGCGGCGTATTGACGCCGGCGGCCTTCTTCGCCGACGACGAGCCGGTTGCGGCCGACGCGCGGGGCATCATCGCCTATCTGCAGAATGCCTTCACCGACCGCGCCTACCGCGCCTTCTCGGGCACGATGCGCCATCGGGTCCGCTCGCAGTATCATGACAGCTACGGCGCCGCCTGCGAGGCGGTATCGAATGGCAGCTGCGAGGCCTGCATCCTGCCCATCGAGCACGCGCAGGACGGCAAGCTGCTGGGCTTCTACCGGCTGATCGACCGGTACGAGCTGAAGATCGTCTGCACCTGCGATATTGCACAGGCGAACGGCGTCGAATCGCGTTTCGCGCTGCTCAAAAAAAGCTTTACCTTCCCGCTGCCCGACGATGCACTGGCCTACCTCTTCGAGCTGAGCATCACCCGCAGTACCGGCCACGCGCTGGGGGCTGTCCTCGACGCCGCCGCCCTCTGCGGGCTGACGGTGCGCAGGGTGGACTCAATCCCGCTGGCCTATGCCGAGGACAGCTTCGCCTACCACACCGTCCTCGCCATGACCAACGCCGGCCAGCTGACCCCGTTCCTGCTCCATCTGGCGCTGGATGTTCCCCAATATGAACCGATCGGTATATATGCACATATTCAAGAATAAACTATAAGGAGTACATCATCATGGAAAAACTGAACTACACCACCTCCGGCGTCTGCTCGCGCATGATCGAGATTGAGGTTGAAGACGGCGTGGTCAAGCACGTCGAATTCGTCGGCGGCTGCTCGGGCAACACCCAGGGCGTCGCACGCCTCGTCGAGGGCATGGCGGTCGAGGAGGCCATCAAGCGTCTCTCAGGCATCCGCTGCGGCTTCAAGCCCACCTCATGTCCCGATCAGCTTGCCCGCGCCCTGCAGTCGATGCAGAAGGCCAACTAATCGAAGAAAGGAAGCCCATCCGGGCGTACAACATCATGGCTAACCACTACTTTGACGAATACCGCCGCTGGCTCGACGCCGGCATTCTGACCGCCGATGAGCAGGCCGAGCTCGCCGCCATCGCGGACGACGACAACGAACTGCGCATGCGCTTCACCGCGCCGATGACCTTCGGCACGGCCGGCCTGCGCGCCACCATGAAGGTCGGCCTCGGCTGCATGAACGTCTACACCGTCGCCCATGCAACCCAGGGACTCGCCGCCCTTGTCCTGCGCGAGCGCCGTGCCGACGACGGCGTCGTCATCGCTTACGACAGCCGCAACAACTCCCGCCTCTTTGCCGAAACGGCCGCCTGCGTGCTGGCCGCCAACGGCATCAAGACCTACCTCTTTGACGACATCCGCCCGACGCCTGAGCTGTCCTTCGCTGTCCGTGAGCTGGGCTGTGTGGCCGGCATCAACATCACCGCGTCGCACAACCCGAAGGAATACAACGGCTACAAGGCCTACTGGGAGGACGGCGCACAACTGGCCCCCGAGTATGCGGCCGTCGTCGCCGAGGCTATTGCGAGCGTTGACATTTTCACCGGCGTTAAGCGTATTCCGGCGGCTGAGCTGACCACACACCCGCTGGTCACGATCGTCGGCACTGATTTTGACGAGCGCTACCTTGCCGCAGTGCTTGCGCAGCAGGTCAATCCCGATGCGATCAAGGCGGTCGCCGATGACCTGAAGATCGTTTACACCCCCCTCCACGGTGCGGGCACCCGCCTCGTCCCCGAGGCATTGCGCCGCGCGGGGCTGAAGCATCTCTTCCCTGTCCCCGAGCAGACTGCCCCCGACGGCAATTTCCCGACCGTGCCGAAGCCCAATCCCGAGTATGCGGAGGTCTTCGCCCTCGGCATCGCCATCGCTGAGCGGGAGCACAGCGATCTGGTCATTGCCACCGACCCCGACGCTGACCGCGTCGGCGTCGTCAGCCGCACGCCAGACGGCAGCTTCGTGACCATCACCGGCAACAGCATGGGCGCGCTGCTGCTGGACTATATCATCACCGCCTACCGCGAGACGAACACTATGCCCCCCGAGCCCTACGCCGTCAAGAGCATCGTCACGACTGAGCTGGCATCGAAGATCTGCGCCGCGAACGGCGTGGTCATGCACAACGTGCTGACCGGCTTCAAGTTCATCGGCGAGGTCATCAAACAGCACGAGGCGGAGGGCCGCGGCAGCTTCCTCTTTGGCTTTGAGGAGAGCTACGGCTACCTCAAGGGCACCTACGCCCGCGACAAGGACGCCGTGCTGGCCTCGATGCTCATCTGCGAGATGACGGCCTACTACAAGGCCCGCTCGATGACCCTCTACGACGCGCTGACCGATCTGCACGCCCGCTACGGCTTCCATGCCGAGAAGAACAGCGAGATCGTCATGCAGGGCGTCGACGGTCCCGCGCGCATGGCCGCGCTGCTCGATTCGCTCCGCGCCGAGCCGCCGAAGGATTTTGCCGGCCGCAAGGTCGTCCTGATCGGCGACTACCGTGCGCAGACCATCACCCACCTGCCCGAGGGCAAGGTGGAGCCGACCGGTCTGCCGGCGTCGAACGTGCTCTACTATGGGCTCGAGGGCGGCGACACCATCGTCGTGCGTCCGTCTGGCACTGAGCCGAAGGTGAAGTTCTACTATATGATGAGCGGCAAGGATGCAAGCGAGACGAATGCGAAGCTCGATGCGTATCGCGCTGCGGTGGATAAATTGATTAAGTAAATACAGCGAAACCCCGATAGATTTCCAAAAGAAATCTATCGGGGTTCTTTTTTGTTCGTACCATTCCTACAGGATCAACTCAAAAATACCGCCGTCGAACACAATTTCCTTTCCTTTGTCATCATGATAAAACGATACCTTTTCTGTACCGATCTGTTTGAACCCCAGCTTTTTCAGCAGGTTCACCGAAGGCAGATTCAAGAGCGCCGTTCCGGCGGTGAGCCGGGTTATCCCCTGCCCGGACAAGTAGGTAAACAATGCCGCATGGCTTTCCTTTGCGTAGCCTTTTCCATGATAATCAATATGGAAGCAATACCCAATTTCATGTCCGTTTTCTCTTTGATTCAACGCAATATATCCAATCACGGTTTCACCAAGACAGACAGCAAAAAACATATGCTCGATTCCGCTGCCTGCGTTCGCCCATCGTGCGATCCGCGCGCGGACATCGGCGGCATCGGTATTGTGCGGCATATCGTATTGCGCATATATGGACAAATTGAACGATTCCCAAATTGCCTTGATGCTCTGCCAGTCCTCTGCTCTGACCCGGCGGATGCGCAGTCGTTCAGTTTTGATCAGCACAGCAGTCTCCATGTTGTGAAAATTTCATTACCGATAAAACTGCTTATGCAGCATATTCACCTTCTTCACCACATCGCGAATA
Source organism: Clostridia bacterium (assembly GCA_017463865.1). Lineage (GTDB taxonomy): Bacteria > Bacillota > Clostridia > Oscillospirales > CAG-272 > SIG693. Next base: position 19,582 of record JAFTOI010000017.1, on the reverse strand, counting down.
TACGTATCCACCTCGGTCCCGCCCTCGTCGAGGTCGGTGAGCACCACCAGCAGGTACGGGTGCTCGTTGTAGACAATGGCCGCGTCGTGGTAGGCCTCATCGTCCCAGCCGTACTTGTGCGCGGTCTGGGCCGGGTAGACCGCGTAGGGGATCATGACGCTGTGCGCCGAGCCGCAGAGCCATTCCTTGAAGGCCGCGCCGTAGTTTTCGTCGTTCTCAATGAAGTCGTACATCTCCCGCAGGTAGATGGCCATGTCGGCGGCGGTGATATTGTTGAAGTTCTTGCGGGTGCTGTTCACGCCGAGGCGGGTGTTGAAGGCGTAGAAGTCGCTGTAGCCGAAGACCTGGCGCAGCTCGTAGAAGGCGACGTTGTCGCTCTTGCGGATGGCCAGCTCGCACAGCTCGCGGTAGGTATACTCGGTGCCCTCGGGCTCGTACTGGATGGTGCCCGAGCCCTCGCGCTTCTTGTCTTCGGTGTAGGTGAAGATACGGGAAAGGTCGTAGCGTTCGTCGGTGAAGAGCATCGCCGGGCGCTCGGGTTCGGTCTCTTCGGCGGTCGTTTCGCCGGTGGTCGTCTCGGGGGCGGCGGTTGTCTCAGGAGCAGTGGCCTCGCCTGCCGCCGTCTCGGCGGCGGTCGTCTCGGCAGCAGTTGCCTCCGCGCGGGCGATGGCAGCGTCCTCTTCGGCCGAGATGGTCTCAAGCAGCCAGAGCATATATGGTGCTTTGATCAGGCTGGCCGAGTAGAAGGTCTCATCCTCGCCGTAGGCGAGGCGGTAGCCGGTGGAGACGTCCTCATAATAGAGCGCCAGCCGGGGGTAGATGTAGTAGTAATCCTCGTCCTCCTCGACCACCTCGCGGCCCTCGGGCGGCTCGACGGGGTTGCCCTCCTCGTCGGTCTTGGCGATGCGGCGGAGGGGCGCGCCCTCCTCCAAGGCAGTGATGATCTCGCTGATGGCGTCTGCCTGGGCGCGGACGTCGATGGAATAGACGTGGTTATACTGCGCGATATCGGCCTCAAGGGCGGCGATGGTCTCGTCCCGCTGGGCCAGGCCGACGCGCAGGATGCTGATCTGCTCGACCAGATCCTCGCGCTCACCCTCAAGCAGGAGGGCGTCGTCCTTAGCCCCGTCCAGCTTCTCTTCGAGCGCGGCAAGCTCGGCCGCAGTTGCGTCGCGTTCGGCGATGGCCGCGGCGAGGGTCTGCTCCAGTTGCGTCAGCGCCGTCTGCGCGGCGTCCTGCTCGGCCTTCGCCGACGATTCAGCTGCGTCGATCTCCTCGCGCAGGGCGGCTTCGGTGGCTCTTCCGTCTATGTACAGCTTCCCCGCCCCGGCGCCCACGGCCAGCAGCAGCGCGAGCAGGATGAGGGGAAGGATAAGGTCTCGTTTACGTTGCATTGGTTCTCCTTGCGGGGGAATCCCCGCGGATCAAAAAGGGATTTTCTTCTTTAGACGTAAAAAATTCGATTTTGTTTCATGTTTTTCGCAAAAAAATTAAAAAAAATTTTACCGCAGCGAACCGATGCACGGCTGCTGCGGCAGACAGGCTTATTCATTGAGGTCGTTGTAAAAGATGATCTCCTGCGGCAGACTGAGGTTGAGCTTTTCCTTGGCGATCTTGATGACGTAATCGTCATCGAAGGGGGCGTCGAGCTGATCCTGCAGGGCCTCGATGCTCTGCTCGGTATCGGCGATCTCGGCACGCAGGGCGGCTGCCTCTTCGCGCAGGTCGTTATACTCCATCAGCAGGCGGGCAGCCAGGATGAGGGTGCTGACCAGAAGGGCAAGGATAGCCATGCGGACAAAGATACTGCCGCCCGCATGGGGCGTATCCTCATCCGACTGCGGCACGGCATAGAGCGGCGCGGCAGGCTCGGGCATGAGTCGATCCTGTTTCATGTTCATCCCTCCATCTCAAATTTGGAAAAAGCGCGTGTAAGCCGGCGCAGGCATTGCCGGGTCGTCCGGCGAGTGTAGGCGGGCAGATACAGCCAAAGCCAGAGCGCACGCAGACGGCCGGCGATGAGACGCCCAAGCCAGACGAACGGGCGGCAGATGCACCAGAGGATCCAGCCGACCGCAAAGCGCAGCAGAGCCGCGATGGCGGCGGAACAGGCGATGATCATCCTTCCCGCAGTCAGCCGCCAGAACAGAAAGCCCAGCGCAATCCCGGCGAAGGCCAGCCAGCGGACGCGGCCGTGGTTGGCAGCCGAGAGATAGACCGCCACAGTGACGCCGACACAGAGGAAATAGAGCAGATCCTCCAGGTTGACCAGCAGATCGCGCAGCCGTCGGCCGAAACGGCCGCCGTGCGTCCTGGCGGCGGGAGGCATCGGCAGGGCGGCAAGTCGCCCGGCGGCACGGCTCCCGTATGTCTCGCCCATGAGGACGCGGGTAATGCGCAGTACATCATAGACAGCGGCAAACGCAAGGCCGAGGAACAGCCCTCCCCAGAAGAGGCGGAGCAGCTCGGCGGGGGACGTCGTCAGCATCAGCCGAAGAGGCGGGCGAAGAAGCCGGACTTCTCGCTGCCGTCGCCGGTGTAATAGATGCCGTTGACCGTGCCGTCGAGGATGACCTCGCCGCGGTCGATATCGAGGGTGGAAACATGCAGATTTTCCCCTTCGACCGTCATCGCGCCGCGGGTCGTGCGCAGCACGACGCTGGCGTCGTCGAAGCTGATGACCTCGCAGACACCGCTGATCTGCAGCTGTGCGCGGTCACGCAGGGTGATGGCATGGGGCAGGCTGGGTTTGGGTTCGTTCATGGTGACCTCCCGGGCGGTAGTATTCTATCCTATGCGGGGGGCCGGAAAAATATGCCTGGGGTCAGTCGAGAACCTCGTACAGTGCGGCGGCATCGGCTTTGGCCACATGCTCTCGCACGTCGAGGACGCGGATGCGCATGGTGCGCTCACCGAAGGTAATCTCGACGATGTCGTTTTCCTTGACGTCGTAGGAGGCCTTGGCGCGGCGGCCGTTGACGGTGACATGCTCGGTATCGCAGGCATCATTGGCGACCGTGCGGCGCTTGATGATGCGGGATACCTTGAGGAACTTGTCCAGCCGCATGGCTTATTTCAGCGCGTCCTTGAGGGCCTTACCGGCGGAGAAGGACGGGTGCTTGGAGGCGGGGATCATGATGCTCTCACCGGTGGCGGGGTTGCGGCCCTGATGTGCCTCGCGGGTCTTAACTTCAAAGGTGCCGAAGCCGACGATCTGGACCTTCTCGCCCTCGCGGAGGGTAGTCTCGATGGTGTTGAGCAGGGCGTTGACGGCTGCCTCTGCGTCCTTCTTCTTGAGGTTGCTTTCCTTGGCAACGGCTTCGATGAGCTGGGTTTTATTCATGGTGATACTCCTTCGTTTTGAAATGATGAAAAATCCGCGCAAAAAGGCCGCGGATCAAACTTGATACTTGCTTGTATAGTATACCATTTTTCCGGCGGCATATCAAGAGCTTTTTGCAGATTTTCGGCGAAAAATCCAATTTTTTTTCAATTTTTCCGCAGGGCGTGCCAGAGTGCGTCCGCGTCGGCGGCCGGATCGGCGTTGAGGGCGGCTTCGAGGGCGGCGTAGTCGGCGATGCGGCGGTCGGTCTCGCGGGTGAGGGCGACCTCGGCCTCGAGGCCCATTTTGCGGCCGGCGGTGACAGCGGCGAAGAGCAGCTCGCCGAGGCGGCACTCGCGGTCGGCTTCATCGGCGTCGGCGAGGGCCTGAGCGGCGGCGATAACGGCATTGAGCGCGGAGTCGGCATCAGCCGCGCTGTCGGCAGCGTCGAGGTTCGACTTTTTGCCGACCTTCTCCGCGCGCATGAGGGCGGGCAGCATGGGCGGGATAGCGCGGAGCTTATCCGAGACGGTGACGCGGGCCTTCTCGTCGGCCTTGATGGCTTCCCAATTGGCCAGCACCTGGTCGGTGGTGTCGGCCCGCACCGAGCCGAAGATGTGGGGGTGGCGGTGGATCAGCTTGGCGCAGATGTCGTTGGCGACGTCGTCGATGTTGAAGCGGCCGGCCTCCTCCTCCATGCGGGCGTGGAAGATGACCTGCAGCAGGACGTCGCCAAGCTCCTCACGTAAGAGCTTCGGGTCTTCGGTGTCGATTGCTTCGATGACCTCGTAGGTCTCCTCGATGAAGTTCTGGCGGATGCTGCGGTGGGTCTGCTCGCGGTCCCAGGGACAGCCGCCTTCGCTGCGGAGGATGGCCATGATGGTGCGGAGGTCATCGAAGGTATAGGTGTCCTTCGCCAGAAGAGCGGCGACGGCTTGTTTGATGTTTTCCATGATAATTCCTTTACTTTTGCAGTATGATTTAGGTTGCGCGGGGACACCTCATCCGTCTTTGCCGCGGGCAAAGCCACGTTCCCCTCAAGGGGAAGGCTTTCCGGTCAGCTTAGCCCAAAGGCTTCCCCTTGAGGGGAAGCTGTCGGCGCAGCCGACTGATGAGGTGTACCCCCAATCATGTCTATTTGAGCAACCGCATGCGTTTCAGCAGCCGCGCGATCTTTTCGCCCCCGGGGAGCATTTGCACATCGGCTTCGCTGACGGCGCGCATGAGGAGGATGAGCAGGGCATACAGGACGACGGCGGCGAGGATGGCGGCGATGGTGAGGAGGCGGGACTGGCCGAGGGCATGGGCAAGGAGGAGATAGGTGCCCAGCGCGCCGCCGACCGAGGCGAGGGCGGCGATGAGGGGCTTGGCGAAGATATGCCGCACGCCGGCGAGGTCGCCGGTGTATTTGGCGATGAAGTAGAAGTTGACCGCTGTGACCGTCATGTGGCAGAGGAAGGTGCCGATGGGTGCGCCGTAGAGGTTGACGGCGGGGATGCCGATGAGGATATAGCTGGCGACCAGCTTCACGGCCGAGCCAGCCAGCATCGAGTAGATGGGCTTGCGCTCGTGGCCGTAGGCCTGCAGGATGCCATTGGTGACGCTGGTCAGGCCGACGAAGAAGATGGAGAGGGCCAGCAGCGACAGCAGGGGTGCGGCCATGGCGACCGACTCGGTCTTGCCCGGAAAGAGCAGTTCGAGGATCTGCCGGCTGAAGACCGACAGGCCGATGGCGCAGGGGAGCGCGATCAGCACGGCCAGCCGCAGGGCCGAGTCCATGACCTCCCGCATGCGGGCGCGGTTGCCGCTCTTGATGGCGAGGGTCAGCATGGGGACAAGGGCCAGCGAAATGGGGTTGATCAGCGCAGGCGGCAGGTTGAAGAGGGGGATGACGAGGGTGGTATAGTTGCCGTACATCCGCTCGGCCACGCCGGAGACGAAGCCAGCATCACCCAGACGGTTGACGATGAGCATGGTGTCGATCAGCTGGGTCAGGCTCTGCACCAGCGCGCTGATGGTGACCGGCACGGCGATGGCGACCAGCCGGCGCAGGATGGCGCCATTGCGCTCGACCGGCGCTTCGCAGACCAGCTCGTCGCGCGGGTGGTAGAGGATGCGCGTGCCGATGAGAAAGAGCATCGACACCGCGACACCGACGGTCAGGCCGGTGATGGCGTAGGCGGCGACGGTGGGGGTATCATAGCCCCGGTCGATGGCGTATTTCGCCAGCACAAGACCGATGAAGAGCTTGCCGGCCGACTCGATGATCTGCGAGATGGCGGTGGGCATCATCACCTGATAGCCCTGGAAATAGCCGCGGATGGCGCTCGAGATGCAGATGAAGAAGAGGGTCGGCCCGATGGCACGGATGGCCGACGCGGCGCCGGGCATATTCATGCGCGCAGCGAAGAAGTCCGCGCCACCGAACATGACAGCTGTCCCCGCGAAGCCGATGGCGACGAAGAGGGCCAGCGCGATCCAAAAGATCTGCCGCACCCGGCGGACATCCCCCTTCGCGCGGCTCTCGGAGATCATGATCGAGACGGCGACCGGGAAGCCGGCGGTCGAAAGGATGAAGAAGGCGGCGTAGATGGTGTAGGCGGCGTTGAAATACGCCATGCCGTCCTCGCCGAGATGGTCGAAGAGGAGGATCTTCAGCAAAAGGCCGATCAGCTTGACCGTCACGGTGGACAGCGCCAGCACCAGGACGCCGGAAAAGAAGACCTTGCCCGCGCTCTTTTGGGACGCGCGGGCAGGATGGGCGGAAGTCGGTTTCAAACCCTCACCTCGGCTCAGTCAAAATAGTGGGCGATGACGCGGCCGGCCTCGCGGCGCAGGCGCTCGACATCAATGGATGTATATGCGCCGTCGGCCCAGAGTATGCGTCCGTCGACCATGGTCATGCGGACATCGGACGACTCTGCGCTGTAGGCAACGGTGGCGTCGAGGTCGTAGGCGGGGATGTTGTGGGGAGCGGAGAGATCGAGGAGGATGAGGTCAGCCCGCGCACCGACAGCGATGGTGCCGCAGTCGGGGCGGCCCTGTGCCCGCGCACCGTTCACGGTGGCGAGAGGAAGCATCTCGGCGGCGGTGGTGATGTCAGCCTGACGATTGATGCCCTTGTGCAGGATGGCACAAAGGCGCAGCTCACGCAGGACGTCGAGGGTGTTGTTCGAAGCCGCGCCGTCGGTGCCGAGGGCGACGTTGACGCCGCCGTCAAGCAGCTTGCGCAGGGGCATGACGCCCGAGCCCAGCTTGAGGTTGCTGGTCGGGTTATGCGCGGCGGTGACGCCGTGGGCGCGGAGGAGCTCGATGTCCTCGTCGGTCACCCAGACGCAGTGGGCAGCGGTGGTGGGACAGCGGAAGACGCCGAGGTCAGCCAAAAAGGCGGCAGGGGTCTTGCCGTGGCGCTCGATGCAGGCGTTATGCTCGTCCTCGGTCTCGGAGAGATGGATCTGCATGCCGAGGCCGCGAGACGCGGCGTATTCGCTGACGGCGGCGCAGTAATCGGGGCGGTTGGTGTACTCGGCGTGGAGCGAGAAGTCGACGCGGATTCTTCCCTCCCCCGCGCCGTGGTAGGCGTCGGCCAGCTCGACCGCTTCCTTGAAGCGGGTGTCCTCGCTCAGCTTGATGCCGTCGGCGAAGGAGACGAGCGAGCGCGAGATATTGGCCTTGATGCCGGTCTCAAGCGCGGCCTGCGCCGTCTCGGGGCAGAAGAAGTACATATCCGAGAAGGAGGTAACGCCGTTGCGGATCATCTCGGCGATGGCCAGCATCGAACCCCAGTAGACCGACTCGGTTGTGAGGCGATCCTCGGCGGGGAAAATGCGTTCATTGAGCCAGCGCGACAGGGGCAGATCCTCGCCGTAGCCCCGGAAGAGGGTCATGGCGGCGTGGCAGTGGGTATTGACGAAGCCGGGCAGCAGCAGATCGCCGCGGCCGTCGACCAGCTTGTCCGCCGGCTCTGCGGGCAGGTCAGCGCCGACGGCGGTGATGTACGCGCCCTCGACAGCGACGTCGACGGGAGTAGTCCCGAAGCCGAAGACGGCGGGGATGCGGACGTTGCGGATAATGGTTTTCATAACAGTCTCCAATCAGCAGTTGGGGGTTCAGTTGCCGAAGACGACTTCGGCGTGCAGGCCGTCGATATGCCGGGCATCGTCGACCAAAAGGAACTTCGGGGCGGCCAGCCTGCCCTTCTCATTGGACAGCTCGACCACCGTGACCGAGGTAAAATCGAGGTGAAAAGCCGAGCAGAACTGGGGGAACGGCAGATTGAACAGGTGCGCCATCGCCGCCGAGGAGGAGCCGCCATGGCTGAACATGGCCACAGTGCGGTCGGTATCCTCGCCGACACGGTAGTAGTCCCCTTCCCGCGTGTAGCCGAGGGTGCTCAGCCAACGGTCAATGCCCGCCGCGACGGTCTCGCAGCACGCAGCCATCCGGCTGCGGCAGAAGGGCTCACGCGACGCCCAGTCGGGGGAGGCAAAGCCCTCGCCCTGCGCGGCCAGCTCGTCGGCCAGCAGCCACGGGTTGCCGCCCGCAGGCAGCGGCATGTCGTCGAGCGATGACCAGCGGATCTCGCGCATGAAGCCGCAGGGCACGACCTCAAGTCCCAGCGCGCGGGCGGTATAGCCGGCGGTTTCCCAGGCCCTGCCGCAGGTGGAGGCATAGATCTGCTCGATCCCCGCGTCGCGGAGGCGCTCCGCGGCCGCCGCGGCCTGCAGCTTGCCCAGCTCGGTCAGGCAGTCGTCCTTATAGTTGGGATGCCCGTGGCGGACAAAATAGATCGTCATCTCAGTCTCCGATCTGCGTGATGACGTCGGTCAGCAGGCCGACAAAACGCTCGCGGATCTGCGCGCCGGTCTCGAGAACCTCCTCCTCGGTGATGGCGGCGCCGGTGATGCCGGCAGCCATGTTGGTGACGGCAGAGAGGCAGAGCACCTTGATGCCGCACTGGGCGGCGGCAATGATCTCGGGGACGGTCGACATGCCGACGACGTCGCCGCCGAGGAGGCGAAGCATGCGGATCTCAGCCGGGGTCTCGTACTGCGGGCCGCTCATGAAGGCGTAAACGCCATCGGTGAGAGCGAAGCCGCGCGCTTCGGCGCAGGCGTGGGCGAGGTCGGCCATGGGCTTATCGTAAACGTGCTGCATATCGAAGAAGCGCTCGCCGAATTCGGGGATGTTCTGGCCACGGACGGGGGAGTTGGCGGTCAGCTTGATATGGTCGCGGACGCAGACGATGTCGCCGGGGCCGAGATTCTCATTGACGCCGCCGGCGGCGTTGGTGATGATGAGGCGGCTGACGCCCAGCAGCTTGAGGACGCCGACGTAGTAGGCGGTCTGCCACATCTCCCAACCCTCGTAGAAGTGGAAGCGGCCGTTCATGGCCAGCACCAGCTTACCGCCGAGGCAGCCGATGACCATCTCGCCCTTCTGGTAGGAGACGGTGGAGATGGGGAAATGCGGAATATCGCGGTAGGGGATGACGATGGGGTTCTCGAGGGTGTCGGCGAGGGCGCCGAGACCGGAGCCGAGGACGACGGCGATGTCGGGCGTGACGCCGATGCGGGTGCGGAGGTAGTCGGCGCTTTCGCGGTAGTCGGTGATGGGGGATTTTTCGAGCATGGGCTTCGTTCCTTTTTCGTTATTCTACAGAGATTTTCGTTTTATCGGGGCTTTTCGCGCTCCCGCGCGAGCCGGCGGCGCTCTGGCCAAAGGCCAGAGCTACCATCATCAAACGCCGAAGTTCCCCCGCCGGCACCACCTCTACTTGGCTAATTACTGCAAAAATTCGTGGTACAGCGAATTGCCGGCCATGTAGGCGGAGGGGATGGGGGTGATATTGGCGGCGTTGAGGCGGGCCATCAGTTCGCGGGCAGCAGTGTAGTGTTCGCTGTTGGGCTTGATCTGGGCCAGCAGGGGGGTGAGGTAGGGGGTGAGCATATTCAGCTCGTAGGGCATGGTGGAGTTGATGCGGATATCGGCGGTGCCGGCGTAGGGGTAGATATTCTTCTCCTCGTTTGCCCGGACGCTCTCCCAAAGGAAATAGGTAAACTCGGGCGATGCGCCGCGGAAATTATAGTCGCGAACCATGCGGCGCATGAAGCGGATCTCGTTGGGCGCGAAGATCTGGCCGTTCAGCTCGAGGGGCGACTCGGCGCAGATATAGACGCTGCGGTAGCTGTATGCCTTGAACAGGGCAACGATCTCGGGGTAGATGGCCTGGATGCCCTCGAAAATGAAGAGGTCGTTGTCGTCATAATCGTACTCGATATAGCCCGAGCGCTTGCCTGTCTTGAAGTCGTAGCGCGGGACGACGGTCGACTCGTCGGTGAAGATCTCGCGCACGACCTCGCGCAGGGCTTCAAAGTCGATGGTGTCGAAGGAATCGTAGTCGATCTCCTGCCCGGTCGCCTCGGCGCGGGCGTTGAGGACGTCGCGGTCATAGTAGAAATCATCGATGGAGACAATGTGCACCGTTCTGCCGTGGCGGGACAGGTTGGCGATGAGCTTGTTGGCGGTGGTGGTCTTGCCCGAGCAGGTGGGGCCGGACAGGCCGATGAGCTTCAGGCCCTCGACCGCGCAGACGGCGTCACATGCGGCGTTCAGCTGCGCCTCGAAGTCGGCCTCGCAGCGGTCGACATAGGCGCGCATTTCGGCGTCGGATGCGAAATTGTTCTTTGCGAGCATTGTGTTCTCCTTTGATTGGTAGGTTTTGCATGAGTGTTTGGACATAGAAACAAACGTATGGCTCCACCTCATCCGTCGCCAGCTGACCAAGGTCAGCCGACGCCACCTTCCCCTCAAGGGGAAGGCTTATTTCGGTTCGCGGTTACTCGGGAGCCTTCCCCTTGAGGGGAAGGTGGCAGCCCGCAGGGCTGACGGATGAGGTGTCCCCGCACCGCTTTACTGATTTCGCCCGTTGACATATTCGGTCGGCTTCGCCGTCAGCTCGACCCAAGCGGGACGGAAGCCCGCGCGGATGGCGTTGCGGACAGAGCCGATGTTCGACCAGGCGGCGCAGTAGAACGGCACCTTGCCGCGGGCAATGATCTCGCAGGCGAGGCGAGAGGTCAGCGCGGCGGCGACGCCCTGGCGGCGGTAGGCGGGCAGCACGTCGATGCCAATCTGCCACATATCCTCGCAGTCGGCTGAGGCGCCGGCGAGAGCGATCAGCTCACCGCCATGATATGCGCCGACGCAGAGCGCGTCGCACGCCGCGCGGTCGGCGCAGAGGGCGTTGCTCCATTCGGGCAGGTAGAGTCCTGCGAAGTCGGGCTTCTCCAGCGTCCGCATGGGATAGGGGCAGTTCAGCGGTATGAGTCGGCGCAGATCGGGCAGGAAGTACTCGGCCATGAAGCAGGTACGCTGGCCGTAGGACGCGAGGGCGTCGTCAAGGACGTGCAGATTTGGCGTCTCGAAGCAGTGCTCGGCCGGGAAGCGGTTTATATAGCCGCGTGCGACCTCCTGCAGCTCGGGCGACGTCGAGGCGACGACATTGCGCCCGTAGCTGACCAGCTGGCAGGTGAAGGGCAGCTGCAGATAAGCCCGCGCACCATCAGGATTGCCCGACAGCACGACTTTATTCTCGTCGGCGAGGAAATCCCCGGGCGCGCAGCCGAACTCAAGGGCGGACTGCGCCATGGCGGTCTCGAGAAGGGTTTGGTTGTTCATCAGTCGAGGATCTCACTTTCGTAAAAGGCGTCGATGCGCGCCTCATGCTCGGCGCGATGATCGGAACGGAGGTATTCGTATGGATATTTCGGGGGCGCGAGGCGGATGATCTTGGTGTCGGCGGGGTTCTTGGGGCGGACATGCACCATCTTGGTCACCGCCCCCGCGCCGACGGCGAAGATACTGTGGATCTCCTCCATCATATAGACGTTGTAGCGCCCCTCGGCGCCGTCCCGGGCGAAGCCCACATTCTCGAAGTTGCCGACGGTGTTCTTCTGGCGGTACATGTAGTAGGGGAAGTAGCCGGCCTCCTGCGCCTTGATCTGCGAATAGTCGACGCATTGCCCGGCGTCGCCGCCGCGCAGGGAGTAGACACCGCTTCCCTCTCGCAGGATGTCGGCGGCCTTCTTGATGCAGAAGGTATGTACCGTGATGTTGTCGGGCGCGAGCTCGAGCACACGGTCGAAGGTGCGGGAGAATTTGAGGAAATTGTCCTCGGGCAGGCCGGCGATGAGGTCGGTGTTGATCTGCGGGATGCCGGCCTGACGGGCGGCATCGAAGGCGGCGAAGAACTCGTCGACGCTGTGCGCGCGGCCGATGCGGTCGAGGACGGCGGTATCGAGCGACTGCGGGTTGACGCTGACGCGGGTCACGCCGTAGTCGGCGGCCACCTGCATCTTCTCGCGGGTGATGGTGTCGGGGCGGCCAGATTCGAGGGTCAGCTCCTCGAGGCTCGCAATATCGACGCCCCGCGCGATGGTCGAGAGCAGCATCTCCAGCTGCGCCGGGTCAAGGATGGTGGGCGTGCCGCCGCCGATGTAGACCGTCCGCACCCGCAGGCCGAGCCGGCGGATCTGGGCAAAGGTATGCTCGAGGTCGTCGCAGAGGCGGATGAGGTATTCGGGGATGAGCGACAGCAGGCGCGGCGAGGTATACGACACGAACGAGCAGTAAGCACAGCGCGACGGGCAGAAGGGGATCGAGACATACACGCTGCAGTCACGCGGCGAGACCTCGCCGATCAGCTTCTGCTCGCGCAGGGCGACCTCGACGGCGAGGGCAGCCTTCTTCGGGGTCAGCAGATACTGCCGGCGCAGCGCATCCCGTGCGCGGCCGGGGGTAAGGCCGGACGCGAGCAGCTCGGTCGCGACCTTGGCCGGACGGACGCCGGTGAGGATGCCCCAGGAGGGGCGGTAGCCGAAAAATTTCTCGCCGGCGGCCAGCATGGCCGCGCCCGCCGCGATCTTGCGGACGCGCTCAGCCGTCATGCCGGGGCGGTAGTCGAATTTACGGGTCGACTCGGCGCAGTGGTCGCCGATGCGGATGGAGGCCGTGCCCCGCGCCGCGCCCTCGATCTCGGTGACGCGGATGGTCACGGTGGGGGTGTTGGGGTCATCTGCCCCGTCTGCGCCGAACTTGGCGCCCGGGAAAAAGATCATGCACAGCGTCTGCGCGTAATAAGGATTGATGTCACCTTCGGTAATGAGCTTCACGACTATCCTATTCCTTCTTTTTTAATCTGTTACTGTCGAGGACAATGGTCACGGGGCCATCGTTTGTGAGGCTGACCTCCATGTGTGCGCCGAAGCGGCCGGTCTCGACGCGGGAAAGGCTGCCGCGCAGGTGGGCGACAAAGGCTTCATAGAAGCGCTCGGCCTTCTCGGGGTTGGCGGCGGCGAAATATTCGGGGCGGTTGCCGTGGCTGTAGTTGGCGAGGAGGGTGAACTGCGAGACGACGAGGGCCTCGCCGCCGACATCGAGGATGGAGCGGTTCATTTTGCCGTTTTCGTCGCAGAAGATGCGGAGCTTGAGGAGCTTATCGCCGAGTCGTGCGATGTCGCTCTCCTCGTCGGTCTCGGCGACGCCGAGGAGGACGAGATAGCCCTGGCCGCAGGCGCCGACGGTCTCGCCGTCGACGGCGACACGGGCGGAGCTGACGCGCTGGATGAGTGCGATCATGATCGTGTTTCCTTTATGTTGTGTTGATGATATGGGTTAGTTTACGGGTCAATCGGTTTGATCGGGGCTTTCCGCGCTCCCGCGCGAGCCGGAGGGGGAAACCATCTCAAACGCCGAAGTTTCCCCCCGGCACCACCCTCTTCCTTGGCTGCTGGCGCGATTCGTCGATCATGAGAACCCGCGGACGACGTCCACCACGTCGGGGATGCTCTTGATCCGCGAGACGATGGAGTCGTAATGCTCGCGGTTCTTGCAGCTGACCGAGAGGTTGAGGATGACCTTTTGCCCGCCGGCGCGCTGGGTGTAGATGTTGAGGATGGCGACCTTCATATCGGCCAGCGCCAGCGAGACATCGGCCAGCAGTTTGGTGCGGTCGAGAGCGTGGATCTGCAGGTGTGCCTCGAAGACGCTGTCTGTCGCGCGGGCGTCAAAGCCGTCGTCCCAGCGGGCCTCGACCCAGCGGGCGGCATTCTCGGGGTCGCCCGTGATGCTGCCCCGGACGTTGGGGCAGTCCTGCTTGTGAATCGAGATGCCGAAGCCCTTGGTGATGAAACCGATGACCGGATCACCCGGCAGCGGGTTACAGCACTTGGCGAACTTGACCGAGCAGCCTCGCTCGCCGTCGACAATGATGCCGCTGTTGTTCTTGATATTCTTCGCCGCCTGCTTCTTCGCGGCCTCCTGCACCCGCTCGGTGTGGGTGGGCGCGGGGGGCGTCTCGGGCACGCCGACGACGCGGTCGAACTCGTCACGCAGCTTGGTGACCAGCTTCGAGACCGACAGGCCGCCGTAGCCGATGGTGTTGTAGAGGTCGTCCGCGCCCTGGATGCCGATGCGGTGGGCGACATTGGTCGCGATCTCGAGGCGCTGCGTCTCAGTCGACTGGCGGCCGATGCGCTTCAGCTCGCTGTCGATCATCGAGCGGCCGAGGGCAATGTTGTCCGAGCGCTTTTCCTTCTTGAACCACTGGCGGATCTTGGAGCGGGCCTCGCTTGTCTTGACGATCTTGAGCCAGTCGCGGCTGGGGCCGCGGGAGGCCGAGGAGGTGAGGATCTCGACGATCTCGCCGTTCTGCGGGACGCGGTCGATGGGGACGATCATGCCGTTGATCTTGGCGCCGATCATCTTGTTGCCCACCGCCGAATGGATGGCGTAGGCGAAGTCGATGACCGTCGCCCCCTGCGGCAGGGCGATGACGTCACCCTTGGGGGTGAAGATGAAGGTCTCGTCGTGGACGATATCGGTCTTGAGGGCCTGCATGAACTCGTCGGGGTCGCGGGCGCCGTCCTCGGTCTCGATCAGGCGGGCAATCCACTCGAGCTTCTTGTCGATGTCCTCCTTGCTGCGCTCGCCCGACTTGTACTTCCAGTGGGCAGCGATACCGTACTCGGCGATGTGGTGCATCTCCCAAGTACGGATCTGCACCTCGAAGGGGATGCCGTCCCGGCCGATGACGGTGGTGTGCAGCGAGCGGTACATGTTCGGCTTCGGGGTCGAAATATAGTCCTTGAAGCGGCCGGGGATCGAGTTGAACATCTCATGGATGATGCCGAGACAGGTATAGCACTCGAGCTCGGTATCGACGATAATGCGCAGGGCGTAGAAGTCGTAGATCTCATCGAAGGACTTGTTCTGGTTGTACATCTTGCGGTAGATGCTGTAGACCGTCTTGATGCGCCCCTCGAGAGTGAAGTGGATATTATTCTGCTGCAGCTTTTCGTCGACCAGCGCGCGGACGTTCTCGATGAAGTTCTGGTTGGCGCCGTACTTTTTCTCGATGTCCTGCCGCACCTCCTCGTAGCCAATGGGGTCGAGGTAGGAGAGCGAGAGATTTTCCAGCTCCTGCTTGATGCGCTGCATACCGAGGCGGTGAGCCAGGGGGGCGTAGACCTGCATGGTCTCCAGCGCCGTGGTGCGGCGCTTGCTGTCCTTTTTGACGCCCAGGGTGCGCATGTTGTGCAGGCGGTCGCAGAGCTTGATGAAGATAACGCGGACGTCCTTGGACATGGCGAGGAGCATCTTGCGCAGATTCTCGATGTGCGCTTCCTCCTTGTCCTCCACCTGCAGTTGGACGATCTTGGTCAGGCCGTCGACCAGCAGGGCAACATCCTCGCCGAAGCGCTTGCGGATGGTGGCAAGGTCAGTCTTGTCGGCGCAGTCCTCGACGGTATCGTGGAGCAGCGCGGCGCAGATCGAGTCGGTATCCAGCTCAAGGCCGGCGACGATCTCAGCCACGGCGATGGGATGCGAGATGTAGGGATCTCCGCTGACGCGGAACTGCCCTGCGTGCATCTGGGCGGCGTAGAGATAGGCGTCCTTGATCTTGTCGAGGTTATAATGCTTGCCGGTCGCGGTGAGGATGTCGAGCAGGCGTTTGATATCGGTGTAGGTGCCGTCGGCTTCGGATACCATAAGTCAGATCCTTTCTTTTGTCGGGATGGGCTTTATTTGGTTCGATCGGTGCACTGGGCCCGGAGGCGGCGCAGGATCGAGGATTTTTCGAGGTTGATCTTGGTCGAATTGAAAGTAATGTTGAACAGATAGCGGTCGGAGCTGAGCTCCTCGACGCCCAGCACCTGCATCTCCTGCAGGATGCGGACGATGAATTTCAGCTTGACGGGATTGATGCGGCGGGGGCCGGCCTGATTGACGACCGCGCCGAGGGTGCGCAGGCAGAAGCGGTCATGGCCGATGCGGCACTCGCGGCGAATGGTGGTGTAGACCTGCGCGAAGTCGTCGCGGTCGGGGCAGAAGTCCTCCTCGGCGGTGTAGCTGCCGCCGGCGCGAATCTCCTCGTAGCGCTGGGCGGCGCGGGCCTGCTCGCCGAGGTGGCCCTCGGCGGGATGGATGTCGCGGACGATCAGCTGGACGGTCTTGACGTTCTGATACTCGTTGATGTCGAGGTTGAAGAGCAGGTCGACATGGTCCCCCTCGCTGTAAGGGAAGGACGCGGCGGGCTGACCGAAGCACATGGCGGTGAGAACGGCGCCGTCCTGCCGTACGCTGAGGCGGATATGCTTACCGCCGCCAATGGCCGTGACGCGAGCCAGCTCGGCGTCGCGCAGGACGAAGGCAGGGACAGGGTTGGAGATGCCGTAGGGCTCGAGCAGATACAGCTCGGACGCCTGCTCAAGGGTCAGCTCGGGCATGCGCACCTCGCACTCGGCGTCAAGGGCGACGGCCATGGCGTCCTCGTCGAGATGCTCGCGGGCGTAAGCGTTGATCCGCTCGCGGAAGGCGGGCAGATTGCCGCGGGTGACGGTAAGGCCCGCCGCCAGCTCGTGGCCGCCGAATTTGACGAGCAGGTCGTCGCACGCAGTCAGTGCCTGAACGAGGTTGAGGCCTTTGACACTGCGCCCCGACCCCTTGCCGGGGTCGTCGGGATCCTCTTCGAGGCCGCTTTTGCCGTCGAAGGAGATGAGGATGGAGGGCAGACCGTACTTTTCGGTGACGCGGGAGGAAACGATGCCGATGATGCCCTGATGCCAATCGTTGTGGGCAAGAACGATAACACGGTCATGCGCGAAGTCGTGCTCGGCCTCGATCATTTCGTAGGCCTGCTCGGCGATCTTGTTCTCCTCCTGCTGACGCTGGCGGTTGATGTCGCAGAGCTCCAGCGCGAGGGCGCGGGCGGTCTGCTCATCCTCGGTCAGGAAGAGCTCGACGGCGCGGGATGCGTTGGCAATGCGGCCGGCGGCGTTGATGCGGGGGGCCACCGAGAAGCCGATGAAGCCGGAGGTGATCTTCTTGCGCTTGACGGTCGGCTTGGAGGTCGACGGCCCGGGCGCGGAGGCGGGGCGGACATCGGAATTGGGAGCGGAGGCCGCCTCGATCAGGGCTGCCAGCCCGACACGGCGCTGTTCAGCGCAGAGGCGCAGACCGAGGCTGACGATGAGACGGTTCTCATCCCGCAGAGGCATCACGTCGGCGATGGTACCGATGGCGGTGAGGTCGGCGTATTCGCGGCAGACGCGGCGCACGGCGTCGATGTCGGCCTCGCCTTCGGCGCGGGCGCGGGTCAGCTCGAGTGCGCAGATGAGCTTGAAGACGACACCGACGCCGGCCAGCTCGCAGAAGGGATAGTTCGCGTCGGGGCGGCGGGGATTGACCACGGCGCAGGCGGCGGGCAGCTCGGGGCGGCACTCGTGGTGGTCGGTGATGACCATGTCGATGCCGAGCGACGCGGCGTATGCCGTCTCGTCGATGGCTGTGATGCCGGTATCAACGGTGATGATCAGCTGTGCCCCCTCGGCGGCGAGACGGTCGATCGCCCCGCGCGAGAGGCCATACCCTTCCCCGCTGCGGCTGGGTATGTAATAATGCACATCGGCCCCGCGCGACTGCAGATAGAGGTAAAGCGTGCTGACCGCCGTGACGCCGTCGACGTCGTAGTCGCCGTAGATCACGATCCGCTCGCCGTCCGCCATCCCCCGGCCGATGCGCGCGACGGCGGCGTCCATGTCGCGCAGCAGGAAAGGATCGTGCAGCAGCGTGGTCTCGTTGCGGATGAAGGCAGTAGCCGCCTCGGGGGTGGTGTAGCCCCGGTTAGCCAGCAGCTTGGCGGTCAGCGGGCGAAGCCCAAGCGAGTCGGCCAGCGAGACGATGTCGGTCTCACTGACCCCCGCGTCGGGCGGATAGCGCAGGCGCCAGCACTTCTGGCGGGGATTGGTCGCAGAATTTTTGTTGTTTGTACTCATATCATGACACGCGAGGCGTGTTCCTTTCTTCATCATGGGGCAGGATGGCGATGATGGTCACGTCGCACCGGCGTGCGATGACACGGCGGGAATAGAACCACAGAAAAGCGAAGGCCACAGCAAAGCCGCAGAGCGCCCCAGCCGCCTGTCCGGCCGCCCCGAAGGGGAGCAGACCGCCGAGCAGATAGCCGAGCAGCCCAAGCCCCAGCGGTGCAAGGAAGACCAGCGCACCGTAGCCGAGCACCCGCGCGGAGGGGGTCTCGAGCAGGACGGTATCGCCCGGCTTCGCGCCCAGCGGATTGCGGGCGCGGGACTGCAGCTTTGCTTTGTCCCCCATCAGCGCGCACATGGCGCAGCCACGGCCGTCGGCCTGCTGGTGACAGCCGTCACAGGCCGACTTGCGGTCGGTCTCGACAACGGCATAGTCTCCGTCAAGGGAGACAACGATCGCTTTGGTTTCCATGGCTTATCCTTTCAGTTGGGGGCAAAGCGGGCAAGGATGGCCAGCGCCGTGCGCAGGCCGTCGACCGCTGCCGAGGTAATGCCGCCGGCATAGCCCGCTCCCTCGCCGCAGGGATAGACCCCGGGGTGGGCGAGCGCCTGGCAATCCTCCCCGCGTAGGATGCGCAGGGGAGCCGAGGTGCGGGTCTCGACGCCCGACAGGAGGGCATCCGGCGCGTCGAAGCCGCGCAGACGGCGGCCGAGGATGGGCAGTGAGCGGCGCAGCGAGGCCGCGACAAAGTCGGGCAGCACGCCGTCGAGGGAGGTGACGGTGAAGCTCGTTCCGTTCATATAGGTGGGCGTGATCCGTCCCGGCTCACGCAGGCCGGTCTGCCGCCCGGCGAGGAAGTCGCCCGCCGTCTCGAGCGGGACAGCGTAGCTGTGTCCGCCGGCGGCAAAGGCTGCCTGCTCAAGGCGGCGCTGGAAGGCGATCGCGCCGTCGGGGGTATTGCCATAGTCGTCGGGACGGATCGAGACGGCGACGGCGGAATTGGCATTGCGTCCATCGCGGGCGTGGTGGCTCATGCCGTTGACCACGACACCGCCCGCCTCAGAGGCAGCTGCGATGACCGTGCCGCCGGGGCACATGCAGAAGGTGTAGACCCCGCGGTCGCCGGTGGTGTCGGAGAGGGTGTACTCCCCCTTGCCCAGCGCCGGGTGGCCGGCAAGATCGCCGAAAAGGGCGCGGTCAATGTCGTCCTGCAGGTGCTCGATGCGGACGCCAACCGAGAAGGGCTTGGGCTCGATGGCAAATCCCCGCGCCATCAGCATCGCATAGGTGTCGCGGGCACTGTGGCCGGGGGCAAGGATGAGGGCATCAGCCGAGAGGTCGCCGTCGGTGGTGCGGGCCGTGACGCCGTCGGGCGTCGTGACGATATCGTCAAGGCGGCAGCGGTAGCGGATCTCGCCGCCCAACGCCTCGATGCGGGCCGCCATGGCGGCGATAATCGCCCGCAGAAGGTCGGTGCCAATGTGGGGCTTCGCCCGCCAGAGGATCTCCTCGGGCGCACCGAACTCGGCAAAACGGGCGAGGACATAGGCGCAGAGCGGGTCATGGATGCGGGTGACCAGCTTGCCGTCCGAAAAGGTGCCGGCGCCCCCCGCGCCGAACTGGACATTCGACTCGGGATCGAGCGCGCCCCCCGAAAGAAAAGCGTCGACCCGCGCTGCGCGGGTCTCGACGGGATCGCCTCGCTCAAGGAGGATGGGAGCACAGCCCTGCTCGGCCAACAGCAGCGCGGCAAAGAGGCCTGCCGGCCCCATGCCGACCACCACCGGGCGGCGGCGCATCGGCTCAGTGCCGCGCACGATCTGCATCGGTTCGCAGCCGGCGGCGCTGATGCCGTTGGCCTTCATCCGCTCGGCGGCGGGCAGGCGACAGGCGGGCAGCTCGACCAACGCGGTGCAGACAAAGGCGATCTCG
>JAFTOI010000016.1 GCA_017463865.1 Clostridia bacterium | reverse complement strand
GATGGCGGGCATCTGCTCGGTGTAAAGTGCGCGGACGGCCCCGACAAGCGTGCTTGTTTTGCGGCAGAGGGCGGCATAGCGCTTCTCCTCGGCTGCGCAACGGGCGGTCTGCTCGGCCAGCGCGCGCTCGATATCGGCGGCGCGGTCGTCACGGATCTGGGCGGCCTCGGCCTCGGCTTCGGTGCGCAGCTGTTCAGCGGCGCGGCGGGCCTCGGCGATGAGGCTCTTGGCCTCGCCCACCTTTTCGCGGAAGGCGGCCAGCTCGTTCTGCGCGGCAGTCAGATCGGCGGTCAGCTGCGCGTTTTCGGCAGCCAGCTTATCATTTTCGGCGATCAGCTCGTCGTTGACCTCGGCGAACTCGGCGTTGGCCGACTCCAGCTCCGCGCCGTACGAGACCAGCATCTCAATGGCCGCGTCGACCTCCTCGGGGGTGTATCCGCGCATGGTGCGCGAAAATTCGCGCTTGAACTCGGTAATGCTGTTCACACGAGCACCTTCCTTCCTCTTGGTTTATACATACTGTTCGGCAAGCAGCCGCAGCCGCCCGCGCCGGGTCTCGCCGTCAAAGGCGCGGACCACGAAGCGCCCGCAGCCGCGCAGCGAGAGCATGTCGCCCTCGCGCACCTCGGCGTCGGTGCGTGTCTCGGGGAAAAAATTGACCTCCACCTCACCGGCGCGGATCATCGTCTGCGCCTTCTCCCGGGCAAGGTTGGTCAGCGCCGCCACCACGCAGTCGAGGCGGGGGGAGGCGATGGTATCGTGAATGGGCCGCGTGGCCCGCAGCGGCAGGGGCGCGCCGCTGTCGTCCCGCACGATCTTCACCTTGTCGGCGCCGATGCGCTCGAGGGTGGTGGAGAGGTAATCGGCGATGCGGGCGTCGCAGAAAAGGGCGGCGGAGTAGTCGTCAATGATGACGATGTCCCCCAGCGCCGACCGCTCAAGCCCCAGCGCGAGGATCGAGCCGAGGTAATCGCGATGGTTCAGCACGCGGTATCCGCTGCCCGTGATGCGCACGCGGGTGACGGCGTCGGCGATCTCGTCCCCGAAGAAGGGCGCGAGCAGCTCGAGCCAGCCCTCGGCCGTGTCGGCCTCCGGCTCGCCGGCGTAATCGGGAACGAAGAAGATGCGCTTCCGCTCAGCGTCCGGCCAGCCGCCCCAGACAAAGCGGGTGGAACGCCCGGGGATGGTGCGGGCGACGGCCAACTCATGCGGGGTGAGGTAGCGGGTGAAGCTGAGGCTTCCCTGCCCGGCCCGCCCGTCAAGCTCGGCCAGTCGGGCGCGGAAGAGCGCCTCGTCGCGCGCCTCCATCAGCTGAACATGCCGACCACGGCCTGCAGCAGCATCAGCACGACCATCGCGATGAGGGTCGAGAAATCGAGGGGCGAGTTCTCGAAGAGCCCCGTGCGGTCGAGCAGCGCGCGGATAGGCAGAATAATCGGGTCGGTGACCAGATAAACAAACGAAACGAAGGGGCCGTCCTCGTCCAGCGGCAGCCAGGACAGGATCACGCGAACAAAGATCGCGAAATAGAGCACCGCCAGCAGCACGTCGACGAAGGTGGCCAGAACATAGAAAAATTCAGACAAGAAAAGATCCTTTCCGGGGTGCGCGCGCACGGACGGCAAAAGGCCGGCAGCGGCATGTGTCGGCTGCGGCTGCCGGTTTTGTCGATCGGTCGAATGGCACACCAAACAAAGCTACACCCAAAATTCGGGCGTAACCGACATCGTAATGGATGGGTCGACAGCGCTTACGCGAGGTCGGAGTAGTACTCCTCGCCCTGGGCCTGCTGAGGCTGGGGCTGAGGCTGTGCCTGCTGCTGCGGGCGGCGCATCTGGTCGCCGCTGATGTCAACATTGTTGGGGGTGATGACATAGGCATTGTTGGCGACGCGCTTGATCTGGCCGTCGATGGAGTAGGCAACGCCGGTCAGGAAGTCGATGAGGCGGCGGGCATTCTCCTTGTCGGTCGCCTCGAGGTTGAGGACGACGGTGCGGCGGTTGAGCAGGTGGTCGGCGATCTGCGAGGCGTTCTTGAACTCGGTGGGCTTGACGACCTTCAGCTCGATGGCCGAGCCGGACAGTGCCATGCCGCCGCCCATGGGCGCGGGATTGCCCATCGGCTGTGCGTTCATCTGCTGGCCCATGCCGTAGCCCTGCTGATCGTAGCCCATGTTCTGCTCGGGCTGCGGCTGCTGCTGCGGCTCGTCATAGCCCTGATCGAAGCCGCCGTAGTAATCGTCGTCGTAGCCCTCGTTATAGTCGTTGTTGTTAGTCACCTTGTTCTTGAGCTTATCAAACATTCCCATGTTGTATCCTCCGGTTTATTCTAAATCAATTCAATGTGTAACGGTGTCAGGTTGTGCGAAGAGCCGCCGGCCGACGCGGACGATCGTCGCGCCCGACGTGATCGCGGCCGCAAAGCTCTCGCTCATGCCCATCGATAAAACAGGCTTATCTATATTATCTAATTTTTTTTGCCAAATGTCAAGCGCCAAAGCCGAAGTTTCTTCAAAATATTTGCAAAATTCTTCATTTTTTTCGCATTTTGGGGCCATTGTCATGAATCCGCGCAGTCTGAGGTGGGGGTAAGCATCCAAATGCTGGCAAAAATCCGCCGCCTCCTCCGGCCAGATGCCGGTCTTGTTCGGCTCACGGCCCGAGTTGATCTCGACCAGAACGTCCATCGAGATGTCCCGTTTTGCCGCCTGCCGCTCGATCTCGGCCGCGAGGCGGTCACTGTCCAGCGAGTGGATCATGGTCACCTTGTCGATGATGTATTTGACCTTGTTGGTCTGCAGCGAGCCGATGAAATGAAAGCGCAGGCTGCGGGGTACAGCCTCCCAGTGCTCGAGCAGCTGCTGCACCCGATTCTCGCCGATGTCGGTCAGGCCGAGGTGCTCGTGCGCGTAGGTGAGCTGATCTGCCGTCGCCGACTTTGCCGCCGCCACAAGCAGGATGTCATCCGCCCGATCGGCCACGGACTTCGCCGCCGCCATCTCGGCATAGACGGCGTTGAAATTTTCTTCCAGATAGGTATAATCCATATGTGTATCCTCTTTAAGTGAGTACCTTTCCCTCGTAAAGCCCCTTCCCCGCCGTGATGACCTCGTCGTAGAGCGCGAGGTAGGGAGTCTCGTCCTCGCCGGCTTCAAGGCCGGCGGCGACGATGCAGTCGCCCTCCCGCTCGAGCAGGATCTCGACCCGGCGCAGCTCGACCATGCCGCCCCGCACGATGTAGACGCAGGTCTGGCCGTCGATGACGCGGATGGCCTCAGCCGGCACCCGCAGGCCGTCCCGGACGCGGGTAGTAATCTCGATATTCTGCACGCGCAGATAGGAGAAGCCCTCGGGCATCGCCCCGGCCGAGAGGATCAGCAAAGCGTCCTCGCGGTCAATCTCGGTCAGCACGCGCTCCAACGTCATGTCGAGCGTGATGTCGTAATTGTAGGGGAAGGCGACCGTATAGGTCTCGCCCTCAGTGAAGGGGTCAAGCTCCGCCTTCCCGACCGGCACGGCCAGATACCAGACATAGCCGTTCACCAGCTTGCCCACCGCCGCGTCCGACGCAGTCGGCTCGGCGGCCCGCATGGCGTCGAAGGCGTCAAGAGTCAGCGTCCCGGGATCGGCATCGAAGATGCTCTCATAGCCGTCGACGCCGTAGAAGAAGTAACCCGACGTCGTCGATCGGATCGTCTGCGCGCCGCCGGCCAGCCGTGCTGTCAGCGCCGCGCGCTCGGCAGTCAGCGCCGCGATGCGGCTGGTATAGTTCTGCACCTGCCCGGTGATGATCTCGCGCCGGTTCAGCTGCACCAGCAGGCTGTCGGTCTCGCGGCGGGCGTAATCATAGCGCCCGTCGATGAGGTTGTCGCGGATGGTATAGAGAAGATCGTCGATCTGTTCATCGGTGGCCGAGGTGTCGGAGCTGACCACACCCTCGCCGATGGCCGAGGCGTCGAGCAGTGCCAGTTCCTCGTCGATGGCCATGACCCGGCGGCGGACACTTCCGTCGTCGGAGGCAGCATAGACCTGCGCCAGCAGCGCCCCCTTGCCCACGCGCTCGCCGTCGGCGACCGCGTAGTCGACCACCCCGCTCTGGCTCGAGCGGATGACCGTCTCGTCGCGCAGCAGGTAGCCCTCGAGGGAGACAACGTCATTCTCGGCGGCCGAGGTCGCCAGCTGGGTCTGCACCCCGGCGGAAAAGCCGTTGAAGAGGTGATAGCAGAAGTAGAAAATGAGCAGAAGCGCCGCGCAGGCGGTGAGAAAATAGGCCAGCACGGTACGCAGATATTTGGTGTCAAGTCCGATCTTCATGCCCTGCCCTCCCCTGCCGTGATTTCTTTATATTATACCACATTCTGCCCTGCCGGTGTAGCACTCGGCGGCAATGTTTACAATCTCTTCAAATTTTCGCCCGGCGCAGTCGATCCATTCGACATAATCCTTCGCACCGAACCAGGTCATCTGCCGCTTGGCGTAACGGTGGGTCGCGATCTTCAGCCGCTCGGCCGAGACGGCCAGCGGCTCCTCGCCCCGCAGATAGGGGACGATCTCCTTGTAGCCGATGGCCTGTCCCGCCGTCGTGCCGGGGGCGAGGTAACCGGCTTCGAGCAGCCGTGCCGTCTCCTCGACAAGCCCCTCGGCCAGCATGGCATCCACCCGCTCGTCGATACGAGCATTGAGCTGCTCGCGCGGCCAGCGCAGGCCGATCACACAGGCGTCGTAGGGGCACTCGCCCACCACCGACGCGGCATCGAGCGCACTCTTGGTCGTGCCGGCGCTGAGGCAGATCTCGATGGCGCGCAGGACGCGCTTGGTGTTGTTGGGGTGGATGGCCTCAGCCGCCGCCGGATCGAGGGCGGCCAGCCGGGCGTGCATCGCCTCGGCGCCCTCGGCAGCAAGGTCTGCCGCCAGCGCGGCGCGCAGCGCCGGATCTGGGGGCGGCGCGGCATAGGCAGTGGGGCGGAGCAGGCTGTCGAGATACAGCCCCGTCCCACCGCAGAGGATGGGCAGACGCCCACGCGCCGTGATGTCGGCGATGGCCGCCTGCGCCGCCGTGACAAAATCGGCGGCCGAAAAGGGCACATCAGGCGTGACGAGGTCGAGCAGATGATGCGGCACCGCCGCCCGCTCAGCCTCGGTCGCCTTCGCCGTGCCGATGTCCATCGCGCGATAGATCTGCATCGAGTCGCAGGAAATGATCTCGCCGCCGAGCCGAACCGCGAGTGCAATGGCGAGGCCGCTCTTGCCGCTCGCCGTCGGGCCGACGACGCAGAGAATGCGTGGTTTCATGTGGAGGCTCCTTGAGGTCAATCGATTTTGTCCAGATTATCCCAGTCGATGTCAGCCGCGTCAACGAAACCGCTCGCCTCAGCCGCATCCAAATGCGCTGCCTCAGCTGCTGTCAGCTTGGTGTAATCAGGATCCCAGGCCAAAACAAGTTTTTTGATGAATTCATAGGCAAACGTCTGATCCGCCTCAGGCAGAAGATTGAGCAAACGTGCCGCTTCCATTGCGATTTCCGACATAATTGCGACTCCTTTCGTTTATTTGTAAATATCTCCGCGATTTCCAAATATAAAGAATAAGCAGGATCTCAATGTTCATTCCCGTATCAACATCATACTTGTAAATCACACGATATGCCCCGACACGCAGCCGTTTACGGCCATCCGCCGATCCTTGCAATGGCTTGATGTCCCCTTCCGGCGGCGTCTTTGTCAGTCCATCGATTGCAGCGCGGATACGTCCGACGGTCTTTTATCGAGCTTGCTGAGGAACTTCAGCGCATCTTTGGTATAGCGAATGGTCATAGGTCGTCTCCTTTATGCGTCAAAACAGGTCGCTGTGCGTACCGGTACGGATCAGTCTCAGGATCAGCGTATTCCGAACCACCTGATACACCAGCAGCCAATACGGCTCGATGTGACATTCCCGCACATCCTTGTAATTGCGCGAATTGACCAATGCGTGGTCACGATACATCTCCGGAAGAGGCTGCTCGTTTGCCAGCATGGTAATAACCGTTTCCAACTTTTTTGGATCGCAGCCGCGCTTCAATGCCAGCTTATAGTCCTTCTTGAACTGCGCGCCGAATTCGAGCTTAAGCATTAAGCGCCTCCATCAGTGCAGATACGCTGTCAAACGGGCCAAATGTTTCCTCACCCCGTTCTGCCGCCTCGATTGCGTCCTGTGTCACAGCGTTCGGCACATCACGCGAGATCGCAAACGGGATGGCATTTTCGCGCACAGCCTGCCGCAGAAAAATATTGATTGCAGTTGACAGATCCATGCCGAAATCGGCAAACAGCTCCTGTGCCTGCGCTTTGATCTCCGCGTCAATGCTGATATTGGTCGATACCTTTGCCATATTGCTCCCTCCTTTCAAGGATAGTATAGCATACAATGCACATATTGTCAACAATTTATGCGCGTCACTTAATCAGCATCGCATCCCCGAACGAGAAGAACCGATACTTCTCCTCCACCGCCGTGCGGTAGACCTCGAGCATCTTTTCACGGTCGTAGAAGGCGGAGACGAGCATGAGCAGGGTGCTCTCGGGCAGGTGGAAGTTGGTGATGAGGGCATCGACCGCCTTGAAGCGGTAGCCGGGAAAGATGAAGATACCGGTGTCACCCGACATGGCGTGGACGATGCCCTGGTCGTCGGTGACGCTCTCAAGGGTGCGGCAGGAGGTGGTGCCGACGGCGATGACGCGGCCGCCGGCGGCGCGGCGGGTATTGATGAGGTCAGCCGTCTCTTCGCTCACACTGAAATATTCGGTGTGCATGATGTGCTCGTCGACGCGGTCGGCCTTGACCGGGCGGAAGGTGCCGAGGCCGACATGCAGCATGACCGGCGCGACGGCGATGCCCTTCTGCTCGATCCTGGCCAGCAGCTCGGGGGTGAAGTGCAGGCCGGCAGTGGGGGCGGCGGCGGAGCCTTCCTCGCGGGCGTAGACGGTCTGGTAGCGGGAGTTATCGCCCAGTTGCTCGGTGATGTAGGGGGGGAGGGGCATGAGGCCGATCTCGTGGAGGATCTCGTAGACGTTGGCATAGCGGCTGTGGTCGTAGTCGAAACGGACGATGCGATTGCCCTCCTCGACGATGTCCTCGACCTCAGCGGTGAGGATGCCTTCGCCGAAGGTCATGCGCATGCCGAGGCGTGCGCGTTTGCCGGGGCGGACGAGGGTTTCCCAGCGGTCGAGGCCGCGGGCGCGGAGGAGAAGCAGCTCAATGGCGGCCTCGGGGCGGCCCTCGGCGTGGCCGTAGAGGCGGGCGGGGATGACCTTGGAATTATTGACAACGAGGGTATCGCCGGGGGTGAGGTAGTCGAGGATGTCGTAGAAATGCTTGTGGGTCAGCTCGCCCGAGGCGCGGTCGACGACCAGCAGGCGGGATTCGTCGCGGCGGGCGGCGGGGTGCTGGGCGATGAGTTCGGGGGGGAGGTCGTAGGCGAAGTCTGCGGTGCGCAGGTCGGTATGTGGCTTTTCGTTGATGATGGGGGGCATATTTTTCACTCCGTGGGAATTATTTTCGTAATTGTGTTAGGATATTCGTTTCCGCTGAGGGTTTTCGCGCTCCCGCACGGGCCGGAGGGGAGGACCATCTCAAACGCCGAAGTTCCTCCCCTCCGACACCACCCCTCTCCTTGGCTGACGGCGGCGCTGCGGAAGAATTTTTGCAAAAAGTCGAAAAAACGATTGACAAGCGGCCAAATCTGTGATACCATAACAGCGTACCCATTTGCGGTGCGACACATATACTTATTGATAGAGGCGCGGGCTGTGACCGCGCGTCACCGAGGCCGCTGCGGCCGTCTGAGGTGGCGTGGGAGCGCGGACCGCCGAAGTGGTTTCCCGGCAGCCGGGCGGCCGCTGGTTCGTTCGGTCAACAGCTGACGGACTGTCGTCAATTCATTTGATGGAGAGCTATCTGTATTGGTAATGAGTCGTTCGGCTTTCTCGGCCCTGAACAGCACTATTATATTACAAGTACAGCTGGTTTTCAACCGGTTTTTTATTTTTTCTGCGGTTTTGCCGCTTTTCCGCGCCCCAAACGGCAAATTTTTACCTAACCGAAAGGAAAACCTGCCATGTCTATGACAAAACCTACCATTTTTACTGGTGCGGCTGTCGCCGTCGTCACCCCTTTCAAGAACGGACAGATCGACTACCCTGCCTTTGACCGCATCCTCGAGGATCAGATCGCGCGCGGCACCGACGCCATCGTCGTCGCCGGCACCACCGGTGAGGCGGCAACCCTCACCCATGAGGAGCACTGTGACCTCGTCGCCCACGCGGTCGAGACGGTTGCCGGCCGCGTTCCGGTCATCGCCGGCACCGGCTCCAACGACACCGCCTACGGCATCGAGCTCTCGAAGGCCGCCTGCGACGCGGGCGCCGACGCGCTGCTGCTCGTCACCCCCTACTACAACAAGGCCACCCCCAAGGGCCTCATCAAGAGTTTCCTCGAGACGGCCGACGCCACCAACAAGCCGATTATCCTCTACAACGTCCCCTCCCGCACCGGCGTGAACATCCCGCTGTCGGTGTACAAGGAGCTGGCCAAGCACGAGCGCATCGTCGCCGTCAAGGAGGCCTCGGGCAACATCAGCGCCGTCGCGGCCATTGCGGCTGAGTGCGGCCGTGACCTCGACATCTACTCGGGCAACGATGACCAGATCGTGCCCATCCTCTCGCTGGGCGGCAAGGGCGTCATCTCGGTACTCTCCAACGTCATGCCCAAAGAGACCCACGACATCGTCGCCGACTATCTGAGCGGCAATACCGCTCGCGCCACCGAGAAGCAGCTTGAACTGCTCGACCTGATTAACGCCCTCTTCTGCGAGGTCAACCCCGTCCCGGCCAAGACTGCGATGGCCATGATGGGCTTCTGCACCGAGGAGTTCCGTCTGCCGCTGTGCGAGATGGAGGACGCCAACCGCGCCCGTCTCGAGGCAGCCATGAAGAAGCACGGGCTGATCTGATCGAATCCAAATTTTCACCAAATCAAGGACGTATAAACCATGACCAATATCATCCTTTCCGGCGCGCTGGGCCGCATGGGGAGCGCCGTCACGGCGGCCGCCGCCGAGCGCGGCGACGTCACCATCACGGCCGGCATCGACCCGATGGGCGGCGCAGCCGACTATCCGCTCTACGCCTCTCCCGCCGCCATCCCGGCTGACTGCGCAGCCGATGCCATTATCGACTTCTCGCACCACACCGCCCTCCCTGCCCTGCTCGACTTTGCCATCGCGCGCGGCCTTCCTGTTGTCGTCGCCACTACCGGCCACGACGAAAGCGAGCTTTCCGCCATGCGCGAGGCCGCAAAGAAGATCCCAGTCTTCTACTCGCGCAACATGTCTCTGGGCATCAATCTGCTCATCGAGCTCTGCCGCCGCGCCGCGGCAACGCTGGGCACAGGATTTGATGTCGAGATCATCGAGCGCCACCATAACCGCAAGCTCGATGCCCCCAGCGGCACAGCCCTGATGCTGGCCGACGCCATCGCCGAGGTGCGGGAGGACAGCGAATACGTCTACGACCGCCACACCGTCCGCCGCCAGCGCGACCCGCACGAGATCGGCATCCACGCCGTCCGGGGCGGCACCATTGTGGGTGAGCACGAGGTCATGTTCGCCGGCCGCGACGAGGTCGTGACCCTCTCCCACAGCGCGGCCTCCCGCGAGGTCTTCGCCACCGGCGCGCTTGCTGCCGCCGTCTGGCTGCCCGGCAAGACCGCCGGCATGTACGCCATGCAGGATATGGTCGCCGAGATGTGAGGAATCAAAAATGAGCCATCAGTGGGTCAAAAATGACCCACTGATTATGCGAAACTAATTATAATAATTAGAATTATGATTAAACCATTCGCAAATTTCTGCGCACGGACGAAACATGTCTGTCATTCTGAGGAGCAACGCGACGAAGAATCTTTGACGGAGGAAAAGATCCTTCGCTTCGCTCAGGATGACACGGTGAACCGTTCATCTGTCCAATGTTTCGTTTGATTTATTTTGAAATTATAATAGTCCCGCCGAAAAGCAGAGAAAGCGCCGTGTCATTCTTCCGAATGGCACGGCGTTTTGGATTTAATTCAGCTCATCCAGATACTCGACCGGGCGATAGCCCAGCGTCTCGATGACCTTGTCCCAGCGGGCGCGCATATCGCTGTCGGGATCCTGCCAGAGAACGGGGCGGAAGCCGGCGTCGAGGTACTGCTTGATGGCGGGCAGGCGGTAATCGTCGGTGGTAAGGATAGTGTGGTTCACGCCGCGCGATTCGATCACGCACAGCGCATGGGCAAGCATGGCGCGGCCGACGCCTTTTCCGCGGCATTCGGGCAGCGAGCCGACCATGTGGATATAGCCGCTCTCATCGGAATGCCGCACGGCGGCGATGGTGGCAACCCGTTTACCGGCGGAATCGGTAACGAAGAAGAGATCCTCCCCGGGGGTCAGATCCTTCCAGTTCCGGATGTAGCGGTCGAACACAGCCTCGCCGTCCTCGACCGGGACAAGCCCCTCGGCAACGATGGCAAGCCAGTCGGTGATCTCGCCCTGCGTCCCCGCGAAGGGGATGATGCGATAGCCGTCGGGGAGCGCATGCGCGGCCGCAGGCGCCGATGGGCGGCGCATTTTCAGCTGCTTCACACCTCCACCTCCTGTGTGTCCTGCTTGGTCTGCTGGAGCTCGCGCAGCTCGGCCATGAAGGATTCGACGTCGCGGAACTCGCGGTAGACCGAGGCGAAGCGAACGTAGGCGACCTCGTCGACAGCCTTCAGCTTCTCCATGGCCATCTCGCCGATCTCGGCAGTGGTGACCTCGGAACGGAGCGAGTTCTGCAGCTCGGTCTCGATCTCGGCGGCGATGGCCTCAGCGTCGACAGGACGCTTCTGGCAGGCCTTCATCAGGCCGGAGAGGAGCTTCGCGCGGTCGAAGAACTCCTTGCCGCCCCCCTTCTTGCGGACGATGACCTGGATGTGGTCGATGACCTCGAAGGTAGTGAAGCGCTTGCCGCAGGCCATGCACTCGCGGCGGCGGCGGATGCTGGAGCCCTCCTCAATGGGACGGGAGTCGACGACCTTGCTCTCTGGGTAACCGCAGCTCGGACATTTCATGGTGTGGGTATCCTTTCTTTCGCGGGATTCGTTAGGGATAGTTTAGCATATTTTTCCCCGTTTGTAAAGGGATTTTTGAATATTTTCCGCCCTCCTAGGCGGGGAGGGGGAGGAGGGACCATCTCAAACGCCGAAGTTCCCTCCTCCCCCTCTTGCCGCTGCGCGGCAATTCACCCTCTCCACTTCCTTGGCTAACATGTGCCCCCCTGCGGGGGGCACGGCTGCTTGAGGGGCGCCACCCCGGAGGGGTGGCAAAGCCCCCAGCCAAGGAAGGTGGGAGTCCAGAGGGAGGGAAACTTCGGCGTTTGAGATGGTTCCCTCCCTCTGGTCGCCCGGGAGGGCGAAAAAAGTCTGCGAAAACCGCCGCCTTTGCACAAAATACGCCTTGCATCCGCACGAAAACCATGCTATAATAGTATGATACAAACCACGAAAGGACGATGACTATGCCCGAACAAACTCACGATACGGTTCGCGTCCCCAAACGGATCCTCACCTCGCTGCTGGCGTCGGTGTCGGCGGGGGTCGTCCCCCGCGCCGGTGCTCCCTATATCGCCATCGGCCGCACCGACGAGATCGCCGCCCTGCTCGGCGACCTTGAGGCTGTCAACGACGGCGGCGGGTCGATGCGCTTCCTCATCGGCCGCTACGGCAGCGGCAAAAGCTTCCTCATGCAGCTCATCCGCGGCTACGCCCTCGAGCGCGACTTCATCACCGCTGACGCCGACCTCTCCCCCGAGCGGAGACTCTACGGCTCGGGCGGCAGCGGCGTCGCCACCTACCGCGAGCTGATGAAGAACCTCGCCTCCAAGGCCTCCCCCGACGGCGGCGCCATGCCCCGCCTCATCGCCCGCTGGATCGGCGAGCTGCAGACCGAGCTCGGCGCCGAGGGCCTCTCCCCCGAGGACGAGCGCTTCCGCTCGGCGCTCGGCGCAAAGATCAACGCCGTTCTGCGCGAGATGGAGTTTCTCGTCGGCGGCTTCGACTTCGCGTCGGTCGTCACCGCCTACTACCGCGCCTACCTCGACGGCGACGACACCCGTATGAGCGCCTGCCTGCGCTGGCTGCGCGGCGAATATTCGACCAAGACCGAAGCCCGCGCCGCCCTCGGCATGCCGGTCTCGACCATCATCGACGACGACAACTGGTACGACTACCTCAAGCTCTGGGCATCACTGGTGCGACAGATGGGCTACCGTGGGCTGGTGGTCTTCATCGACGAATGCGTCAATCTCTATAAGATCACCCACCGCGTCTCGCGCGAGAACAACTACGAGAAGATCCTCGCCATGTTCAACGATACACTCCAGGGCCGCGCGCCGGGACTGGCGCTGATCCTCGGCGGTACGCCGCAGTTCCTCGAGGACAGCCGCCGCGGCCTCTTCAGCTATGAGGCCCTGCGCTCCCGCCTCTGCGACAGCCGCTTTGCGCTGGACGGCTTCAAAAATCTCATCGGTCCGGTCATCCGCCTGCGCCGACTCTCCAACGACGAGCTGTTCGCCCTCATCAAGCGCATCACCGGCCTGTACGCACAGAACTATAACTGGACGCCCCGCATCACCGAGGACGAGATGGTGCAGTTCATGAACCTCTGCCTCGACCGCGCCGGCGCCGACGCCATGATCACCCCCCGCGAAATGCTGCGCGACTACATGACAGTGCTCAACATTCTCATGCAGAACGAGAACGCCCGCTTCGCCGACATCGTCGGCACCGTCACCCTCGCGGCACACACCGATTCCGCCGAAGCCGAAGAAGCCCCGCCCGCTCCAACGGCAGCAACCGTCACGATGGACGACTTGGAATTCTAAGCAACAGCGGCCTCAGCCAAGGAGAGTGGGGGTGGGAGAGGTCGCCTGCGGCGACCTCGGGAGGGGGCAAGAAACTTCGGCGTTTGAGATGGTTCTCGCCCCCTCCCCCCGCCCGGAAGGGCGGAAAAATCCCCCCTCGACCAACAGTCGATTGACAAACCCGCCCCACCATGCTACAATCACCCCGGAGGTGATCCACATGGACAACACAAAAACCGGCGCACTCATCGCGGCGCGCCGCCGCACACTCGGCCTGACGCAGGACGAGCTTGCCGAACAACTGCACGTCACCGGCAAGGCCGTCTCCAAATGGGAGCGCGGCCTCAGCTTTCCCGGGGTCGATCTGCTCATCCCCCTCGCCGACACCCTCGGCGTCACCGTCATGGATCTGCTGGCCGGCGAAATCGTCGAACCGCCGCAGGTCGAGGCCGTCGTCATCGACACCCTGACAGCCGCCGAACGCACACGCCAGCGGTCGCGTATCGTGATCGGCCTCGCCGCCATGGCCGCTGTCGCACTGCTCTTCATCCACATCTTCGTCAGCTATGCCCCAGCGATCTTCCAACGGGGCAATCCCCTGCCCTACCTCACCGCCGCCGCGCGGCTGAGTGACGAGCAGACCTATATCGAAGTCATGCCCGGCACCTACATCGCCCGCCGCGGCGACTGCCCCGCCCTCTTCGCCATGGTCGAAGAAAAGTGGGACGTCAGCTTCGTCGAACAAGCCGGAAGCGGGTATCTGTTCGCCAACGACGTGACCCGCCTCACCCTCTCGAGCGAAATCTACTGGGGAAAGTACACCGTCTGGACGGTACCCACCCACACCCTCGAATCGCCGAATTAAGGAGGCTTTCCATGCAGAAAAGAATCACAGATTACGGGTTCCGGATCGGCACGCTGCCGCCCGGTCCGCGCAACAAGATCACAGACGTCGAGGGGGTGCGTGTCGGGCACAGCACCATCCGGACAGCGCAGTACCGCACGGGCTGTACGGTCATCCTTCCGTCGGAACAGAATGTGTTCACCCACAAACTGGTGGCGGCATCCTTTGTCCACAATGGCTTCGGCAAGACGATCGGCACCATTCAGATCGACGAGCTGGGCACACTGGAAACGCCCATTGCGCTGACCAACACCCTCAACGTCGGCCTTGTGGCAGATGCTTTGGTCGAATACACCCTTGCGCGCTGTCAGGCAGACGGTGTGCGTGCGAGCAGTGTCAATCCCGTCGTGGGCGAATGCAACGATGCGAGGATGAACACCATCGCCGACCGCCCCGTGAAACTGCACCATGTCCTTGACGCGATCGCCTGCGCCTCGCCTGATTTTGCGGAAGGGGATGTGGGTGCCGGCACGGGGACACGCTGCTACGGCTTCAAGGGCGGCATCGGATCCGCTTCGCGGATCATCAGCCTGGATGGCAAACCCTACACCGTGGGCGTTCTTGTACAGTCCAATTACGGCGCCGCCCGCGACCTGATGCTTGACGGACGTCACATTGACGACGCGATATTGGGCAAGCTCAGCGGTGCGGAATGTGACCAGGGCTCGATCATCGTCGTCCTTGCCTGCGATATTCCCCTGACCGCAAGACAGCTGCGCCGCGTCATCCGAAGATGCTCGGTTGGCATTGCCCGTCTCGGCTCCTACATCGGGCACGGCAGCGGCGAGGTGTTCATCGGCTTCTCCACCGCAAATGTCATTGCGCCGAAGGATGAGATCATCTCCATCCGCTGCATCAGCGAAGGCAGCATCGACAAGGTGTTCCGCGCGGCGGGTGAAGCCACTGAGGAAGCCATTCTCAACTCCATGGTCTGTGCGTCGCCGGGTCGCGAGCTGAGCGGCAAGGCGGTACACAGTCTGGCAGAATATCTTGACAAGGCACAAGCATGCCAATGAAAGGAGTCCCTTTATGCCGACCTTCACCATCCGCTTCGCCGCCCGCGAAGATATCCCCACCCTCCTGACCTTCATCCAGGAGCTCGCCGACTACGAGCACATGCCCGACGCTGTTGTGGCTGACCCCGACGTGATGGCGTCGTGGATGTTCGAGCGCCGCGTCGCCGAGGCGCTGATCGCCGAGGAGGACGGCGTGCCGGTCGGCATGGCGCTCTTCTTCCACAACTATTCGACCTGGCTGGGCAAGGCGGGCATCTACCTTGAAGATCTCTATGTCAAGCCCAATTATCGCGGGCGCGGCTACGGCAAGGCACTGCTTGCACGCCTCGCCGCGCTGACCGTCGAGCGGGGCTGCGGCCGCCTCGAATGGGCCTGCCTCGACTGGAACACTCCCTCGATCGGGTTCTACCGCGCCCTCGGCGCCGTCTCGATGGACGAGTGGACAACCTATCGCCTCACCGGCGACGCGCTTGAGACCCTGGCGGAGGAGAACCATGCCTGAGCTGACCATCCGCCCCATGACCCCAGCCGACTACGACGGCGTCTACGCCCTCTGGCTCTCCTGCCCCGGGATGGGGCTGAACAACCTCGATGACTCGCGCGAGGGCATCACCCGCTTCCTTGCGCGCAACCCCGACACGTGCTTTGTCGCCGCGCAGGGCGATGCCATCGTCGGCGCGATCATGGTCGGCAATGACGGGCGCAGGGGGTATATCTACCACACCGCCGTCGCGCCGCACTGCCAGAAGCAGGGCATCGGCCGCCGGCTGGTCGACACCGCCCTGCAGGCACTGCGCGCCTGCGGCACCCACAAGGCCGCGCTGGTCGTCTTCGCCCGCAACGATGGCGGCAACGCCTTTTGGGAGAAGCTGGGCTTCACCTGCCGCGACGATCTGGTCTACCGCAACCTCAGCCTGACCGAGATGACGCGGATCGACACCTGAACGACAGGAGGCAATATGGATATTCACGCCTACTGGCGCGCCGTCCTCGCACAGGACGCCGACGCCCTCGCCGCCTTCTTCGCCGACGGCGCTTCCGTCAACTGGCACAACACGAACGAGCATTTCACCGCCGCCGAGTTCATCGCCGCCAACTGCGCCTATCCCGGCGACTGGGCGGGCGAGATCGAGCGCTGCCACACCGTCGGGAGCCTCATCGTCACCGCCACCCACGTCCATAGCCGCGACGGCGCGCTGTCCTTCCACGTCACCTCCTTCATCGAGGTGCAGGACGACCTCATCACCGCCATCGACGAATACTGGGGCGACGACGGCCCCGCGCCCGACTGGCGGCGCGGGATGAACCTTGGCCGCCCGATCCGGGAGGTGCGGCCATGACCCGCGCTGAGCAGGCGGTCGAGCTGATTGCGCCCGCCATCGACGGCCGCGAGGTGCTCGAGGTGGCCTGCGGGACGGCGGAATTTTCGCTGGTCGCAGCCGAACTCGCCGCCTCTGTCACCTGCATCGACCTCGACGACAGCCGCCTTCTGCCCGAGGCGGGCGAATGTGAAAACCTTCGCTTTCGCAAAATGGACGCAGCCGCCATGCGCTTCGGCAGCGAAACCTTTGATACCATTGTGCTCTACAACGCCGTCTTCCACCTCGCCGATCAGCTCCCCGCCGTGCTTGACGAATGCCTGCGCGTCCTGCGCCCGGGTGGTCTGCTGGCCGTCATCAGCACATGGAGCCTCGACAAGCCGGTGCTCACCGACACCCTCATGCCCCTGATCGAGACGCGCGGCATCCGCTATCGCCTGTCGATAGACGAGCCGTACATCTGGGTACAGGTACGCAACCCCTGAACCGAAAGGAGCCGACCATGACCGAAGCCGACCGCATTTTTTCCCGCTTTCCGCCCTTCATTCAGGAATACATCTACGCCCACGGCTGGGAGAATCTCCGCGCCGTGCAGATGGCTGCGGCTAAGACCATCTTTGAGACCGACCACCATCTGCTGCTGACCTCCTCCACCGCGTCGGGCAAGACCGAGGCGGCATTTTTCCCCATCCTCACCCAGCTCTGCGACGCCCCGCCTGAGAGCGTCGGCGTGCTCTACATCGCGCCGCTCAAGAGCCTCATCAACGACCAGTTTGGCCGCATCGAGGAGCTGCTGGACGAGAGCCACATCCCCGTCACGCACTGGCACGGCGACGTGGCGCAGTC
The DNA here is from genome assembly GCA_017463865.1 of Clostridia bacterium. Taxonomy (GTDB): domain Bacteria; phylum Bacillota; class Clostridia; order Oscillospirales; family CAG-272; genus SIG693. The sequence continues at coordinate 32,277 of JAFTOI010000016.1, read as the reverse complement.
GCACAAGCGCAAGCTGCTCGAGAAGCCGCGCGGCATCCTGCAGATCACGCCCGAGTCGCTGGAGTCGATGCTCATCAACCGCTCCAACGACATCGTGCGGCTTTTCTATGACCTGCGCTTCATCGTTATCGACGAGGTGCACACCCTCACCGGCACCGACCGGGGCAATCAGATTCTCTGCCAGCTCGCCCGGCTGGGGCGCGCCATCGGACGAAATCCCCGCCGCATCGGCCTGTCGGCGACGATCGGCGATCCCGCCATCGCGGCGGCATGGCTGGCCGGCGGGACGGGCATCGAGGTCGACATCCCGCAGTTCCCGCCCGAAAAGCTGCGCTGGCGGCTGGGAATGGAGCATTTCTACATCCAGAACCCCCGCTTCGTGCAGGCGGGCGAGACGGCGCCCGCCGAGGATCCCTCGCCGCTGGCTTCGCTTGACGCGGGGTACGAGTACATGTACGACTGCGTGCGCGACAAAAAGGCGCTGGTCTTCGCCAACTCACGCGAGGAGACCGAGTACCTGACCGCCACCTTCCGCCAGATCGCCGACCGCCGCAGTGAGCCCGACATCTTCCTCATCCACCACGGCAACCTCTCTGCCTCGATTCGCGAGGAGGCCGAGCTGAAGATGAAAGATGGGGACGTCCGCGCCGTCACCTGCGCCACGGTGACGATGGAGCTGGGCATCGATATCGGCAAGTTAGAGCGCGTTCTGCAGAGCGATTCGCCCAACTCGGTCTCCTCCTTCCTCCAGCGCCTCGGCCGCTCGGGGCGGCGCGGACAGCCGCCCGAGATGATGATGGTTTTCCGCGAGGAAAACCCGCTCCCCAACACCCCCCTGCCCCAACTGATCCCGTGGGGACTGATCCGCGCCATCGCCATTGTGCAGCTTTACATTGAAGACCGCTTCATTGAACCGCCCCCGGTGCGCAAGCTGCCCTTCTCGCTGGCCTTCCAGCAGACGCTGAGCATCTCGGCCGCCTCGGGAGGCTTGTCCCCGCGCGCGCTGGCCGAGCGGGTGCTGGCGCTCCCGCCCTTCGCACAGATGCCGAAGGAGGACTACCGCACGCTGATGTTGTCGATGATCCAGAACGAGTTCCTGCAGTTCACCGACGAGCGGGAGATCATTGTAGGCTTAGCGGGTGAGCGCTTGCTGAACAGCTTCAAATTTTACGCCGTCTTCAAGGACAGCGAGGACTACACCGTCCGCTGTGAGTCGGACGAGATCGGCACCATCACCACCCCGCCGCCTGTCGGCGACCGCTTCGCGCTGGCCGGCCGCGTCTGGGAGGTCGAGGAGCTGGACATCCCGCGCAAGCTGATCTACGTCAAGCAGGTGCCGGGCAAAATGGAGATCTCCTGGCCGGGCGACTACGGCGAGATCAACACCCGCATTCTCAAACGGATGCGCCAGGTGCTGGCCGAGGACATGGTTTATCCCTACCTCAAGGAGAACGCCCGCCAGCGGCTCGACGTTGCCCGCAAGCTGGCGGCCAACACGGGGATGCTCAAGCATTCGCTGGTGCATCTTGGGGGTTACTCGTGGTGCCTCTTCCCGTGGCTGGGGACGCGCTCCTTCCGCACCCTGCGCAAGTACATCGCCGCCAACGCAAAGCAGTTCCGCATCTCGGGGCTGGAGTTCGAGGGCTGCTGCTACATGACCTTTAAGATGGAGCAGCCGAGCGACTACGACTTCATCGCCCAACTCGTCAGCCGGGTCGAGCGCGAGGGCATCGACCGCGACGCGCTCGCCGCCATGGGTGACGCGCCGGTGTTTGAGAAGTACGATGACTTTGTGCCCATCGAGCTCCTGCGCCACGCCTACGCCGAGGACAAACTGCGCACCGACGAGGTCGAGGCGCGCCTGCGTGAGATTTTGGCGGAGTATTGAGCCATTCCCAAAATATTTGCCAACGGATGCCGAAAAAGGCATCCGTTTTGGTTAGAAATCGAGGATTTCTGCGTCTATAGGGGTGAAATCCACATCAAGGAGGTCAGCCGAATGACAGACCACGCCATCATCGAGCTGTACTGGCGGCGCGACGAGGCGGCTATCCTCGCGTCGGACGCGAAATACGGCCGCTACTGCTTTACCGTCGCCGGCAACATTCTGCCCCAGCGCGAGGACGCGGAGGAGTGCGTCAACGATACCTGGCTGCGCGCATGGCAGGCCATGCCGCCAGAGAGGCCGCGCATCCTGCAAATGTTTTTCGCCCGCATCACCCGAAATCTCGCCATCAGCCGCTGGCGCGCCCAGCACGCTGAGCGGCGGGGCGGCGGCGAGATCGCGCTCGTGCTGGACGAGCTGCGGGAATGCCTGCCCGCCGCGGACGAGGTCGAGGCGGCTGTCGCCGCCCGGGAGACCCTGCGCGCGGTCAATCAGCTGATCGCCGGGCTGCCGGCCCGCGACCGCGATATCTTTCTGCGCCGCTACTTCTTCGCCGAATCGACCGCACAGATCGCCGCACGCTACCACGTTCAGCCCCAGACCGTGCTGGTCGTGCTCTCACGCACGCGGCAGAAGCTGAAGCAGGCGCTGGAGAAGGAGGGGTACACGCCATGACGGCAGATGAACTGTTCACGGTGATCGGCGATGTCGATCCACGCTATCTCATCGAAAGCGAAAAGCATCACCGCGGTATGGCCGCCCCCCGCATCGCCGCGGCTGCCGCGGCCTGTCTTGTGCTGGGCGCTGTGCTTCCCCTGTCCCTGCTGCGGCGTCCTGCGCTGCCCGATGTCACCACGCCGGCGCTGACCACCACCGCACCCGCTCCAGTCACCGCGCCCCCCGACACCACCGCTCCGCCCCTCGGCTGGGAGGAGCTGACGCCTGCGGTCGGCGGCACCGATCTGCGCAGCATGCATTTCCTCGAGGACGCAGGCAATCTGGCCTATCTGTATCAATTTCCCGGTGAGCCGGCCCTGCTGGCCGAGGGCGAGCTGGAGACATGGGTCGATGAGGTCTACCTCGCCCTCCCGCCAGACGAGCAGAATCGCCTCCCCGCCCTCTACCGGGCCATCCACGAGCTTGGCGTGTCCCGCGACGCCTTCGTCGCCGTCAACGATCTTCGCCGGGCAGCAGGCAAAAGCATGGTGCTCGACGCCGCCTTCATCGATGCCCTTTTCGCCGACACCGAGGAGGAAGCGATACAGGCACTGCTCCACCCCTTCGCCCTCTATGTAAACGGGCGGGCCTACAGCTGGAACGAGGCGCGCGCCCTGCGACAAAGCGGTGCGCTCACCCTCTCGCCCGAGGAAGAAGCAGCCTATTTGCGGCGTGTTGAGGCATTCTGCCGTGAGCTGGGCCTGCTCAATCCCTGAATATCGCCATGTGTTTGCAATTCCACACAAATTTGTTCACAAAATGTTTCACAAAATTTTCGCAAATATGCTATAATATTTTTATCACACTCGACCCCATTTTTGTTGATTTAATGCAAAAACTAACCACAGGGAGGCCCGGATGGAAGAACTCTGGTACAAACTTAAACGCAACCTCGCACGTTCCTACAAAAGCATCCGCTTCAACTGGAGGCAGTACGCCAGCTTTTTCGCCGCCATTTTCCTCATGCAGTCCTTTTTCTGGCTCATCCTGCTGACGCAGGACGCGCAGGCCGAGCAGCTTCGCCGCAACGCGGAGGAGAACTACGACTATCACGTTGCCGTCGGCGGCTTGAATCAGGATCAGGCCATCCAGCTGCAGAACGGCGCCTTCGTCGTCTTCCTCAGCGACCAGCTCTACGAGATCGCGCACGTTGAGGAGCAGCCCAACGCCTACGGCGGCAAATCCTACACCGTTTACTGCCGCATCACCGCCGAGCCGCTCGCGCAGAAGATCAATACCTTCGAGCGCAAGTACCTGAACCCCATCCTGGAAAACGCCGACTCCCCTGCCCTGATCCGGGTCGACTACTCCCCCCTGCTCACCCTCGGGGATGACATCGCCGAGCAGCGCACCCCCTACCTCGTCATCACCGCGATCTTCGCGCTGGTGGCTGTGCTGGTGCTGATGCTGCTCTACAACATCCGCATCAACCACTTCAAATTTCTCTACGGCATCTACATGTCCTTCGGTGCCGACTACAAAAAGCTGCTTTACACCGCCGCGTGGGAGCTGATCACCGTCTCGCTGCTCACCCTTGGCCCTGCGCTGATCTTCGCGGCGCTGGTGCGCCTCATCCTCTGTCTGACGCTGGACGGCGTCTTCGCCATCTCGCTCTGGACCATCCCCATCGTCTTCGTCCTCAATCTGGTGGTCATCTTCGCCGCCGTGGCGCTTCCCATGCGCGTCGTCTCGATGAACCGTCCGGTCGACCTGCTGGCCGCCGAGGACAACAGCAATCTCGTCTCCTCCCCCCGCCGCTCCTTCCGCCTCTTCGGCCAGCGCTTCCCCGACCGGTATGCGCTCTGCTCGATCTGGCGCTTCCGCACCTACTACATCCGCCTGCTCTGCTCGTCGGTCATCTTCGCCGCCATCAGCATTTCGGTGCTCTATGTCGGCACCATGTACGCCGACGACCGCGACGCCGATCTGGTGCCTTATACCATCGAGATCGCGAACAAAAAGCAGACCATCGCCGAGGATTTTGCCCTTTCGGTGGCCGGGATCGAGGGTGTCGACCGGGTCGATTACACATACAACCTCGGCGGCCTGCCCTCGCGTGAGGATCACCTGCTGATCCCGACCAACCGCGTCAAGCTGAACGCCAGCCGCTACTACGTCCGCAACGAGGTGCAGGGCTCCAGCTCCTCCGCCACCGTCATGGAGGGCTACCGCGCCACCAACAACGCCGAGTACACCCTCATTGACGAGGCGACCATCGCCTCGCTTGAGCAGCAGGCCGCTGCATCGGGCGGTACCATCACCATCGAGGGCGATCTCCGCGCCGCCCTGACCACGCCGGGCACGGTGGTGGTCAGCGACTCGATCTACAACGCCCAGCGCTTCACCCTCCAGCCGGGCGACAAGCTGCAGCTGGCCCTCTACCAAAGCTACACCCGCAAGATCGACGACAACCTCACCCGCGAGAAGGACGTCCTGCGCCAGCAGCTGCGCTGGTACAACTTCGACTATGTCGAGCTGACCGTCGGCGCCGTCGTCCACGGTCTGCCGTCCGCGCGCAACATCATGCTCGGCATGTCCTACAGCGACTGCGAATCCATCCTCGGCCTGACGCCGGCCATCACCCGCATCGACGTCGTCACCGACCCGACGCTGGATGGCGCCGCCCTCGCCAATATCGACACGCAGATGGACGCTCTCTTTGCCTACTACGACCAATACGTCGTCACCACCGACCGCGTCTATGAGGAGGCCGACCTCGAGCGCCGCATGGGCATCGAGCCGCTGCTGACCATCGTCGCCGTCATGGTGCTGATCTTCTTCCCGCTGGTCTGCTTCTTCTCGCAGTTTCTCTTCTACTTCAAGCGAAACAAGGAGTTCTCGATCCTGCTCGCCATCGGCGGGATCAATGACGAGATCCACCGTCTGCACCGCATCGACGGCGTCCTCGTCTCAGCCGTCAATTTCGTGCTGACCCTGGGACTGAGCTTCCTCTTCAACTGGCTGGTCTATTCGGCCATGAACACCTGGCTGCCCTCCTTCGGCATCGTCGAGACGGCGGTGCGCTATCAGTACGGCATCTCGCCCTTGATGCTGATCCTCTGCCTCGCGGTGTCGGTCGCCTGCGGCTACCTCTCCTGCGAGATCCCCTATCACCAATTCATCGCCCGCCAGAAAAAGCTGGCGGCCCAGGCCGACGCCCTTGACGGCGCACACTGAGCATAGAAAGGAACTTATCATGGAAGAAACCCGCATCATTCTGGAAGCCCAGAGCGTCATCAAGCAGTACCACCAGTACGACGCCGTCGTCACCGCCGTCAACCGCGCCTGCATCAAGGTGCGCGAGGGCGAGTTCGTGGCCATCATCGGCTCGTCGGGCTCAGGCAAGTCGACCTTCCTCCACCTCTGCGCTGGCATGGACCGTCCCAACGCCGGCACCATCTACATCCGGGGCAACGACATTACCGCCATGGGCGCTGACGAGCTCTCCCGCTTTCGCGGCAACTACATGGGCATGATCTTCCAGAACCACAACCTCATCCCGCAGTTTACGGCGCTGGAGAACATCCTCATCCCCACCACCATGTGCAACAAGCCCGACTTCTCCTACGAGGAGCATCTCAAGCGCCTGATCGCGACGCTCGGCCTCGGCGACCGTCTTCATCACCTACCCTCTGAGCTCTCGGGCGGCCAGCAGCAGCGCGTGGCCATCGCCCGTGCGCTGATCAACATGCCGCAGGTGGTCTTCGCCGACGAGCCGACCGGCAACCTCGACCGCGCCAACGCCGACGAGGTGTTGGCGCTGCTGCTCGAGATCAAGGCACAGATCGGCCAGACGCTGGTCATGGTCACGCACGACATGAAGATCGCCGAGCGCGCGGATCGGATCTACCGCATGGACAACGGCGAACTTGAACCGGTCATGCGGTAACTCCCTCAGTCGCTTCGCGACAGCTCCCTCGGAGAGGGAGCCTTGGCATCAACAAGCCTCCCTCTCCGAGGAAAGTGGCACGGCGTAAGTCGTGACGGAGGGAGTCCCCCGCTGCGCAACAAAAAAGCCTATCGGTCACCCGATAGGCTTTTTTGTTATGTTCGCTTATTTCGGCCCATACACGAGCCAGATGTAGATGTACGCAGGCACGATCGCGGCCAGCGTAAAGGGGATACCGATGCGGAAGAAATCGCTGTTCTTGACCTCGTAGCCTTCACGGCGGAGGATGCCGATGCCGGTGATGTTGGCCGATGCACCGATGGGGGTACAGTTGCCGCCGAGGGTCGCGCCCGAGAGCAGCCCGAAGTAGAGCACGGTCGGGTCGATACCGAGGTTGGCGGCAAGGCCGGCGATGACCGGCAGCATGGTCGCGACGTAGGGGATGTTGTCGATGAAGGCCGAGATCAGCACCGACGCCCAGACGATGACGGTATAGAGCAGGAAGACATTGCCGCCGCCAAGTTCGGCCAGCAGGTTGGCCGCAGCGTCGATGACGCCCCTGGCCGAGATGCCGCCGATCATGAGGAAAAGGCCGAGCAGCAGGCCGATGGTCTGGAAGTCGATCTCCTTCAGCGGGGCGAGGATGGCATCAGCTGTCTTCTTCTTGGCGAAGTTATAGACAAGGCCGATCGTCATCATGCCGCAGCAGATGAGGCCGTTGGTGATCGCGGGCTTCTCCGGGATGAAGGAGGCGGCAATCAGCAGGACGATGGTACCGACCAGCAGAACGGTGGGCACATAGTCAGTGACCTTGGTGCGAGCGGTGGCTTTCTCGATCGGCTTTTTCTCGCGGCGGAAGAGCCAGGCGAGGATCAGCGCCGAGAGGACAGCGCCCAGCTCGACGGCAAAGAAGATGGACGGCTTGCCCTGATACCAGAAGAAATCGAGGAAGCTCATCTCGGCATACGAACCGAGCATGATTGCCGTCGTATCGCCGACGAGCGTCGCCGCGCCCTGCAGGTTGGAGGAGACGGCGATGGCGATGATGAAGGGCACCGGATTGGTCTTGAGCTTTTTGCAGATCTCCAGTGCAACCGGCGCGATCATGAGGACGGTGGCGACGTTGTCGACGAAGGCCGAGATGACGCCGGCAAACAGCGCAAGCGCAACGGCCGCGATCTGCACGGTGGGCACCTTCTCCATGATGAGATCAGCCAGCAGGGAGGGCATTTTGCTCTCAATGAAGAGCGCAACGAGGCCCATGGTTCCGGCGATCATCAGCAGGACGTTGAAGTCGATCGCGCCCAGGATGCCGTCCAGAGGCAGCATCCCGGTCACGATGAAGATCAGGCCCGACGCCAGCGCAATATACGGGCGCCAGCGGCTGAAGGTCAGCATCAGGACATAGGTCAGGGCAAAAAGAACAATCGCAGTTGTCAATTACTTCACCTCGATCATGGACGCATCCCACATGGCGGGCGCCTCATAACCAAGCAGATTGACCATGGTCGCAGCAACGTTGGAGAGGCCGTAGGAACCCTCGGTTTTCAGCGTGTAACGATCGGCGGAATAGTTGTCATAAATGATGCAGGGAACAGCATTGAGGGTGTGGCTGGTCTTGGCCTTGAGATGGCCGGCCTTGTCAACCTTGGGCTGGCCGGTCTTCTTATCCATCTCGCACATCTCGTCTGCGTTGCCGTGGTCGGCGGTGATGAGGGCAGCGCCCTTCAGCTTATCGACGACAGCGAGGATGCGGGCCAGCTGCAGGTCAAGCGCCTCGACCGAGCAGCGGGTAGCGGCCAGCGAACCGGTGTGGCCGACCATGTCGCCGTTCGGGAAGTTGACGCGCAGATAGCGGTACTTGCCGCTCTCCAAGCACTCGATCAGCTTGTCGGTGATCTCGGCGCACTTCATCCAGGGGCGCTGCTCGAAGGGAACGACATCGGAGGGAATCTCGATGTAGGTCTCGAGCTCCTCGGAGAACTTGCCCGACTTGTTGCCGTTCCAGAAATAGGTCACGTGGCCGTACTTCTGGGTCTCAGAGATAGCCAGCTGGCTGACGCCGGTGTTGGCCAGATACTCGCCCATGGTGTTGGTGATCTCAGGCGGATTGACCAGGTAGCGGGAGGGGATGTGCAGGTCGCCGTCATACTCGAGCATACCGGCATAGACGACCTTGGGGTAACGGACGCGGTCGAACTTGGTGAAGTCGGCGTCGTCAAAGGCCTTGGAGATCTCGATGGAGCGGTCGCCCCGGAAGTTGTAGAAGATGAAGCTGTCGCCGTCCTCGACGGTGCCCACCGGCTTACCGTCCTCTGCAATGACAAAGGGAGGCAGATCCTGGTCGATGACGCCGTACTCAGCGCGGTAGGTATTGATGGCGTCGGTCGCACAGGCGAACTGTCGGCCCTCACCCAGGACGTGGGTCTTCCAGCCCAGCTCGACCATGCTCCAGTCGGCCTCGTAGCGGTCCATGGTGATCTTCATACGGCCGCCGCCAGAGGCGATCTTGATGTCAAAGCTGCCGTCGCGCAGCTCAGCGAGGAATGCCTCGAAGGGCTCAACATAATCGAGCGCCGAGGTCTCGCCGACGTCACGGCCGTCGAGCAGGATGTGGACGCGAACCTTGGCGACGCCCTCAGCCTTGGCCTGCTTCAGCATAGCCTTGAGGTGGTCGAGGTGAGAGTGGACGTTGCCGTCCGAGAAGAGGCCGAGGAAATGCAGAGTAGAGCCATTGTCCTTGACGTTGGCGATGAGGGTCTTCCAGGTGTCGGACGCGAACATCTTGCCGGTCTCGATGGACTGCGTAACCAGCTTCGCGCCCTGCGCGAAGACCTGGCCGGCGCCGAGGGCGTTGTGGCCGACCTCGGAGTTGCCCATGTCGTCGTCAGAGGGCAGACCGACGGCGGTGCCGTGTGCCTTGAGGGCGACCATGGGGTAGTCCTTCATCAGGCGGTCAAGGGTGGGGGTGTAGGCCTCGGTGACGGCGTTGCCGACACAGGCGGGAGCGATGCCGATGCCATCCATGACGATGGTCAGCACGGGACCTTCGATCCCGGCGAACGAGGAGAGCGGGGTGAGTTTGTTGTTCATGGGAATGTTATCCTCCGAAAAAAATTAGCGAAATTTGCATACAATATATAGTATACCCAATTTTTCCCCGGGAATCAAGAGGGCGGCGCGAAGTTTGAGAAAAAGTTTACAATCTCCAAGACGGGAAACGCTGTGCAAAACGCCAAATTGATTCCGAATTTGAAATTCTTCATCTGCTCATTACTCAATTTTTCACGCAAAATATTCCTGTTTCGGAACATTCTTGGCTTGACATAATAAATCGAACGTGATATAATAGATTGAATGATTTTCGTCGAGGAGAAACACGCATGGCAGACAATCCCCATCTCGGTCACCGCAAACGGCTGAAGGCCCGCGCCGCCACATACGGCTTCGCCAGCCTCGCGCCGCATGAACAGCTCGAGCTGCTGCTCTGCTTCGCCATTCCCCAGGGCGATGTCAATCCCCTCGCCCACTGGCTCCTCGACCATTTCGGCTCGCTCCCGGGCGTTTGCCGAGCCTCGCGGGAGGAACTGATGGAGATCGACGGCGTCGGTGCGCACACCGCGCTTTTCCTCTCCCTCGTCCCCGGGCTGGTGCAGGCTTATCTCATGGCTGAGGCCGCGCCGGTCGCGTGCTACGACAGCGCGGCAAAGCTTGAGGATCTGCTGATCCGCCGCTACACCGGCGTAACGGAAGAATCGGTCACACTGCTGCTCTTCGGCGGGAAGATGGAGCTTCTGGCGCTGGAGGAGCTGCACCGCGGCTCGGTCAGCTCGGTCGCCGTCTCGGCCCGCGCCATCGTCGAGCGTGCCGTCAAGCTGAACGCCGCCTGCGTCGTGCTGGCGCACAATCACCCAGGCGGCTTGGCCGTGCCGTCGGGCGACGATCTCTACACCACCCAACAGCTGGCCGCCGCGCTGGAGATGATCGGCATCCCGCTGGTCGAGCATTTTGTGGTGGCCGGCAGCCGCGCCCTGCCGCTGCTGATGCGCGACAACTGCCGGGGCCGCCTGTCGGCGCTTGAACCGTTCGATGCCCAGCGCTTTTATTCTCACGAAGCTGCGGAGGAAACCCGATGAACCAATTCCACCTCAAAAGCGATTACAAGCCCACCGGCGACCAGCCCGAAGCCATCGACGCCCTCGTTGCGGGCATCGAGGCGGGCATGCACGTCCAGAATCTGTTGGGCGTCACCGGCTCGGGCAAGACCTTCACCATGGCTAACGTCATCGCGCGGCTCAACCGCCCGACGCTTGTGCTGGCCCACAACAAGACGCTGGCCGCTCAGCTCTGCTCCGAGTTCCGCGAGTTCTTCCCCGACAACGCGGTGGAGTATTTTGTGTCCTACTATGACTATTACCAACCCGAGGCGTATATTCCGGGCAAGGATATGTATATTGAGAAGGACGCGCTGATCAACGACGAGATCGACAAGCTGCGTCACAGCGCCACCTCCGCCCTATTCGAGCGGCGGGACGTCATTATCGTTGCGTCGGTGTCCTGCATTTATTCGCTCGGCGACCCCGAGGAATACCGCGCGCTGGTGCTGGCGGTGCGCCCGGGCATGGCCATGAGCCGCGACACGCTGGTGCGCCGGCTGATCGCCATCAGCTATGAGCGCAACGACATCAACTTCGTGCGCGACAAGTTCCGCGTGCGGGGGGACACCGTCGAGATCTTCCCCGCATCGTCGGGCGAGAACGCCATCCGCGTCGAATTTTTCGGCGACGAGATCGACCGGGTCAGCGAAATCAACACCCTGACCGGCGAGCTGATCCGCGAGCTGAACTACGCCGCCATCTACCCTGCAACCCACTATGCCGTATCGGACGAAAAGCGTGAGGCGGCACTGGAGGAAATTGAGCGCGAGATGGAGGAGCGGGTGGCCTACTTCAAGGCCAACGACAAGCTGCTTGAGGCCCAGCGCATCGAGGAACGGACAAAGTACGACCTCGAGATGCTGCGCGAGATCGGCTTCTGCTCGGGGGTCGAGAACTACTCCCGCGTACTCTCGGGCCGGCCTGTCGGCTCGACGCCCTACACCCTGCTCGACTATTTCCCCGACGACTGGCTGCTCTTTGTGGACGAGTCGCACGTCACCCTCCCGCAGGTGCGGGGCATGAGCGGCGGCGACACGGCGCGAAAAAAGAACCTGATCGACTTCGGCTTCCGTCTGCCCTCAGCCTACGACAACCGGCCGCTTTATTTTGAGGAGTTCGAGTCGAAGATCAACCAGGCCATCTTCGTCAGCGCGACACCCGCTGTCTACGAGAAGGAGCACGGCGAGCAGACGGTGGAGCAGATCATCCGCCCGACCGGCCTGCTCGATCCCGAGGTGGAGGTGCGCCCGGTCGACGGGCAGGTGGACGATCTGCTCGGCGAGATCCGCATCCGCGTCGAGAAGCAGGAGCGCGTGCTGGTGACGACGCTGACCAAGAAGATGGCCGAGGATCTGACCGAATACCTCGAGAACAACGGCATTCGGGTGCGGTACATTCACTTCAATGTGGACACGATGGAGCGCATGGAGATCATCCGCGATCTGCGCTTGGGTGTTTTCGACGTGCTGGTGGGCATCAACCTGCTGCGCGAGGGTCTGGACATCCCCGAGGTATCGCTGGTGGCGGTGCTGGACGCCGACAAGGAGGGCCTGCTGCGCTCCGAGACGTCGCTGATCCAGACCATCGGCCGCGCGGCGCGCAACGCCGAGGGGCGCGTTATCCTCTACGGTGACGTGGTGACCCGCTCGATGCAGGCGGCAATCGACGAGACCAACCGCCGCCGCTCGATCCAGGCGGCCTACAACGAAGCCCACGGCATCGTGCCCAAGACCATCATCAAGGGTGTCCGCGACGTGATCGACATCGGCCGCGGCGAGGACGACAAGAAAAAGAAGGGCAAAGGCAAGGGCAAGGCGCCCACGCCGTCGCTTGCCGCCAAGCCCGAGAGCAAGCTGACCGCCGCTGAGCGCGAGAAGCTGATCGAGCAGCTGACCGCCGAAATGAAGGAAGCGGCACGAAAGCTCGAATTCGAGCAGGCGGCATTCCTGCGTGACAGGATTAAGGTGCTGAGGGGGTAAAGGTCTTGGGGACTTTGTCCCCAAACCCCTACCGGGGGGCTTTTTGAAAAAAGCCCCCCGGGCCCCGCAAAAACTTTCCAACAAATGCTTTGATTTAGGTAAACTAAGGGATGAAGATAACAAAGAGACATTGGGTGATTATCCTTGCCGGCCTCATTGGCTGCGGGGCGATGGCTTTGGTGGACGGGCTGTGGCAGCCCGGCTACTGGGTCAAGTCTGCGGTTAAGATGGTGCTGTTTCTGGCGCTGCCGGTGGCGGCTGCGGCTTTGGGTGCGCGGGATGCTCTGCGGGCGCTGCCGAAGCTGTTTCGCCCGGACAGACGGGCGCTGATCCGTGCGGTCGGGCTGGGGCTGGGCGTGTTGGCCGTGATCTTGGGCGGCTACTTTACGCTGGGGCAGTTCTTTGATCTGACCGCCATCACCGGCGCGCTGACGTCGGGCGTAGGGGTCACGGGCGACAATTTTCTGTTTGTCTCCATCTACATTTCGTTCGTGAACTCGCTGCTCGAGGAATTTTTCTTCCGCGGGTTCCTCTTTCTCGGCCTGCTGGACGGCGCACCGCGCTGGGTTGCGCATGTGCTCAGTGCCGGGCTGTTCGCGCTCTATCACATTGCGATGATGCTGGGCTGGGGCTCGCCGGCGCTGATTTTGCTTATCCTTGCGGCACTTTTTGTGGGCGGGTGGATCTTCAATCGGCTCAATGAGGCCAGCCGCTGCATCTGGCCGTCGTGGCTGGTGCATCTCTGCGCCAATCTGGCCATCAACACCATTGGATTTATTCTGTTCGCGGCGGCGTGAGGCTGCCGAAATTTTACGATAACGGAGAAAATTATGCCGACCAATCTTACCCTGCGCGGTGTGCGCGTCAACAACCTCAAAAATATCGATGTGACCATCCCGCGCGACAAGCTGGTGGTCTTCACCGGCCTGTCGGGCTCGGGCAAGTCGTCGCTGGCCTTTGACACCATCTACGCCGAGGGACACCGCCGCTTTGTCGAATCGCTGTCCTCCTACGCGCGGATGTTCTTGGGGCAGCTGGACAAGCCTGACCTCGACTCCATCGAGGGGCTTTCGCCTGCCATCTCGATCGACCAGAAGACGACCTCGAAAAACCCGCGCTCGACGGTGGGCACGGTAACCGAGATCTACGACTACCTTCGTCTGCTCTACGCCCGCGTCGGCATCCCACACTGCCCGATCTGCGGCAAGGAGATCCGCCAGCAGTCGATCGACCAGATCATTGACCGCATCATGACCCTGCCCGAGGGGACGCGGTTCATGGTACTGGCCCCCGTTGTACGGGCCGAGAAGGGGCGCCACGAGAAGGTGTTCGAGAGCGCCCGCAAGTCGGGCTATGTCCGCGTCCGCGTCGACGGCAGCATGTGGGAGCTGAGCGAGACGATCACGCTCGACAAAAACAAAAAACACACCGTCGAGATCGTCGTCGACCGCCTTGTGATGCGCGCCGACCTGCATTCGCGTCTGGCCGACTCGGTCGAGACGGCGCTGGGGCTGACCGACGGCAATGTCATCATCGCGACGGTGCCGCGCGAGGGAGAGGGCGAGGAGCTCGCCTTCTCGCAGAAGTACGCCTGCGAGGAGCACGGCATCTCCTTCACCGAGCTCGAACCGCGCATGTTCTCCTTTAACAACCCTGCAGGCGCCTGCCCGCACTGCGCCGGTCTGGGTGTACTGCGCCGCATCTCACGGGCTAAAATTTTGCCCGATGATACCCTGTCGCTGCGCGAGGGAGCCATCGCCGTCAACGGCTTCAAGACCCTCGAGGAGGAGAGCTGGAACGGCCCGCTGTTCGAGGCGGTGGGCGAGCGCTTCGGCTTCACCATGGATACGCCGGTCTGCGACTTCTCCAAGGAAGCGCGCCGCGTGCTGTTCGAGGGCTCGGGCGACGAAACCTACACCATCACCCGCTATTTCGGCGGCGTTGCACACCACCAGACAGTGACCTTCCCCGGCCTGATGGCCATGATGGAGCAGCGCCTGAATCAATCGGGCAACGATTACTACGAGGCCTTCCTCGAGGAAGCGCCCTGCCCCAAGTGCCACGGCAAACGCCTCAACGACAACGTGCTGGCCGTGACGGTCGGCGGGCTGGGGATAGATGATTTCTGCCAGCTGTCGGTCGCGAACGCCCTCGATTTTGCCGAAAAGCTGACCCTGACCGAGAGCGAGGCGATGATTGCGCGCGAAATTCTGAAAGAAATTCGCGCCCGCCTGCGCTTCCTGGTCAGCGTCGGCCTCGACTACCTCACACTCTCCCGCCGCGCCGGCTCGCTCTCGGGCGGCGAGGCACAGCGCATCCGCCTCGCGACCCAGATCGGGTCGTCGCTGGTCGGGGTGCTCTACATTCTCGACGAGCCCAGCATCGGCCTGCACCAGCGCGACAACGGGCGGCTGATTGCGACGCTCAAGCAGCTGCGCGACCTCGGCAACTCGGTCATCGTGGTCGAGCACGACGAGGAAACGATGGAAGCGGCCGACTACATCGTGGACATCGGCCCCGGCGCGGGTGTCCACGGCGGGCAGGTGGTCGCCGCTGGTACACCGGCTGAGGTGATGCAGGCCAAAAGCTCGCTGACCGGCGACTATCTCTCAGGCCGCAAACGCATCCCCGTCCCCGCCACCCGCCGCCCCGGCAACGGCGAATTTCTGCGCATCAAGGGCGCGAAGATGAACAACCTCAAGAACCTCGATGTCGACATCCCGCTCGGCTGCTTCGTCTGCGTCACCGGTGTGTCGGGCTCGGGTAAATCGTCGCTGGTCAACGGCATCCTCTACCCGGTGCTGGCGGCCAAGCTCAACCGCGCCAACACCTTCCCCGGCCCGCACAAGAAGGTGGAGGGCATCGAGCATCTCGACAAGGTTATCGACATTGACCAGTCACCCATCGGCCGCACACCGCGCTCGAACCCGGCGACCTACACTGGCCTCTTCACCGACATCCGCGAGCTCTTCGCCCAGACCCCCGACGCCAAAGCGCGCGGGTACAAGTCGGGCCGCTTCTCCTTCAACATCAAGGGCGGCCGCTGTGAGGCCTGCGAGGGAGACGGCGTCAAAAAGATCGAGATGCACTTTCTGCCCGACGTCTACATCGCCTGCGATGTCTGCCACGGCAAGCGCTACAACCGCGACACGCTGGAGGTGCGCTACAAGGGCAAAAACATCTACGAGGTGCTCGAGATGACAGTCGAGGAAGGTCTGGCTTTCTTTGACGGACTGCCGAAGATCACCCGCAAGCTGCAGACCCTCTACGACGTCGGCCTGGGCTATATCAAGATCGGCCAGTCGTCGACCGAACTGTCGGGCGGCGAGGCGCAGCGCGTCAAGCTGGCCACCGAGCTTGCCCGCCGCTCAACCGGCCGCACCATCTACATTCTCGACGAGCCGACCACCGGCCTGCACACCGCCGACGTGGCCAAGCTCCTCGAGGTGCTCAACCGGCTCTGCGAGGGCGGCAACACCCTGCTCGTCATCGAGCACAACCTTGACGTCATCAAGACCGCTGACTACATCCTCGACCTCGGTCCCGAAGGCGGCGACCGCGGCGGCGAGATCATCGCCAAAGGCACGCCCGAGGAGGTCGCCGAGGTGCCTGGCTCCTTCACCGGCCAGTATCTGAAGAAGTGGCTGGCAAAAAAATAAGTCTGCTCCATTCAGCCCATCCGTTCTCGGATGGGCTGTTTTTGTTCTAATGCGCACCCTGTTTTTGTTCGACCTTCATCTAACTCAATGCGCCAATTCGATAGTTTTGATATTAAGTCGGGATTGTCATTCGAATGTCTTCTGATGAACACCCGCACGAACGCAAAAATATCCGCGTGAACTGCACAAAGGCAGGACACGCGGACTTGGCAAAATTGGGCATATTCAGACTCAGATCCGCCCCCACAGGAGCATGGTCTGATTGGACACGGTAAATCGCTCGGGCAGGGCAAATTCGTCCATCAGCGCCTCGAGGGCAGCGCGGTATTTCGCGTGGCGCGGATCGTCAACAGGCGGCGCGTAGGACGAGGACAAGCTGCGCGCAACGAAGCTGTCGCGTGTATAGAGCAGCGGGCAATCAAAATCGAGGCGCTGCCAGCCATCGGGGAAAAAGCTGTCGAGACGGGGGAGAGTCTTGGTAAAGCCGTTGCAAAGGGAGGAAAATCCGATGCAATATTCCCGGCAGATCTCGCACTGGCGGCGGGTAAATTCGTCGTCGCCGCGAACGTGATAGAGCAGCGCGACGCCCACGCTCGGCTTACCGATACGGGCACATTCGCGCCGGAAAGCATCGGCGTCGAACCAGTGGAAAGCGGAACCGGCGACGATCAGATCGACCGAATCATCAGCCAGCCCGGTCGCCTCGGCGCTGCCGCTGACGGCGGCGAAGCGATGATCATGCCCAAGCCGCGCGGCAGCTTTGGCGCGCATGGCGTCGTTCGGCTCGACTGCAGCGACCTCGATGCCGCGCGCCAGCAGGGCCTCGGCGACCAATCCCGTCCCCGCGCCAATGTCGGCGGCCTTGCCACCCTCGGGGAGCATGGCCGCCAGATAGTCGATGGCCGCGTCGGCGTATCCGGCGCGGCCCTTCGCATACGCATCGGCACGGTCGCCGAAGCGGGTTGTGTTGTCGTTCGCGGTCATGCTCACACCTTCGCCTTCGCGATGCGCTTCCGCATCCTGCGCAGGTCGCCCAGCATCTTGACGGTGTCACGCAGGACGCGCACCTTCGACTCGCGGTGGTTGATGATCTTGACCGGCATCTCGGTGATCCTGATGCCCAGCTTCTGCGCCCAGAGGATAGCCTCAAAATCAAACGCAAAGCCGTCGACCTCACAGTGCGGGAAGATGGCGTGGACAGCGTCGCGGCGGAAAGCCTTGCAGCCGCACTGCGAATCGCTAAGCTTGAAGCCGCCGACAAAGCACAGCACGCGGATGTAGACCTTCGACATCAGGCGGCGCAGAGGGGTGTAGCCCTCGTAACCGTCCGCTGAGAGATTGCGCGAGCCGATGACCATGCCCGACGCGGGATTCTTCTCAAAAGTCTCGACGACGCGCGCGATCACGTCAGTGCCGTAGGCAAGATCGGCGTCGGTGAACATGACGATGTCCCCCTCGGCGGCCAGCAGCGCAGTGCGGACGGCGCAGCCCTTGCCGCGATTCTTTTCGTAGCCGACCACGCGCACGCCGGGCAGATCAAGCCCGCGCACAACGTCGGCCGAGCTATCAGTCGAGCCGTCGTCCGAGAAGAGAATCTCATAGTCGCCCGGGAAATGGGCAGTCATGTAGTCGACCAGCGTCCGCGCAGTGTCGGCGATGATCGACGTCTCGTTGTACATGGGGATGCAGAGCGAAATTTTCATGGTGTCAGTCCTTTCAGGCGTCCCGGCGGTACACCGTCAGGTCGACCTCGATTTCAGTCTCGAGCGTATCCAGCGCGGCCAGCTTGGCGCGGTCGGCTTCGCTTGTTCGGTAATAGTAGGGGGTCATGGCAAAGAGGGCGGCAATGTCGGCCTGGCCCTCGATGCGGATGTTCTCGCGGACGGTGCGGCGCTCGATCAGCGCCATGCCGGCCGGCAGGTCGGCGCGGACCTCGTTGCGCACGGGGGTGTCGTAGATCGCACGCTTGAGGCCGAGGAGATGATCCTCCCCCGCCGCGCCGACCACCAGCACACCGCCAGGCTGCAGGACACGGCAGAACTCAGCCTCAGCGCAGGGGGCGAAGTGGTTGAGCATAAAATCAACGCTCCCATCCCGAAGCGGCAGGCTGTAGAGCCCGGCAACGGCGTAGAAAGCGTCAAGCCCCTCTCGCCGGGCCGCCTTCGCGCCCGCCTCAACAGCGGCGCGGGAGAGATCGAACCCGCAGACCGGACCGTATTTGGCCAGCCGCCCGGTGTAGTATCCTTCCCCACAGCCGGCGTCGCAGAGGAGCGGCCGCTCCCGTTGGGCGCCCGGCCGGGCGTATTCGCCCGCCAGTGCCTCGATGGCCTCGGCCACCGGCGCATAATAGCCCCGCCCGAGGAAGGCAGTGCGGGCCCGCACCGCCTCGCGGCTGTCGCCGCCGGCGCGGTGCTCGGGGGCAAGGTTGACGTAGCCCGACGCAGCCGCGTCGTAGCAGTGCCGGCGCGCGCCGGCACAGAAGAGGCTGCGCCCGTCAAAGCTCACGGCCTCCCCGCATTTGGGACAGCGAAGGGCGGCCAGAATGGTGTCGTGTATCATCGGAATGTCCTCACTGCTCGACCTTGATCAGCCGCGCGTGGAGCGCGTACCGCCCGTCGCCGAGGTTGGTGCAGGTCGACAGGGTCAGCAGCTGCTCGTCACCGGTGAAGGTCAGCCCGCGGTTGTGGCGGGAGTTGGCCTGCATCTGATTGCAGAAGTCGATCATCGTCTGCGGCTCGGGAAAATAGGTCGTGAAATAGGGGTAGCGCGCGTTGGTGCTGAAGATAGCGAAGGGCTCGTAGGTGTAGATGCCGTCAAAGGTGTAGATGACGATCTTCGTGTTGTAGAAAACATTGCTGTCGAAGAACTTGGTGACATTGTTGAACATCGTCCCGTTGGTCATGTTGTGGCCGTAGAGGATGAGGTTGCGGTCCTCGAGCAGGTTCGTATTGCAGCGCGTGTCGGCGTAGATGGCGCCGGAAACACTGGGCTGGCCGTTCGACTGGTGGTGGAGATAATACTCGTCATCCCGCCCCTTGACCAGCGGATAGGAGATGGCCGTCCCGTCGATGCGGATGTAGCCGAAGACGTCGGGGTTCTCGGCGCACAAGTCAGAGAGGAAGGCCTTCATGCGCTCGAGCTCGAGGTTGTAGGTTTTGGTGGCCGTCACGCCGGGCAGATCGGCGGTGTCCTCGGCCAGCTGCGCGTCGGCGAAGACGGGCAGTGCCGACTCGGACGTCGGCTGGATCATGCGGGTAATGCCGGTGCCCGGCAGATCGGCCTCATCGGCGAAGATCTGCCCGGCAAGATCCTCGTAGAAGCTGCCGGTGGCCGCGCTCTGCACCTGCGTATCCACCAGCATCCAGAGGCAGTAGCAGAAAACGCAGGCGCAGACCACCATCAGCAGCGTGCGAATGCCGTTGTAGACACGGTCATACAGCGTCGGCTTTTTTGCGGGTGCGAGGTCATCGGGCGTCAGCTCTTCCAGCGAGCTGAGAAATATACTGTTGTGCGCGTCAAGGGCTTCGTCGAGGAATACATCCTCGTCGGCCGGCGGCTCAGCCGCCCTTCGCTTGAATAAAGGCATAGAATCGGATCCCTTTCGGTGGTGGTTGCATTACTTCTTTTTTATTATACCGAATTCCGGCGGCAAAAACAAGAGGCTTGCGCGAATATTCTCCGAATTGTTACAATTCGGCCGCGTCAGGGTCAGCCGGCGGCGTCTCGTCCAGCGCGAACCAGAAGGTGCTCCCCACCCCCAGCGTACTGTCGACGCCGTAGGCCGCGCCGTGCGCATCGAGGATGTGTTTGACGATCGACAACCCAAGCCCCGTGCCAACCATGGCACGGCGGTGGACGCGGTCGACCTTGTAGTAGCGATCCCAGATCAGCGGCAGCTGGTCGGGGGCGATGCCCGCGCCGTTGTCGGTGACGGCGATGCGGACGCGGCCGGCCTGCGTCTCCTGCACGACACGAACGGTACGCGCCTCGCCGCTGTAGTTGATGGCGTTGTTGATGAGGTTGTAGACCACCTGCAGCAGCATGGTGCGGTCGGCGGTGACGTAAACATCGCGCTCGGCAGCAAAGGTGATGGTGTAGCCGTCCTTTTCGGTCAGCTTGGTGTAGCGCCCCATCACATCATGCACCGTCTGGGTGAGGTTGAAGCACTCGGGTTTAGGCGCGCGGGTGCCGGCCTCGATGCGGGAGAGGTCGAGCAGATCGCCGACCAGCTCCGTGAGGCGGTTGGACTCATCGATGATGACCTGCACATTCTCAGGCGTGTTCTCGCCGGGAATGTCGCGCATGACCTCGGCGTAGCCGCGGATCATGGTCAGCGGCGTGCGCAGGTCGTGGGAGATGTTGGCAATCAGCTCCTTCTGCAGGCGGTCGGATTTCGACACCTCGGCCGAAGCGTAGTTGAGCGTGTCGGCAAGGTCGTCGACCTCGCGGTAGCCGCCCCCGACGAAGTCGGTGTCGTACTGCCCGGCGGCGAAGCGCTTCGCCGCGTCGCCAATGCGGGTAATCGGCCGGGTGATGGCGCGCGAGATAACAAAAGCCAGCAGCAGGGCGAAGGTCAGCAGAATGGCCGACAGTACGATCAGCTGCACGCGCAGCGTGTCGACTGTCGCCGACACAGGCGCCAGCGCGGCGTTGAGCATGATAATATACGCCGTCCCGTCAGCCGCCTCGGCCAGCTGCACATAGATCGTCCCCGCGATGTTGCCAGAGGGCTCAGCAACCTTGTAGCCCTCACCCACATAACGGTTGAAGGAGTCGAAGGAGACCGCCTCCATGTAGCTGCCCCCCGCCTGCACGGCGGCCTCGTAGAGCTGACTGCGCTCGCGGTCGGTGATGTTGTGCAGGACACAGCCGGTGATAACATCGGCACTGGCGACCACCCGGGCGCGGGTGCCCTCGACGCGGTAGATATCGGCGCAAAGGTCATAGTGGACAGCGTAATAGGCCAGCAGCTCGTCCAGCTGGCCGACCCGCGCAGGATCGGCCACCGCCTCAGCCAGCGCGTCGGCAGTCGAGGTCAGCTCGCGGCGCTTGATCGACTCATAGAAATCATCGAGCAGCAAAATCTGAAAAATCCAGATCAGCGCCACCACAACAGCTACGAACAGCGCAAAAAAGCCGAACAGCTTCCACTTGATCCCGGCGCGGCGGTGCTTATGCGTCTGCTTCAAAGCGATACCCCACGCCCCGCAGCGTTGCGATATAGCTGCTGTAGCGGCCCAGGCTCTTGCGCAGCAGCTTGATGTGCGTGTCCAGCGTCCGCGCGTCGCCGTAGAAATCGTAGCCCCAGACCTCGCAGATCAGCTTCTCGCGGGAGAGGGCAATGTTGCGGTTCTTGAGCATGTAGAAGAAGAGGTCGTACTCCTTCGGGGACATGTCGACCCGCTGGCCGTCGATGTAGACCAGCCGGGCGGTCACGTCAGCCCGCAGTCCGCCTCCGTCGAACTCGATGACCTCGTTCCGGGGCCGCTCGGGCACAGCGCTCTGCCGCGAAGCACGGGCCATGACAGCCCCCACCCGCAGCATCAGCTCCTTGGGGGAGAAAGGCTTGACAACATAGTCGTCGACCCCCAGCTGGAAGCCGTTGATCTTATCATACTCCTCGCCGCGGGCCGAGAGCATGATGATCGGCGTCTGCGAAAACTTGCGGATCTCGCTGCAGGCCGAGAAGCCGTCCAGCTCCGGCATCATCACGTCCATGATAATGATGTCGAACTGCTCCCGCCGGCAGAGACGGACGGCCTCCATGCCGTCTGCCGCCTCGGTGACGGTGTGCCCCTCGAACTCGGCGTATTTGCGGACGATGGCACGGATGTGTTCCTCGTCGTCAACGATCAGGATGTGGTACATGGTGTTCCTCCTGTGATGGGATCTGTTTTTATTATAACGAATCTCGCCGAAAAATGCAAGGGGCGTTTGCAAAAACGCCCCTTTTTGGCGCTGCCGAACGGGCGTATCATGCTGAGCCGCCGGGCGAAGCATCTTTGTTGAGGAAAAGATTCTTCGCTGCGCTCAGAATGACAGCTTTGTTTAGCTTGCGCGAATGGATATTGGTTTACTTGTTCGCGTCGGTCTCGAACTCGACACCGGTGGAGGTGGGGACGAGCTCACGCAGGGTGACATCGACCTCGATGACCTTGTTGCCGCGGACGATGCTGACCTTGATCACATCGCCGACAGCGCAGTCGCGGTAAGCGGCCTTGACCTCGGCGGCGCTGGTGACGGCGACGCCGTTGACGGCCTGGATGCGGTCGCCGGACTTGATCTGGTCGTTGTAGGGCGACTCATAGACATAGACGCCGGGGGTGCTGAGGCCGTAGGCAAAGAGATCGAACATGTTGGTGATGTCGATCAGGCTGAGTCCAATGTCAACACGGCCGCGGACGTAGCCGTACTCGATCAGCTGTGCGGCGATCTCTTCAGCGGTGTTGATCGGGATAGCAAAGCCGAGGCCCTCCACATCCTCGCCCGAGGACTTTGCATTGACAATGCCGATCAGCTCGCCGGCAAGGTTGAACAGACCGCCGCCCGAGTTGCCGGGGTTGACGGCCGCATTGGTCTGCAGCAGGCGCATCGACTCGCCGTCGATGGTGATCTCACGGTCAAGAGCGCTGATGATGCCGTTGGTCACCGTGCCGCCCAGCGAGCCGAGCGGGTTGCCGATGGCGATGGCGTCCTCACCGACCAGCAGCTTGGAGCTGTCGCCGAGGGTTGCAACCGTCAGCGCCGCGCCGGCGGGATCGATCTTGAGGACAGCGACATCGCTGGCCGCGTCGGAACCAACAAGCGTCGCCGTGTACTCGGTGCCGTCAGTCGTACGGACGATGATGTTGTCTGCATCGCTGATGACGTGGTGATTGGTGATCACATAGCCTTCCTTGGCGATGATGACGCCCGAGCCCGCACCGCTGGTAACATACTGCGAGAAACGGCTGCCGCGGACGACCGTCTCGGTGGTGATCTCCACGACCGAATCCTTGACAGCCGCAACCACCTCGGTGAAGCTCTTGGTCACACCGTTGGCCGAGCCAATGCCGGTGCGGTCGATGACGACCGTCGTGCCCTCGCTCTTGTTGAAGGTCGCGACGCCGCCGTCTGGCGTCGTGACCGTCTGGTTCGTGGTCTCGGCGGGATCGCCGACGACAGACGGGTCGGCCTGATCGGTTTGCGCAATGGTACGGTCAAAGCTGCTGACCAGCAGCGCACCGCCCACACCGGCGCCGGCGCCGAGGACAAGGCATCCGACCAGCAGGCAGGCCACAAGCGCGGCGCTGATACCGGCCTTTTTCTCCTTCTTCGGCTTCTGCTGAGGCTGCGGCGCGGTGTAAGCACTGTAGCCCTGACCATAGGGGTTGTAGGCCTGATTCTGATAAGACTGATTTTGGGTCTGATTCTGATACTGCGTCTGCTGACTGCCGGTCGTCCAGCTGCCGGTGTTGCTCCAGCTCTGCTGCTGAGGCTGTGCCTGCGGCGCGGACTGCGCGGCGTTCTGCTCGCCGGTCTGGTTGTTGGTTTGGTTTTCGTTGTTGAGGTATTCGCTCATGGTACTTCCTCCTTCTGGAATTCTGCAATATGTGGTGCGCGGCGGAGGCTGCGCTCGTTTTTTTGGTACGGCCATATTATAATTCGCTTATGTGACAGTTTTATGATGGCGGCAGCAAAAATCGCTGAATTTTGAAACATCGTCAGGTTACGGTCGGTCGAAGAAAAGATAAATCACCACAAATCTCCCCCCGCTCTTGTTTTCCGACCGCAAATCTGGTATACTATAGAAAGAATCCGCCGAAAGGAGAAGCACATGGCCAACCTCACGCTCGACGCCGTCCGCCCCCTGCTCGCCGCCGAGGGGATCGACTGCGCGGGGCTCGTTCCCCTCGCCGCCTGCCGCGTCACACGGGCATATCTGCTCGCCCGCGCCGGCCTGCCGGCCGGAGCCGGCAGCGTCATCATGCTCGCCCTGCCCTACCGTGCCGCCGGCGAGACCGACGCAAACCTCTCCGCCTACGCCATCCCACCAGACTATCATCACATCGCCGCCGCCCTCTTCGCCCGCCTCATCCCGGCGCTCGAGGCGCACTTCCCAGGCGCGAAATTTGCCGGTTTCGCCGACCATTCCCCCATCGACGAGCGCCACGCCGCCGCCATCGCCGGTCTCGGCGTCATCGGTGACAATGGCCTCATCATCACAAAACGCTACGGCACCTACGTCTTCCTCGCCGAGCTCATCACCGACCTGCCCACCGACGCCTCACCCGGCGAGATCGGCACCTGCGCCCACTGCGGCGCCTGCCGCGCCGCCTGCCCGGTCGGGCTGGACTGGTCGCGCTGCCTGTCGGCGCTGACCCAGAAAAAGGGCGAGCTGACCGCCGACGAGGCAGCCGCTCTCATCGCCCACGGCTCGGTCTGGGGCTGCGACATCTGCCAGAACGCCTGCCCCCACAACCGCGCCGCCGTCTGCGCCCCCCTCCCCGCCTTCACCGCTGACCGCATCCCGCACCTGACCGCCGCCATCGTCGAAGCCATGGACGATGATACCTTCGCCCGCCGCGCCTACGCCTGGCGCGGCCGCGCCGTGATCCTGCGCAACCTGCGCCTGATGGAGGAGACCAGCCGTGTGTGACCGCCGCGAACAGCTTGACCGCCGGAGCGCCGAGGCGGCTCGGCTCGGCCAAAACAGCTATTTTGCCTATCTGCTGGCCAGCTTGCGCGCGACCTCGCTGTGGGGGCTGTGGCAGCAGCTGCTCACCGCCGTGCGCCGCTGGCGGCTGCTGTCGGCTATCCTGCGCTGGTCGACGATCATCCTGACCTGGCTTGAGACCTCCGCTGTCTTCCTGCTGGCCGTGACCGCCCTGCTGGCCGCCGGGCTGCCACTGCTGGTCGGCGCAGGCGTGATGCTGTCAGTCGGCCTCCTCCAGCACCGCCGCTGCAATGCCGCGCTGTCTGCGCACCTGGCCGGGCGGCACATCTACGTCTGCGTCGCCGCACGCGGCGCGCTCGAGCCGGACAGCTACTTTCACGGCATGGTGCGCGCGCTCGCCGACCGTGCCGACAGCGCCGTCATCGTCGTCTCGCCCTATTTCTGGCGCAGCCACGGGCGCGCCTATGTGACCATGCGACGCGACGGTGAGAACCTCTATCTCATCCGCCGCCACTACTTTTTTTCGCTCCGCCGCCGCGTCCTGCGCCCGAACAGCGCCCGCGTGACGATACTCTACTGATGTCCGAGAAAGGAAACCCGCCATGTACCAGACCGTCGAACTCACCCTGCCCGCCCAGAAGACCATCGCTCTCATCGCCCACGACAACAAAAAATCCGCCATGCTCGCATGGGTCAAGGCCAACCGCGACCGCCTCGCCCATCACCGCCTCTGCGGCACCGGCACCACCGCCCGCATCATCGCCGACGAGACCGGCCTGCCCGTCCGCGCCTACAACTCCGGCCCCCTCGGCGGCGACCAGCAGATCGGCTCCCGCATCGCCGAGGGGCAGATCGACTGCGTCATCTTCTTCTGGGACCCGCTGACCGCCCAGCCACACGACCCCGACGTCAAGGCCCTGCTGCGCATCGCCCTCGTCTACGATATCCCGATCGCCAATAACCCCGCCACCGCCGATTTCATGATCCGCTCCCCCCTGATGGACAGCGAGTACACCCGCCCCATCACCAACTTCAAGGCCGCCGCCGACAGCCGCGCCGCCGCCTTCGCGGCAGGTGAGCAGCTGTGATCCGCCTCCTCTGCGGCGAGGCCGGGAGTGGTAAATCGACCGCCATCCTCGCACGCATGGCCGACGTGCTGGCTGCCGGGGGACATGCCTACCTGCTCGTCCCCGAGCAGGAGGCCGTCGCGCGCGAGCGCGAGATCATGGCCGCCCTGCCTCCCTCTGCCCAGCTGCGCTTCGAGGTCTTCAACTTCTCGCGGCTGGCCAATCACGTCTTCCGACAGGTCGGCGGCCTCTCCTACCGCGGCATCACGCCGGGCGGACGGTCGCTGGTCATGTGGCAGACCCTGCGCGCCCTCTCGCCCTTCCTCGGCGAGTACGGCGAGCGGGCCAAAAACGACGCCGCGCTGACGTCGCTGATGCGCGCGGCCGTCTCCGAGTGCAAGGCCTACGCCATCACCCCCGACCGGCTCGAGCAGGCCGCCGACAGCCTGCCCGCCGACAGCGCGCTGTCGCGCAAGCTGCGCGATCTGTCGCTTGTGCTGGGGGGCTACGACGCCCGCCTCGGCGAGCGCTGGGACGACAGCGAGGATGACCTCTGCCGCCTCGCCGCTCTGCTCGACGAGCATCCCCTCTTCCGGGGCGCGCATATCTTCGTGGACTCCTTCACCAGCTTTCCGGCAAGCGAGCTGGCCGTCCTCACCCGCCTTGCCCGGCAAGCCGAGGAACTGACCGTCGCCCTCTGCTGCGACAGCCCCGCCACCGACGCTCTCCATTTTGCCGAGATCACCCGTACCGTCGCCGTCCTGCGCCGCATGGCGGCGCAGATCGACTGCCCGGTCAAGCTCGAGCGGCTCGAGACAGTGCGCCGCACCGACAACGCTACCCTCGCCGCCCTCGGCCGGCAGCTCTGGCGCATGGAGGACGCGGCCGCCATCCCCGACAGCGACGCCGTCGAGCTCTTCACCTGCGCCGATCCCTTCGCCGAGGCAGAGTGCGCCGCCTCCCGCATCGCGGCACTGGTGCAGGGGGGCATGCGATACCGCGATATCGTCCTCATCGTCCGCGACACCGACCGCTGGCGGGGCATCCTTGACGCCGAACTGGAGCGGGCGGGCATCCCCTTCTTCCTCAGCCAGCGCACCGATGTCACCACCAAGCCGGTGATCAAGCTGCTGCTCTCGGCCCTCGCCCTGCGCGCCTGGAACTGGCGGCAGAGCGATCTGCTCACCTACCTCAAGACCGGCTGTACCGGCCTCGACCGTGCCGATGTCGACCGGCTCGAGGACTACATCACCCGCTGGCAGCTGCAGGGCAGCGCCATCACCGCCCCCGGCGGCTGGACGATGGATCCCGACGGCTACGTCACCGAACACACCGACCGCGCCGCCGCCCAGCTGGCCCGCCTCAACGACCTGCGCGAGGCACTCACCGCCCCCCTGCTCGACCTCTTCGCCGCCCTTGACGAAGCTGCTACAGCCACCGACTGCGCGACCGCCGTCTACGCCTACCTCACCCGCATCGACCTGCCCGGCCAGCTCCAGACCCGCGCCGCGCACGAGACCGAACGGGGCCGCGCCGCCGAGGCGGCCGAGCTGATCCAGCTCTGGAACATCCTGCTCGATGCTCTCGATCAACTGGTCACCGCCTTCGGGGACGAGCCCTGCACCGCCGCTGAGTTTGCCGATGCCCTCCGGCTGATCCTCGCCGAGACCGACATCGGCACCATTCCCACCGCCGCCGACCAGGTCACCATCGGCTCGGCCTCGATGCTCCGCGCCGATTCCCCCCGCTGCGCCATCCTGCTCGGCCTCAACGAGGCCGAATTCCCGCAGGCGCTGGCCGACGGCGGCTTCTTTACCGACCAGGACAAGCGCACCCTCGAGACACTCGGCCTCGACCTCTCGCCGGGCGGCGACCGCCGCGCCGCACAGGAGCTCTTTTTCGTCTACCGCGCCGTGACCACGCCCCGCGAACGGCTCATCTGCCTCTGCCACCGCACCGGCACCGACGGGCGCGAGGTACTTCCCTCCCTCGCCATGAGCCGCATCACCCTGCTGCTCGGCCGCAGGCCGGCCGTCTGGGAGGAACAGCCCGCCCTCGACCGCCTCTGGGCGCGCGAAACCGCCTTCCCCTACACCGCCCTGCTTGGCGGCACGCCCGAGGGCGACGCCCTGCGCCGCCTTTTTGCCGCCGATCCCGACTACGCCGCCCGCACTGCCGCCCTCGATATCCCCATCACCGAGCGTGACTGCACCCTCTCCCCCGAGACAGCCGACGCCCTCTTCGGCGCGCGAATGCAGCTGAGCCAGTCGCGGCTCGACTGCTACGTCGGTTGTCCCTTTGCCTACTTCTGCCGATATCTGCTCGCCCTGCGCGACGAGCGCCCGGCGCAGATCGGCTACGACAGCGTGGGCACCTACGTTCACGCCGTCCTCGAGCGCTTCTTCGCCGCCCTGACCGTCGACGGCGTCCTGCACCTGCCCGAGACCGAAGCCGAGCTGACCGCGCAGCTCGATACCGTGATCGAATCCTATCTGCACGACCTCTTCACCGGTATCCCCGCCTCAGCGCGGACAGCACACCTCTTCACCCGCCTCCGCCGCCTGTCGCGGCTGCTCATCGACAACCTGCTCACCGAGTTCCGCCAGAGCCGCTTCGTCCCCGTCCTCTTCGAGCTGCCCATCCGGCGCGGCGCGCCCGGCTCCCCCGAGCCGCTGGTCTTCGACCTGCCTGACGGCACGCCGGTGTGGCTGGGCGGCATCATCGACCGCGTCGACCTCTGGCAGGCCGAGAACGGCCGCTATTATCTGCGCGTCGTCGACTACAAGACCGGCAGCAAGCCCTTCGACCGGGGCGACATCGAGATCGGCTACAATCTTCAGCTGCTGCTCTACCTCTTCACCCTCTGCCGCAGCCGCTCGCCCCAGCTGCGCGAGCGCCTCGGCCTCCCGCCCGACGCTGAGCTGACCCCGGCCGGCATGCTCTACTGCACCGCCCTCGCCCCCGACCTCGCCGTCGAGGCAGACACGACCGCCGATGAGATCGTCGCACAGGCCGACGCCCGCCTGACCCGCCGGGGCATCGTCCTCGACGACGAGGAGGTCCTGCGCGCCATGGACAGTGAGCTGTCGGGCAAGTACATCCCCTGCAAGCTGCTCAAAAAGGGGCTCAATTCCCCCGAGTCGCGCGCGTCGGCCGAGGAGTTTGACGACCTCTACCGCAAGCTGGGCAGCACCATCCGCCGCGTCGCCGGCGAGCTCCGCGCTGGACAAGCCCACGCCCGGCCGAAGCGTCACACCGGCACCTACCCGTGCCAGACCTGCTCCGCCAAGCCGATCTGCCGCGCCGCAAAGCGATGAACAAATTGTAAATTCCCGCTGTGAACCACAGCGCAGTGCAAACTTTGGAGGTTCCTCAATGCCACGCAATTGGACGACCGAGCAGCTTGCCGCCATCGAGACCCGGGGGAAGACCCTGCTCGTCTCGGCGGCGGCCGGCTCGGGTAAGACGACTGTCCTGACCGAGCGCATCATCCGCCTGCTGACCGACCCGGCCGAGCCGGCTTCGCTCGAGCGGATGCTGATCGTCACCTTCACCCGCGCCGCCGCGGCCGAGCTGCGCCAGCGCATCTCACGAGCGCTGGGCGACGCCCTTGCCGCCGACCCGCAGAACAAGCACCTGCACCGTCAGCTGCTCGCCCTCAGCTCGGCCAAGATCAGCACCATCCACGCCTACTGCCTTGAGCTCATCCGTGCCAACTTCCAGCGTCTTGGCCTGCCCGCGCAGTTCCGCGTCGCCGACGAGGCCGAGGCCGGCGTGCTCTCCCGTTCGCTGATGGACGAGCTGATCGGCCAGCGCTACGCCGCCGATCCTGCCTTCGGCGACCTGGCCGACCACTTCACCGGCGCGCGCAGTGACGCCTCCCTCGCCGACACCTTTCTCGGCCTCTACAACAAGCTGGCCGCCTATCCCGAGGGGATCGGTTACCTCGCGCAGAGCGCCGCTGCTCTGCGTGAGGGCGGCCTGTCACTCGAGACGGGGTGGGGGAAGATCGTCGCAGACCGTACCCGCCGTCTCTACGCCGACGCCGCAGATACATACACCCGCGCCCTTGACGACATGGCCGACGACGCCGGCATGGCGAAGGCCTATCTCCCCGCCTTCTCAGCCGACCGCGACCACATTGCCGCCGTTCTCGCCGCCCTCGAGACCCGCGACTACACTGCCCTGCGCGATGCCGTCTGCGCCTATGCCCCGCTCCGCCTCGGCTCACTGCGCGGCGAGGCCAAGAGCGAGGAGAGCGAGCGATGGAAGCTGGCCCGCGACGAATTCAAAGAGGCCCGCGCCGCGCTCGCCGACGACTTCTTCTCCCTCCCGCCCGACGCGCTGACTGCCGTCATTGACGAGACCGCCGGCGTTATCGAACAGCTGCACAGTCTCCTTGCCGACTACGATGACCGCCTCACCGCCGAGAAAAAACGCCGCGGCATTTGCGATTTTTCCGATATTGAGCGGTATACCCTTGCCCTGCTGGTCGACGAGAACGGTGAGGACAGCGACATTGCGCGGGCGCTGGCGGATGGGTTCGATGTCATCTGCATCGACGAATATCAGGACGTCAACGCCGTGCAGGACCGCATTTTCCGGGCGCTCGCCCGTCCGCGCACCCGCTTCATGGTCGGCGATATCAAGCAGAGCATCTACCGCTTCCGCGGCGCCGAGCCCGCCATCTTCGCCGACTACCGCCGCGCCTTCCCCGCCCTCGGTGAGGACGACGACTGCGACTGCGCCTCTATCTTCATGTCGAACAACTTCCGCTGTGACCGTCCGGTCATCGACGTCTCCAACCGCATCTTCGCCTACCTCTTCGGCCGCTGCGGCCAGTCGATCGGCTATGTTCCCGCCGACGATCTCGTCTGCGGCAAAGGTGCGCCCGACGGCGCGGAGCCTGTTCCCGTCACTGTCGCCCTCTGCCCGCCCGACGCCGGCGATGACGAGGACGAGGAGGACGATCTCACCCCCGAATACCGCTACATCGCCGCCGAGATCGCACGCCTGCTGTACGACGGCCGCCTCGACGACGGCTCGCCGATCAAAGCCTCCGACATTGCCATTCTCATGCGCGCCAAGACCGGCGCCGATCAGCTCACGCTGGCCCTCGAGGACGCCGGCATCCCCTGCGAGTCAGGGGGCGCGGACGACTTTTTCGAGAACCCCGAGGTGCTGATGATGCTCTGTCTGCTCAACACCATCGACAACCCCAACCGCGACGTCTACCTCGCCGGCACCCTGCGCTCCCCCCTCTTCGGCTTCACCCTCGACGAGCTGATTGCCGTCCGCCAGGCCTCGCCTGAGCCGAAGGAGCCGCTTTACGCCGCCCTCGTCCGCTACACCGACGAGCATGGCTGGGCGAAGGGGCGGCAGTTCCTTGACCGGCTCGCTGACTACCGCGCCATGGCCGAGGGCACGCCGGTCGACCGGCTGCTCGATCAGCTCTACCGCGACACCGCCGTGCTGGCCTACGCCGGTGCGGGCGACGACGAGCAGCGCACCCCCGAGCAGAAGCGCGCCAACCTGCATCTGCTCTACGACTACGCCCGCCGCTTTGAGGCCAGCTCCTACAAGGGGCTCTACAACTTCATCCGCTATCTGGACGACATCATTGCCGAGGGGACGAAAATTGAAGCACCCGCGTCAGCGCCCGGCGACGCCGTACGGATCCTGACCATCCACCAGTCGAAGGGCCTCGAGTTCCCGGTCTGCTTTGTCTGCGGTCTCGGGCGGCGCTTCAATCTGCGGGACACGGGCGAGAATCTGCTCTTCGACCACGACGCCGGCGTCGCGCTCCGCCTGCGCGACGAGACCGGCTTCGCCCGGCGCACGACCCCCATCCGCGAGGCCGTTGCCGCGCATATCGCCGACGGGCAGATCGAGGAGGAGATGCGCGTCCTCTACGTCGCCCTCACTCGCGCCCGCGAGCGGCTCTATCTGACGGCGCAGTGCAAAAAGAAAAAATCGCCGGACGATGTTCTGCTCGAAGCCGAACACCGCCGCGCGCTGGCCGGGCAGGATTCGCTGATGCGCTGCTCCTGCTATCTCGACTGGGTGCTGACCGCCCTTGCCGGCACGCCGGAGGATCATTACCGGATCGTCATCCCCGCCGATGCGGCCGCCGAGCCGTTCGCGCAGGCCCCCGCCGAGCCGGCGCCTGCGCCGGCCGTCGCCGACGACGCACTGCTCGACACCCTGCGCGCCCGTTTCGATTTTGTCTACCCCGACGCGCACCTGACCGACCTCCCTGCCAAGCTGG
>JAFTOI010000003.1 GCA_017463865.1 Clostridia bacterium | reverse complement strand
CAAACCTATACCCAACCCGCTGTGTGGAACCGCATGTCTCTGATGAATATTGCAGGTGCGGGCATTTTCAGCGCTGACCGCGCCGTGGGCAGCGAGGGTATCGGGATCGACGCCCAGCAGGCCGGTCTTGACCTCGTTTGCGTAGGAGACGACGCTGCCGAGGTAGACGGCCGATGCGCCGGGGACGTCGGTGATGCGCTTGGCGATGAGGCCGCCGGTGCAGGATTCGGCAGTGGCGAGGGTCAGGCCGCGTGCAGCCAGGGCGGGGATGAGGGTGTGTTCAATGTTCATGGGATGCCTCCTTGTGGGTTTGCCATAATCATAGCACAAAAGCGGGCGCGCGTCAAGCAAAAAGGCGCGTCCAGTGGGACGCGCCTTGGAGATTATGCGATTGACCGCTTAGTTTTCCTTCTTCTTGAGCACGACACTCATGGTCAGAGCCAGAGCGGCGCAGGCGAGAACGATGTAAGTGGTTGCATCAGCGGTGGAGGGGGTAGCAGCGGGAGCTGCGGTGGTTGCTGCGGGAGCAGCAGTGGTCACGGGAGCTGCGGTGGTCACAGGCGCAGCAGTGGTGGTCTCAGCAGCCTTGGGAGCCTCAGCGGCCAGCTGAGCATCGGTCAGGTTGATACCTTTGAAGTACTTGATATCCTTGACAGTAGCACTGACCTTGTTGTAGTAGCCATAGAACAGGAAGCAAACTTCGTCGGGAGTATCGTCCAGGCCTTCCATGATCCAGAACGCATCGGGATCTTCGACCCACTTGCCGTCCTTGCCCATGAAAGATGCGGTATATTCAGCCTCGGCAACATTGTACTCGATCTGAACAGTGATGAAGCCCTCAGCATCGGGCTGGATGGTGTCGATCACATTCGAATAGGGGGACTTACCGGTGCCCTTGACCATAAGACGAGCGCGGTTCTGGATGTCCGCGCCGCCCGCGTCATTGGAGTTCCAGTTGCCGTAGATGCCCAGAGCACCGTCTTCCTTGGGTTCAGCCTGAGCCTTTTCGGTATTGTCATAACGGAAACCATAAACACCGGTGGAGTTGTTGGCGCCGGTGTCACCGAACGCCTTGATCTTGAAGACAACCGTGTACTGGGATTCGTTTGTGAGGTTCAGACCATTGATCTTACCGCCCCAGTACCAAGCGCCTTTTTCGGCGCCGTTAGCAGCGGGCAGCATGGTAGCAGAGCGGCCATCATCGCCGACGGTAACAACGATGCTCTTTGCACCAAGTTCATTGTAAACCGGAGAGAGGATGTTCGTTGCGTTGAAGTCGACCATCCAGAGCAGATCGCCCTTTTGGGCCTCTTCCATCGTCTTGTAAAGCTTGTCATCTGCCGCGGAGGTGGAGACGACCATCATGCTTGCGACCAGGGCGAGCATCATGAGGATTGCGAGGAACTTTTTCATGGTATGTATCCTTTCAAAAGATAGATTTGGAATCGCTGGCTATATGATACACGCTTTGGGGAGATTTGTCAAGTCAATTTGTATAGAAAACTTTTTTGTGTTTTGTGATTTTGTGCAAATACACAAAATCACATCATCGAATTTGACACAGCGCACAAAAGAAAGGCGCTCAAATGAGCGCCTCTCGGATGTGCAGGTGATCAGTTCTCTTTCTTCTTGAGGACAACGCTCATAGTCAGAGCCAGAGCGGCGCAGGCGAGAACGATGTAGGTAGTCGCATCAGCGGTGGAGGGGGTAGCGGCGGGAGCAGCGGTGGTTGCTGCGGGAGCTGCGGTAGTGGTGGGAGCTGCGGTGGTCACAGGAGCAGCAGTGGTGGTCTCAGCAGCCTTGGGAGCCTCAGCAGCCAGCTGAGCGGCGGTCAGGTTGACACCCTTGAAGAACTTAACGTCCTTGATGGTTGCATTGCCTTCCTTGTAATAGCTGTAGAAGATGAAGACCAGCTCGTCGGGAGTGTCGTCGAGCGACTCGAAGATGAAGAACGCGGTCTCGTCCTCGATCCACTTGCCGTCCTTGCCCATGTAAGAAGCGGAGAACTCAGCTTCCTTGACGTTGTACTCGATCTGGACGGTGATGAAGCCCTCGTCGTCAGCCTCGATTTCGTCGATGACATTGGCATAGTTGGTCTTTCTGGAGGCACCCTGGAAGAGTGCGGAACGGTTCTTGATGTCGGTACCGTCGGAATTCATGGAGTTCCAGTTGCCGTACATACCGAGGCACTTCTCATTGAAGGTGGTCTCGCCCTCAGCGGCGTTGTAGCGGAAGCCGAACGCGCCGGTGGAGTTGTTGGAGCCGGTGTTGCCAAAGGCCTTGATCTTGAAGGTCATGGTGTACTGGGAGTTGTTGTCGATGTTTAGACCCTTGATGGGAGCGCCCCAGAACCACTTACCGGATGCAGCGGCATTCGCAGTGGGAGTCAGGGTAGCGGAACGGCCGTCATCGCCGATGGCGATCTGGATGTTCGGTGCGCCAGCCTCAGAGTATACGGGATCGTAGATATCCTTGGCGTTAAAGTCGACGATCCAAAGCAGATCGCCGTCTTTGGCTTCTTCCATGGTCTTGTAGAGCTTGTCATCAGCGGCGGAGGACGTGATGACCATCATGCTGGCGATCATGCCGAGCATCAGGAGCATTGCGAGAATCTTTTTCATGGTGAAGATCCTTTCTAAAATGATTTTTGTCGGGGTGCCCCGATTAAGCATATTCTACCATGGGTCGATTGTTTTGTCAACAAATTTGTAACAAAATCGCATAGAATAGTGCCATAATCGCATGTTTGAATCTTATTTGTCGAGATGCACATCCAGGTGCGGGAAGGGGATCTCGATGCCCGCGGCGCACATGCGGTTGTGGACAGCGAGCAGGGTGTCGTGGTAGATGGTAATCGCGAAGAGAAGCTTCAATCCGATGGCGAGAAATTTATGATATACTCCTTTGATGAATTCCGCTGGGCGGTTAAACTAAGTGTAACATAAATTGTAGGGATTGTAAAGACGGCAGCGGGAAAAATTAGCGTGGGCTAATTCTTTTTTGCCGCAAAACCTTGCACAACCCGACGCATTATGATATAATGAGGAAAACAGCAAAGAAGGTACACACCATGGATTTCCCCCTCCTCGGTGCGGTGGTCAATGCCGCCGCCATCATCGTCTGCGGCCTGATCGGCACGCTGATCGGCCGCGGACTGCCCGAGCGCTTTTCTGACATCGTCATGAAGGGCCTCGGCCTCTGTGTGCTCATCATCGGCATATCGGGGGCGCTTGAGGGGGAGAATACGCTGTTGATGATCCTCTCGGTCGTGCTGGGCGCACTGCTCGGCGAGCTGTGCGACCTCGACCGGCGGCTTCGCGGCCTCGGCGACAGGCTGCAAGCCGCGCTGCACGGGCGGGGCGGCAGCGTGTCGGAGGGTTTCGTCTCGGCCAGCCTGCTCTTCTGCGTCGGTGCGATGGCTGTCCTCGGCCCGCTTGACAGCGGCCTCGAGGGCGACCACACCGTCCAGCTGACCAAAGCCCTCATCGACGGCGCGTCGGCGATCATGATGGCCTCCGGTCTCGGCATCGGCGTGGCCTTCTCGGGGGTCTGCGTCCTGCTCTATCAGGGCGCCATCACCCTGCTGGCTGACTGGGCTGAGCCCCTTCTGCGGGGCGCTGTTACCGAGATGACGGCGGTGGGCTCACTGCTCATCATCGGCATCGGCCTCAACATGCTGGGCGTGACCAAGCTCAAGATCATGAACTACCTGCCCGCGATTTTTCTGCCCATTCTGCTCTGCGCCGTTTGGCCGTGAGCATTGACGTTAATCTGAAGCAAACAGGAAAGGTTGAACTGTATGGAAAAATTCTACCATTCACCCGCCCGCCGCGGCCTCCGCGGCATGGCACATGTGCTCACCGTGGCCACCGATGCGTCGGTGGGTGCGGTCTCGGCTGTCTCGACCGGCGAGAAGATCGCCCTCGCCCCTGTCGGCACGCGGGAGGGGCTTACCCTCTGGCAGGGCAGCATTACCCCCGCCCCCGACGCCGAGGCGCTGAGCTACACCCTTTATGCCGACCTTGACGCCGTTGGCAGCTATATCGTCCCGCTGGCCGACGCCAACCTCGCCCCCCTCGCCATCACCGAACTGGCCGCCAACATGAAGGCCACTCCCGCCGTCTATCTCGAGGTGGTCAACACCACCGATGCCCCCATCGACCTCGGCGGCTATCAGGTCATGTACCAGCGCCTCATCGAGGGCAAGGAGACCCCCGTCTACACCATGCCCATCGCGCCCGCCATGGGCGAGGCCATCCTGCCCCCGCATGAGGTGGGCGTCCTCTGGCTGGCCTACGCCTCGAGCCACAATCCCAAGGCCCCATGCCTGACGGCCGAGGACTTCTGCGCCCGCCTTGAGGCTGATTTCAGCTGGCGAAACTATCACCTCGCGCCCGACACCATCCGCATCTTCCGCGTCGAGGGTGCCGAGCAGGTCGAGGTCGATGGCCAGCTGGTCTGGCGCGACAAGGACGGCGTGGTCGAGTTCCCCAAGCTGCGCCCGTGGGACACGGCGCGCATCTGCGTCGCTCCTCTCGGCGGCAGCTTCGAGAGCGCCGTCTGCCGCCTGACCATCAACGACCTCACCCCCGATATCTGGGACTGGCACACCCCCATCCGCCGCGCGTCGCTCTGGCAGCCCGATCCCTGCGGCGGTGCAGACATGCGCTGTGTCGTCCGTGCGGCCGACATTACCCCCGGCACGCTGGATAAGGGGCAGACCGTCCCCAACCTCAGCGCCGACAAGCCGGCCTGTGTGATCCCCCTCGGCTGGCCCGAGAGCCATCCGCTGGCCGACGGCGCGCTGACCCTGCGCTTCCTCGCCGAGGGCGCGGGCTGCTGCCGCGTCCTGCTCGACGGCGGCAAGCCGCTCATGGCCGACTTCGCCGACGGCGTCTGGTCGGTCACCCTCCCTGCATCGCTGCTCACCCGCATCGAGTCGCTTTCCGGCTGCATCGAGGCCGATAGCGGCACCTATATCACCCGCTTCGCGATGCCGGCAGTCAAGCTCGTGGACAACGCCGGCCCCGTCATTACGGCGCTCAAGCCTGAAAACGGCTACGCCGCCTTCGCCGACGCGCCGGTCGAGCTTGAAGCTGCCTACTTCGACCGCGCCGGCGTTGACGCCCACGCCAGCCACCTTTACCTCGATGGCAAGGAGATCAGCGCCAAGGCCGCCTGGACGCCCAAGGGCGTCCGCTGCACCCTCGAAAAGCTCAAGCCCGGCAAGCATAAGCTGGCGCTCAAGCTCTACGACTGCCTCGGCAACGCCAGCCGTACCGTCTCCTACTTCACCGTTGCCGAGCCCGGCGCCATGTACTGCTACCGCGGCGAGGTCCACGCCCACACCGGTGACTCGGACGGCGTTGCCACCCCCGAGGACGCCCTCATCTACGCCCGCGACGAGGGCAAGGCCGACTACTTCGCCGTCACCGACCACGGCCACTACCTCTCCGACGACCGCTACGCCGCCCAGCTCGAGCTGGCCGACCGCTATAACGAGGCAGGGAAGTACGCCGTCCTGCGCGGCTGGGAGATGACCTGGAACAACGAGACCGGCTACTGGGGCCACATCAACGTCCTCGAGACGGCCGACGCCCACTACGACATCCGCGATATGAGCATGCCCCAGCTCTTCGATTTTCTCAGCGCGCGTCCCGGCGCCATCGGCATGTTCAACCACCCCGGCTACAACTGGGGCAATTTTGACGACTTCGGCCACCGAACCCCCGAGGCCGATGCCGTCATGTGCCTGAACGAGATCAAGGGCGCCTACGCCGACGGCGAGCATGCCCTCTCCCTCGCGAAGGGCTGGCACCTTGCGCCTGTCTCCAACGAGGACAACCACGGCTACAACTGGACGACAGCCACCAACCAGACCGGCTACGTCGTCGCCCCCGGCCTGACCCGCCAGAACGTCGTCGAGGCCATGCACGCCCGCCGCACCTACACCACTTCCGATCCGTCGCTGCACCTGCGCTTCCGCATCAACGGCGCATGGCTCGGCTCGCGCATCCCCGCCACCGACATGCTGACCGTGGACCTGCGCCTCGACACCGAACGTCCCGAGGGCCTCGGCGTCGTCAGCCTCATCGGCGAGGACAACATCACCGTCGCCGAGTGGGATCTTGGCGCCATCCAGCACTTCGAGCAGCGCATCCACGTCCCCTGCGATTTTGACTACTATTACATTAAAGCCATCAACCCGCTGGTGCCGAAGGACTACACCATCAGCGCTCCCGTCTGGATCGAGGGCCGAGACGCGCTGGCTATTACCGAGATGGAACTGTCGCTGACCGGCGGCGAGCTGCCCAATCTGGTTAGCATCGCGGTGGAGAACCGCGCGGATGCCGCCCTCACCGACCTGCGTGCCGACTTCTATCTCACCCCCGTCGGCGGCTTCAACCTGGCCAATGCCCGTCCCTACCGCACCGTTTACCTGGGCAAGCTGGGTGCCGGCGAGACGGCGCGGACTGCCCGCACCTTCCCGAATCTGGCCAACCGCCGCCGTGTTAGCATCATCGTCAGCGGCAGAATCGGCAAGAAGCGCTTTGTCGATACCCGCTATCTCCTCGTCACCCCCGCCTCCATCGTCGAGGCGCTCCCCGAGAGCACGTCGGTCACCCTCCCCGACGGGACCAAGGTCGACAGCCCCTACACCTACGCTGTCCTCTTCAACCACGAGAACAAGCCCCTCAGCCTCGACGGCATGGCGCTTCGCCAGTGGACGACCACCGGCAAGGCACCTTCGCCCGAGCATATCCACCCGCTGGACGGCATCACCATCCCCGCCCGCATGCCGGCCGTCTTCTGGTTCAAGCAGCCTGACTCCCCCCTCACTGCCGCCGACTTCTGTGCCCGTTTTGGCGTTGACCTCGTCGAGGGGGAGAACCTCTTCATCCTCACCGGCAAGCCTCTCTCGGGCAGTCACATCGCCGCCCGCCGCCTTGATCTGGCCGTCGGCAGTGAGGTGGTCAGCCGCGTCCATTGGAACTACACCGACCGGCAGGGCACCCAGCCCAACCCCGACTGCGCCCTCCGCTACGGCTATCGCGGCGGCATGACGGCCACTGCCGACCTCGTCGACGAGACCGCCGCCCCCGCGCCCGGCACCCTCGAGGCCGCGCAGATGCCGGCCGCCCGCATCCACCAGACCGCCACGGTCGAGCTTCGCCGTGCCAAGAAGGCCAATAAGAAGGCGGTCAAGCAGTCCCGCAAGCCCGCCAAGCCGGGTGTCAAGCCGGCCGCTGTGGCCGGGCTGAGCATCGGCGCGGCTGCCGCCGGTGCCGCCATCGGCGTCGGTACGACGCTGCTGGCCGTCCTGATGGGCAAAAATGGGGGCCGCAAGTGAGCCGCCTCTATCCCCTCCTGTTGAGTGCAGAGCCCCACACCGCACTGTGGGGCGGCAGCCGGCTCCGCACCCGCTACGGCAAGGCAGGCCCTGGCCAGCTGGCTGAGACCTGGGAGCTGTCGGTGCGGGACGACTGCATGAGCATCATCCAAAACGGCCCCCTGGCCGGGCAGCCGCTGTCGGCTGTCACGGGGGAGAGCCGCTTCCCGCTGCTGGTCAAATTCATCGACGCCAACCTGCCCCTGTCGGTGCAGGTTCACCCAGACGACGCCTACGCCGCCGCGCATGAGCGCGACGGGGGCAAGACCGAGCTGTGGTATATCGTCGAGGCCGACCCCGGCGCACGGCTGATCCTCGGCCTGCGTGAGGGCGTCACGGTCGGCGAATTCGCCGCCGCCCTGCGCGCCGGCGACCCCGCCCCCCTGCTGCGCGAAGTCGAGGTGCATGCCGGCGAGAGCTACTTTGTCCCGGCCGGCCTGCTCCACGCCATCGGTTCGCCCGCCGGCGCCGGCATCCTGCTGGCCGAGATTCAGCAGAACTCCGCTCTCACCTACCGCGTCTGGGACTACGCACGCCGCGATGCCAACGGCAATCTCCGCCAGCTGCACACCGACCGCGCTCTCGATGTCATCCACCCCTATGCCGACGCCGAGATCGCCGCCCTATGCTTTACCCGCCCCTGCGACCTGCCGGGCGAGTGCATCTGCACCGCCGAGTATTTCGCGGTCAGCCGCCTCACTGGTGCCGCCGACTTCACCGTCACCGACCGCTTCGTGTCGCTGCTCTGCCTGGACGGCGAGAGCACCCTCACCTGCGACGGCCAGCGGTACACCGTCCGCCCGGGCCAGAGCTGGTATCTCCCCGCCGGGCTCGGCGACTGCCATATCGGCGGAACTGCGACCCTCCTGCTCAGCCAGGCGGGGTAAAGAAAAAATTCCCGAAGCAAACGCTTCGGGAATTTTTTTCTGTGCTTATGCCTCCGTGATCTTCGCCCAGGAGACGATCAGATCCTGCGTCTTGTTCCAGAGGATGCCGTCGCGGATAGCCTCCTCGCCGTACTGCTCGACCAGTGCCTCGGCTTCCATGCCGAAGGCCTCGGCGAAGGTGGGCAGTTCAGCTTCATATTCCGCATCGCTGACGGTGATGTTCTCAGCCTGCGTGATGGCGTAGAAAATCAGATCTTCCTTG
Organism: Clostridia bacterium; assembly: GCA_017463865.1. GTDB lineage: Bacteria > Bacillota > Clostridia > Oscillospirales > CAG-272 > SIG693. The sequence goes on along the minus strand of JAFTOI010000003.1, from coordinate 114,042 downwards.
ACCTGATCGCGCGCCATCTGTCTGACCTGCTCGTCGCTGGCGCCCATCATGTTGAGGTATTCCTCGTAGGTCACGCCGTAAGCCATCGCGGCGTAGGAGCCGTACTCTGTCACATACTGCTGATAAATATAGGTGACCTTGTCCTCGGGGTACTGATGGATGGTGGCGTTGGCCACGACCTGCGTCCAGATATCGCTGTACAGCTGGTTCTCGGCCTGCGCGGCCTTTTCCTCCTCCAGCGAGGCGCGCAGATCGGCGCGCAGGGCCTCGGCGGTGTCGAATTCGGAGATCTCCTTCGCGAATTCATCGTTGAACTCGGGCAGGATTGCCTCGCCCTCGATGTAGTTGAGGGTACACTTGAAGGTGGCCTCCTTGCCGTTGAGCGATTCCACGCCGTAGTCGGCAGGGAAGGTGGTCACGATGTCGAAGGACTCGCCCGGCTTCTTGCCGATGATGGCGGGGACAAAGCCCTCGATGAAGCCGCCGTTGCCGGTCAGGGTGATGGTCTGACCGGCGGCTGTGCCGCCGTCGAACTGCACGCCGTCGACAAAGCCGCTGTAGTCGAAGTTGCAGGTGTCGCCCTCAGCCGCAGCGCGGTCGGTGATCTGCACCGGCTCGGCGTAGTATTCGAGCAGCACCTGGATCTGCTCCTCAAACTCGGCGTCGGTCAGGACGGCCGAGGTGCAGGTGGCGGGGATGTCCTTGTAATTGCCCAGCGTGACATAGGGGGTGAGATCCTCCTCCCAGTAAATGAAGGGGTCGGTGGAGATCTTCTTCTCACCGGCGATAAGGCTGGGGTTGTCGGGGTCAAGCGCCAGCGGTGTGTCGTTGTCGCCGCTTGCCTGGCCGCAGCTGGTAAGCGAAACGGCGCCGAGCAGCAGCGCCGCCGCAGCCGCAAGGATGCGCCGATTGGCGCGAAGGTTGATGATGTTCATGGAATTATCCTTTTCTCTCTTGAATTTTCAGAAAACACGCCATTATTATACCATCAATCGCAAAAAAAAGAAAGAGTGCGCCGCGAGAATTAACACTCTCGTCACAAAGCTTTCGGCGGGTGTTCAAAGTCGGACAAAAGGAAAAGAGATCCTCACCGCATCAATACGGGAGGATCTCTGGCTCAGCCGCGCTGGGCTTACGCATCCTGCTTAATGACTTCCTTGCCGTTGTAAGAGCCACAAGCCTTGCACACTCTGTGCGCGAGGTTGTACTCACCGCACTTCGGGCACTTCGTCATGCCGGGCAGATCGAGCTTCCACACATTGGAACGTCTCTTGTCTCTGCGCGCCTTCGATACCTTTTTCTTCGGTACTGCCATTGCTTATTCCCTCCTTATCCTTCGGTGACACTCAGTTTACACTCTATTGTATCACACATTTTCATCTTTTTCAAGTAGTTTTTTCAAAATTTCGAAGCGCGGATCAATTTCTTTTGTCACGCAGCCGCAATCCCCGTCGCGCAGGGGCTTGCCGCACTTGGGACAAAGGCCGGGACAGTCCTCCGAGCAGAGCAGCCGGAAGGGAAACTCCAGCAGCAGTGCCTCCTCGAGCTGCTCGTCGATATCGAGCAGGCCGTCGCGGACGACCACATATTCATCCTCGTCGAAATCGTCGGTGTCGCTGACGGTACGGTAGCCCTTCTCGTCGACGACGGTACGGCAGAAGTCAAAGACCAGCCGCCCCTCGACGGGAGCCAGACAGCGGGCACACTCACCGGTGTAGGGAACGTCGCAGGACAGCGTCAGGCTCATATAGCCGGTGTTGTCCGCGATCTTGCCGGTAACGCGCGCCGGTTCGGGGAAGATGATACCCTCCATCGGCGGCGGGGTCAGGGTGTAGTCTACCTCCAGCGCGGGAACCTCACCGCGCAGAAGCGGACGGAGATCGAGAATCATCGCAAATCAAACGCCGCAGAGCGGCTCCTTTCCGTAAAACGCCGGGCCGAGACCCAGACTGCCTTATATTATATCCGTTTTCGGCCGCTTTGTCAAGCGGAATTTTACGAAAGACGGGATGTTTTGAAAAAATATTTGAAAAAAGTCAAAAAAATTTTGCAAAAGGGCTTGATTTTTTTTTCGAGATGGTGTATAATAAACAAGTCGACAGGCGAACCAACCGTCGCGACGCGAATATGGAGAAGTCGCCTAGTTGGTCGAGGGCGCACGACTGGAAATCGTGTAGGCGTTAAAAGCGCCTCCAGAGTTCGAATCTCTGCTTCTCCGCCAGAGCGAGAAAGCGACAAAAATTGCGCTTTCTCGCTTTATTTTTGCTCTTTTTGGACTAAAATTGCTATATATCCATGGTTGGGTACAATTTGGGTACAAACATATCTGCGAGGGCATTCAACAATTGCCCTCGCAGATATATTTTTTATGCCTTAAACGCTGTGATTCTCGCCCGGATATTTCTCGCCAAGTCGGCGATGTCGTCAAGCTCGTGTTTGAGGTCAACGTGAGCGGTTGCGGTGAATCACTCCTTCTCGACGGCCAGATCGGCCATCAGCGCATCAAGCTCGACGACACCCATCGCAATATCGAGCTGTTTCACCGCCGATTCGATCGCCGCCTCGACAAACGGCGTGACCTTGACGCCGAGGTTCTCAAGCTGCGCCACGACCCATGCCTTCTTGTCGAGCGGCTGATTCTCGGCCAGCTTCTCCGCCGCCTCGACCAGCGTCTTGACGGTGCCGAGCAAATGCTTTTCCTTCAGCCACGGAATGACGTAGACCGTGACAGCCGCGGTGATGATCAGAATCGCCGCGCCGATGAGGGTTGAGATGATGTAGTCCATGTGTGTTCCTCCTTGATTTTTGGATAATTTTGTGGTATACTGTTGTTTACCGGCGGTGAGCGAGAAAGGGTACACTATGCCAGAGATATCAATTTACGAGCTTCTTGCGCTGCTCCTTTGCGTCGCGAAGTTCGTGTACGATGTTACATCAAACAATCATAAGCGGTAATTCAGCCGCGTGACCACGGCGGGAAACACGGCAAAATGATTGAGGGCACAGAATTAGCAGCTCTGCCGCTGACCGGTGACTACGGTCAATTCGATCATGCTCATGCCTTGGTGTGTTTTGCCGCGTTTTTCCGAATTTTTTGCTTGACAAAATGATGTCATCGTGCTATAATGCAAGTGAGATATTTCTGGCAAAGTATTCTTTCATCGAAAATATCCAATGTAACAGATTTGCTACCTGTTACGCCAGCCCGCCAAAGAAGGACAGGATTCGTCACCCTGTTCTTTTTTGTTTTTTCGCAGGGATTAGATATCCCGTTTCAAATTCGTTTTCGCCTCCGGCCTTTTCACCGCCGTCGGCAAATTTACACCATTCTTGTTCACGTTCTCGAACAAGCTCTTGACCGCGTAGGTCACAAACGTCCCAATAATCGCCGTCACGGCGGTCTGCGATAGGCTTTCCGCGATCTCGTACCGCCCGAGGTACGCGAGGATGTAGCTGCACCACACCCACGCGCAGGCATTGATGAGCACCACCGCCACCGCCAGCTTCGTGAAGCTGTCGATGCGCCCGGCGGTGCTTTTCTTCGTCGTAATTCCGTCCGTGGAATCACGACGCTGGTCAACGCGCCCCATCATGCCTTGCCGATCGACTGCGCGAAGCGGTGCAGGAAGGTCGCCATCTGCCGCCGCGTGCAGGGCTCGTCCAGCATGAGGTTACCGTTTCCGTCACCGTAGATGATGCCGTTCTCGGTCGCCCACGCGACGGCCTCGTCGCTCCATGCGGTGTTGGATTCCTCCGGCTCGGGCTCGTCCGTGCGCAGCTCGCCGACCTTGTTCTCGATGCCGAGATAGGCCGCGGGATCAAGCGTCTGGTTCTGGCCGTTGCGCACCTCAAAATGCAGATGGTCGCCCTGGCTGAATCCCGTGTTGCCCATGATGCCGAGGATGTCACCGGCGCGGACGCGCTGTCCGGCCACGACGCGGCGCTCGGCCATGTGGCAGTAGTAGATGTAGTATCCGTCGTCGCCGAGGACACAGACGTAATTGCCCCATTCCCAGGTGGCATTTGATGTGTCGGTAACGATCTGCGACACGACCACCGTGCCGCCGACCGATGCACGGATGACATAGTCCTCGCCGACCAGATCAATTCCGCCGTGCCATCCCCGCTTGCCATTCAGTGTGCGCCACCCGTAGGGCGACGTAACGCGGATGCGCGATGCAAAAGGCAATTGTGCCATAACCTTACTCCTTCCCCGCCGCCGGAGGCTCGACCGGCAGCGCCATCATGTTGTGATACAGCGCCGTCGCGACGTCGTTGCCGCCCAGTGCGTGGTAGGCGGCGTACTCGCGCTCGAGCGCTTCCTTGGCATAAATCGGGCAGTACCCCCGGTCGATGCACTTGTCGTTCATGTGGATGATATCGGCGCGCAGAAGGCATTGCAGACCGTCCTCGACGGCGGTGTTGCGCTTGGTCTTCATCTTGACATAGGTGATGCACCACGTCACGATGCCGCCCAGCACCGCCGGGACGAGCCACTTCACGATCGCCGACACGATCTCCCACGTCATTCCGCCACCTCCCATGCATCGGGGTAGGCCTCGGGCGTCCAGACGTTGGCGTCCTGCTTTGAGCGGTAGAGCACATCGCCCCACCAGCCCAGCTCCCCTTCGGCGAAGGCTGTGCCGGCGGTGATCGTCTCGGGGATGATGCGCTCGCCGTCGCGGTAGGCGATGTCCTCCCACAGCGTCGGCGCGGCGTCGGGCGCGTTCTCAGCGGTGTCCCACAGGTCGACGGCGGCACGCTTGACGCAGGTGCGGCCATCCACCGGCCAGCAGATGCGCGTCCCGGCGGCGATCAGCTCGCCGCCTCCGCGCAGGCGGGGGAACGCCTTTGGCGCAGTCGATGCGGTGCGGTCGTCGACATTCGCCGACGCCGCGACAAGCAGCGCGCGCAGAGCGCGGGCTTCTGATAATTTCATGGATTCCATAGGTTCCTCCTGTTATTCTGCCTCGCCCGTGATGATGGCGAGGGCTTCGTCGGCGGTTAGGGTTGGGTTGGGATCGACCGGCGGTTCGGTGAAGACGAGTGCGTGCGGAGTCTGTGTGACGTCGACTGTGGCGATGTATTCGCCGCTGGTCAGCTTTGTTTCGAGGTCTTCGTCACGCTCGAGCCATTCGAGGCAGCCCGTGTCGGCTTCGGTACGGTCGGCAAGCTGAGGATATACGGCAAAATCGTGCGACAGCGGCATAATGTTGATGGCTTCGCCGGTTTGTGTATAAAAGAAGATGATCTCACCGGTGGTAAGGTCGTAGAAAATACGGAAAATATATTTCATGCTGTCACTCTCCTATAATGGTATATTTAGCCGTCACTCTAAGATCCATATATCCACCGGTATTTATTGTTAGCGTACCGTTGGAATAAGTGAACGTCGATGCATCCGAACCGTTAATTGTAGTAACCCCGCCATTATAGAAATATACATAGGCTTTTCCCTCTCCATTGTGAAAAAAATATGCATATTTCATATTGCTACCAGCATTTGTAACAGTTGTTCCAATAAATACGCATTTGACTTTGCTAAATGTTAAACCGGATATTGTAAACGTCTGATACGATGTTGTTGCAAATGACCCCTGCACAACCTTATCAGCTCCAACCGCCGCCACCTTGACCGCACCCGTCGTATACACCCCAGCCGCGACGGCGACCTGCTCAGTCGTGGTCGGCGTCACCGTCTTCGCTGCCTGCACCGTCAGCTGCTTGGTCGCCGACTTCGTGCCCGCCGCGACTTTGCCCGCCGCCTGCGTCGCACTCGCCGTGATCAGCCCGCCCGACGACACCGATATGCTCGGCGTCGCCTGCGTGACGCTCGGCATCGCCCCGTCAGCCAGCTCACCCGCCGCCGTGACAAACTTCTTCCCCGCCGCCACATCTGCCGCAGCGGCGGTGACGCCGGTCACGTCAAGCTCGATCGTGCCATCCGCCCGCTGCACACGATTGACCGCCATTGCGTCACGCTCCGATCGTCAGCGTCTGGCCTCCTGCGGCGTTGTCGGTGTAGGTCATCTTGATCGCCTTGATCAGCACCGAGCTGAGGAAGGATACGCCCTCGTCCGGCTGGATGGTCTGATCCTCAAAGGTCGGGTCTACTTCCTTGGACTGGGACGAAATATCATCCGCGCCAAATTCGCCGGTGACACCGAGGATGCTGACGCCCTCCTTGATGTTGCCCGGAACCAGCTTGGCAAGCTCGGCGGGGTCGATGGCGACATAGCCGGTGCCGTCGTGGAAGCCGATCGGGATCATCACCTTGCCGGTCGCCGCGCTGATGTACAGCGTCAGCGCGCCGTTGTTCTTCATGGTGCCAGGTATCATGCTGTCACCGACGCCCGCCGTCTTGCCCTCAAGAATTTCGGCAGCCGTCGCCGTCGCTTCGCTCGCGTCCACCGTGAAGGTGTTCGTGCCGGTCTTCTGTTCGCCGGTCTTGTCGTGGAATTTCAGACCCTTGGCGACCTTGTCGGGAGTGACATCGTCCAGCGTCAGGTCGATCAGGACGTCGCCGTTCGATTTTGTGACTTTATTGATATACAGATTTGCCATTGCTTTATCCTCCTATGATAAACGTAATTCCCCCCGCCGGGTTGGATACCTCGGTGATGGGGATTGGCTCGACCACGACATCCTCCTGCATCCGCAGATTCTTCGTGGCCAGCGTGACCTCCTCGAATTTCGGCGTTACGCGCGTCTCGCCGGTGTAGGGCGGGGTTGCCGCGCCGCCGCTGCCGCTTGCGAATTTCGCAGTAAATGTCGCACCCGCGCGCAGCTTCGCCGAAAAATCGGGCGAATCGGCAAACACCGCAGTAAAGGTCGGGTCGCGTGTTCTGCTCATCGGTCACACCCCCAACAGCCGCCCGACATCCGCCTCCATGACCTCCGACGCGATCTTCACGCCAGCCGTGTTGGTGGCGATGATCTGCGCCTCGACCACAGCAAGCGCACTGAGCGACAGCGTCTCGTCCTCGGTCAGATAGAGGGTGAGGGAATTCCCCGACGCCTCGCAGTCATCCAGCGAACGGACGAACAGAAGCTCGCCCGCCTGCGCGAAACGGATCTCGCCGTCGACCAGCTCTGCGGCGTCAAAGGGCAGCTCAATGGTCACAGGCGGGGTCGTGCCGCGCGTAATCATGCGCCCTCACTCTCCCCCGTGACGATGTTGTAGGCGGTCTCATAATCGCCCGAGGTCTCGCCGCTGTAGCCGTTCACAATAGCCTGCAGCGCGGCGACCTCGGCCTCCTTCTCGGCGATCTGGCTCTCGACCTGCGCGGCGATGGTCGGATGCGTCGCGGTCGACAGCGCGCCGTAGAGATTCGAGAGCGCCATCTGCGCCTGCGCCAGCGCGCGAACATCGTCGGCGCGGGTGTAGGTCACCGTCTGCTCGACCGTGCGGGTCATGGCCTCGCGGTCGTAGCTGGTGGTATGTACGGTAGTCGTCATGCGTTTTCACTCCCTTCAATGATGATGAAGCCATCGAGCGCCGCCCACGTCTCGGGCGTAGATGCCGCAAACAGCGCGGGCTCGGGCTTGAGTTGGATGGGCTTGATCTCAGTCTCTACGGCGAGCATGTCCTCGTGCTTGGCAAGGAATTCGGCCTTTGCCTCGGCGTCGGGGAAGGTGATGGTGTCTTTTTCGCCGATCACGCCGCCGACGGCGCGGATCGCGGCGACCTCGGATTCACCCAGCGTCTTGTTATGGGGCTCGAGCTCGTTCCACAGGCGCATGAGCAGAAGCTGTGTGCGCCCGGTGAAGCCCTTCACCATCATAAGCGGCTGCAGCGCCTTGACGGCGGCTGCGATTTTGCGGTAGGTCGTGGTCATGTGTGTACCTCCTTATGGGATAGCATTGAGTTCGGAAACGAGCAGATTGAGCTGCTGCGCGGTGACGATCTGCCCGGACGAAACTTGCGGGATGTAGTAGCCGTAGCCCGGCACGGACTGGATCGCGGCGCGCAGGTCGTTGTAGCGGGCGGCGGTGAGGATTTCGCCGGTTTGCGGCTGCGATTGCGTGAATGAATATGTATATCCGGCGTATTCGAGGACATTCATGATATTGTTGATAAGTGACATCCATTCGGTTGCACCGACATAATATTGTCCGCCTGCCGTCTTGGGGACTGTCCAAGAAAAAGCGGACGGCCTCCCGCCGGTTGTAAGCGTCGTTTCCAGATAGCCTCCGAAATTTATATTGGAATGATCCGCAGATGTATATACCCACACCTGAGCCATAATTGTATAAATTGTTCCGGGTGTCAGCCCAATGATCTGGATACCTTCGCATGCTTCTGTATATGCCGGATAATTTGATGTTCCGTACCGATCACCGTCAATAAACCAGTCTACAAATCCGCCATATGGAAAATAACTTCCGCCATCTGTATAAAGAAACTGCAGAAACGCACTTCGGTATCGCACGATTCCGCCAATGCTTGCGGTTGGTGTAGCCATACAAGATCACCTCACCCGAACACCGCGTAGACGTTGCTGATGTAGTTGCTGATGTTGCCCGCGTGGATGATGTCGTAGTAACTGCTGCCATATGCTATCTGCGATCCGCTGCCGAGCGTCAGAATGTTCCCGTTCGTGCCATACGCCATAAGACGGCCAGACCCGTTGGCGTATACACCGCCGATCACGTTCCCGTACAGGTCATAGAACATCAGCATGCCGCCGTCCAACTCCATCGTGGTGCCGCCACTTGCACTGTTCGCAGAAACGAACCGGCAGCCGCTCAACGTGATCGCCGTAATCGTGCCCGTTGTAATGTTCGCGCCATTGATGGTCGTCTGCCCCGCCGTCGACAGATTGCTGAACGTCACATACCCCGTCAGCTGGATGCCCAGATTCGAGATCGCGACCTCGTTCTGCCCCACCCGCGCCGAGATATTCGACGCCGTCTGCTCCAGCGTCGAGATGTCGCCCTCCGCGTTCGTGATGCGGCTCGCCAGCGATGACGCCGTCAGATCAAGGTTGGAGATGTTCCCCTCCGCGTCGGTGACCCGCGTCGACAGCCCCGCCACCGTCGCAGACAGCGTCGTGATCTCGCCCTCGGCGTTCTCGATGCGCGCGTCGAAGCCGGACACGGTTTGGGATAGCTGGGATAGGTTGCCTTCGGCGTCTGCTATGCGTAGGGTGTTTTCCTCGACCGTGCGGGTGAGTTCGTTGGTTTTGCCGCGAAGGGCGATGATCTCGGCATTTGTATCACTGCCTTGCACCGCTCGGCGCTTGTCGCCGGTCGCACTGATCGTCACGCCGCTCGGCGTCCGCTCAATGCGCATGACATACGACACCGCACCGTCGATGGTGATGATATCGCCCACCTGTACGCCGTTGTCGCTGAGCATGTGACAGCTGTACGGCACATGCGCAAGATTCGATACCATCGTATAGATCGTTTCGGCAAACGGTCTCAGCTCGGCGTCGGTCTCGGCCAGCAGGAGCGGATTGGACTCGACAATATAAGCGTTCTCGCCATCCCCGACCACGACGCCGATATCCGCTTCTGCCGACCGTACCTGTACCCGGTCGATCAGATCTGTCGTGTATCCCTCGGCGATGTATTCGGTCGTGTTTGTCTCGTCAAGCGCGATCTCTGCCGCAGAATATCCGCTCAGATAGAGCTTTCCGTCAGCGCGGAACAAAGCGAAGCACGCCGCCGCAGCCGCGATCCACGAAAGCACCTGACGCCCGGTAATGCCGGACGCCGAAAAATTCTTCGGTATCTCCCTCTCGCCGTTCGGAATAGATGCCGTCGCCAGCGTGACGCCGATATGGCCGCAGAGGCTCGATAACAGCGCGTAGAGCGTGATGGGGTAGGTCAGGCCATTCACCCACGCCGACACATCAACTTCGAACAGCGCCATGCTGTCGTGCGCCACGACGGCATACCGCCCGCCGTTGTTCTTGCACGACGAGACATAATAAGTTCCTGCTTGCACAAACTCGCCTGTACCGTCCTCCGTCTGGTCGAAGAATAGCGAAAACTGCTCCCCCTCGGCAAGCTTTGTCATGGTCGAGAAGCTGACTTCTCCCATCGCGGCGGTGCCGTATTGCAAGTCCCCGCCGGAACCAACATCTTCGATCTGCGTCACACCCTCGAAGAGGTCTTCTCCAGTTACGGTCTTGTCGTCAAAAACTAATTTTTCGCGCATCGGGTTACCTCTCGATCATGGAAATGGTCACATCCCGCCACAGGCCGCCGTACAGGACACCATGGTATAGCGTCGATTTCGATGGCGTCTTGTAGCACTCGATAACGATGACGCCTTTCTCAGGATCGAGGAATGTAAAGGTAAAATATTGCTTGTTGATTGCGACAAGGATATCCGATAGCTGTTCCTGACTGATATAATCATAGGACAGTGTTACCTTTCGCTTTCCGTTATGGATAAGTTCAATGTGCATTGTCCCGTTTCGATTTCGGCCAGTCCGTGGCCCTTCCAGCGGGATGATCTCCACCGGCGCGCCGGACGGCTCGGGGATTGGCTTGCCGTCGATTTTGTAGATACTCGACATCGGGCGCTCCATGGCGTCACCTCCTTTGTGGCGTCATTGTAGCATAAATGCAAATGGATAACGGGACAAGAATTCGTCTGGCATATTGTACAAATTGTAAATTTCGCCCCGTTTTCCTTGACAAAAATGGACGATCTGTTGTATAATCAAGATGCTAAGTTGCGCATAGTATGATAGTGAGGTGATAACGATGGCAACGAAAAGTATGCTTAAAAATATTGTCGTCAAGGATAGACGTGCGGTTAGTCGTTTAATCGGTGCCGTCGAGCGAAGCGAGAAACGCTCTGCTGGCTATACAGAGAAAACGCCGAATTATCAGGTCGCATCTTCGCAGCAGATCAAAAGTATTTTCGGCGGTACAAATTATTAATAATTATTTTTTTTATTTTCTATTGACATTTTCATAAGAATTACGTATAATATAATTGCAGGCAGAAATGCGCTGCATACTCGCGTCAGTGAGTTAACGCTTAAGCGGCATGTACTGTCGCCACCCGCGAGGCCGCCTTCGGGCGGCTTTTTTCTTTGTCAGGAGATCCAATTCCATGAATATTTTTGTCTACTCCGATGAATCTGGCGTATTTGACCGGGTACATAATCGATACTATGTGTTTGGTGGCGTTACGTTTCTAAGCCGTGAAGATCGTGACATTTGTTCGCGTCGTTATTCTTCTATCGAAAAAACAATAAGACAGGCCGAAGGCCTCGATACATCTTGCGAAGCGAAGGCCACAACGATCACCAATAAAAGTAAAAACAAGCTTTATCACTCGTTGAACAACGTCCATAAATTCGGCGCAGTAATCGATGAGGACAAGCTTCTCGAGCGAATTTTTGCCAGCAAAAAGGACAAACAACGCTATCTGGACTATGCCTACAAGATTGCGATCAAGCGACAATTTCAGTATCTGATTATGAAAAATTATATCAACCCACTCGAAGTCGAATATCTCTTTTTCTTTGTAGACGAACATACCACCGCGACAAATGGTATCTATGAGTTGCGGGAGGCGTTAGAGCAGGAATTCCGGCTCGGTACATATAACCGGGACTATTCTTCCTTTTATCCTCCCATTTTCCCAAACTTGCGTGCTGTGAAACTTGAATTTTGCAATTCATCTTCTAAAATTTTGATTCGAGCCGCAGACATTGTGGCGAATCGAGTATATTTTCTTGCGAACACAGGGCAACTGCCGAGCCTATCGACAGAACAGCTTGTATTAACGCGGTTGCCTTACGCGTATTAAAACTGTGAGAACAGTTCGCGCAGCGCTTGACACCGCACCGCGATTGGTGTATAATGGGGCGGGAGGGATGTGTGATGGGTAAATTTGGTTCCCCTCAGATCGGTGTGTTTTCGCCGGACGGAAACAACTACGACAACCCAAATCTGAATAAATGCCCGAATTGCGGCGCGCTGTTTGACGGAACGACATGCCCGATCTGCAAAACGGTTTGCGCAGACAGACGGGTAAAGCAAGCCGCCGCGCCTCAGACGGTCATTGTGCGGCAGAAGGCGAAAAAGCCGGTTGCGCTGATTATATTCTTTGTTCTGTCTATTTTGCTGAATATTGCGTTGTCTGTGATTCTTTATGGGGCCGTGCTTCTGTATGCTGATCAACGCGGCGAAAACGATAGCTTGCAAGCGAAACTCACAAGCGCAGAGCACAATGCGGAAACAATTCGGCAGCAGCTTGCGGATGTTCGGCACGAATATGCCGATTTCAAGAAGGATGCGGATAGTTTTTCACAACTCGACGAGGCACAAAAAGCTGCAGCGATTGCGCAGGCGGAGGCAGATAAAGCCGAGGCAGAAGCCGCCAAGATGAAGGCGGATGAAGAACTTCGCAAGCAAAAAGAAGAACAGGCGAGGATAGAAGCCGAACGAAAAGCATCTGAAGAAGAAGCTCGACTTGCGGAAGAGGCCAAGGGATATGAGACAGGTATTACTTATGAGGAAATAGCCAGATATCCCGAAAAATATAAAGGATCAAAGGTTAAATTTGAAGGTAAGGTATTGCAAATCCTCGAAGTAAGCGCCAGCGAAAATCAAATGCGTTTTTCAACAGGAGATTACTCTTCCGATACGGTATACTGTGTTTTTAACCCCAATATATTTGACGGGCGAATTCTCGAAGATGATAAGTTGATTATCTACGGCACGGTATATGGATTACATAGCTACACATCTATCTGGAGTACGACAGTCACGATTCCGCTTATCAAAGTTGATCGTATTGATCTTGTGAATGCTCAATAGCGGAACCATGAACGGAGAGTAAGAATATGGCTGACAGCGGAAAAATATATGTTAATAAATGTCCGAATTGCGGAGCATATTTTGCTTGTGACACATGTCCAATTTGCAAGACTCCTTTCCCTGTGAATGAGCGCCAGACGAAGCCACTGCATACATCGCCTACTGCGCATTCGAATGATACGAAAAAAAAGGAAATTCCGGCAAAGGAAAGTCCGGCAAAAGACATATTGGACTTGCTAAAAGCGTTTGGCGTTCTGGTATTATTCGCAGTATTAGGCGTCGGATTGGCGCTTTTTAGCATGTACGATAATGTTGATACGCCTTCTGTAAGCACAAGCCGTCCGACAGAAGTCTTTCCACAAAACGGAAACTTCGAAGTTATCTCCCCGTGCATTCGTTCTGCCTATTTTTCATTTACTAATCAGAGGAGCGATTGCCTTTATATAAGGTTCAAATCGGAAGACGGCAATACTACCTTATTCGAGATATGTATGTGGCCGGATTCAACCGCTGAATTCACAGTGCCAAGCGGGAAATATATGGTATGCTATGCAATTGGAAATCTGACAGACGATTTCAAGTGGTATGGTAAAAACGATCGGTTCGTTGGCGGTACAAGTTATTATGTCGATACCATGACCATCCCACCCAACGGATTACAATTCACATTAGCCAAAGGAAGTAGTATTTCCGGCGGTGTATCACAATCAAGTAAGAGCACATTCGATTAAATAAGCCCCCATTTCGGGGGCTTATTTCGTTATATTGGACTTTTGCCAGTACGCCGTTTCTCAGCTTTTATTCCTTCGATGACACTGCCGGTGATCTTTCGGCTATCGAGATACACATCGCCACTGGCATTGTTTTCGATTGCCGCAATCACCTCGCGGATCATACTGTGCATGGCACTCACAAGCTCGCCGTTTGCCTGTACGACAGTATCATATATCAAGTTTTGCGGAGCGACGATTTCAGGATTCATAGCTACTCCCGGATATTCACCAATATTGGCAAGCATATTTGAGAACGCTACACCACCATTCGCCATTTGGGGAATACTTCCACCACGCATTGCGTTGGGAAGCTTCTTAAATTTATTCACAATTTCTGTAATCGCCCCCTCATCGACCACTACTTTCACAATATCATCTGCCGTCGTCTGTGCGTTAGCGTTTCCAATTGCATCATTAAGCACATCCATAGCCTTGCTTCCAGATGATTGCACCGCCTCGGCCGCTATACCAGCAATTGCACCTCCCAAGGCGGAAGCGGCAAGATCAACGGCAATTTTCGCTCCGTATTTTGCAGTCGTTCCAACCGCATCAATTGCTGATTCAAGTTCACTTGCGGTTATTTCGGCTTGATTATATCTACCGCCGTGCGTGTCATAAGGATTTGCAACGAGTTGGCCAACCGGGCTTGAAATAATGGATTGATATAAATCAGGGTTAATCTTTGTTTCTGCAGTTGATTCCGCTGCCTTGGCAGCAGCTTTCGCGGCTTCTTCCGCAGCTTTTGCCGCCTCTTCTGCAAATTCATTCGCATTTTGGATGGCTTCGGCTGTTGATTTCTGCGCGGCGGCTGTCCGAATTGCGGTTATACCGCTTTGCATCACAATATTATTTGCACTGCTCTCTTCCGCCATCCATTCCAACTGCTTTCCAGAAGAAGGCTGACTGACAGAAACGCCACTTCCTCCGATTGCCTGTTGCAATTGATTGTAAGCATTGATTGTTTCGGCAATATCCTGCGCAATTTCGCTCAAAAGGCTGCTTATCTCACCTACCGATGTCTGCAAGCCGGTTGTTTCAATGGCTTTGAACACCATTTGCTCAAATTCCAACGAATTCAAATCATCAACCGTCTGCGTTATATCCTGCGCAGACGGATCAAATTCGCTTTCACGATCGATCTCCGGCATTATCTTTTGTGCCGGTTCGACTTCGTCAAGTTCGGTAATGCGCTGTTCAACTTCATCCGCAGATTCCAGCATCGGCGCAGTGTCCATCTGCGGAGCCGGGCGAAGCAGCCCCAACTCGTCCAGACGTTCAGCGCCAAGATCAATCGATTCCAACATGCGCCCGGTCGATTCATCGAATAGACTCAAATCAATCGTAGGCAGAATAGACAACGAACCGAGTGATACGAGAGCCTGTGTTAAATCGCCAGCCTCCAGCAGTGCGGGAACAAACGATTCTGCCAATTCCTTAACTGCCTCGGCATCGGTTTTGGTCTTCTTTGTCTGCTTGTCAAGCGCATCATTCTTTTCAAGCATCCCTTTTTTGAGGTCAATCACTTTTCCAAGCAGCAGGCCAGTTCCAGCAGTCAGCGCTGCCATTGCCAGCGTTTCCGCGTCAATATATTTGCCCAGCGTCTGCATCCACTGCGGAATATCGACCAGCTCGGTCTCCCATCCGCTGGTCTCCTCCTCCTGCCCGATGATGTTCAGCTCGTCGAAGCCTGCAATCGACCGCTTGACTTCCTCGGCGGCGTCCGCCGTGTCCTCGAGGAAATCCGCCGTTTTCTTGACGACCTTGTTGTACTGCGTCTGCCCGTTCAGCGCGGCAAAGAACATGCCGATATAGTTCGATACCTCGGCAAATCCATCCGCAAGGGAAGTTACCAACGGTTCCGCCGCCTCGAGCAGAGGAAGCATGGCAGTACCAAACGACATCTGCGCATATTCAAAGCTGCTCTTGTACGACGAAAGCATCTTGTTTGTCTCTTCGTCCAGCTTCGCCATCTCGGTCGCGGCGGTCGATACCGATGTGGTGAACAGGTCGATCACGCCATACAACGCCATGGATACGATCATGCCGCGGATCTGACCGGTGAGCCAGTTGTAGCTGCTTCCAGTCTTTTTGACCCTTTGGTTTAACTTATCCGTTTCCTTTCCGGCGCGTTCTGTGTTTTTTTCGACATTCTTCATGCCTTGCGCCATGCCTTTGACAACACCGCCCAAGAAGTTTTGAGCATGTTTTAACGCATTGTCATAACGGTCTGCCGTCTGGTCTATTCGCTTATTCAACTTTTCTTGCTGATCGGCTATTTTTTTCAGCGCAGCAATAACCTGCCGACTTTCCTTGTCGGCATTTCTTTGTCCTCTTCTGTAATCAAAAGCCTTGTCATAAAGTTTCGCGGTTATCTCTAACTGCTGATTTAGCTTGATCTGTACTCTTGTCAGCTGTTCAATTGAATCAACGATTTTCAGCGCGTCAAGGTTCGCATTCATGAAGCTGCTCGCGTGGAAATATGCCTTGTCAAAAAGATCAGCCGTTTTCTCCAAGCGTTGATTTAAGTCAGTATAGGAATCCGCCATATTTCCGACAGACACGGAAATTTTGTTTGCATCGTTGACAGCAGTGAAATACTCTCGCGCTCTGTCGAATGTATCATCATACAGGCGGGCAGTTCGCTGCAACTGTTGGTTCAAGTGTGTCTGCGCACGATCAAGTCGGTCGATTGAGGCAATGATCTTGTCAGCATCACGATCAATCACCCGATCTGCTTTCTGCATGGCGGCATCGAGTTTGGGCTGGAGCTGCGGAATCTGCTGATTGATCAGCTTCTCCATGCGATTGATGACCTGCTGCATATTCGCCAGCGCCTCACCAACCTTGGCACGTATGACTATTTCCAGTTCTTCTACCGTTACCGGTGCGCCCATGTTTTGTCACCTCCTACATGGTGAAGAATTTTTCCCAGGCGGCCACCTCGGCGGCTGCCTGACTTGGCGGTTCTGCTTCTTCAAACAATCCCGGGAAGGTCTGCGCAAGCCCCTGCGGCTGCCTCTTGCCTTGGGTCATGATCGACATCGCATAGGATGCCGCCATTCGTGCCAGACCGCCGCACAGCAGCGCACCGCGACGCATGCTGTCAAGCTCGCACTGTTCTCTTGCCCGGATAAAAACGCCCGCCCGGCGCTGGGTCGTTTCCCAGTATTCGGACGGGCGCATGCCGTATCGATAGGCTGAATGTTCAGCCTCGGTGATCATTTCCCTCGTGCTTTTGCTTTCAGCCGCGACGTCGCCATCGATCGGATCGCGTCCTCGGCGGCCTGACGAACCATCGCTTCCATGTCCACCATGCGCAGAGGATTCGCAAGCTCGGCGGCAAGCTCCTCGTCGGTCATCCTCTTCGCGAAAAAATATTCGTCGTTGAGCGCCTTGGCCAGCTCGCCGTACAGCTCTGCGGGCGTATGGCCCGTTCGGCGGTATTCGTCAAGCAGATCGAGCGCGTTCCCGGCGTTGCCCACATCGGTAAACCCGGCAATCAGCGTAGCCAGCGTCTTGACGTCGTTCTTCGTTGCGCCGGTGAAGATCACATCGCTGATGTCGTCCGCGCCAAGGGCGTCCAGAACGGCCACCATGCGGCGGTTGGTCAGCTCGACGCGGTAGGTCTTGTCATTAAAATGCAGTTCCATGCGTTACCTCCTTACGCGGGGATCTGGTCGACGTCGGTCGGCTTGGTGTCGCGGTACAGCTTGATGCGGCACTTGCACATGTCGTCGAGCGTGATGTCGGACAGTGACAGGACAAACTTGCCCTTCCACTTGCGGATGATGCCGTAGCTCTCGGGGTACTTGACATACCACCACAGCGCCGTGCGGTCGAGTGTCTTCAGCGTCTCGTACTGCTCCTTGTACAGGATCAGCTCGATCTCGATGGTCGTCGCGGGCTTGGTGCCGGGCGCCGAGAAGCCCTCGGTCGATTCCAGCGTCTTGTAGGTGATATCATCGGGCGGCGTGTCCGGGTTCGGGATGCCCTGCACGCCGAAGATCTGCGTCGCCGCGCCGGTCTCGGTCTCTGCATACCACAGTTCGGTCGTCGCCGTCGCGACAGGCGGCGTGAATGCGGGATTGAATTCTGCCATAGGTTGTTACCTCCATGTTAAATTGAGCGCTCAAGCGTGTTGTACACGGCGTTCCAGCGCCCCTCAAAGTAGCCGCCGAAGCGGTATTTCTTGGTGATCTTGTCGTACATCAGCGGCGTGTTGCCGTTGTGCCAGAGATTGAGCGCCGCCAGCTCGCAGCGGATCCGGTCAAAGACGGTCGCCGCCTCGCTCTGGGTCGCCGCCCATACCTCGACGGTAAAGACGAGCTGCCACGCCGCGCCCATGTACAGCGGCGTCTGGATGGGCGGCTGTACCGTGGCGACCGGGAATGCGGCGGTCATGTCGGGATTGGTGCGCAGTGCACTATCTGCGCCGACGACCTCGGCCACAGGCGCGAGAACGGTCTGCATCAGCAGCTCGGTATTGGGCAGGGTCATTGGCCTACCTCCCTTCTGATCGCCTCGCGCAGGGCCTGCGCGACCTCTTCGCGGTTGAGCATGCGCCGCACGACGGCGGCGGGCTTCATGTACGGCGTCGGGTAGAGGCCGTCAAAGACGAGCTTGCCGTCCATGGTACGTTCATAGCCGCCGTGGCTGTCGCTGTATGCGACCGATTCCTCATAGCCGGGCGGCAGGGCGTCGAGGTCAAGATAGCGCGGGATACGCCACGGGCGATGGAGCCTGATCGCGTCCTCGATACCCTCGTTGTCGACGTTGAGGCCGGTGCCGAACTCGACGTAGGACGACCACGGGACAAGCGCTGTGTCGTTGTAGACTCGCACAGATACCGTGTCGCCCTCGTGCTCTGCCGTCGATACCCGAAGCGAAGCACGCACAGCCGGCATTTTTGCGCGGTCGGCGGCTTCCATGCGGGTAGCCTCGGCGGCCGCGGTGACGCCGGTCTCGGCAGCCGATGCGAGGCGCTTGACGACAGCCTCAAGCCCGCCGCCGTGGACGGTGCGGGTCACGCTCAGCTCCATCATACCAGCTTCCTCACGGTCACAACGGTTGGATTTCGGCGGCGCGCGGTCGGCGTGTAGCCCGGGCGAACCTCGTTCACCTCATATTCTCCGCGATTTGCGTCGTCGGCAGGCTTTGCGGTGAAAATATGGTCGCCCTGCGCGATTGACGGACAGGACACAAACCGCAGCTTAATGATCTGGTTCAGCTGCTCGCCATACGCGGCCACATCTGCGGCGTCTCGGTCGGTCTGCCAGTTTGCGCCGGTGACCTCCCTGACGCTCGACCAGCCCGTGATCTGCGGCTCGCCTTGTACGACGGCCTTGACCGGCGTCGCCGCCCAGATGGTGACGGTATCGCGCCGCCTCATGTGCGCCACCTCCGCAGTCCAGCACGGCGCAGGCGGGTGAACATGTCGTTCCATTGGTCGGAATAGGTGGCCGACTGCCCGCCGGCCGACGACGCGCTGACACCCTCATCACCGCCTCGGAGCCACGCCGCCATGACCGCCTCGCAGACGATGGCATCCATCGCCGGATCTGCATCATCGGCATTGCAGTAGGCGAGCGCGGCATCGAGATACTGCTTGGTCAGCCGCTCGAGGGGCTGCCTGGCATCGTCGCCCGCGTCGGTGCCGAGGCGTCTGCGCGCCTCGGCTGCGATGTTGATGACACTGATTTCGTATGCCATGTGATCACTCCTTATCGGACTTGGGCTTTTCCTCCGGCTTGGGCTTCGGCTGCGGTTTGGGCTTGCCGACCAAGCCAATCACGCGCGTACCCATCGGTTACGCGTTCGCCGCGGCGGCGTGGTGGACGTAGATGCCCGACTTCTTGTTGTTCATCACGAAGGTATCGTGATAAATGCGGTAGTCGAACTTCCATGCATCGGCCTTCTGGTTGGTGTCGGGCGCAAAGATTCTGGGCTTTGCGTGCTTGACGATCTTCGACACGGCGGAGGGATGCATCAGCATGAAGTTGATCTTGAAGCCGCCGGCAGTCGGGGTGTAGCCGCCCTCGCCGTTCGTCGCCATGGTGATGGCGGTGTTGAAGCGATTCTGCGGGACACGGATGATCCGCTTGCCGTTGTAGCTGGTGATGGCGTTGTTCAGCGCACCTTCACCATTGAGGATGGTTCTGTTGGTGTTGCCGACAAACGCGGTGTAGGAAGGCTCGGAGATGAAGAGCAGGCGGCCCTCCTGCGGGACCTCGGCATCGTTGAGCTGCGCGTCAGCCTCGTCGATGGCCTTGGCGATGTTGGTGTCGGCAGTCACATCGGCGGATACGCTCTTGATCCCCTCGGTGCCGGCGATCTTGGCGAAGGTGTAGGCGTCGATCTCAGGCACGACATGGCGGCGCATGAACTCGCTGACCAGCGTACCGAACGCCATGCGAAGCGTCTCCTCGTCGTCCATTTCATCGACCATGAAGGAGCGGCCTCTGTCCTGCTCGAGGACGTAAGGCTTCCATTCGCCGGTCACCTCGCCGTCGACAAAGCCGTTGTTGCGGTCATAGTCGGCAAGGCCGCTCATGCTGGTCTCGAAGACCTGAACGGTATTGGCGTTGATGAAGCGGAGTCGCTTCTGCATTGCGTCGAGCACGGAGGTGCAGGACGCGACCTTGTAAACTTCGTCGAGCAGAGGCAGAAACGCCTGTGCAAGTGCAATCGTGTTGGGCATGTGTTAAATCTCCTTTTCGTTAGGTTTTGATGGGCGGGAGCCCCATGGATTCCCGCAGGGCGGCATCCTCGCCGCCCGTGGTGCTGCCGCCGCCGGATGCGGGGGGCTGCTGCTTTAGCTTTTCGTCGAGCGCGGTCTGCACGGCGGCATCAAATTCGCCCGGTTTGCGGTATTCAAACCCGCCGAGCAGCTCGAGCCGCGCCGCAATGGCGTCATCCTCCGCGCCAAAGTCGAACAGGTCAAGCATGGCATCGGGGATGTTCCGCTCACGCAGCTTCGCGGCGGTCTGGGTGCGCTTGGCCGCTGCGGCCTCACGGGCTGCCGTCTCGCGCTGGGCGGTCTCGTACTTGCGCTGGAAGTAATTCGCCCGCTCGTCAGCGGACATTTCGCGGAGGCGTTCGGCCTCCTCCAGCGTTTCATCGTTCTGTCTCTGCCATTTTGCACGCGCGTTTGCTACCGCGGTGCTGCATGCGGCGTTGACACGACGATCAACGAAAGCGCGCAGGATCGCGTCAGACTGGAACAGCGCTTCGTAATCGGGGGGCGTGGTCTGGTTACCGCTCGGCTCGCCTCCTTCGCCCTCGGCGAAGAATTGCAGGCCAATGCGGCGCATGAGTGTGTTGGTCATATGTATCGCTCCTTTCGCCGGGCGGTTCGCTGCCCACCCGTTCTGGGGCTATGGTAGCACAAATGTATTTGGATAACTGGACAAGTTTACACCGGGACAAGAATTGACCGGCACGGATGCGGCGGCGGGTAGATGGGCGGCGCGTTTTTGCCCACGATAAGCTCGTCCGCATCGAATATTTTTCCGTGCAGCTCGCGGCACTCGTCGGTCGTGGCGTTGTCGAGGACAGCCACGAACCGCACCCGCTTGACGCCGTCCGCTCTGAGCCGTGCGACACGCGCATAGCCGAGCGCCCAAAGCACCGAGCGGTCGAGTACCCCGCCGAAATTGCCGGTGCCGGAGACCCGCAGGAGATCTTTCAACAGCGACTCCGCCTGCTTGACCGCGTTCACCGCCGGGTCTGGCGCAAATGCGATCTGCCTTGCGCGGTACTCCGCCGACTCCCCCATTGCGTCATGCAGCGGCGGCAGGCCGGGCGGGTCGCCGTGTTCGGGTATCTTTGCATCTCCTGCGACATGCCGCACCATGCGCCCAACGTACTGCTCGTAAATCTCGGCGGCCTCAACCTCCCAATCGAGCATGTTCAGCAGCAACAGCAGGCGCAGCGCCTCGTCACGCCGGATACGGCGGCGGGTGAGCTGGTCACGCCGCGCGAGCTCTGCCGGGCGATAGGTCTGGTCGCGGTCTTTCAGTGCGTCGTGCAGCATCTCCACCTCGTCGTGCGCGAGGATCGTGCCGCCACGCGACCAGGCCGAGGCGGTCTCACGCAGCGTGCGTTTCAGCTTCGGCAGCTTTGCGCGGAGCTTTTCCAGCATCTTCGCCTCAATGGCGTCGATTGGCTGCCAGTATGCGGTCAGCGCGTCACGCGCTTCGCTTGCCGTCATTGCCGATCTCCTCGGTTACTTCCCCCACGCGGGCCGCCATGGCGTCATACTCGCGCTGGGCCTCTTCGTCGCGGCGTTTCAGCTCGTCCTTGGCGTCAACCTCCACCTGCGACTCGTTGATGCAGGTCTCGTCCGAGAACAGCCCCGACGACTTCATCCGCGCCGCGCGGTCGATGGATTTGTCGCGGTCGGTCGGGAGATTGCGCTGCATGGTGATCTCGATGTCGCGGAAGTCGTATGTCCCGCGCCCGCGCAGCTTGACGCGCGCACAGATCAGCTCCCACAGGCGGTTGTAACCCTTCTTAAACACGCGGTCAGACGTGGCTGAATACTGGTCAAGCGCGTACAGCTTGTACCCAAGCGCGGTCGCGTTGTCGGCGCTGGCAAATGCCTCGTCGGTCATGTTCGGCACGCCGGTAAACATGGTGATCTGCTCGAGCTCGGTTTTCAGCACGCTCTCGAGCCCATCATAATTCACGTCTTTCAGCAGCCACTCGATGCCGCCGTCATCATCCTGCACGGCAATAACCTTCGCTTTCAGCAGCTCGTCCTCCACCGCTTTCCGCTCAGGATTGGGAATGTCTTTGCCGTTCTCGTCCTTGATCGTCGCCTTCGGGAGCGTATAGCCGACCAACAGCAGCTTGGCGTCGTCGTTGTACTGCGTCATGCTGAGGATATTGGTCATGATCTGCTCGTAGCCGTCGATGGAGTCGATGGCCGGTTCAAAAATCGACAGCCCGTCGGGGTTCTCGAACGCACAAGCCGGCACGTCGCCCCAGTGGTGCAACGCAAAACCCGTAGGCTGATTGTCCCGCCAGCGACGGATCGCCTTGTCGTCGATGACCTCGAGCACGGCATGCACCTTGCTGTCCGCGTCGGTCTCCTCCCACTTGCGCACGATGGCAAGCAGATTGCGCTCGACACTGCGATCATAGATGGCTGCCGTCTCCATCGCGTCAAGCGGTGCATAGGCGATCTCATTCTCGTCGTTCTGCCAGATGTAGAGGTAAGCCGCCGCCTTGATGAGGTAATCGCGGATCAGCTCGGTAAAGGTGGCCTCATCGTCGTTGTATCGGCGCACGGTCTCGATCAGTTCTGCCAGCGCGGCCGCACCGTTGGCCTTGGGCGATACGCGGTACATGGGCGCCTTACCGCCGAGGTATCCCGCCGCCATGTTGACGATGTAATACTCGCTCGGCGCGTTTTTCTTCTTGCGGCTGCTCCCCATCATTGCCGTGCGGTCGCGTCCGCGGCGGTATCGGTCATAGTACAGCTCGCGGCGATGCGCAAGCATGGGCTCGATCAGCGCCGAAAGCCTTGCCGGTTCGGTGAGATAGCGGGACAATTCGTCCCGTGACATGTAGAACATGCAGTATCCTCCTGTCAGGTCTGAATTTTCTTCGCCCGGATGACGTTCTCCATGGCATAGCGGGTCGCGTCAATGGCGTGGTTGTTTTTGTCGGGATAGGCAGAGATGAATTGCCCGTCCTTGTTCTGCTCGTACTCGTACAGCGAAAACTCCCGCCATGCGTTGGGGCATCGGCGGCGGTCAATGTGGATCGCGGCGAGGTCCTGCAGCCATTTGATGCCGTGGCGCACGCTGTCGGGACCTTTCTTGGTCTCGCGCATGGCAAGTCCCATGCCGCGCAGTTCGGCAATCGAGCGCGGGTCTTCGCTGTCTGCGGTGATGATCTCACTCGGCCACTTCCTGGCGCGCAGCTGCTCATCGAAGGCGCGCAGCGTGAGGCGGGTCTCGTATATCTCGTCGTAAATGAACAGCTCCCGCCGCGCCGGACGGTACGACATACGCAGCCAGCAGAACGGGTCGACCGCGAATCCGAAGTCGATGCCCTCATAGGCCCCGCCCAGCGCCGCGATATCGGCATCCGAGAGCGGCGTGTCGACGGCATTGTCAAACACCGCGCCGCCTGTTCCCGTGGCCTCTCCGAGGTATTCGTGGGCGTACTGCATGGGGCGCGTGTCGCGCAGAAATTCGGCCTCGCGGATGAACTGCTCGCCAAGCCACGCCGGCGGCACACCGAGGTAAGTCGAGCCGTGCGTGAGGCGGTCGGGGCGCTCTTCCATGACTGAGACATTGACCCAGCTGTCCCGCGATTTCGGCGGGTTGTAGGTGTAGAACGCCCAGTATTTATCGCCGCCGCGCATCAGCGACTGGTTGACACTGCGCAGCTCGTCGTCACCTGCGAATTGGTCAAGCTCTTCGTACCAGATGATGCCGAAATAGCCGCGAGGCAGCTTGATGGATTTCAGTTTCAGCTTGTCGTCGAGGCCGCGGAAAAGAATCTTCTGCCCGGTCGGCTTGTAAGTGAGGCTGTACGGGCTCGAGCGCGCTGTGAATTGCTCGCTCAGTCCCATTGTCTCGACCGCCCACAGCATCTGCGCCCACACGCTTGTCCCGACCGTTGCACCGACCTTGCGCAGCACCATCGCATTGACGCCCGGATTGCGCAGAATGAGGTTGATGATCTCAAGCGACACAAAGGACGATTTGGTCGAGCCGCGCCCTCCGCGCAGCCAGTAATGCGTATAGGCATGCGAGCGGATCGCCGCGTGGACAGGATAGAACGGCTGTGCGATGATCTCAGATAAGCGCGTCTTGTTATCAGGCATCGGGAATGTCGTCGATGATGACCACGCGCGCCTCGGCCTCGACCTTCGTCTCCTGCTTCGACGCCCAGCCGAAGTTGTTTTCAAGCGAGAATTTCGCGCCGGCGGAGCCGTCCTTGTCGAACAGGCGGCCTTCGACATACTCCTCGACTTTCTGCTTCGCGCGCGTTACCGTGTCCAAAAACTCTGCCTTTGCCTTGTAGTTGAGGAGCGACTGACGCGACTTGAATCCGAGCGCAAGCGCGAGGCCGGACATGGTCAGCGGTTTCTCGCCGTAGATGATCGGCATGCCGTATTTGTTCAGCATAGGTTCGCCTTCCGCGTTGGTCAGCACCTTTCCCTCGCAGGACGCAAAATAAGCATCAATCGCAGCCTGCATCTGTTCCGCTGTTTCGTATTTTGGTTTTGCACCGTCTTTCGCCATAAAGCCACCTCCTTCAGGGCTATCTTAACACATTTTCACTTGGATAACGGGACAAAAAAAGAGCGCTCCTTTCGGGAGCGCCCTTGCATCATCTCAGCCAACCGCACAGCTCAGCCAGACGGCGGCAGAAGCGGATCTTCTCGCGGTGAAATGCTTTGTAGTCGATGGGCAGACTGTAGTAACGCACAAGCCGTTCGTAAGGGTTGTCCTTGCGGTTGATCAGATTCAGCTTGACCGCCTCGACCAACGCCGCGCGGGTACGCTGTGCTGCCGGATTATCGGCGAAATTGCGTCCGATCACCTTCTCTGCCTCGAGAATAAAGCTGCGCCATGGCTCATGCGGAACCGATTCGACGATTCCCGCGCACGCCTTGATGATGCCGGAAGGAAGCTTTTCGATGTCGTTGTTGTGGATAAGTATGCACCTCCTGTGTATGTGTAGTGTGGTTGTTATGCGAATAAGTGGACGACGCCGGCAGCGACCAACGATATAATCAAGAGCAAGTAGCGGAACACATTGTCTCCGCCCTCTCGCCATCGACGCTCAACGATGAATTCGCCCGCGACGAACAGCCCGAGGGCGATGTATCCGATGCCGAGGATGATCATGTGGTGGCCTCCCGGTTAAGTATGTATTTTGTTGTTTCCTCCGTCATTTCTTTCGCGAGGTTGTCAATATGGGTTTTAACAGCACTACCTAACACCCAGCCATACCCAAAATTGCTTTCCAACCTCTCCGCAAACTCTTTGATGGCTTCGGCTCTGGCGGTGTCAGCCCTTTCTTTTTCTCGCTTCATACCCAAGCCGAAAGCATTCATGTTGATTGTCAGTCTCTCAATCTCTGCCTTTTGGCGGTTGATGAGGTCGAGGGAAAGCTCGTGTAATTTTTTCATACAAGCTGATTTTGTTGTAATGCCATTATAGAACATCGTACAGTTTGCATCGCAACGATCATTGCCTAAAACCGAACAATACTCTAACGCCTTGATAATCTCATTATCTGTCATGTCGCACCTCACACCGTCGCAATCTTTTCAAGCACCATTTCGGCGCGGACTGCGTTTCTGCTGTATCCGGCCATTTCAGCCGCCGCAAGCGCGGTATCTGCCGAGCGGTAAAGCCTCACAATCCGATTATCAATCATTTCCGGCTGTACAAACTCGGTGCTTTTCATCGTGCCGCACATGACAGCGCAATCCTTGCGCCGGACGATGATATATCGCGTTCGTTCAATGTTCATTCTCTGTTCTCCTTCCTGTCCATCTTCGCTCCGCAGTTCGGGCAGTAGTTAAGTGGGACGCTTGCCTCTGCGGCATGAATAAACCCGCATTTGCTGCACACCGGGAATGTCCCCCTAAGGTGCTTGTCTCCATAAAGCGGAATTATTTTGTATTTCTCCTCCCACTCGCCATGCACCACCTCCACCACATCAGCGGCGGGAGCTTCCTCGATCAACTTCCGCGCACCGCCGGGCGGGCCGACGTGCACACGGTCATATTCGGCGAGCAGTGCCGCTCGCTCGATGTATTCCTTCTCAGCCATTGCCAGTCCTCCTGTTCCATGCTTCGATTGCTTGTCCTTGCGCGATAAACTTGTTATCGTGCCACACCTTAATTGCGACATATGGCCCAGACGCGCCACACGAGCCACAAACGACTCGGTATCCTCGGTTGCCTTGCCTACGAATTCCAACTCGACGATCATTACACCCGCAAAACGGGCATGGCTCAAATCTTGTCTCAGCCATCGTCTCGTACCCCCATTTCTCGATCATACCGTCTCTTCGCCAACCGTCTGTTGGCCTTCTTCATCTTCGCCCATCCGCGATGATTGCGCGCCCATGTGGCGAAATTCCGAGAAAACGCGGACTGCCGCGGAATGAATTTCTTGTATCTGCGTTTTTCAGACATGTTTCCACCTCGCCATCTCGGTCAAACGGTGCATTCGCCCGATATTCTTTTTTCGTGTCCTCGCCTTTCGTGCGTGCAAAGCCAAATGTGCGACGCGGCGATCGGGGCAATGCGCAGCGTTATGCCGGTCAAGCATAGCGTAGAACGCCCAGCAGCCACGCTTGTCAAGCGCAGCTTCTGCAGGATGTGTCAGCTCATCTGCACGAAAGCCGAAGGTCGGCAGCTCGTCCGGCTCGACACGGAAGCGAATATCGCTCCCGTGCAGTCCGACATAATAATGCAGTTTGCCTTTGGAAATGGCGGTCGTCAACACAACAGGCGTGCCGCTCTGCATCATTGTCACTCCAACCCCACCATCACACTTGCCTCGCCGCCGACATACTGCGGCAGGACGCCGTTCCACTTCTCGATGTACTGCTGACGCAGCACGTCATCGGTGATCGACTCGCTCAGGATCCGATTGGCCTCCGCGATCGCCTGCGCTTCGGACAGGATGCGCTTGTTCTCGTTCTCCTGTGTCACCAGCTTCTGCTCGGACGAAAACTTTTCATTGATCGACGTCTGGATCTGCGGGTCATCGTACTCAAGGCCGTCTTTCATACCGAGCACCGTAATCGTGATGCCCTTCGCCGAGAAGTACGCCTCTACATCGGCACGGACGGCGGCCATGATCTCCTCTTTCTCGACAAGAATCTCGTTCAGCGTCCGCTTGGCACACTGTTCCACGAAATTACTTTCAACCCGGGCGCGAATTTCGCTGTCCATGATATCGGCAAGGGTCTTGTTGTTGTAGGAGTAGAGGAAGCGCACAGCGTCCTTTTCGCTGTCGATCTGTGCCGAGCAGTTCATACCGACCGAGAAGCCGATGCTCTCGGCACTCTCCGCATAAATGGCCTGATTCTGCGCTGATGTGCCCACGCCATCGGTCGAACACCATTCGCGCGTCTCAGGCTTGCGCTCGACGATGACCAGCTTCGCAGTCGGACGCCACTCACCAACCCAGTCCCAGCGCCCGGTCTGTACCCAGCGGTGCGGGATCTGTACCTCCTTCATTGCGACCTTGGCATTGGCAAGCAGCTCCTCCGACTCGAAGGACGCCTGCTGCTCGGTGTCACCGACGAGCGGGATGAGGAATGCAGTCTGCGACGGCTCGATGGTGACAAATTCGGGCGTGTCATAGGGCCGGACACAGCCGGTAAAGGTAAGGGTCATTGCGATAAGTACGAGAGTGATAAGCAGCTTTTTCATTTTGTTGCCTCCTTGATTTTGTTGTAGATGAGTTTGATGATCGGGAACGCGGCCCAGACGGTCAGCAATGTGCCGACGACGGGCGCGACCCGTTGATAGACGGAATAGGCCTGCATGGCCAAATATGCCTCATCGCCGCCATTGAGCTGGGCGATGGCGATGTCGTTTGTGATGGTGGCGTTGGTCGTGATCGCGAGCGCGGCAGTCGCGAAGATGGCGACCACGGCGATGCGAATGATGGTAGAGCGGATGAGGCGGCGTTGTTTGCGGGTCATACGCTCACCTCCCCTACCTCGATCTCACGCCGCACGGTACACCCCGCATACTCGATCACGATGCCGATTCGCACCGGCGCCGCCTCAGGCAGCGCGACGTGGCGGAGCCCGTTTCGGACAGCGACCACGATCCGTTCAATTGCCGTCATGCGTCTCGCCCTCCTTCCGCATCTCGCGCGACCAGCAGTTTTCACAGCCGCCGATCGCTTCGCAATGGTCGGCGAAGGTGTCCCAGGTGTGCTGGTCATAGCCCATATGCCAAGGACAGCAAAGCGGATTGCCGTCCTTATGTCTTGGTGCGTCGGGGTTCCTTTGGAAAAACAGCTCACGCATCGTCATTTTCTTCTCGTTCATATTGCTCCTTTCTGCCGTTATCGGCTGTGCCGACGATCAATATTCGCGTCGGCGATGGGCCTGATTCGCTTTTTGTATATCTGGCTGACGCGCTGAGTGCTGATACCGAACGCGCGCCCGATATCGGCGTATGTGCAGCCCTGCGCGCTCATCCTGAGCATATCCAGTTCGCGCGGCTTGAGCTTCTGCTCGGCGGCATGCCAAAAATCATCGAGGCGAAGACGCGCGTCCGGGTCCCAGTCATCGTCGGTGATGTCGATCTGCTCGTCCTCGCCCTCTTCGTTCTCGTGCGTGAGGCTCGACACGCTTCCCCGGCGGCGGAGTCGCTCCTGATAAATGCGCATATTCTTTGCGGCACGATAAACAGCCGTCACCGCAAGCGTCGAGAATTTATAGCCTTTCTCCGGGTCGTAGGTAAGACAGGCTTTCCACAGCCACATGCGGCCATTTTGCATCCAATCCTCGTCTGGCTCATCGATACCCGCGATGCGCAGGCCGATCTTGATGAGCGGGCGATTCTGCATGTAAAGTTCTTCCGGCGTCACAGCATCCACCGCCATTCTTTCGGCGTGATCTCGATCTCCACGCGCGGGCGCTGCTTGTCCCAATGGACGCTGCTGCCGTCGTGCGAGACAACGATGCCGCAGTGGTCGTCGGCGATGACGCCGTAGTGGACGAGGATGTCGTCAACCGCCTCGAGCAGATTGACCAGATCGACCCGCCGCCGTGTCGCCATGTAGAAGCGACAGGCGACGTTCACCGGCGCGTCGATGCCGAGCGGGCGAAGATAATACCCACATGCCGTCTGATACGCCGCGAAGGCCTCAGAGGGAATCGGGATGCGCCTGCCGCCGGTGCGGATGATGCGCTGGGAATTCTTCTTGGTGCGCGGGTCGCCGGGAATGACGATGCACGCGGGCTCGGTGATAGTCACCACTTCGGCACCTCCTCGCCGTAGGTGCGTTTGAGCGCCTCGAGGAAAAAGTCGTCGGTGTCGAAGGTGCCGGACTGCTCCGCATGCGGCGTCGTCTGCACGACCGGCACATCCTCCCAACGACGGTTGCGCAGCCAGTTTGCGGGGAGCGGGATATACCGCCCGCCCTCTCGCCGCCAGCCCTCGTCCGCCTTTTGCGTCGAGATAGCAGAGAGCATGCGCTCGAGCAGTGCCTCGTCGGGGGCGATGGCCTTCCATGCCTCCTCGGCTTCTGCTCGCTTGACCTTCTTTGGGTATTCCTCCCAGAATCTCTCAAACAGCTCATCTCGCGCTCCCTCGCCCTGCCCCCCCTGCGGGGGGTTAGGGGGGAGTATTGTATTGTCTTTATTTTGTTTTGTATTTATTTTGTTTTGTTTTGTAGCGATGGCTTGCGATTCTGCATCTATCGCATCGGAATCATTTGCGATAGTTTGCGATGATTTGCGATAACTTGCGATAGTTTGCGATGATTCTTCATCGTTCCATCGCGTAGCGTTACCGGCTTTTCCTGCCATGCTTCGCTTTTTGCTAAGCTCAGTGCCGCGTTTGATGGATGAAAACACGAAGTCAGCAGCGATTTCCGCCTTCGGACTGATTTCTTCTGGCATAGTTCCACTTTCTGCGTATTCAATCATCGCAAGGATAAGCTCCTTAAACTCTTTTGGCGGTATTTTCGCGAGCGGTTTCTTCCAGTCGTAGAAGAAAACAAACCCTTTATTATTCGCCATTCACTCCACCGCCCATCAGAACGGAAGATCTCCGTCGATATCCTCCATCGCGGGCGCTGTGTAGGATTCGGGAACATATGTGTCGCTGTGCGTCTCCCCCTTGCTGTCGACGAAGCTGACGCGCTGTGCAATGACCTCGGTCTCCTTGCGCTTGCCCCCGTCCTTGTCCGTCCAGGTGCGGGTGTTGATCGTGCCCTCAATGAAAATGGAATTGCCTTTGTCGAAATACTTGTCGACGAACTCGGCCTGCTCACGCCACGCGGTGACGTTGATGAAGTCGGCGGCATTCTCGCCGTCCTTCGCCTTCGGGCGGTTCACCGCGACGAGAAAGGACGTGACTGCGATACCCGATTGGGTCTGCTTGAGCTCGGGCTGGGTGGCCAGTCTGCCGCCCAGCATGACTTTGTTCAGGTTGAAGTTTGCCATGGAATTATCCTCCGTTATTCGATGTTATATTTGCCGATCTGCAGCCGCTTGCCGAGATATGCGTCAAGTGCGATCGGTTCGAGATGGTGATCTTGGTATATCTGCTGTTCGTTTTCGGCGTGTACCCGGTCGTGCCATTCGCGGCAGAGGGGCATCACGCGCATACCGATGTGGCATATCTCGGCGCGCTTTCGGCGGCCTACGCGGTCGACATGGTGGATGTCCGCGCCCTCTCGCCCGGTGATGGCGCAGATGCGGCGCTCGACGCAGCGGTAGATGTAGCGCCCGATATCCTCGCATCGCTCATAGAGCGGGTCACTGCACGGCACGTTCCAGCGCAGGCAGAAGTCAATGAGGTAGCCGAGAAAGTCTGATGCGGTGCTCATGTCCGTGTCGGACAGTGAGAATTCTTCGCGTTCGGCGGCGATGCAGTAGCGCCATTTGAGGCACAGCTTGATCCATTCCGGGTCATCCCCGCTCCACCGTGCGATGTCGCCGATGGTGGCGTATATCTTGCGTCGCTGCTCCCCCGAGATGGTGCGGCCATCGTCGAGGCGTACCTCGCATTGCCGCACCTCCCGCTGGAGCATTACCCGCCGCACGTCGACCGGCAGCCGCAGGGTCACGGTATCGTCGCCGTAGCTGACAACGTCGGCGAGAAGGTTCATGCCTGCGCCGTCTCCCGTGCGGCCTCTACAGCCGCCTGAGCGGCCTCAGACTTGGCGGCACGCCAGCAGTCAGGGCACAGGCCACCGAGCTGTTCTGCGACGTCCTTGGGGGCCTTGACAGTGCCATCCTTGCCCTTTACCGGCGCAATGGCCTTGCCGCATTTCGTGCATGTCACGGGCGGTTCAGTCTCGTGCGGCAGCTTCTCGTGATATTCGCGGTCAGGGTCGGGCGCTGTTTCTTCGGTGGGAATACAGAGCAGCTGGAAGCAGGCATATTTGAACGCAATGGACATCGCTTTCGATGTGGACTTGTCCGCCGAATCCATGCCCTCACCGCAGACCACGCAGGACACCGATGAGCCGTCGGCGGCATAGAAGGTGTACTCGACTGTGACGACAGTGTAGGTCATCGCGCCGCCGTTCTTCGTTTGCCGCTCCTCACGCTTGATCTCGATGACGCGCGGGGTGCAGAAGATCATGAATTCAGCGAACACCGGCTGCAAGGCGTTCATCACGTCGTCTACGCCTCGATATTTGAACCCCTGCTGCTGGTTCTTTTTGTCCTTGCCGATCGCCCCCGTGCGCCCCATTGCGGCGCAGATGGCTTCATGAATTTGTGCCATATGTATCACTCCTTTACTTGATGCGCAGGGACTCGCCCTGCTCGATATGTACATCCGGGACGGCCTCGCCGTGCTCGATTGCGTCTTTGATGGCGTCGCGGTTTGGCTTGTATGTCTCGTTCCGGGTCAGCAGATCGGGCGCAAGATGCCGCGCCCAGTCGATGAAGACGGCCTCGTTCTCGATGACGACCTTCGGCGGGTTCCGGCGAATGGCTACACAGTTGCGAGGTGTCTCAACCTTTGTCTTGTCCAGCCGACGAAGCGATTCGAGGATCAGCTGGCGATAGCGCTCTGCCTGCTCGACTTTGGCTGTTCTGCGCGCCATCAGCGTCTCGATCTCGGCCTTGATCGCTTCTGCGTTGGCCAGAAGCTCCTTGACACGCGTCGCCGCGCCGTCGATCGCTGCCTCGTATTCGAGTTCCAGCGCCTCAACGGTGTCAGCGGCATCCTCCGCCGAGACCTCACCCTCGTCGATGCGGTCAAACAGCGACAGCAGCGCCGTTTCGATGGTGTATAGATAACTCATAACTTACTCCTTTGCTTTCGCTTGAATTTGTCGATCGCCTCGATCTGCATCTCGTCCGCCTGTCGGGAGACCATGCGCAGATCAAGCTCGGTTCGTCGATCTTCCGCCCAATCGCGGTATTTCTCACAGCGCCCGTGACATCGTTCGCTGCGACTTTCGCAGTTCTTGCAGGGTGCAGCGATCATCGATCAAGCCTCCTTTACGGTGGTGATGGCGTCCTGCGCCAGCTTGCGGATGTCGAACAGCGCGGCGTAGACCTGCTCGAGCCGCGGCGCGATGGCGTCCGCTTCGGCATGCCGCACATCGGACAGGCCGAGCAGATAGTCGGCGCTGACGTCGAAGTATCGGCAGAGCTCGAGAATCGTGTCGGCGCGCGGCTGGGATTTCTCGGACTCGAACATGTAAATCGTGCAGTGGTTGGTATGAATCGCCGCCGATAACTCGCGCTGTGACATGCAGCGCTCCTCGCGGAGCTGCCGCAGACGTTCGGGGAATGCTGCCATGGTTATTCCTCCTTTGTGATGATCTCCGCGACGTCATGCCCGAACAGCTCGAGCTTTTCGCGGGTGCTGAGGTCGTCCAGACACTCAGCGTGGTAAGCCTCGCCGTCAACGATGACGCCGGGCTCGCTGGAATAGATGCGCTGCCGGCAGATCGCGCACACGCCGACGACGGGGTCAGGCGCGTTCGGGCATGCGCTGGGGCAGGGGTGGTGGTGGCAGAGGTTACACATAGGCGGGCTCCTTGTCCATCTCGCAGAGACTTCGTTTTGTGCTATAGACACGCTGAATTTCAACTTCGAGATCAAACTTTCGCCCGCATTCAGGGCATTCTATCTCTGTTTCTTCGCCCTCTTCATAACGGCAGGCATCGTAATCTTCAAACGCAAAATCACACCAGGGGCAAATCAAGTTATCTTCGCGAAATTTCTTTCCCTCGCTTTGAAACTCGAATTCCGCGTCCCATTTTGCTTGGCATTCGTCGCATCGGTGAACAGTAAAAAGCGGTTTGCCGTCCACAATACTTTTTATTACTTTTTCGTTGTCGGTCTCGCGACCGCAATCGCGGCAGGTATGTTTCATTCCGATCTCCCTTCATATTCAACGCCATACTCGGCCAGATCTCTTCGCATGGCGACCATCGCGCAGTCGTGGCCGTAGCGGCTGCAGTAGTGCTCGATCGTCTTGCGCACCTCCTCGATGAGGCGCGGGACACGCGTTGCGTGCTCGCCGCTGCCCCAGCCGAAGACGCGGATCATCACCAGCACCACGGCGATGATGACGATGTCAATGGTGTAGCTGTCATATTCGCGGAACAGCCGGCGCGACTCCTCCGCGACCGCCGCATCAAAGGCGGCTTGCTTGTTCGCGGGTACGCTGTACCGCGCGGGAAGGCGGGCTTTCATGGCGTCACCTCACTCACACAATACTCCGGCAGATTCGCCCGCACCAGCGCTGTCGGCACCGGCGGCGTAACAGCGTTGCCGCAGCGCGCGACCTGCTTGCTCTTCGGATACGGACGCCCATCCGCGTCCCGGTCGATGATGTACTCCTCTGGAAACCCCTGCGCACGGAACAGCTCTCGAGGCTGCAGCATACGCATCCGGATGTCAGTGATGATGTAGTCCTCGCCGTGGATCGTCACCACGGCAAAGCGGTCTTTCGTTGTTACGGTGTCGAGCGGCTCGTCCACCGGCTTCGGTGCGCCGTTTGAAAAATACTTCACCAGAAACGCCTGCACCTCGGCATGATGCGCCCCGCTGGTCGAGATCGTAGTCAGCGGCTCATCCATTGACTGTCCGTCCATGTTGTTGCGCATCGTCATAATGTGCGCTGTGATCAGGCTGTTGTGATCCTTCGCTGTGACCGTGTCAAGAGGCTCCGCGGCATCGCTACCCGGCCCCGTGTAGTTGCCGGCATAATTCTTCATAATGTGCGCCACCGACAGCGCATAGCGCGGCGAGGTGTCAACCGTCATCAGCGGCTCATCGAGCGCCTGGCCGCGTGCTTCGCGTTCGCTTTGCTCGCTGTGATATTGAATCAGCGTAGGCATGGCAAGATAGTGCTTCCCGCTCGAAACAACAGTTCCGAGAGGTTCTTCGATGCTGTTCACGCGCGGAGATTGCTTTTCGTGCTCGCCATATCCTATAGGAACAATTGTGGGGATTGCTATATAATGGCTGTTCACCGCCGTCACCGTTGACAACGGCTCATTGATGCTTTCCGGCTCGTTGTCAAATTTATACCGCACAATAAACGGCTCGGGATTCTCAATCACAAACTTCTGAATCCCCCGCGCGATGCGGCGCAGGGTGTTCTCGGCCAGCGGCTTGTCCCGCTCGAAGATCGACTGCGCCGGTATACTCCAGTCAATGCACTCCGCCGCCGAGCGCCATGCCTTGCGCTTGCCCTCGGCCACCTCGCGGCTCTTGCGAGGCGCATGCGTTGCCTCCGGCCAGATGATCGGCTCACCGTCGCATCGGGCGATCATGTAAAACCGCGTCCGCGTTGTCGGTGCGCCGTAGTCGCAGGAGCGAAGCACCCGCCACTCGATGGTGTAGCCGAGACCGCAAACCAACGCGTCGGCTATCTCCGAATCCTCGTCGATCCCCAGCGCATTGCACATCTCGGCAAAAGCCGGGTGATCATACGAAATACCGCACGATAGTGCGTTGATAAATCCGTCGAAAGTCTCGCCGGCATGCTCGGCAATCGGCTTGTTGTCCTCGCCGAGCGGCCCCCAGGTCTGGATCTCAGGTACATTTTCCATCATGATCACACGGGGCCGCACCAGATACGCCCAGCGGATCGCAACCCACGCAAGGCCGCGAATATTCTTGTCCACCGGCTTGCCGCCCTTCGCGCGGCTGAAATGTTTGCAGTCAGGCGAGAACCACGCCAGCGCGACAGGCTCACCGCCGCACGCCTCAACAGGATCCACCGCCCGCACATCCTCGCAGTAATGCCGCGTCGTGGGGTGATTCGCCCGGTGCATCGCGATCGCGTCCGGGTCGTGGTTGATCGCAATATCTACGCTGCGGCCAATCGCCGCCTCGATGCCGGTAGAGGCTCCGCCCCCTCCGGCGAAGTTGTCGATGAAGAGTTCAGGCATCCCTTCACCCCCTCATATATCGCCAATCGACAAAAACTTGCGGTTTACTCTTGACATTTGTTCCATAATCGATTATAATTTTACTGTACTCACATGCCGACCGGCGTACCCGCTGGCCGACGATCCCGCGCTTGGTTGCCGCCTTGCGCGGGATTTTTCTTTTCCGCCGCAGCTTCGGCAGCTCCTCATAGCCAAGCAGCCCCATGACCAGACAGCGCAATCCCCATGCCCCGCAGAGCAGCAGGGTCCCGCCGCTGATGCCGAGCACGACAAACAGCATATCTCCCATTATGCTTGTTCCTCCTTGTAAGGTTCGATCTTCGGCTTACCGTGCTCATGCACGACATGCGAACGGTTGGCGATCTCCACGATCTCCGGCGTGAGCAAGACGCGCTTGATCTCGGCGGAGATGTATTTGCTGTATGCGATGTTATACAGCGTGTGGTAGAGCAGCTGCAGCGCAATGCGTTCGTCGATATGTACCCCGAGCGATCCGCACCAAATCGGCCAGCAGGAATAGTCAAGGTCAGCGTCGCACAGGTCAGCGTCGCACAGGTTAGCGCCGCGCAGGTCAGCGCCGCGCAGGACAGCGTCGCACAGGACAGCGCCGCGCAGGTCAGTGTCGCGCAGGTCAGCGTAGCGCAGGTCAGCGCCGCGCAGGTTAGCGCGTTCACCGCCTTCTTCGTCGTTAAGCCACTTCTTGTGCTTGTCCAGGATCAGCTTGATCTCATCTTGCGTCATTGTTGTTCTCCTTCCAAAATATCAATTCCAAACAGCCGCGCGATCTTGCCCGCGATACGCGGCTCCGGCGTGACTTCGCCCAGCTCGACCATGCTGTAATACGGCCAGCTGACGTTAAGCATCGACGATGCGGCCTTCTGCGTGATCCCTCTCGCGCGGCGGGCTTCGATCAGCGCGAGCCGCGCGGCAGGATATACGGCGAGCAGTTCATCGGTGGTCATGCGCGTCTCCTTTCCGTCAGCGGATTGGGGTCGAGCGATCTTCTCTCCCACGCCAACAGTTCATTCATGAGGATCTTCCCCTTGCCGAGCGTGTCGCCGCAGTATTCCTTGACCGAGTTCACGATCGCCTGCGCCGCCGTGCGGCATACGTTGTAGCGCGCCATCACATCATCGTTGACGAGGTAGGGCTTCTTGTCCGCGCTGTAGTCGACGACGATCTCCACCTCGGTCACGCCGCGCTCCTCGAGCGCTCTTGCGTTGGCGATGATCTTCTCAATGTCGTCCGATCTTGCGGCTGTCAGGATGATTCTCATTCCATCGCCTCCGCTTCTGCGTCGGCCAGATCGGCCATTCTGCGGGCGCTGGCGGCGATGTAGCGGTCGAATGCGGCCTGCAGTGCCCAGTACTCGTCCGAGCGGTCGTTGAGCTTGTAGAGGCTGTAGCGGGCTCTGGTGGCGGCGTTCATGTAGTTGCGTGCGACTGCGTAGGGGTCAACTTCTTTGAAGGTAACAGTTCCGGTCTTGAACATGGTAATTCTCCTTTCGTTAAGCTGTCTCCCGCTCGATCACCGGCAGGATGCCGTCGGCTTTGAGCAGCTCGTAGATGGCGAGGCGGCCGAGCTGCGTCCATTTGGTCTCCATCACAATGTCGGGGCTGCCGTCGCTGCGGGTGATGTTGATGGTCTTCGAGTGCGTCCAGCCCTTGCCGTGGTGGGCGCTGTAGAGGAGCCACTGCTTGGACTGCTTGTACTGGATGCCGCGCTCGGCGAGCAGACGATTCATTTTATTGCCGGACATGCCGTAATCCTTGGCAATCTGCGTGATGCTAACCAGACCGTGGTTGTCGAGGATCATCTTGCAGTAGTTGGCGCGGGGCGTCAGCTCGCCGATGATCTGCTCCTGCTTGGCGATGAGGTTGTCGCGGTCGCGGATCTTGTTCTGCGCGACCACGAGGGCGCGGGCGATCAGCTCGTCGTCGCTGAGGCTGTCCTGCCCGGCGATGTAGCCGCCGTTGCGACGGATGGAGGGGATGACCTCGTGGGTGATCCAGCGCTTGAATGCGCGGGCTTCCTTTTTGCGGCTGCCGAGCACGAGGGTGTACAGGCCGGGTTCGTTGACGATGGTGCATTCTCGATCCTGCGTGACACCGTTGGAGCTGGTCTGCGTTAAACGCAGGGCAGCTTTTTCGTCATCATCAAGGCGTCTGGTTGCCGTCGGGTCAATTTCGAGGGCTTTGCACACGTCAGCAGCTACGAACCAAGGTTCGCCGTCGCGGGTAATTGTTCGGATTTCTCCAAAGGTGTCGTTGTGGAAGATTTGAAGTTCGTTCATGTTGGGTTCTCCTTTTCTGTTTTGGACTTATGAATTTCCAAAGTCATTTTGTAAAAAAATAATTGCCGATTTCGTTGTCCGGAATTTGCAAGAAATCACAAAGACAACTGATTTCACTTTGCGTAAAATAGCCCATATTATTCAGCTTTCGGCTGAATGTGGCCGCGTTACGCCCCATTTTGCTTGCAACTTCTTCCTGCGTTACGCCCTTCTCACGCATGCGCCCGAGCAATTTTGCGTAATTGTACTCAGCCATTTTTATCACCTCCAATTTTAAACTTAGGATTTTACTAAGTAAAGTATAGCACAGTTTGAAATCCTTGTCAATAGGTTTTTCCAAACTTTTTTTATTTTTTTGCAAAAATCTATTGCAATATCCTAAGAAATGAATTATAATAGAAGCACATCGAACGAAAGGATGTTGAATTGTGAAAAATACTACTTTCGCTAAGCGGCTGACCCAAGCATTGAAAATTCGAGGAATTACCGCAGCGGAGTTTAGTAGACGTATGGGCATATCCGAGGCGGTGATCAGTCAATACCGCAGCGGAAAATATGAGCCGAAGCAAGACCGACTTGATGAGTTTGCAAAAGCCCTCGACGTCAGCGAAGGATGGCTGATGGGCTACGACGTACCGATGGAGCGCAAGAGCCGCGAAGAAAACAAAAAGCCCGCCGAAGATGGCGAGCTTGCAGAAGATATGGCAATCATTGCAGAACTTGTCTCCAGATTAACTCCAGAACAGCTTGACCCTGTCATAACCATGATCGAAAACATGCCCAGACTAAATCCCGATCAACTGAGTTCCATCGCAGAAGTAATCAAAAACATGGCAAAATAAAACCGCCCCATAAGGAGCGGTATTAAATGGAGGTTGAATCGTGAGTATCGTTGTAAACGTGTTTACGCAAAACAAGTCTTACGTAATGGCTGACGGCAGAGCAATGGACCATAACGCCGAAACCATTGTTGATGAAATTGCCATGAAGATAATTGTTCCGATAAAAAATATCGGAGTAGGTATAACAGGCAACGGTTCGATCGCACGTGGAATTTTAGGAAGATTGCAGCGCCTGAATTTGAACACATCTGACATCGATCTTGTCTTCGAACAAATTAACAAGCTGACCCAAGAAGCTCAAAAAGAACTCAATTGCATTTTTGAATTCAATATGATTATAACCGGAATATCGTCTGCAAACGAAATCATTTCGTATTCATACAACGCGCGTGATTTTTCTTATTCGAGAAATAAACACTCCGGAGACGGTTATTCCTATATTATACATACCGATATCTACCCGGAAGAATCTTTCCATGATATGTCAAACCATCTTGGACGAACGAATTATAAATCAAACGAAGAGTGGATAATCGAATCTATGGAAAAGTACATTTACGAAACATCTCTGGTAAATAAGTATGTCAACACCAATGTAAGACAACTTATTATTTCTGTCAACCAATAAATCTATAACCAAAAATCTTTCGCAAGCGCCTCTTCGTTTATATCCGAATCAGCAAGAATTTTTTGTGATAACAGATATAGTTCTTCTGCATTTGCTTCATTTTTGATTCTCTGCTCTTCTGTGTGTTGATACCATTTTTTCGGCATGACCGGCTCATTCGGTATCGTTCCCGTGATTACTTTTGGTTCGGGAAAAGGCGATGGGATTCTTCTGCCAATGTTTTCGGCCATTTATTCCTCACTTTCCCACGATTGCCTCAAGCAACGTGATCAATGCCTTTCTTTGTTCCGGTGCCATCTGCCGAGCGCGATCCATAATAAAAGTTTGTTTCTCCCGCACAACGGCGGAATCATGATGTACGGTATTGGTAATAGTAGTCATTGTGCGGTCTCCTTTATGTTTTGTGTTTCCGTGGTACATCTTGTTGTATCTTATTTTAACACACATCTTCGTGTTTGTCAAGCACATTTGACACATTTTTGTGTAATTTTTTCGGCGTATCATCCATGTGCATCTCTGCGTATCGCGCGGCTGCCTTCGCGCGTCTCTGCGCCGCAAGGATGATCGCCGCCTTCTTTTCGCGCTGCTTCCGCAGTACCTTGTCTCTGTCGTGCATGTCCGCACCTCCTTTGTGCCTCCATCATACACGACATCGCCGTGATTGTAAATAGTCATTGCTGCAAGCGACTTGCACAGCTGCAAGTTTTCTTGCATACATGTAAGAAAGGACTTTCATCTATGCTCTCCGAGTACCTGAAAACCCTGAAAAATCAACGAAATTTGACCAATGCGCAGATTGGATCCATGAGTGGTATCTCAGAGTCAACCGTCTCACGACTGCTCAAAGGAGATGCCAAAAGTGTAGACTATGCGACCGTCGTAGAAGTCATCCGCGCCCTCGGAGGCAGCATCGATGAAGCCTGCGGACTCATCTCTGCAACAAATTCTTGCGCCAATGCAGACCATAATTGCACCGATTGCCCCAAACATGCAGCAATGCAAGAGGAATTTCTCGCATTTTACACCGAGGAGATCCGCCGGGATATCATCGAGACCACAAATAACCGTGTCGCCGAGTACAAACGCATCTCAGAGGCCCGCATCGCCGACGAAAAGGCACATTTTGATCGCATGCTCGAACAGCATAAGGAGCACTATGCCCAGCTGTCTGCCGATAAAGACGCCATCCACCAGCAGCGCATCGATAACCTGATGAAGATCATCGATGCCCGCGCGAAAACCATCAACCGCCTGTTTCTCGTCATCGGCGTCATGTCCATCTGCCTCGTCGCCCTGCTGATCCTCAATATCTTCTTCCCGACGAATCCGATCTTGAAGTGGTAAAAAAATACCCCACGGATTCGGCACTCTCCGGATAGTGGAGGGCTTACTTACCGTGGGGCGGCTGATGAAATTATTTTGTTGCTTCTTCCAGCAACGATAGACAAGCCGCATTCTCGTCGGCTAATCTGGCGACCTCTTTTTCAAGCGCGGCGATTCTCTGTTCTTGCTTCTCATACGGGCTCAGCGCAGGGCTATGCCAATATGCTTTTTCGTATCCGACGCTGTCGGTAAGATTGTGGTGAGGGTCTAACCACACCACATAAAACACGCCGTCAATGATGATGCCAATCACGCGCCCATTTGATTTGTCGATTCGGAATTGCCAATACTGATACTGTTCGCTGTTCCCCGGTGGCGATGCATTGGCATGTTCCCAATCGACCGGGTGCAAGTCGTGTAACGAACTTTTTAACTCCGGCATGGTTTTTCCGCTCACACTTTTCAGGCAATCGAGCAGCGCGACGAACCAGTCGCCGCCGACCACGCCACCGTGTCTGTCGTCACCAAGATTGAACAAGCCGTGTGTTCGGTCGAAGCAGGAAAAAGAAAATGAGAACCCTTTGTCAAGAACGGCACTGCCATTGAACGGGAGCTGTGGTATCGCAGGCCTCTGCTCGACCGGCGGCAGCTTGAACGGCTTAATCTGCTTGGTCTTTGTCATACAAATCGCGGTAGAACCGTCTCATGCTCGCACAGCTGATCGGGGTATTGCAGGTCATCCACGGCATGCGATCGCCGCGCGCTGCTTTCCACGGCTCTTCAGAGTGCGTCAGACGCTCTAACTCATCGCCGCTCAATGCGCCATAGGTGTTATAAACTGCTTCAAGAACAGCGACCGCATTATCGGGCAGTTCCGGGCACACGTTTGCCTGTGGGATAGACATCCATTTATAGTCCGCATACAGCGGATAAAGCGAGGGGATAACCGGGCCGTGCACCCACGCCTGTATTTCGTCGCCAAAAAGAGGACTTCCGTCATACAGCGCACAATACCACGCCTGCGCATAGTAACATAGCTTCTGTACTTTCTTGTGTGTCATCGGTGCATGGCTCAAGAACCATTCTGCGACATCGCGAACATTAACCATATGCGCCCTCCTTTCATACTCATCTATATCAGTGTATCTCATATGCAATATCATTATAGCAAAAACTTAACGCGAAGTCAATACATTTTCTGTAAACTCTAAGGAGGCTCCACCATGCCCAGCTACGACCAGCGCGGCAAGGACAAGCTCTGGTCTGTCCGCTTCCGCGAGAAGCTGCGGGACGGCACGACGCAGAACAAGCGCCTGTCCGGCTACAAAACAAAAAAAGAAGCCCAGCGGGCTTATGTCGAGTACATGGCAGAGCAGGGGAGTGCCCCGGATGAGACACCCGACGACCGCCTCCGCTTCGATGATCTGCTCGCCGACTACCTCGCACACCAGCGGACGCGCATCAAGCCGTCGTCGGTCTACAGCATCGAGTCGAAGATCAATCAGCACATCGCGCCGTACTTCGCCGGGCGCATTGTCGACGAGATCACCCCGCGCGATATCCTCGGCTGGCAGCAGTCGCTCGAATCCTACAGCTACAAATACAAAACCGGCCTGCGCACGCAGCTGTCGTCCATCTACAAATTCGGCGAGCGCTATCACGACGTCAAGAATATCATGAACCGCGTCGAGGGCTTCCGCAACCTCGAGCCGAAGAAGGAGATGCAGTTCTGGACGCCGGACGAATTTCATACCTTCCTCGCCGCCGTCGATGACCCACTCTGGGCACTGTACTTCCGCCTGCTCTACGTCACCGGCTGCCGCAAGGGGGAGTCGCTGGCGCTCACATGGAACGATATCGACTTCGACGCATGCAAGATCAGCATCACAAAGTCGATCACACGCAAGACCAAGGACGCCGCCTACGCCGTCACGACGCCAAAGAATCGATCCAGCGTCCGCGACGTCGCCATCCCGCAGAGCCTTGCCGCCGACCTCGCCGCATGGCATGACGGCCTCGATAAGCGCGATGACAGTCTGTTCGTGTTCGGCGGCGAGGATCCCTTCACCGACCGCACCATCGACCGTCGGCTGTCCGACTGGTGCGCGCACAGCGGTGTGAAGAAGATCCGCCTGCACGATTTCCGGCACTCCTGCGCCAGTCTGCTGATCGCATCCGGCGTGTCGATCGTCGCTGTCTCGCGGCATCTCGGGCATACGAATATCGAGCAGACGCTGAACACCTACAGCCACATGATGCCGTCAGACGCGGACAGAATGAGCGCCGCATTTGCGGGGTTCTGATGGGGCAAATTTGGGTACAAGGTTGGGTACATTTATTTTGATTTGCTTCGATTTTGCCTGTATTTTGGCTGATAATGCTTGATTTTAAGGGGAAATATAGGCTGTATTTTACCGCAAAGCCGCGTCTGGGCGAATCTCTGCTTCTCCGCCAGAACAGGCACCCAATCGGGTGCCTGTTTTTTTGTTGCACAAGGCAAAGCATAACCAAAACGAAACATTATCGAAATCAACAATAATAAATATTTTTCACGCCCCCTTGACAAAACCCACACTGTGCGGTACAATATAGACAGTTTCTCTTCATATTTATTACCACGCCAAGGAGCCATCATGAAACTCTCCCTCACCGCGCGGCAGCGCCTGACTCTCTCCCTCTGCGCGATGGCCTACGCCATCATCTACACCGGCCGGCAGAACCTCTCCATCGCCTCCCCGCTCATGCAGGAGGCCGGTATCACCGACAGTGTCGGCATCGGCGTCATGAGCTCGGCCTTCTTCTTCGTCTACGCCATCGGGCGCCTGCTCAACGGCTACATCGGCGACCGCGTCAATGCGCGCGTCATGCTGATGGTCGGTATGGGTGCGGCGGGCCTGTCCAACCTCATCGTCGGCTTCATGCCCCCGCTGCCCGCCATGATCGTGCTGTGGGGCGTCAACGGCTTCTTCCAGTCGATGCTCTGGGGCCCGGCGCTCAAGACGGTCGTCACCGCCTACGAGGGCTCGCCCGGGAAGAGCCGCGCGCTGATGACCATGTCCACCGGCGTCGGTCTGGGCAGCTTCATCGCCGTCGTCATCGCGACGCTGGCCGCCAAGGGCGGTGCGAGCGCTGTCTTCTGGATCCCCGCTGCACTGATCCTCTTTTTCGGCGCGCTGCTGATCTTCCTCCCCGCCGACGGCCTGCGCAAGACCGACGGCGCCAAGACCGACCTCTTCGCCCAGCTGCGCGTCATCCTGCGTGATCCCAAGTTGTGGCGGCTGCTCTTTCCCGCGGCGGCGCACGGCGTGGTCAAGGATAATCTCATCCTGTGGGTGCCGACCCTCTTCATGACGCAGTACGGCCTTGATCTGAAAAACGCGGCCTATTTCGTCTTCATCATGCCGCTGGCCAACTTTGTCGGCCGCCTGCTCTTCCCGGTCGTTTTCCGCCTCTTCCGCGAGAAGCAGGGCGTGACGGTCGCCGCCTCCTTTGGCCTCTGCGTGGCCGCGCTGGCGCCCTTCCTCGTCACCACGCCGCCCGCGCTGGTGTCGGCCCTGCTGCTGGCGCTGGTCGCCATCGCAACCTCGTGGATCAACGCCGTCTTCCTCTCGATCTACCCG
This sequence comes from Clostridia bacterium, assembly GCA_017463865.1. Taxonomy (GTDB): domain Bacteria; phylum Bacillota; class Clostridia; order Oscillospirales; family CAG-272; genus SIG693. Next base: position 69,668 of record JAFTOI010000003.1, on the reverse strand, counting down.
GCCGACTACGCAAAGGAAGGCTGTGTCTCGACCGTCGCCGGCTTTATGGACGCCGCGACCTACACCGGCTCGGCCATCGGCTCGGCCGTCTTCGGTGTCATGATCGCCGCCACCGGTTACACGGGCATGATCGCCGTGTGGATCGGCCTGTGCGTACTCTCCATCCCGCTGATGCTTTGGCGGAAGAAATAAAAGGAAAACTCGCCTGTGCGGCATGCCGCACAGGCGAGTTTTTTGCCTTGACAAATCCGCAGGAATCGGCTACAATAGAGAAAATTCCCCCCACGGAGGTATGCCATGAACTTCACCTTTTCCGCCAAAAACGAATCCGCTGCCGTCACCCTCACCCCTCGCACGCCGGCCGACGGCATCACCATCCTCGATGTCGACATCGACTTCGGTACGCGCTGCGTCCCGCAGCCGGTGACCGTCACCTGGCGCGTGCCCTGCGCCGATGTCTACTCGGTCTACTGCCCTGGCCACGCCCACAACCGCGAGATCGGCGTCAGCTGGAGCCCCCGCGTCTCCGACGCGCGCCTCGCGTCGGGCGCGCCCGTCCAGCAGCTCATCTCGCTCGGCGGCCGCAACCGCCTCACCGTCGCCCTCTCCGACGCCGCCACCCCCACTGCCATCACCACCGGCATCGATGAGCACACGGCCGAGTTTGTCTGCACCGTCAAATTCTTCACCGAGCCCATCAATGAGCTCGAGCGCTACCACGCCTCCGTCCGCATCGACACCACCGATATCCCCTACGAGGCGGCCATGCGCGGCGTCCACGCCTTCTGGCGCGACGCGGGCTACGCCCCCGCGCCCGTCCCCGACGCCGCCGAATGGCCGGTCTATTCGACCTGGTATTCCTTCCATCAGGCCGTCGACGTCGATGCCATCGTTGCCCAGTGCCGCATGGCCAAGGCCATGGGCATGGATACCATCATTGTTGACGACGGCTGGCAGATCGCCTGGGGCAAGCGGGGCTACATCACCTGCGGCGACTGGGAGCCGATCTCCGAAAAGGTGGCCGATATGCGCGAATTTGTCGACCGCGTCCACGCCGAGGGGATGAAGTTCGTCCTCTGGTACTCAGTGCCCTTCGTGGGCAAGGAAAGCAAGATATTCTCCCACTTCGAGGCCGAGCGCATGTTCCTCGGGCCGGTCAATCACCTCGGCGCCGCCTGCCTCGACCCCCGTTTCCCCGCCGTGCGCGCCTACCTGACCGACATCTACACCCGCGCCGCCCGCGAATGGGGCCTCGACGGCTTCAAGCTCGACTTCATCGACTCCTTCAAGCTGGGCCCGCACACCCCCGCCTTTGACGAACGCTGGGACACCCGCTCGCTCGAGCAGGGCGTCGACTGGCTGCTGCGCGACGTGACCGAGGCCCTGCTGTCCATCAACCCCGACATGATGATCGAATTCCGTCAGTCCTACTACGGCCCCAATATCTGTCACTACGGCAACATGATCCGCGTCAGCGACTGCCCGAACAGCGGCCTCGCCAATCATACCCGCGGCACTAACCTCCGCCTCGCCCTCGGCGGCTCGGCCCCCCACTCGGATATGCTGATGTGGCACAACGACGACCCCGTCGAGTCGGTCGCCATGCAGCTGATCGACACCCTTTTCTACGTCCCGCAGATCTCGGTCAAGCTCGATGAGATCCCCGAATCGCACCGGAAGGCTCTCGCCCACTTCCTGCGCTTCTGGCGCACCAACCGCGACACCCTGCTCCACGGCAGTTTCAGTGCCGAGAATCCCGAGGCCCTCTATACCGTCGTCAAGGCCGAGCGCGACGGCCACCTTATCGCCGCCCTGCACACCAAGCCCGTCCTGTCGGTCGAGCGCGTCGAGCGGCTGAGCATGTTCAACGCCACCGCGGACGGCTGGCTCTACCTCCGCACCGCCGCCCCGAGCGGCGAGAAGACGCTGCGCGTCTATGCCTGCACGGGCGAGCTGATCGAGGAGCGGCAGTTTACCCTGGAGGCTGGCACTTACCTCTTCGACGTGCCTTGCGCAGGTCTGGTTGAGATCGGCTGATCCGGGTTTTTGCCTGTACGTTGGCAGGAAGATTTGAGAAAAATTTGCGTGCGGGCGGAACAAAATGGCGTTTTTTCCGTCTAAAGGGTAAGTACGATACGGAGGTACACCACCATGACCGGCAAGCAAAAATGCAATATCCTGCGCCAGATCCGCCGCGACATCGCCGCGGCCAACCAGCTTGACTACAACGAGCGCGACTGCACCCACACGGGCGACTGCCGGGGCACCTGCCCCTACTGCGAGGCACAGCTGAAGCGGCTCGAGGGCGAGCTGGCCCAGCGCCGCTCGCTGGGCCAGCGCATCGCGGTGATGGGGCTGTCGATGGGCCTCTTAGCGACCAATCTGTCGTCCTGCGATAATCCGTTCAGCCGTGGCACAACGCTGCAGGGCGCCATGATGCCCGAATCGACCGGCACCGAGCAGACTGAGACAGCCACCGCTATCCCCGGTGAACTGATCGCCGCCGAGACCACCACCGAGCCGCCGATGACCGCAGAAATGGGGGTCCTGCCTATTCCCGAACCCCTGCAGGGCGAGCCGGCGGTCGAGACACTGATGGGCGACATTGCCCTGCCTGTACCCGAAACCGAAACCACAGCCCTCGAAACGGCCATCGCCGGCGGCATCGGCCCCACGCCCGACCTGCCCGATCCCGATGAGGTGCGTGAGGCCGTGACTGTCGCAGTCACCGAGCCGCGCAAAAACCCGTGAGCGCGCCCATTTTCCGCGCGTTCGGCATCTCACGGCTGCGCATGGCCAGCGACGGCGTCGGTGTGACCACGCTGGTCTGCGGCTACGGCTGCCCCCTGCGCTGCCGGTATTGCCTCAATCCGCAGTCGTGGGCGGCAGGGACGCCCACCCGCGACTATACGCCCGAGGGGCTGTATCGTATCCTCAAGATCGACGACCTCTACTTCCGCGCGACGGGAGGCGGCGTCACCTTCGGGGGCGGCGAACCGCTGCTCTACGCCGATTTTCTCCCCGCTTTCCGCGCCGTCTGCGGCCCCGACTGGACGATCAATCTCGAGACCAGCCTCGCCGTCGACCGCTCTGCGGTCGAGCTGGCCGCCGAGGCGGTCGACATCTTCATCGTCGACATCAAAGCCGGCGACGACGCGGCCTACCGCGCCTACACGGGGCAGGGGAGCGAGCGTGTCCGGGACAACCTCGGCTGGCTGCTCGACCGCGTCGGTCCTGCGCGCATCATCGCCCGCGTGCCCACCATTCCCGGCTACGCCGATGATGCCGCCGCAGACGCGGCAGCCGACTGCCTGCGTGCCATGGGCGTGACCCAGCTCGACCGCTTCACCTACCGCCTGCCGAGCAAATCAACCGGAAAGGAGCTGCCATGAAGCCTGCTTTGATTGCTGCCATTCTCCTGCTCAGCCTACTGAGCCCCCCCGTCGATACCCCAGTTCCTCCCTTTGCCCACATGACCGGCGAGGAGATCCACATTGCCTACTGCCGCGGCGAACTGGACGCACGGGAAATGTTTCTTGCGTCGGATCTGGCCTATGTGCAGACCAAGCTGGACGAGCTGTGCGCCTATTACAACGGCCAGCCCGACACTCCGTACTACCCGATCCACTATGAACCATTGCCGGAGGGACTTGCGCTGACCGAGCCACTGACGCTGGAAAATGCCGAGATCCTTTCCAACGATACCCGTACCCAATGGCCGATCCAGCTGAAATACCGGGTGGGGGACTATTTCCTCTATGTGGGTTTTGAGCCGTGGAGCACCGAGGTTCGCTCACCGGAGGAGGTGGCGGGCATCGGGTGGCACCCGAATCTTGCCTATTTCATCCCTGTCTCCGACGGCATCGCCGAGCCCTATGTTCGGTTTGGTGATATCTGCATTTATGTGCGTGATTATCCCGAACGGCTGGTGAAGGGCATCGATCTGTCCACCGGATATAGCATGTATCTGGAGGTGGGAGCTGGTCTGCAAGATCAGCTGACGTTCACATGGAACGGGGCGGACAGGGTAACAGTGCAGATCGGCCATGGGCAGTTTTATGTCATGGATTTTTCCAGCGCGATGTATTACGGACATGCAAACACGCTTTTGCCCTATGTGCGCTGGTTTGCCCAGACGAGCGAAGAATACCTGAAGGGCTGCCTGCGCTGGGCGGAGGAAAATGTGCTGGAGGGCGAGACGCAGACTGGGCATTTCCGCTTCAGCCTGCATGACCGCACCCATGTGATCAGACTGGAGGACGGCACTATCGAAACGGTAGAGTGCCGCGATCCGATGCAGATGCTCCCGTCCGCCGACAGCGGCACCGAAGCCTCACCGGTCAGCATCACCCCCGGGGAGCAGGCCGGTACATTCACCCTCGCCGCCGGGGATCAGACCGTCACCTTCACCGGCGAATCGACACTGTCTGTCCCCGGCATGGCTGCGGTTTGTCTGAACCCGGACGACAGCGCGGATATCGTTGTCTATACCGAAATGCCCTGCCTCTTTGACGGCGTTACCCTGCAGGAGATCCCCTATGTCCCCGCTGAGCAGATCCTGGCGGAGCAGGTGCGGCTGGCCAGCGATGCGTCGGTCTGGCGCCTCACCGCAGGGCGGACGACGTATACCTTCCCAAAAACCGCTGACACGCTGTCCTATGATCATTATTTTTATTATACCATCGAAAATGACCGCCTGGTCTGCCGGTCGCTCTGTCAGTCCGGGGGGCGGGAGACCTGCGGCGAGATCCTGATCGAGTATGCGTACCGGAATGGACAAATGGAGATGGAACGGATCCTGTTCCTGTATGGGGCAGGCTGATAACAGCTCCCGTGCGCCGAAATAGCTTGACAACCGCTTCAATTTCTTTTCATTAAAGATTAAAGATAAATTAAAGAAGGAACCCATGATGCAATATCCCAAGTATGTACATCGCAGGCCCGCCGTGCTGGCTGTATGCCTGCTCATTCCTGCTTGCCTAACTGTTGTTGGCTGTCAACACCAGCCAGAGCCGCCTCCCATTGCGATCGGAGCAGTCGAGCCTGCCGTCAAGCCCGCGCAGGCAGAACCTGTGGTTGACACAGCTGACGCCGTGACGGACGTTCAGCTCACCTTTGCCGAATTCGAAGCCATCGAAACCGAGGCGGCGGCCTATACCGCATATACCCCCGAGGCTCAGCCGGGGCAGGCCGCGTGGAGCGAAGCGATCCGCGCCCGCTTGGCCGAGGCTGGCTTCTCCGATGTGCCTGTGGTGATCCGGGAGGCATGGGCATATGCGTGGGAAGGGCAGGAAACGGTGATCGTGACCGCGAGCAATGCCGTGGAGAGCGGCAGTGCTGTCATCTACACGGCCGACGGCGACTATCCGGCGCCCGTTTGCCCTGCTGCCGCGCAGACCTGCATCTACTCCATCTCTGTCCTGCTTCGGGGTGAGGAGCCGCCTATTCTTCTGCACGAAATGATCTGTCCGATCCACACGGCGGCGCTGGGGTCGGAGGGGGTGTCATCTTCTTATGCGCCGCCGATGGCCGGGACGGAGATTCAATTCGATCATGGTTTCTCCGTGATCCAGACCGACGAGAACGGCGCGTGGATCACCTGCCCCGTGTTCACCACGATGCAGGGTGAGCTTGATCTGCGCGATCTGCGGTACACGCCCACGGTTCAATTCGGCGACGCGGACGGAGACGGGAGCGCTGAGCTGTTGTTCAGCATTTCACGGGCAAGCTCGGTGATGTGCGTGTGCAAGGTCTATACGATCGTCGACGGCCATCCATTGTATGTGTTCAGCGTCTTGCAGAATTGACTTGACTGCCTTGCATAAAGGCAGCGAATATGTGAAATAACGCCAGACAAAATATTGGTTGTTCCCTTGACAATGCGGAATATGCCTGATATAATAACCATAACATCGCAGACGCAATGTCATACAAAGTTGCGCTGATTTGACTTGATGATCTGATATCGACAGAAAAGGAGACATGTTTGATGCAATTCGTTCACGAACGTCATTATGATATCCTCGTCGCCGGCGGCGGTGTCGCCGGCTGCGCCGCCGCGCTGGAGGCCGCGCGCAGCGGCAAGAAGGTCGCGCTGATCGAGAAGACCACGCAGTTGGGCGGGCTTGGCACCATTGGCTTGATCAACCTCTTTGTTCCCCTGTGCAATGGGCGGGGCGTGCAGATCATCAAGGGCATGGCCGACGAGTTCCTGCGGCTGTCGGTCGAGTACGGCTTTGACACCATACCCGCCGTTTGGCAGAATGGCGAGCCGGGGCAGGGCAAGACCGACCGCCGCCTGACCTGTCGCTATTCGGCGCCCATTTTCTCGCTGGTGCTCTGCAAAACGCTGACTGAGGCGGGCGTCGACATCTGCTTCGATACCATTGTCACCGAGGCGCGTACCACAGGCGGGCATATCGACGGGCTGGTCGTTTTCAACAAGTCGGGGTATTCGCTTTACACCGCCGACATGTTTGTTGACGCCACCGGCGACGCTGATGTGCTGTATCAGGCCGGCGTGCCGACCGTTACGCGGGGCAATTTTCACACCTATATCGCCTTCGCGGCGACCCTCGAGTCCTGCCGGAAGGCGGTAGAGGCGGAGGATATTGGCAAGCTGCGCGCCACCCGGAGCGGCGGTCACGCAAACCTCTACGGCGGCAACCATCCCGAGGGCATGCGCCTCTGGGACGGCACGAACGGCGACGATGTCACCGCCTACCTCTGCCAGAACCAGATCGAGCTGTTAGAGAAGATCAAGGATGAGGACCGCAAGAGCCGCGACATCACGCTGCTGCCCATCATGCCGCAGTTCCGCACGACGCGGCGTATCGACGGCAACTACACCCTGCAGGTTGAGGATGCCTACCGCCACTTCGACGACTCGATCGCAGCTATCTGCGACTTTGACCGCCGTGATTTCCTCTACGAGGTGCCCTACGGCACGCTGGTGCGGGACGGCTATGACAACGTCATCGCCGTCGGCCGCTGCGCGGCGGGCGAGGGCTATGCGTGGGACGTTCTGCGCGTCATTCCGCCGGCCATTCTGACCGGCCAGGCGGCCGGCGCGGCCTGCGCGCAGGCCATTGACGCCGGCTGCGCGATCACAGCGATCGACGTGCCGACGCTGCAGGCGCGGCTGGCGGGCGAGAATGTGATGATCCACTTCGATGATGCGCTCATCCCGGCCGATAAGACGAAGATCGAGACTGAGGATATCGGGCATATCTGAGCATAAAAAAAGGCTTTCCCGTGCGGGAAAGCCTTTTTCACTGTCAGATCTCCATTCCGGCCGTGCGCAGGTCGGCGTAGAGCTGCGCCTTCTCCTCCGCGCTGTACCGCTTCATCGGGAACACCGCATTGCCGACAGGGATGCCCTGTCCCTCCAGCACAGCCTTGATGCTGGGGATGACCTTGTACTTGATCAGCACCGCGATGATGCGGTCGGCCTTGGTCTGGCACAGCTGTGCCTGGGCGATATTGCCGGAGCGGAAGCTTTCGTAGACGCCCTTGATGAGCGGCAGGATGACGTTGTAGGTCGAGCCGATGCCGCCGTCGGCGCCGGCGCCGAGGCCCATCAGCAGCATCTCGTCGGGGCCGTTGATGATGTTCATCTCGCCGTGGGTGAGATCCTTCAGCCGCAGCATGCCGTAATAGTCGGAGCTGGTCCACTTGATGGCCGTCACGTTGTCGATGGTGAAGAGGCGGGCGGCGAAGTCGGCGCGCATGTTGAAGCCAGCGGCGGGGTTGTAGTAGACCAGCAGCGGGATCGACACGGCGTCGGCGAGGGCTTTGTAGTAGTTGTAGACCTCGTCTTCGTCGTAGCTGTAGAACATCGGCGGGATGGCCGAGATGCAGTCAGCGCCCACCGCTTCGGCTTGCTTGGCCAGGGTAACTGCTTCGCCGAAATCGGCCGAGGCGATGTGAATGATGGCCGGCTTGCGGCCGGCGATGGCCTTGATCGACTCGGCGGCAAGCACCTCGCGGACATCCTGCCGCAGGGCGATGCCCTCACCGGTGGCGCCGCCGATGTAGAAGCCGTCGGCCCCCTGTGCGAGCAGGGTGTCGATCAGCTGATGCAGGACAGGGACGTTGACCTGCTCGTCAGCGGTCAGCGGGGTGATGAGGGCGGGCATGACGCCGGTGAATTTGATGTTGTTGGGATTCATTCGACAATCCTCCATTTCTGCTGCATAATCACAGCCGGTTCTCCCTTGGCGGGGTGTGCATAATAGACGGTCAGCAGGCTGCCGTCATTTAGTTCAACGGTAGCGGGATAGCCCAGATCGGGGGTCACATCATGGCAGGCCAGAACAAAATCAGTCTCCCAGCTGCGGCAGTCGTCACGGCTGAGCATCACGCGAATACTGTACGCATCCTTGCGGCGAATCGCATAGGATGAGACGGTAATGCCGTTCGTCAGGCGAAGCAGGTGGGGCGGTGCGCCATCGTCCCGGGGCAGCAGGGGGATTGGTGTCGACCAGGTATAGCCGCCGTCGGCCGATTCGCTCTGATACGTGGTGAAGAACCAGCGATCATTCGTGGTGCCGTATCCCTGGACGCGGATGTGGCAGATAATGCGTCCGTCGGGCATTTGGAGGGCGTGCGGCTCGCAGGAGAGGAGCTTGGTGTCGCCGTCGAAGATGTCGTCGATGCGGCCGCGATAGGTCATCTCACCGGTGGTGGGATCGAGGGTGTAGGCCATGACGCAGTCGACGTCGATGCGGAAGGCGTTGTTCTGGCTGAAGGTGCGGCCGACCCAGAGTATAGTGCCGTCAGCGAGAACGGTCGGGCCGTGGGGGGATGTGATGGGCGAGTGATGGAGCGGGCCCCAGGTGATGCCGCAGTCGGGGCTGATGCGGAAGGTCGCGCCGAGGGCTGCCTGCTCAGCCTCGGGCGTGACGCGGTCGAGGTAGGCGTCGCGGTAAGCGCCGCCCTGGCCGGATTTGCGCTGGAAGGCAGTCGTGTTGTTGAAGGAGGTCAGGATCAGCCCCGACTCGCCGAAGGGGCAGAGGCCGGCATCGCGGTCGTCGAGGACGGTGTCGATGACCGGCATGGGCGGGGCGTAGGTCTCGCCCTCGTCGGCCGAGACGGCCATGACGGCTTTCCCAAATGGACAGATGTGGGCGAGGCGGTATCCCGAGGCGGCTGCGGCAATGCGGCCGTCGGGCAGGCGGGTCACCGAGGGCCAGGCGAAGTAATTATGAAGGCTGCCGGGGTTCTGCATGATGACGCGCGGCGCGCCGAGAAGTTCGATTTTCATTGTGAAATTCCTTTGACTTTCTGCAGATTTGCTGGTATAATAAAGAGGACCCCCCCTTTGGTATTATCCTACCACAAAGCGAGGGGGATTGCAATATTGAAAAGGGACATCACGCGCGTGTGATGTCTGTTGAGGAAATGTATGGATCGAGAGATGACCGTTACTGTCGCTGACCAGGCTGTCCGCATTTTTATGCAGGAGGGCTTTTTCTCCTTTCGCGCACAGTCCAATGCGCTCCACCGGCACCACTGCACCGAGGTGCAGATCATCGCGTCGGGGCGGGGGGAGTATACCGCCGAGGGGCGGCGGCTGACGGTTGGGGCGGGCGAGATGCTGGTCGTGCCGCCCGGCCTTTTTCACGCCAGCCGGGTGTATGCACCGGGAACGCGCCACATTGCGTTTCAGATGCTGTATCCAGTCGAGACGGTGCGCTGTATCGCGCTGCCGGACGGGATCGCCGATCAGCTTTGCGCCGCGATTGAGCGCTATCTTGCGGTCGGGAGCAGTCATCGGCTGGCCCCGGTGCTGGCTGTGATCTGTGCCGAGATCGTTGCCGCGCAGGCAGATCCGACCGAGCCGATCCGCGACCGCGGCTTTCTGATCGCCGAATTTTTTGCCAAAAACTATGCCCGCGAAGCGACGCTTGGGGAACTGGCCGGCCGTCTGGGGCTGTCCGAGAAGCAGACAGCGCGGCTGGTGCGTCGGCACACCGGCTGCGGCTTTCGCGAAATGCTGACCCGCAGTCGGCTTGAGGCGGCGCGTCAGCTGATGGCGGAGGGGCAACTGTCGCTGTCCGAGATCGCACTTGAGGTGGGATATCAGTCCTACAGCGGCTTCTGGAAGGCGTTTCGCGCGCAGATGTGAGAAAATGTGAGAAAGGGCGGCAAGGAGATCCTTGCCGCCCTTTTGGTGGTACTTCGCCTGTAAGCCGGGTTCTGTCGTGAACGATCATCTATCTGTGCGGTATGTCGCCATACCGCTCCGCGGGTCCCTTTCGGTCGCCGCATGCCACCTGCGGAGATATGCCGGGCAAGCCTCCGACTGCGGTGTTGCTTCGGATAGGGTTTACATTTGCACACAGTCGCCTGTCGTGCCGGTGAGCTCTTACCTCGCCTTTCCATCCTTGCCGCCAGATGGCGGCGGTCTATTTCTGTTGCACTTTCCCTGAAGTCGCCTTCGGCTGACGTTATCAGCTATCCTGCCCTGTGAAGCCCGGACTTTCCTCATGGCGATACCTTTCGGCCTGACGCCACGCGATCGTTCAGCGGAGTACCGGGTATATTATACTATTTTTTTCGGGGGATGTCAAGGGTGAAGATTGCGGAAATCGTTCGGTGGGGAGGGAGGGGCGAAACCATCTCAGACGCCGAAGTTTTCGCCCCTCCCTCTTTCCGCCCCGTGGGGGCGGAAATTCACCCACCCCACATCCTTGGCTCATTCTTGGCTGATCGTGGAGGATTTATTGGGCGAATTGACTGCGGTAGAGCGTATAATAGAAGCCTTTTCTGGCGAGGAGGCTTTCGTGATTGCCTTGCTCGATGATGTGGCCGTCTTTCATGACGAGGATGATGTCGGCTTCGCGGATGGTGGAGAGGCGGTGGGCGACGATGAAGGAGGTGTGGCCGGCGGTGAGGGTGGCGAAGGCGGCTTGGATTTTGTGCTCGGTGCGGGTGTCGATGGAGGAGGTGGCTTCGTCGAGGATGAGCATGGGGGGCAGGCAGAGCATGACGCGGGTGATGCAGAGCAGCTGCTTCTGGCCCTGCGAGAGGGCGCCGCCGTCTTCGCCGATGACGGTATTGTAGCCGTCGGGCAGGCGCTTGATGAAGCTATGGGCGTGGGCGGCTTTCGCGGCGGCGATAACCTCCTCGTCGGTGGCGTCGGGGCGGCCCATGGTGATGTTGTCGCGGATGGTGCCGGCTTTGAGCCAGGTCTCCTGCAGCACCATGCCGTAGCTCTGGCGCAGGGAATGGCGGGTGACGGTGCGGATATCGTGGCCGTCGACGGTGATCGCGCCGCTGTTCACGTCGTAGAAGCGCATGAGCAGGTTGATCAGCGTTGTTTTGCCGCAGCCGGTGGGGCCGACGATGGCGACGCGCTGTCCGGGCTTGACGGTGAGGCTCAGCCCTTCGATCAACGGGCGGTCGGGGGAATAGCTGAACGCGACGTCCTGCATCTCGACCGCGCCTGCCGGCTCGGCGAGGACGACGGCGTCGTCGGCGTCGGGGATCTGCGGAGTCTCGTCGATCAGCTCGAAGACGCGGGCGGCGCAGGTGAGGGCGTTCTGCAGCTCGGTGATGACGCCGGAAATTTCGTTGAAGGGCTTGGTGTACTGGTTGGCGTAGCTGAGGAAGGTTGACAGGCCGCCGACGCTCAGGCCGCCGGCGATGGCGACGAAGGCGCCGACGACGCCGACGGCGGCGTAGACCATCGAGTTGACGAAGCGGGTGCAGGGGTTGGTCAGCGACGAGAAGAAGATGGCCTTGAGGCTGGCGGCGCGCAGCTTTTCATTGATGGCGTCGAAGCGGTCGAGGACGCGCGCCTCCATGCCGAAGGCCTGGACGACCTTCTGGCCGCCGATCATCTCGTCGATCAGCCCCGTCTGCTCGCCGCGCGCTTCCGATTGGGCACGGAAGAAGGTGTGCGTCCGCTTGGCGATGAAGGCGGCGACGAAGAGCGAGAGGGGGGTGATGAGCACCACAATCAGGGTGATGCCGAGGTGGATCGAGAGCATGAAGCCGATGGTGCCGACAATGGTCACAACGCCGGTGAAGAGCTGAGTGAAGCCCATCAGCAGGCCGTCGGCGAACTGATCGACGTCAGCCACGACGCGGCTGACGATCTCCCCGACCGGGTGCCGGTCGAGGTAAGAGAGGGGCAGGATCTGGATCTTGCGGAAGGCGTCGCGGCGCATGTCCTGCACCATGCCGTAGGTGATGGCGTTGTTGGTGAGGTTCATCAGCCACTGGGCCAGCGCGCCGATGCCGGTGACGACGGCGATGGTGACGAGCAGTGCGGCGATGGCGGCAAAGTCGACCTGACCGGGGGCAATGATGCAGTCGATGGCGCGGCCGACGAGGATGGGAACGTAGAGGGTCGCCGCGACCTGCGCCATGGCGAAGATGAGGGTGAGCGCGATGCGCCCGCGATAGGGGCGGAGTCGGCGCAGGACGGTGCGGAGGGTGGAGGTTTTCTTCATGTTACTTCTCCTCCTTCTCAAACTGCGAGTAGTAGATTTCGGCATAGACCGGGCACTCGGCCAGCAGCTGATCATGCGTGCCGATGCCGACGACCGCGCCGTCGTCGAGGACGACGATCTGGTCGGCGTGGCGGATGGAGGCGGCGCGCTGGGAGACGATGAAGGTGGTGGTGTCGGTCAGACTGCGCAGCGACTGCCGGAGTGCTGCGTCAGTGGCGTAGTCGAGGGCAGACGCGCTGTCGTCGAGGATGAGAATTTCCGGCCGGCCGACCAGCGCGCGGGCGATGGTCAGGCGCTGGCGCTGACCGCCCGAGAGGTTACGGCCGTTCTGCTCGACGCGGGCGTCGAGGCCGCCCTCCTTGCGCTCGATGATCTCCTTTGCCTGCGCCAGCTCAAGGGCCTGCCACAGGGCAGCATCGTCGGTCGGGTCGCCCGCGTGGGCACCCCAGAGCAGGTTGTCGCGGATGGTGCCGGCGAAGAGCGAGGCCTTTTGCGGCACGACGCCGATCTTCTGGCGCAGGGCGTCGGGGGCGTAGTCGCGCACGTCGACGCCGTCGATCAGCACGGCGCCGTCGGTCGCGTCGTAGAAGCGGGGAATGAGGTTGACCAGCGTCGTCTTGCCCGAGCCGGTGCCGCCGATGACGCCGATCGTCTGCCCGCGCGGGACGGTGAGGTTGAGCCGCTCCAGCGACGGCTCGGCCGCGCCGGCGTAGGCGAAGCTGACGCCGCGAAACTCGACTGCGGGCGCGGTGGGGTCGCCGCTCGCACGCGGCGACGCGGAGACGGTCATCGACGACTTGACGCCGAAGACCGACGTGATGCGCCCGGCGCAGGCAAGCGATTTGTTGATGGTGATGATGAGGTTGGCCAGCTTGATGAGCTCGACGAGGATCTGACTCATGTAGTTATAGAGCGCCACGACCTGCCCCTGGGTGAGGATGCCGTCATCGACGCGCAGTGCGCCGACCTGCACCAGGGCGATGACGGCCAGGTTGACGATGACGTAGGTCAGCGGGTTCATCAGCGCCGACATGCGGCCGACCTTCAGCTGAAGGGCGGTCAGCGCGCTGTTGCGGGCGTCGAATTCGTCCCGCTCAGCCGCCTCGCGGCCGAAGGCGCGGATGACACGCGCACCCGAGAGATTCTCGCGGGTGCTGCCCAGCACCCGGTCGAGCGCACCCTGCACCTGCTTGAAGCGGGGGATGCTCCAGCACATGATGCCGAAGACAACCAGCGACAGCACTGGAATGGTGACAACGAAGACCAGCGCCGCCGGCACGTCGATGGTGAAGGCCATGATCATCGAGCCGAAGACGATGAAGGGCGAGCGCAGGAAGAGGCGCAGGACAAGGTTGACGCCCGACTGCACCTGATTGACGTCGGCCGTCATGCGGGTGATGAGGGTGGAGGTGCCGAGCTGGTCAAGCTCGGTGTAGGAAAGCGACTGGATGTGCGCGAAGAGGGCTCGGCGCAGCGACGCGGCCGAGCCGACGGCTGCGCGGGCGGCAAAATACTGCGCGGTGACCGAGCAGCACAGGCCGATGATCCCCAGCGCGACGAGGATGCTGCCCATCTGCCAGACAACGGTGCGGTCGCCTCCCTCGATGCCGCGGTCGATGATGGCCGCAACGACGAGCGGGACGAACAGCTCGAAGATGGCCTCGAGCATCTTGAACAGCGGCGCCAGCACGCAGTCGCGGCGGTAGGCGCGGAGGTGGGTTAGGATGGTTTTCATGTGAGTCTCCGTTCGGTGATAGTTTCAATTGCATATTATACCACGAATGGCGCGCCGGGTCAACGATAATGTAAACTTTTTTGTGCGGATATTGACAGTGTGCGGTCGGTTTGCTACAATATTTATATCAATATCACAAAGGAGGCCTCCCCGTGAAACGACGCATTTCCATCCTGTGCCTGCTGCTCGTTCTGCCGCTCCTGCTCGCGTCGTGCGTGCGCTCGAGCGGAAAGGGCTCGGCCGAGATCACTGCCTCGGCCCGCGTGGGCGATTTCCGCGTCCGCCTGACTTCGACGCACACCGTTTACGACCTCGACGAGGTCAACCCGGCCCATCCGCTCAAGATCAGGCTCTACTTCAATCTCGCGGGAGACGACTTCGGCAAAACCGTTTGGATGACGGGCGACTCGTGGTATTCCTTCTCCATCGGCGGCATTCCTGATCTTTACCCCGTCTTCGTCGACGAAGAGTCATCCGACACCGCCCCAAACGACGCCCACACCCAGCCGACCGCGACTGCCCTCCGTATGACGAAGGCTGACCAGACCATCCACATCTGGCAGGGTGAGAGCGTTGTCGAACGCCTCAACGAGCAGGGCAGCAGGCTCGAGCCAGGCAATTATACCGTTACCGTCAATATCCACTTCTACCTCGATGAAGCCCTGACCGAGCCGTTCTTCTGTTCGCTGACCGTTCCGATCACGCTCAAATAACACCAAATTGTGAATTCTCTCCCCACCCGCTTGACAGCCCGCGCAAAACGCGGTACAATATTGTCGATCACGGTTGATTTTTTTCAGCCGAATACACAAAAATGAGGTTTGTTATGAAACGATTCAACCGAGCCGTCCGCGCGCTGTGCGCGGTGCTGGCCATTGTCCTGTGTCTCGGCTGCATGGCCGGCTGTTCCTCGCGGGGCGAAGTCGTCATGGAACTGGGCAATCAGTCCATCACGGCTAACATGTACGCCTTCTGGCTGGCACGCTACAAGGCCTTCTTCGTCTACTACTACATGAACAACCAGGAAAGCGACGAAATGTGGAATCTGGCTGTCGGCGAGAACGGCAAGACCCTCAACGAGACCTTTACCGACTACGTCAAGGATAACGCCCGCACCTATGTCGCGGCGCTCTACCTCTATGACCAGTACGGGCTGAAGCTGTCTGCCGCCGCCAAGCAGCAGATTGAGGACGACATGGCCGAGCTGGTAGCGTCGATGGACGGCAAGACGGCACTGAACGCCGAGCTGGCCAACTACGCGGTCAACTACGATATCCTCAAGGAGATCTACACCATCGAGGCAAAGGTGAATCAGCTGCAGGACTACATGTTCGCCGCCGGCGGCCCCAACGTGCTGACCGACGCGCAGAAGCAGCAGTACTACACCGAGAACTACGCCCGCATCGAACATATTTTCATCAGCACCGGCGCCAAGTACCAGATGGACGAGACCGGTGCGTATGTGACCGACGAGAACGGCGAGCCAGTCACAGTCGAGCTGACTGAGGCGGAGCTGGCGGCGCAGAAGCAGAAGGCCGACGAGGTCGTGGCCAAGCTGACGGCCGGCGAGGATTTCGCCGCCCTGCTGCCGACCTACACCGAGGATACGGCGACGACGCAGTACCCGAACGGTTACTACTTCACCCGCACCTCGAGCTATGTCACCGAGGTCATCGACGCGACCTTCGCGATGGAGGAGAACACATGGCAGTGCGTCGAGAGCGACCTCGGCTACCACATCATCCGCCGCCTGCCGCTGGAGGACGGCGGCTACGCGCTGGAGGCCAATGCCGACTTCTTCACCGATTTCGAGAGCAACCTGACGGTGCAGGCTTTCACCGACGCGATGGCGCCTTATATGGAGGATGTCATCGTGTACGACGAGGTGGCGGATCTGTATTCGCTGAAGTCGGTGAATGCGAATTATCAGTATTGAGTTTGAAACAGGCGGGTGCCGCAGCGGATGCTGCGGCACCTTTTTTGCGGGGAAGGGCTTGATCCATTAGATTTGTTGCGGTTTTGCGCAATTTCGTGCGTTAAATAAATAACATCCCCGCCCCACCTTGACAACGGCCATTTCATGCGTTATAATATAACATGAAGAAATTTCGGCCGTTACGCGCCGGAACAAAACAGGAGGATACTCATGGAACAGGCTAAAATCAAAGCCCTGAAGCAGATCGCGGCGAAGGTTCGTCTCGGTGTGCTTGAGGGGGTCTTCAGCGCAAGCTCGGGTCATCCCGGCGGCTCGCTCTCGATCACCGATATTCTGACCTATCTCTACTTTGAGGAGATGAACATTGATCCCGCAAATCCCCAGATGGCCGACCGCGACCGTCTTGTGCTCTCGAAGGGTCACACCGCTCCCGCTCTTTATTCGGTTCTCGCTCAGCGCGGCTTCTTCGATCCCGCCGAGCTGAAGAATCTCCGCCAGCTGGACAGCTTCCTGCAGGGTCACCCCGATATGAAACATACCCCCGGCGTCGACATGACCACAGGTTCGCTGGGTCTCGGCATCTCCGCCGCCTGCGGTATGGCGCTTGCCGCCAAGATCGACGGCAAGGATTACCGCACCTACGCCATGGTCGGCGACGGTGAGAGCCAGGAGGGTCAGGTTTGGGAGGCCGCGATGTTTGCCGCTCACTACAAGCTGGACAACCTCGTCATGGTCATCGACTGGAACGGCCTGCAGATCGACGGCCGCATCACCGATGTCATGAATCCCACTCCCCACGACAAGAAGCTCGAGGCCTTCGGTTGGAACGTCATCTCCATCGACGGCCACGATTTCGAGCAGATCGCCGCCGCGTTTGAGGCTGCCAAGGCATGCAAGGGCAAGCCCACCGCCATCATTGCCACGACCATCAAGGGCAAGGGCGTCTCCTTCATGGAGGATCAGGCATCCTGGCACGGCACCGCGCCCAATGCCGAGCAGTACGAGCAGGCTGTTGCCGAGATCAAGGCAGCAATGGCCGAGCTGGGCTAAATCACGAAAGGAAGGTATTTTACAATGGCTGAAAAGATTGCAACCAGAGAGGCCTACGGCAACGCGCTGGCAGAGCTCGGTGACAAATATCCGAATTTTGTGGTGCTCGATGCTGACCTCGCCGCCGCGACTAAGACCGGCGTTTTTAAGAAAAAGTTCCCCGACCGCTTCTTCGACTGCGGTATCGCGGAGGGCAACATGATGACCGTCGCAGCAGGCCTCGCCGCTGCCGGCAAGATCCCCTTCGCTTCTACGTTTGCTATGTTCGCCGCTGGCCGCGCTTTCGAGCAGATCCGTAACTCGATCGGCTACCCCCATCTCAACGTCAAGATCGGCGCGACCCACGCCGGCATCACGGTCGGTGAGGACGGCGCGACCCACCAGTGCAACGAGGATATCGCCACCATGCGCTCCATCCCCGGCATGACCATCATCAATCCCGCCGATGCTGTTGAGGCTCGCGCCGCTGTCGAGGCCGCCCTCAACTTCAACGGCCCTGTTTACATGCGCTTCGGCCGTCTGGCTGTGCCGGTCATCTTCGACGCATCGAGCTACAAGTTCGAACTGGGCAAGGGCATTCAGCTGGCCGAGGGCAAGGATGTCACCATCGTTGCTACCGGTATCATGGTCGACATGGCCCTCTCCGCTCGCGCTACCCTGGCTGCTGAGGGCATCGACGCACGCGTCATCAACATCCATACCATCAAGCCCCTCGACCGCGAGATCATCCTTGCCGCCGCTCGTGAGACCGGTGCGCTGGTCGTCGCTGAGGAGCACAACATCATCGGCGGTCTGGGCTCGGCTGTCGCCGAGTGCCTGTGCGAGGCTTGCCCCGTTCCGATGCTCCGCGTCGGTGTCGAGGATACCTTCGGCCACTCGGGCAAGGTTCCCGCTCTGCTTGAGCACTACGGCCTGACCCCCGCGAACATCACCGCCAAGGCAAAGGCTGCCATCGCACTCAAGAAATAATCCAAAACCTGACGGCCGCGGAGCAGGGAGCTGTTTCCGCGGCCTTTTTGGAGGTATTTATGCGAACTAACCGATTTTTTTGCCGTCTGGGCGCCGCGGCGCTCGGCGCGTTGATGCTGACCGTCACGGCCTGCGCGTCCGAACTGCCGGTCGAGGATATTGCGTCGGCCATGACCACCGCCGCCCCCGAGACCGAGCAGCCGCTCGCTGAGCGGCTGGCGGCGTATACGCTCGTTCGTCCCGATGTGGGGACACAGTATCTGCTCGACACTGTGCTCGATTTCCGGCTGAACATCCAGGCCGAGACCGGGGTGGAGATGACGATCACCACCGACTGGGTCAAGCGGGGAAGCGATCCCGACGCCGCCGGCGAGCGGGAGCTGCTCTTCGGTGCGACCAATCGCACGGCCAGTGTTGAGGCGATGGAAGAGCTTGGCGCCTTCGACTATCTGATCCGCACGGTCGGCGACGATATCGTGGTGGTGGGCGGGAGCGACTACGCGCTCTCCCTTGCCGCCGACAAATTCATCGAGCTGCTCGCCGCAGGGCAGGGAACGATGGACTACACATATCTCTACGAAGACAACATTCAGGAGGGTGAAGTAATGCTGAGAGTTGCATCCTACAATATCCGGCACGGCGCCGACGTTGACATGAATATGCAGGTGCTGGCCGATGACCTTACGGGGCTGAACATCGACGTGGTTGGCCTGCAGGAGATCGACCAGAACGCCAAGCGCTCGGGCTATATCGACACCATGAAGCTGCTCTCCGAGGCGTCGGGCATGGAATACTACGCCTTCGCGAAGGGCATTCCGCTCGGCACCGGCGAATATGGCACTGGTATCCTGTCCCGCTGGCCGATCGTCTCCTTTGAGGTGACGCCGCTTGAGTCGGGGACGCATGAGCAGCGCTCGATCGGCCATGCCGTGCTGGACGTCAACGGCACGCATGTCCATTTCTTCAACACCCATCTTTCCTACGAGAGCAAAGAGGTGCGTACAAAACAGTTCGCGCAGATCGCCGAGCTGCTGCCGAAGGATGCGCCCTGGCTGCTCACCGGCGACTTCAACACCGGCGATTTCGCCGAGTTCGCCGTGCTGAACTACACCACGCTGCTCAATCGGCCCGACAATCAGCTGGGCTCCTTCTACTCGTCGAGCAGTGCCATCGATAACATCGCCATGTCGGCGGGCTGGTCGGTGATCGACGACGGCATGCTGGAGGTCAAGCACTCCGACCACTACATGATCTGGTGCGACGCGCACCTCGGGGGGGACAGCAAATGATCCGATTTGGAACAGGCGGCTGGCGCGCCGTGATCGGCGACGACTTCACCCGCGAGAATATCCGCCGCGTGGCGCAGGGCGTCTATGCCCTCATGGCTGAGCAGGGCAAGACCGACCGTCCGGTCATCATCGGCTACGACCGCCGCTTTATCTCGAACAAGGCGGCTGAGTGGATCGCCGAGGTGCTGGCCGGCAATGGCGTGCAGGTGCTCTTCCTGCGCCGCAGTGCGCCGACGCCGCTCATCATGCACACCGTCAAGAAGCAGGGATTTTACGTTGGCCTCGAGGTGACGGCCAGCCACAATCCGGCCGAGTACAACGGCATTAAGCTGATCGTCGAGGAGGGGCGGGACGCCCCTCTCGAGACGACGGCGCGGTTGGAGGCGCTGATCGACGCGCTGGGCGAGGCTGACATTGTCAGCCTGCCCTTCACCGACGCCTGCGCGGCCGGGAAGATCTCCTATATCCAGAACCCCTTCAACGACTTCCTTGACGACATCCTCGCTGTCATGGATACCGACGCCATCCGCGCCCGTGGTCTGCGCGTTCTCTTCGACCCGATGCACGGCTCGGGTACCTACCCGCTGCTGGTGCTGCTCTTCACGGCGCGCTGCACGGTCGACCTCATCAACAGCAATAAGGACGCCTACTTTGGGGGCAGCATGCCCGCGCCGTCTGCGCACAGCCTGAATGATCTGATGGACAAGGTCGTCGACGGAAAATATGACCTCGGCATCGCCGTCGACGGCGACGGCGACCGGCTGGGCATCATCGACTCGAACGGCCGCTACATCGACGCCAATGAGATCCTCTGCCTGCTCTACTACTATCTGCACGAGCACAAGGGCTGGAAGGGCCCGGTCGTGCGCAACCTCGCCACGACGCACATGCTTGACGCCATCGCCGAGTCCTTCGGCGAGACCTGCTACGAGGTGCCGGTCGGGTTCAAGTACATCTCGGCCAAGATCGACGAGGTCGACGCGGTGCTTGGCGGCGAGTCGTCGGGCGGCCTGACGGTGCGCGGGCACATCAACGGCAAGGACTCGATCTACGCCGCTGTGCTTTTTGTCGAGATGCTGTCGGTGCTGGGCCGCTCGGCCAGCGAGCTGATCGACAGCCTGCGCGAGCGCTACGGCAGCTACGAGATGGTGGAGGCCAATCTGCGCTTCCCGGCCGAGTCGCGCGAGGCGATCGGCCGCGCTGTCATGGAGCGGGAGAGCTATCCCGACTTCGGTGCGGAGCTGGTGCGCGTCAATCGCGAGGACGGCTGCAAGCTGTACTTCGCCGACGGATCGTTTGTGATCTGCCGCTTCTCGGGCACCGAGCCGCTGCTGCGCATCTTCGCCGAGGCAGGTGAGGCGGCGATCGCGGAGCGCTATATCGCCGTCTGGCGGCGTGAGCTGGGGCTCTGAGCGGCGAAATGGTATGAGAAAATCTCCCCGCCCTCTTGACGGAGGCGGGGAGATTTGGTATAATGAACGGTGGTATGACTTTGATCTGTCCGCGCTGACCGCATCAAGCCCACAAAGCAGGAGGAATAACATGACCACGAAGCAAGTTTCGATCTTTATTGAAAATCGCCAGGGACGTCTGGCCGAGGTGACCGACATCATCGCCAAGAATGGGATCAACATCCGCGCATTGTCGGTGGCCGACACGACCAGCTTCGGCATCCTGCGCCTGATCGTCGACGACCCCGAGCGTCTGGAGGGCATCTTGCGGGAGCATCACATCACCGCGTCGATCACGTCGGTGCTCGCGGTCTGCATCAACGACAAGCCGGGCGGCCTGGTCGAGCTGCTTCGCCTGTTGGAGGATATCCAGATCGAATATATGTACACCTATGTTTCATCCGGCGATGGTGCCTGCATCATTCTGCGCGTCGACCGCGACGCCGAGGCCGTCCGGCGGCTGACCGCCGCCGGTTTCCGCGGGCCTGCCGGCAAATAAACAACAAAAAGTCTGTGCCCATCCGATCGGGTGGCACAGACTTTTTTGCTTTAGATATCCGCCTCGAGCATATATTCGCTGCCGTGCGCGGCAATGAAGGCCTTGCGGGCGGGGAGGTTGTCGCCGAGCAGGGTGTCGAAGATGATCTCGGTCGCGGCGGCATCAGCGGGGGTGACGGCGATGAGCCGGCGGGTTGCGGGGTTCATGGTGGTCTTGGACATCATGTCGGGCGCGTTCTCACCCAGACCCTTCGAGCGCTGGAGGGTGTATTTCTTGCTCCCCAGCTGGCGCAGAATCTGTGCCTTCTCGGCTTCGTTGTAGGCGAAGAAGGTGTCGTCCTTGGTGGTGATCTCGAAGAGCGGGGACTCGGCAATGAAGACCTTGCCCTCGGCCAGCAGGGTGGGCAGCAGGCGGTAGAAGAGGGTCAGCAGCAGGGTGCGGATCTGGAACCCGTCCTCATCAGCATCGGTGCAGATGATGATCTTCGACCAGCGCAGGGCAGACAGATCAAACGGGACGATGTCTCCCTTCACCTTGCCCTTGATCTCGACGCCGCAGCCGATGACCCGGAGCAGATCGAGGATAATGTCGCTCTTGAAGATCTTGTCATAGGTGGCCTTGAGGCAGTTCAGTGTCTTGCCGCGCACCGGGATGACGGCCTGAAACTCGGCGTTGCGGGCCAGCTTGACCGAGGTCAGCGCCGAGTCGCCCTCCACGATATAGAGCTCGCGCAGCCCGGGATCCTTCGAGCGGCAGTTGACGAACTTCTCGACCCGGTTGGCAATGTCCATGGTGCCGGTTAGCTTTTTCTTGAGGTTGAGGCGGGTGCTCTCAGCGCTCTCGCGGCTGCGCTTGTTGACCAGCACCTGATTGGCGAACTGCTCGGCGGCGGTCGGGTTCTCGACGAGGTAGAGGTCGAGGTTTTCCTTGAGAAAGTCGGTCAGCGCCTCGGCGATGAAGCGGTTGTTGATGGCCTTTTTTGTCTGGTTTTCGTAGGAAGTCTGGGTCGAAACCGAGTTGATGACCAGCACCAGGCAGTCCTCGACGTCGGCGAAGGTGATCTTCGATTCGTTCTTGTTGTACTTGCCGTTCGCCTTCATGTACTTGTCCAGCGCGTAGACGAAGGCCGAGCGCACCGCCTTATCGGGCGATCCGCCGTGCTCGAGGTAGGAGGAGCAGTGGTAATACTCGAGCACATTGACGGTGTTCGAGACGCAGAAGGAGATCTCGGCCTTGAGCTTGTACGGCTCCTTGTCGGCGCGGTCGCGGCCCTGGGCCTCCATCTTCCAGAGGACAGGCGCGGTCAGTGAGGTCTCGCCCGCCAGCTCGGCAATGTAATCGGAGATGCCGTTGGGGTAGACGAAGGTCTGCTCGGTGAAGCTGCCGTCAGGCTGCTCGAGGCACAGATCAAACTCGAGGCCGGCGGTAGTGACCGACTGACGGCGCAGGGTGTCGGAGAAAAACTCTTGCGGGATGGCAATGTCGGTGAAGACCTCGAGGTCGGGCTTCCAGCGGATGACGGTGCCGGTGCGGCGCTCGTTTTTGCCCAAGGGGATGGTTTCAAGTTCGCTGACCGGCTCACCCTTGGCGAAGCTGATCTTGTGCAGATTCTCACCGTCGTAGGAGCGCACTTCCATATACTCGGAGCTGTACTGCGTCGCGCAGGCGCCGAGGCCGTTGAGGCCGAGCGAATACTCGTAGGCGGCGTCATCGTCGTTGTTGTTGTACTTGCCGCCGGCGTAAAGCTCGCAGTAGACCAGCTCCCAGTTGAACTTGCCCTCGGCCTCATTCCAGCCCAGCGGCACGCCGCGGCCGTGGTCGTCGACCTCGAGCGAGTGGTCGGCGTAGGCGGTGACCTTGATTACCGTGCCGTAGCCCTCGCGGGCCTCGTCAACGGCGTTTGAGAGAATCTCGAAGAAGGAATGCTCGCAGCCCTCGAGGCCGTCCGAGCCGAAGATGACAGCTGGGCGCTTGCGGACGCGGTCGGCGCCCTTGAGCATGGTGATGGATTGGTTATTGTATTGCGGTTTCTTGGTTTCGGTGGCTTTTTTTGCCATGATTACCTCCGGATGATGTTACTTGAGTGCGGGGATGAGGATGGCAGCATTCTGCCCGTCGACGGTGAGCGAGGCCTGCCAGACCGGCACCTGATAGCCCTTGGTGTCGGTGCGGTAGACGAGCGTCAGCCCGCGCAGCGAGAGGGAAGAGAAGGATGGCATCTGGTCATAGAACCAGCGGAAGCGGCCTTCGCGGATGGCCGCGGCCGCCTCGGCGGGGGTGAGGATAGGCTCAACGGCGACCGGCACAAGGCTGGGGGTGTCGGCTTCGACCGTCCACGCGCCGTCGTCGTAGAAGGTGCAGGTGATGCTGCCGGCCGGCGCGCCGTTGGCCGGCTGCGCGGGGGTGACGTGCCAGAGGCGTCTGCCGGCGTAGACGATATCAGCGTCGGCCAAATCAAGCCCGAAGCCGCTCAGCCAGCCGGCCAACGCCTCGGCGGAGCCGATGGCGGGTGCTGGCCGCGCGCCGCCGGCGTCGTGGCAGAGATACCAGCTGCCGTCGCGGTCGTAGGTGAGATAGACGCCGTCGTCGGCGAAATTGAAGCAGCTGGCGCTGGTGAAATGCTCGGTCACGCCGTCAGTCGCCGACAGTCCGAGCCCGGCGAGGATGCCCTCGGCGGCGGCGACTGCCTCCTGCGCGGTGAAGCTGCGCTTGACGAAGACAGGTGCGGTCGAGGGCTCGTCCGCCAGCTCGGTCTCCGTCGTGAACGCCACGCCGCGCATCGGGTAGCGGTAGTTCGGCGCAATGGCGAGGTTGCCATACGGCTGCGCGGCGTAGCTGCCGAAGAAGAGCGCACATGCGGCTCCGCCCGCAAGAATGGGCAGGGCGGCGAGCGCCGCACGCCACGGCCGTCGGCCGTGCAGATGCACGGCGAAGCAGACCAGCGCACCGCCGAGGATGCCGCCCAGCGTGTTGCAGAGGAGATCATCGACATCAAACACGCCGCGCTGGAAGATCAGCTGCAGTGTCTCAATGCCGAGCGAGAAGCCGAACGAGATCACGCCCACCGCCCAGACCCGCCGCAGCCGCGCGAAGCGCAGCGACAGCAGCGCGCCGAAGGGGACGAAGACGCCGATATTGAGGAAAAGCTGCGCGAAGAGATGCGGCGACCAGGCGTTCCACGCCTCCCACCAGCTGGCGAGGGGATGAAACTGCGTCATGGTGACGGTGCCGCGTGAGATGAGCGTCAGGATGACGGTCATCAGCACATCGCCGGCCAGGGCGAAGGTCAGCAGTGCGCGCCATGGCCGGATCGGCGGCAGGGGCTTGCCCCGCGCGATCCGCCAGCGGCGGATGCAGAGCCAGATCAGCCCGCCGAAGAGCAGGACGCTCAGTGCGAGGGAGAAGACCTGCAGAAACCAGCCGACATAATGGCTCACGCCTCGGTCTCCCAGCCGCGGCAGACATCGACCCAGCCCAGCGCGCCCGAGGCGCGATAGAGGGTCTCGCAGTCGAGCGGGATGGCGCTGCTGGCTGTGCCGCAGGCGGGATAGACCGTCTCAAACCGGCGCAGCGAGACGTCGAGCCAGACCTCGACGCCGGTCTCGGGCAGGGCAAAGGGGCAGACCCCGCCGACGGCATGGCCGGTCGCGGCGATGACCTCCTCGGGGGTGAGCATCTTGGCCTTGAGGCCGAACTGCGATTTGAATTTTGCGTTGTCGATTCTTGCATCTCCGGCGGCGACGAGCAGGATGGTGCCCGTCTTGCCGTGAAAGGTCAGCGACTTGGCAATGTGCGCCCCGTCGCAGCCCAGCGCCTCGGCGGCGAGGGCGACGGTGGCGGAGGATACGTTGAATTCGATGACGCGCCCGTCAAGACCGAAGTCGGCCAGATAGGCGCGGACAGCTTCAATGGACATGGAAGAACTCCTTTTGATAAAAATATACCGATTATATTATTATATCACATTCGGCCCGATTTGAAAAGGGGAAGTTTGTAAAAAATTCCGCACACCGGGCCCGCGTTGTGTGTGCAGTCTGCGGGACAAATATTAACGCAGTGTTAAATTGAAAAAATTGCATTTTTCCTCTTGCTTTTTCTGCAGAAATAGTGTAAAATATATGCTGGATAACAAGGGTATCTGTAACTTGAAAAATCTAAATTTTGCAAGGAGATAGAACATGGAAATCAAGAACACCTATGTTAGCAGCTGGGTTGAAGAAATGGCTCTTCTGACCCGCCCTGATCAGATCGTCTGGATCGACGGCAGCGAGGAGCAGGCCAACGAGCTCCGCAAGCAGGCTATTTCGACCGGCGAGATTATCGAGCTCAATCAGGATAAGCTTCCCGGCTGCTACCTGCACAGAACCGCAATCAACGACGTTGCCCGCGTTGAGGGTCGTACCTTCATCTGCACCACCAACAAGGAAGACGCCGGCAACATCAACAACTGGATGGATCCCTACGAGTGCTACTACAAGCTGTCCAAGCTGTATCGCGGCTCGATGAAGGGCAGAACGATGTACGTCATCCCCTACTCCATGGGTATCGTCGGCTCCGAGTTCGCCAAGTACGGCATCGAGCTGACCGACTCCATCTACGTCGTCCTCAACATGCTCATCATGACCCGCGTCGGTAAGGAAGTTATGGACGCAATGGGCAACGATGCCGGCTTCATCAAGGGCCTGCATGCCAAGGCTGATATCGACGAGGAGAACCGCTACATCTGCCACTTCCCGGAAGACAACACCATCTGGTCCATCAACTCGGGCTACGGTGGAAACGTCCTGCTCGGTAAGAAGTGCTTCGCACTCCGTATCGCATCCTACCTCGGCCGCAAGGAAGGCTGGATGGCTGAGCACATGCTCATCCTCGGCGTTGAGTTCCCGAACGGCGAGACCAAGTATATCTGCGCTGCATTCCCGTCTGCCTGCGGCAAGACCAACCTCGCTATGCTCATTCCGCCGGAAATCTACGCTAAGCAGGGCTACAAGGTCTGGTGCGTCGGTGACGATATTTCGTGGCTGCGCGTCGGTTCCGACGGCCGCCTGTGGGCAATGAACCCCGAGAACGGCTTCTTCGGCGTTGCTCCCGGTACCAACGAGAAGTCCAACCCCAACGCACTCCACACCACCATGAAGGACACCATCTTCACCAATGTTGTCCACAACCTCGACGACAACACCGTTTGGTGGGAAGGCCTCGACAACAACCCGCCTGCAAATGCCATCGACTGGAAGGGCAACAAGTGGGATTACACCAAGTACGACAAGAAGGATAAGTCCACCTGCGGCGCTCATCCGAACAGCCGCTTCACCGCAAAGGCTGTCAACTGCCCCTGCCTCTCCAAGGAGTTCGAGAACGCAAACGGCGTTCCGGTTTCCGCTATCGTCTTCGGCGGCCGCCGCGCAAAGACCGCTCCGCTGGTTTACCAGTCCTTCAACTGGCAGCACGGTTCCTTCGTCGGTTCCATCATGGCTTCCGAGACCACTGCAGCAGCCGCTGGTGCAGTCGGTGTCGTTCGCCGCGACCCGATGGCAATGCGTCCCTTCGTCGGCTACGACATGGGCGACTACTTCCAGCACTGGATCGACATGGGTAAGAAGATCCCGAACGCACCGAAGATCTTCCACGTCAACTGGTTCCGCACCGATGACGAAGGCCACTTCATCTGGCCCGGCTTCGGCGACAATATGCGCGTCCTGATGTGGATCCTCGCTCGCTGCGAGGGTAAGGTTGACGCTGTTGAGACCGCAATCGGTTACGTGCCGAAGGCTGAGGACATCAACATCGAAGGCCTGTCCGATGTTACCCTCGACACCATCAAGGACCTCCTCTCGGTCGATACCGAATCCTGGAAGGCCGATGTCGAGAACATCAAGGAGTTCTACGCTCTGGTCGGCGACCGCGTTCCCGCAGAGATGAAGGAAGAGCTCGCTGCCCTCGAGAAGAGACTGGGCTAATTTACAACAAACTCGTGGGGAGGGGCTGTACAGCCTCTCCCTGCTTTGTTTGAGCCGTGTTGTTTGTAATAGATCGTTAGAAATGATTCGAACGAATATTTCACTAACATCAAAAACGATATCGATAATAAAATCAGAATTAGACGTTGATCTAATGATTTAACGGAGGAGGAAGGAAAATGGCTGGAGCAAGTGTGGTCGCAATGGGCGTAGTGAGTGTGCTGATCATCATTTTTTATCTGCTTGTGCTTGCATTCAGTGTTGCAATGTACGTATTGAACGGTCTTGGCCTGATGAAAATGGCCAAAACCTGCGGTTTGCGCCATCCCTGGATGGGGTTTGTACCCTTTGCCAGCACATATTTGATCGGTCAATTGGCCGAACAGAACCCCACACAGGGGAAAAAATCCTGGCCGTGGCGGCATATTGCGCTGATCGGTGAGATCGTGATCACTGCCCTCGCTGTAGCACTGTGTATCTTTATGATCGGCGATATGTTCAATGTGATGGCAGCTGGTGGAGAGTACAGCGAATATGATATGCTCTCCCTCTACGGCAGCATGTTCGGCCTGATGGCGCCTCTCTCGCTGCTGTCGACGGTGTATTCGATCGTGCTTTATATTATATATTGGAAGATTTATTCGCTCTTCGCCCCGAATCTGGCGGTGGTCTTCCTCGTGCTGACAATCCTGTTCAATATCACGCCTATCCTGATCTTTATCCTGCGCAACCGCCAGCCGGTCAACCGTCCGGGCCCGACAAACGACCAGTGGGTGTGACATAATCTGCCGCATAATTCCCTGGAAAGCCGCCAAAATCCGCAATTTTGGCGGCTTTTTTGACAAAGCGTAATATTAAACACGGTTTATTATTACACTCCCGTTACAAAAGGCAAATACCTCTTGCAAAAAATCCCTGGATAGGGTATCATATGCTCACAGGGAAATCTCTGTGGGATGCCGTGCATCCGCGGAACGGGTTGATACCCGGTTCTAGCTAAATCGGGTATGAGCGAACGGCTCGAGCCCGGAGGTGCGGTTGAACATAGAGCAGTTTCACCTGAAAAAATAATTATTTTTGAAGGAGAAAACCAACCATGTTCAAGAAAATTCTTGCACTCGTCCTTGCAACCATGATGGTTCTGGGCGGCATGGTCACGGTATCTGCTGCAGAAGAGACTGCTGCTGCTGAAGAAGTCGTTTACGACTACACCGCAGCTGCAGAGGATCTGGCAGCGCTTGGCATCCTGAAGGGCGACGGCATTGACTTCGCTCTTGAGAACGGTGTCACTCGTTGGCAGATGGCGCTCTTCATTGCACGTATCATGACCGGCGAGACCAATGACCAGTACTGGAACAAGGTCTCCGACAACACCACTCCTTACAGCGATGTTGTCAACTACTTCGGTGCTATCTCGTTTGCTGACGAGAACGGCATCATCAAGGGTAAGGGCTGGATCCCCGGCGTTGGCGACAACTGCTTCGATCCTAACGGCGCCATTACCTACCAGGATGCTATTACCATGGCAGTTCGCGCCCTTGGTAGCAAGCAGCTGGCTTACCCCAATGGCTTCCTCGCAGTTGGTGAGGAGCTGGGTCTGATGGAGGGCCTCGAGCCCCTCGCACAGGATGCTGCACTGACCCGCGGTCAGATGATCCAGATCCTGAAGAACATGCTCTATGTCAAGGTTGACGGCGCTGCTTCCTTCGCTCAGCAGAATTTCGGCCTTGAGGAGAAGGTTTACGTTGTTGTTGCTACTGAGCTGCAGTACCTCGTAGGCGCTGATCGCGTTTACCGCGTTGACTACGAAGGCGCAGCTGCTAACGAGCAGACCAAGTACGTCGCACTCGCTCCCCTGAATGCTGACGGTACTTACGATCTCAACAACATCATTCACCTGACTGAGGCTGAACTCGGCCTGGCACAGCGTGAGTCTGAGACCAAGCTTGGTTACTCTTACACCATCTACACCTATAACAACTATGCTGGCGTTTACAATGTAGTTGCTAACGCTACCAAGACTGTTAAGAACTATGGTGACGAGGGTAAGGCTATTGTTGCTGGTACCAAGTACATGAACGTCACGGATAACATTGTTAAGATCGATGGCACCACTTATAAGCTGGTTAAGGAGTTCACCGATCTGAACAACAAGGCTACTTACACCAACAAGCAGCCCGAGCTGATTGTTCACTCCATGTACAAGGGTGCTACCGACACCACCGCTTCGTACTATATCTATGACAGCGCATTCAACATCCTTAATCCTGAAACCGGTAAGGTTGCACTGATGTACAACCACTGGACCAATACCTACTATGTAGAGGTCTTCGCAACTGATGGTACCACCAGCCTTGGTTACCGTGTTGCTACCGAGGAAGATTTTGCCGATGTTGCAGTTGGTACCAACCTCTCTGTTCAGCAGTATGGTATCACCACCACTGCAAGCGATCTGACCACTGTTTCGTTCTCTGAGATCACTCTGATTGATGATAACAACGATGGCAACTGGGATCGTGCTATCTACATCCCTTACTCTGTTGGTAAGTATGAAGCTTCCAACGAGACCGGCGCTTGGAGATTTGATCAGTCCAAGGCTTACACTGACTCCACCAAGAAGTACATTGTTGAGGTCAATGATGTTGACCTGAAGGCTTGGGCTACCAACACTTCTGGCGATTGGGGTACCTCTCCTCGCGCTAGCAAGGTTCAGCAGAGCGAGATGTTCTTCCTTGGCGAAGGCCGTCCTGCATCTGGTGAGTATGTAGTTTACTACTACAACCCCTACTCCCGCACTATGACCGTCGTTGAGAACCTTGGCAAGCCTGTTGCTGGTACTGTCCAGAACATGACCCAGGGTACCTACGCTTGGAATAGCGGTACTTCTACCTACATCTACAACAATGCAACTGTTACCATCGACGGCGAGACCTATAAGCTCGGCTATCGTTGGAACGAGACTGCTGTTACTCCTTACGGCGGTTCCAAGGTTTATGACCTGAAGACCATCGACGAGTATCTCTCCAGCTACGGCTACTCCGAGACCATCTATGCTTCTCTTGTTGGTAACACCTACAAGAAGATGAGCTACCTCGTTCTTGCAGGCCGCGTAATCAAGGTTGGCGACGCTGGCAATGATTGCGGCTGGATGGCATTCGACTACGGCACCTATAACAAGGTCAATGGCCTTGCTTACACTTCGTATGAGTACGAAGGCGACATCGTTGGCGTTGACGCAGAGGGTAACATCCTCGTTAAGGCTTACGTTGACAAGACCGGTGAGCAGCAGATCGTCAAGATCGGTGCTATCAACGGCTTCTCCTATGGCCTCCTCGTTGAGGACTACGCAGCTCTCCAGTTCCAGTTCTCTGGTATCGGTTCTCTTGGCAACAATGCTATGGAGACCATGAAGAAGGCTGTTATCGCTGACTTCTTCAAGACCCTGACTGCTGATGTTGATGATCCTAACACCAAGGATGATCCTAAAACTGAAGTTGTTGAGAATGTCGAGCGTCAGTATCTCTTCATCGTTACCGGTATTTCCGAGGACGGTGTTTATGAGATCTACACTGACCACGAGCTCTACTGGGGCAACAATGGCGTAAGCTATCGTCAGCCTTCCTACATGAAGCAGACTGCTAACATCTCCTTCATCAATGGTATTTCCACTAAGGTTGTTTGGACCAACGCAAGCACCAGCACTCAGTACGCTGTTGTTACCGATGAGGAGTCTAAGCTCGTCGTTATCGGTAAGAACGGCATGAAGACCTACACCGGTGTTCTGGACGGTACTCTCGACTTCCACTATGTCCCTGCTACCGAGACCACCGCTGCTGTTCGCCCTGTCTATGCATATTCTATCAGCAACGACTTCATCCTTGTTGCAAGTGCTGATGTGAACTGCGAGGACATCTGGTATGGCGATTGGGATACCACCAACACCACCAGCGGTTACAACTATTACATGGTTCTTGGCCGTAACTCTGCTGAGTATCTTGACAACGAGACTGCTGTAACTGCAGCTTACGACGCTACGACCGGTAAGATCGTTTACACCTATACTGGCCTGTACAACATCTCCACTGGTGCTACCGAGACTGTAACGGTTGTTGGTGGCCTGGATGAGTACAACTCTGCAAATGCTATCTATGGCGGTTACTTCTACAACACTCCCAAGCCGATCGGCGCTATCTACGCTGAGAAGAACGGCGAGTGGACCATGCTGACCGATGAGGAGAAGCTCATCCCGATCGCTACCATTGGTACCACTTCTATTACCACTGCTAAGTATGCTACCGACTCCAAGGCAGTTCTTGAGGATCTCCTCTATGGCGGTCTTGTAAAGGATGGCAAGGCGTATGCTCCTGTATACGATTCTGCTGCTACTCTGAGTGGCGATACTCCCAGCAACAATGTCCTGCTTGTTAGCGGTGACAACGACTTCTATGATGCAGCTGTTACCTTCGCGTATGATGTTCTGATCTACACTGAGAATGCTGCAATCAAGAATGTTTGCGATGACGGTTACTACCGCATCGAGCTTGTAAACGACGCTAAGTCCAGCGCCAATGACGGCGGTAAGTACAATGGTGCTATGTACTACGACTATGTCGCAGGTAAGAGCTTCGTTGCTACCGTTATCAAGGGTGCAGCTATCAACGATTACACTCCCAGCACTCCCACCACTACTCTTGCTGGTGCAAAGTCTGATGCAATCAAGACTCTGAGTGCCGCTGCTGGCGCTTACGCTGCTGACGAGCTCGCTGTGGCTAAGGCTGCCATCAATGGCTCCCTGACCATCGCTGAGGTCAATGCAATGCTTGCTAAGCACCTCCCGATCGTTACCGCTGCTGCCGCTGCTGACAAGGCTGATGCAGACAAGAATGCTGCTGCAACCGCTCTTACTGAAGCTGTTAAGGCTGCTCAGGCTGCTCTGGATGCTGCTTACAACGATCGTGCAGATGTAGCTGCTGCAAAGGCAACCTACGATCGTCTGACTGCTGAGCTTGCAGGCGCTGATATCACCGTTGCTCGTGCCGATGTCATCAAGGCAAACGGTCCTGCTCAGATTACCGCTGCTATCGCCGCTGCTGATAAGGCTGCTGCTGATGCTGAGGCTGCTAAGGAAGGCGTAGTTGCTGTTGCAAATGGCGAGACCGGCTCGGTTATCACTATCCAGAATGTTAGCAACCAGACCTTCTCTGGCGTTAAGATCTACAATGTTGCTGAGAATGGCACCGCCACTCTGTGGGCAACCGTTGATGCAAACGCTCTGACCCTTGGTTGGGGTCCTGCTTCCACTGGTTCCAGCGCGAAGGTTACTTGGACTCGCACTGGTGACAACGGTGTTCTTACCATTGCTTATGTAGATGACTTTGGTACTGTAACTCCTGTTCTGACCACTGGCAACACCTACAAGTTCATCACTACTGGTGCTGAATTTGCATCTGAGGCTATCATCTGCGGCTAATTAACAAATTAGTCACAAAAAAGGGGCCCCCGCAAGGGGGCTTCTTTTTTGCTTTTCCGCATAATCCATCCCGCCGGCGCATATCTTGTACCACAAAACCGCACTGCCGAAAGGATGAAAACCATGGACAACAACACCCGCCCCGCCGCCGCCTTCACCCTCGCGCCCCCCGCCGCGCTCCCAGCTCCCCTCCTCGACCGCACCGTCGCCACCGACCTCGCCACCGACTTCGCCCTCCCCGACTACCTCCCCGAAATCAAGCGCCTCCTGCGCGTCACCCCCGCAGTCCTCCCCGAGTCGCGCTACCTCGGCGCCAGCTCCGCCGAATTCAGCGGCGCCGTCGAATACCTCGTCACCTACGCCGGCGCCGACGGCAACCTCTGGTCCACCCGCCTCCGCCAGGACTACGCCGCCTCCACCCCCGTCGACGCCGACCAGCTCGCCCACGGCCTCGATCCCGCCGCCGACACGACGGTCGACTCAGTCGTCAGCCGCGTCACCGGCCCGCGCAAGCTCAACATGCGCGCACGTCTCCGCACCCACGTCCACGCCTGGGGCGATGAGCCCGTTGAGCCCGAGATTGACGGCAATCCCTCCCCCGCCTCCCTCGAGCGCCTGACAAAACCCTGCCGCGCCATGCGCCTGCTCCGCGCCGCAAGCGAGCCGATCGACCTCGGCGACGAGATCCCGCTCGCCGACGGGGCGGGGGAGACCCGCGTTATCCGCGCCGATGGCTGTGTCAATGTCACCGACGCCACCGTCGGTGACGGTACTGTCACCTGCCGCGGCGAGCTGATCCTGCAGCTGCTCACCTGCGTTGAGCAGGACGGCATGGTGAGCGAGCCGGAGGTGACTCTGCGCAAGCTCCCCTTTGAGGAGCAGCTCGCGCTCCCCGACGCCGCGCCCGGCATGGCGGCGCGCGCCTGGGGCCGCTGCGGCGATCTGGCCGTGCAGATCGAGGATGGGCGCATCCTCTGCGACGCGACCATGTGGCTCGAAGCCGAAGCCGCAGGGGAGGCTGAGTTGGCGCTGACTGCCGATCTCTACGCCACCGACGGCGAGATCGAGGACGCGAACTACCGCGAGATCGAGGTTTCGAGCCTTGCGCGCTGTGCGAACGGCAGTTTTACGATGACCGGCGCGGAGCCGCTCAAGGAGGCCGGGATCGATCCGGCCGCTGAGATCGTTGATGTTGCCGCCGCGCCGCAAATCGAGAGCATGGAACTGGCGAACGGCCGCTGCAAGCTGAACGGCAGCTGTCGGTTGAGCGTGATCTACCGGCTCGACGGCGAGTATGGGGCAGGGGAGATGGTGCTCCCGCTCGCGTACACAGTCGATTGCGGTGAGGCAATGGTGACCGATCACGCGGTTGAGATGACGGTTTGCGGCCTTCGCACCCGTTGTGAGGGCGATGGCGATGCCCGACGGCTGAGTGTTGATGCGGAGATCGCCGCCGCGACCCGCCTGTTCGCGCGGCAGAAGCAGCGCATCCTCGCCCGCGCGGCCTATCGGCCAAGCGATGTGGCGCGCGAAGCGGCTTGCGTCGTCTGCTACCCGGAGCCGGGCGACTCGATCTGGTCGATCTGCAAGCGCTACCGCGTCAGCTGCGCCAAGGTTGCCTCGGCAAACCATCTGCAGCCCAGCGAGGGCAGTGACCTGCCGGCCTCGCTGGAAGGAGTGCAGTATCTGCTGATCTAAATAAAACCCCGATGACGTTCGATACCGATCGAATTGCGGTGATTGCGCAAAAGGTATTGAAAATCATCGGGGTTTTTGGTATAATATTGGAAGTAAAATTTGAAGGAGCAGCTATGGAAAACACACAAATGGCGATCATGCAGGTCAGCGAGAAGGCGGAGCGGAGCATCAAGGGCGGGCACCCGTGGGTGTTCGCAGAGGAGATCCGCGCGGTGGACGGTGAGTACGAGAACGGCGGCCTGGTGCAGGTGCGCTCGCTGAAGGGGCGTTTTCTTGGCACCGGCTTTGTCTGTGAGCAGTCGAAGATCCGCGTGCGCATCATCTCGACCAACGCCAACGACCGCTTTGACGAGGCGTTTTTTGCCCGCCGCATCAAATATGCCATCGATTACCGCCGCACTGTCATGGGCAGCGACGCCGATTTTGCCTGCTGTCGGCTCATCTTCGGGGAGGCGGACTGTTTTCCCGGACTGACGGTCGATCGCTTTGGCCCAGTGCTGGTGACGCAGTGCCTGTCGCGCGGGATCGAGCGGATCAAGCCGATGCTTTATCGACTGATTGTGGACGATCTGCGTGCCCGCGGCGAGCAAATCGATGCGCTGTACGAGCGCAACGACGTCAAGATCCGCGAGCTGGAGGGGTTGGAGCAGTACACGGCCTTCTGGCCGGGCGAAGGCCTGCGCACTGATCTCGACGGCAGCGTCGAGATCGTCGAAAACGGGATCCGCTATGCCGTTGACTACTTTGACGGGCAGAAGACCGGCTTTTTCCTCGATCAGAAGTACAACCGCGCCGCCGTCGCCAAGCTGGCGCGCGGGCGGCGGGTGCTTGATTGCTTTACGCACACCGGCGCGTTCGCGCTCAATGCCGCCGCAGGCGGAGCTGAGCATGTGACAGCCGTCGATGTGTCTGAGCATGCCATCGCCAGCGCGCGGGCGAACGCGGCGCTCAATGGCCTCGAGGGCAGGATGGACTTCCTCTGTGCCGATGTATTTGAGCTGCTCACGCAGATGGGCGAGGCGAAAAAGTGCGACTACGACATGATCATCCTCGACCCGCCGGCCTTCACCAAGAGCCGCGACACGCTCAAGAGCGCCATCCGCGGCTATCGTGAGATCAACCGGCGCGCCATGCAGCTGCTGCCGCGAGGCGGCTACCTCGCGACCTGCTCCTGCTCGCACTTTATGCGCGACGATTATTTCCGCGATATGCTCCGTCAGGCCGCCGCCGACGCGCAGGTGACCCTGCGCCAGATCGAAGCCCGCCAGCAGTCGCCCGACCACCCCATCGTGCCAACCATCCCCGAGACCGACTACCTCAAATTCTACACCTTCCAGGTGGTGTGATGAGAAAAAAGACCTTTGTGCGCCGCAAATCTGATGCGCACAAAGGTCAATTCATTTGTTGGGGAGTTTTTGAAGGTGGGGGTTTGGGGGAGGGGACTTTTTTGCAAAAAAGTCCCCTCCCCCAAGGTCTTCGTCCTTACTTCTGCATCCCCAGCAGAGCCGCGCCGATGATGCCGGCGTCGTTGCCAAGCTGTGCGATGCGAATATCGGTCTGCGGGACGGCACCTGCACCGTACTGCTGTGCGGTGATGAAGGGCATCAGGGGCTTCAGCAGGTTCTCGCGCTCGTTCGAGATGCCGCCACCCAGCGAGATGACCTCAGGCTGGAAAATGTTGACGATGTTGATCAGGCCGCAGGCCAGATAGCGGATGTACATGTCGACGACCTCGGAAGCTGCCTCGTCGCCGGCGCGCATGGCGTTGAAGGAGGTGCGGCCGGAGACGGTCTTGCCGCCCTCCGACATCTCGATCATGGCCGAGGGACGGCCGGTGCGCATGCATTCCTCGATCTTTTCGCGGGTCATGTTGATGAGGCCGGTGGCCGAGCTGTAGGCCTCCCAGCAGCCCTTGCGGCCGCAGGAGCAGGGACGGCCCTCGTACTCGATGACGATGTGGCCCAGCTCAGCGCCGGCCGCGTTGAAGCCCGAGTAGACCTTGTTGTCGATGATGATACCGCCGCCGACACCGGTGCCGAGGGTAATCATGACCGAGTTGGTCGTCCCCTTCGCTGCGCCGGCAACGGCCTCGCCCCAGGCGGCAGCGTTGGCGTCGTTGTCGAGGCAGACGCGCTTGATGCCGGTCTGCTCGGCCAGCATGGAGCAGATGGGCGTCTTCGAGAAGGGGAGATTGTTGGCGTACATGACCATGCCAGTGCGGCCGTCGGCGATACCGGGGGAGGCAATGCCGGCGCATTCGATGTTGGCCGGCGTGAGGTTGTGTTCGGCCAGCAGGTCGAGGCAGAGCTGGCCCATGTCGGCGATGATGGCCTCAGGTGCGCGCTGTGCGTTGGTGGGCACGCTCTTTTTGGCGATCATCTGATACGATTCGTCTACGATTCCGGCGGCGATGTTGGTGCCGCCCAGGTCGATCCCGAGATAATACATGTTTGATCCTCGCTTTGTTGAAGTTTGGCGGTTTTCGCTGTACCTATTATAAGAGATTGCGCTCCATTTGTCAAGCGGTTACGGCAGGATTGTGCGAAAATCTCCGCGATGGGGCAGGGAAGGGCATTGACCGTGCGGTGCTGAGGTGGGTGGTCGGCGCGGGCACAGGAGGCTTTTGACGAGTGTTGGGAACAAATAACAAACAAGGTAATAAAGGGATAAAAATGTGCTGCAAATCAGGAAAAACGACGA
The DNA here is from genome assembly GCA_017463865.1 of Clostridia bacterium. Lineage (GTDB taxonomy): Bacteria > Bacillota > Clostridia > Oscillospirales > CAG-272 > SIG693. The sequence continues at coordinate 32,450 of JAFTOI010000003.1, read as the reverse complement.
ATTTCACGCAAAAAATTGGCTAAAAAGCGGGATTTGGTGATTTTGTACAGGTGTAGAAATTTTGGACGCAAAATTGTGCAAATTGCCCACAGATTTGTGGGCGATGGAATGGTTGCACACGCAAGCAAATCGTTGGCAGAGGGTAAATCATATTTACAAACCCGGACATGCTCTCTCGAATCACCGAAAAAAACGCCGAAAACCGCACAAAATACGCCCCGGAAAGCTGGAAACTTAACAAAATAACGTAAATAATATTTACGCTTAAACCGCTCTGCAGATGGGCGGGAAAATGGTCGAATCTGGAAGGCGCTTTGTGCCGCCCGCAACGCGGAAAAGACGGGTTCATTGCCGGTGTATGAAGGGAACGTGACCGACTTGTGTATTTTCAGCCGTACTTGACAATTTTGCGGGGCTGTGCTATTATATTTGTATGGAAAATTGGGCTCAAAGCAACGCAATGCCATACGTTGCGTGCGCCTCGGCCTTGTTTTCTTTCTGCGTCCGCCTCGGCGGCGCGGAGAATTGCATACCAATAATGCTGTGCGCTTTGGCATCTCAGGGCGTATAGGTTATGTTGGCTGTAGGTTTTTGCCGGTTCCCCGGGCGTCTGCACGGGAAAAGGCGGCTCCGGGAATCTGCGTCCGGGGCAACTGCGGCAGAAAAGTACAAATAACACAGCTTATTCTTTCATATAAATATAGCAGCTTGTGGACAGCCCCCGGCCGTCCCCGTGCCGCTGTGTTTATCCGAAAGTGGAAATGTCCGGTTCTTCGGTTTCCGCGCGAAAGAATAAACTTCGACCGGTGCGGAAACGGCAGGGCATTGTTGATGGCAAGTTCGTCCCCCATTCATGGAGCGGAAGCTCTGATGAAAAAATCTTGGTAGGAGGAAAAGTGAATGATGAAAGCGAAATTCAGAAAATTAACAGCTCTTCTCCTCGCGATCCTTATGGTCTCTGGCAGTATGGTGCTTGGCGTCAGCGCAGCTGACAGCAAGGGCACGTCTGTTACCGATCAGACGATCGACGAGGTCAAAGAGCTGCTTAATGCAATTTCGTATGAAGAGTACTTGGAAAAGAACGCAGATGTTCCAAGAGCTTCGAAGGATATCGTAATTGACGCAACCAATTACGATAAGGACAACACCGATGCTGAGGTGTCCAAGGGCACCTGGGACGGTGAGAACGGTCTGCTGCTGCCCAACTCGGGTACCGCTTCGTGGAAGGTGAATATCCCCTCCACCGCGAAGTACAGCATCAGCATCGAGTACTATCCGGTCGAGGGTAAGGTTGCTTCCATTGAGCGTATCTTTATGATCAATGGCAAGGTCCCCTTCGCCGAGGCTCGTTACCTGACCATGTCCAAGGTCTGGAAGAACGAGTACGAGACGCCCGATGAAGCGGGCCGACTCTTCCGTTCCGACATCGACGGCAACGAGCTGCGCCCCACCATGGTACAGTCCCCCGAGTGGCGCACCTATGAGTTCCGCGACGCCGACGGCTTCTACAGCGAGAGCTTTGAGTTTGTCCTCGAGAAGGGCGACAACATCATTTCGCTCGAGGCTGTCAACGAGCCGATGGCGATCAAGTCGATCACTCTGGCTGCCCACGAGGAAATGCGTCCCTACAGCGAGATCCAGGCTGAGTACGCAGCTAACGGCTACAAGGCAGCATCGTCCGGCAGTGTCGTGACGATCGACGCCGAGTACCCCACTGCAACCTCTTCTCAGACCATCTACCCGCTCGAGGACAGAACCTCGGCTGCTACCGTTCCGCATGACGCTTCGCGTTCTCTGCTGAACACCATCGGCGGCGACAAGTGGCAGACCTCCGGTCAGTGGGTCCGCTACGAGTTCACCGTTCCGGAAAGCGGTCTGTATCAGATCGTGCCCCGCTTCAAGCAGGAGCTGCTCGACGGTATGTTCGTTTCGCGTACCCTGCGCATCAACGGTGAGATCCCCTTCAAGGAGGCCACCGAGCTTCGCTTCAACTACTCGACCGATTGGCAGTCCGCTCCGCTGAACAATGGCGTGACTGAGTTCGAGTTCTACTTCGAGGCCGGCAAGACCTACGTCATCGAGTTCGAGGTTGCACTCGGCGAGATGGGTGACGTTATCCGCCAGATCGACGACTCGCTGGCAAGCATCAACGCCGACTACCTTGAGATCCTCAAGCTGACCGGCGCTACGCCTGACGAGTACCGTGACTACGGCTTCTCCCGCAGCATGCCTGACACCATCATCGACCTGATCGTACAGTCGAGAACCATTACCGAGGTTTCGACCATGCTGGCCGATCTGGCAGGCACCAAGGGTTCGAACACTGCTACCCTTGACAAGGTCGCATACCTGCTCAACCGTATGGGTACGGACGAGGACGAGGTCGCCAAGAACCTCGAACAGCTCAAGTCCTACATCGGTTCGCTTGGTACCTGGGTCGGCGACGCCAAGTCCCAGCCCCTGCGCCTTGACTACATCATGATCCAGCCTGTCGGCAACAAGCTGCCTCAGGCAACGGCTGGCTTCTTCGCCTCCCTTGGCTTTGAGTTCCAGTCCTTCATCCAGTCCTTCTTCCGCAACTACAACCGTATGGGCGCGATGTCCGAGGACTCTACCAGCGATGACGCGGTTGAGGTCTGGCTGGCTTACGGTCGTGACCAGACACAGGTCATCCGTAACCTCATCAACAACGACTTCACGCCTCAGACCGGTATCCCGGTCAACCTGAAGCTGGTCGCGGGCGGTACGCTGCTCCCCTCGGTTCTGGCGAACATGGGTCCTGATGTTTACATCGGTCTCGGCCAGGGCGACGTTATCAACTACGCGATCCGAAGCGCGATCATGCCGATTGACGGCTATGCCGGCTTCGATGATACCCTGAAGGATTTCAACGAGGCTGCCATGCTTCCGCTGGGTATCGAGAATGCCGAAGGTGAGTTCCATTACTACGGTCTGCCCGAGACCCAGAACTTCCCGATGATGTTCTACCGCAAGGACGTTCTGGCTGAGCTGGGCATCGACATCCCGAAGACTTGGGATGACGTGCTGGCCGCTGTGCCGATCCTGCAGGCGAACAACATGACCATCGGTCTTTCCAAGGACTACAAGATGTTCCTGTACCAGATGGGCGGCGAGCTCTTCGCCGACAACGGTATGCGCATCAACCTCGACTCCAACGTCGCGCTCGAGTCCTTCGAGATGATGTGCAACATGTTCACCATGTACTCCTTCCCCTATACCTATGACTTCGCGAACCGCTTCCGTACCGGTGAGATGCCGATCGGTATCGCGTCCTACAACGGTACTTACAACCAGATGATCGTCTTCGCAACCGAGATCCGCGGTCTGTGGGAGTTCGTCCCGCTGCCGGGTATCATGGATGAGAATGGCAACATCAACAACGTCTCGGTCTCCACCGTCTCCGCAATCGTTATGATGAACGGCTGCGACAATGAGGAAGGCGCATGGGAGTTCATGAAGTGGCACGTCGGTGCTGACTGCCAGACCAAGTACTCCAACGAGATGGTTGCAATCCTCGGCCCGTCTGCTAAGCATGCAACTGCAAACATGACTGCACTCGAGTCTCTGCCTTGGACCACCTCCGAGTATCAGAACCTCGCCATGCAGTTCAACAACCTCGCTTCGATCCCGAACTATCCCGGTGCTTACATCGTTGACCGTTACACCAACTTCGCGTTCCTGTCTGCCTACAACGACAAGGCCGACCCGGTCAGCGAGCTGCTGAGCTACATCCCGACGATCAACAAGGAGATCACCCGTAAGAGAAGCGAGTTCGGTCTGCGCACGCTTGAGCTCGGCCAGACGCTGGCTGATCTCGAGGCTGAAGCAGCCGGCGGCGCCGCTGAATAAGCGATACATTTGATCCACGAAATCTTAAAATAAGGAGAGAGCGCAAATGTCAAAAACAGCAGCACCTAAAGCGGTATCGCGCAAAGACATGACGCGTGCGCAGTGGACCTGGAAAGAGATGAAGCGCAACAAGGTCGCGTACCTGATGGTTGCCCCCTATGTTCTGCTCTTTACCATCTTCACTGTCATCCCCGTCGTCTTCTCGATCTTCCTGAGCTTCACCGAGTTCAACCTGCTCGAGCCGCCTACCTTCCTGTTCCTCGACAACTACATCCGCCTGTTCCTTGATGACGATATCTTTATGATCGCAGTGCAGAACACCATGGTCTTCGCTGTCATCGTCGGCCCGGTGTCTTACATCATGGCACTGATGGTCGCATGGTTCATCAATGAGCTGCCCCCCAAGATCCGCGCGGTCGTCACGCTGATCTTCTACGCACCTTCCATCTCCGGTAACGTCTACCTCATCTGGAAGACGCTGTTCTCTGGTGACTCCTACGGCTGGGTCAACGGTACCCTGCTGAAGCTGGGTATCATCACCACTGAGATCCAGTTCTTCGAGGATGCAGACTGGGTCATGCCCCTCTGTATCGTCGTTGCCCTCTGGACCTCGCTCGGTACCGCGTTCCTGTCCTTCATCGCCGGTCTTCAGGGTATCGACCGCTCGATGTATGAGGCTGCAGCCGTTGACGGTATCCGCAACCGTTGGCAGGAGCTTTGGTATGTTACCCTGCCGTCCATGAAGCCTCAGCTGATGTTCGGTGCAATCATGCAGATCACCTCCTGCTTCGGCTTCGGCGGCGTTGTTACCAACCTTTGCGGCTTCCCGTCTGTCGACTATGCCGCACATACCATCATGCACCATCTGGATGACTACGGCAGCACGCGTTTCGAGGTCGGTTACGCGTCGGCCATCGCCGTTGTCCTCTTCGCGATCATGATCGGGGCTAACTTCCTGGTCAAGAAAATTCTCTCAAAGGTGGGACAGTAATATGGCAAGATTAAGAACAAGAGGTCATAAAGTTGTCCTGAACCGCTCGGCCGGCGGTGATACGGGCATTACCATCCTGCTCGTCCTTCTTGGCGCGTTCATGTTCCTGCCGATGCTTTATGTTGTCATGCAGTCGCTGAAGCCCCTTGATGAGCTGTGGATGTTCCCCCCGCGCTTCTATGTTGTGAAGCCGACCTTCAAGAACTTCAAGGATCTGTTCACTCTGATGAATGACTCCTGGGTTCCCTTCTCCCGCTACATCTTCAACACCGTGTTCATCTCGGTCGTTGGTACCGCAGGTCACCTGTTCTTCGCCTCGCTGGCTGCTTACGCCTTTGCGAAGATCAACTTCCCCGGTGGAAAGCTGATGTTCAAGACCATCCGTACCTCGCTGATGTTCCACGCGACGGTTACCGGTCTGGTCAACTTCATCATCATGTCCTGGCTCGGCTGGGTCGATACCTACGCCGCAGTCATCATCCCCGGTTTTGCTTCTACCCTGGGTCTGTACCTCATGAAGCAGTTCATGGAGACCAACGTCTCGGGTGCCGTCCTTGAGTCGGCGCGTCTGGACGGTGCGCATGAGCTGAAGATCTTCTGGACGATCGCAATGCCGATGGTTAAGCCCGCTTGGCTTACCCTGATCATCTACCGCTTCAAGGATCTGTGGAACGAGGGCGCCTCGATCTACATCCACTCGGAGCAGCTGAAGACCTTCAACTATGCAATCGGTCAGATCACCGCGGGCGGTATCAAGCGTGCCGGCGCGGGTGCGGCTTCCACTGTCGTTATGATGATGGTGCCGATTCTCGTCTTCGTTATTTCTCAGTCGAATATCATCGAGACCATGGGCTCGAGCGGTATGAAGGATTAAAGGAGGAAACCAATGAAAAAGATTATTCGCATTGTCGCGTTGGTTTTCGCCGCCGTCATGCTCTTCGCTGTTCCGGTAAGCGCTGCAAAGCCTTACCAGACTTACACCTACTCCATCGATGGTTTCCCGCTGAACTCCCCTGATGCTTATACCCCCATCATGACGGTCGACTCCAACTACATGGGCCTCAAGAAGGCCTTCGATGACCCGCGTGACCTCTTCGTTGACAAGAACATGAACGTTTACCTTGTTGACGCAAAGAATAACATGGTTCATGTTCTCGACCGTTACTATAAGCTGAAGTTCAGCCTCGGCGAAAAGCAGTTCATCAATGACCAGGGCGTTAAGGATGAGCTTACCTCTCCCTCCGGCGTTTTCGTCACCGATGACACCATCTACGTCTGCGATACCGACGCAAACCGTATCGTTACCTTCGACCTTGAGGGTAACTTCATCAAGATCATTCCCCAGCCTGAGTCCAACCTCTTCTCCGAGGGCGCCGTCTACAAGCCGGTCGCCATCGCGGTTGACCAGTACAACCGTCTGTACGTCGTTTCCTCCACCACCTATCAGGGTATCATCGTTATGACCGATGAGGGTGAATTCACCGGCTTCATCGGTGCGCAGAAGGTTTACGCCAATGCGCTTGATATCATCTGGAGACGCTTCCAGACCAAGGAGCAGCGCGAACTGACTGCTTCCTACGTTCCGACCGAGTTCAACAACATCACGATCAATGAGGATGGCTTCATTTATGTTACCACCTCCTCCATCGATGCAAGCAAGCAGCAGGCTGCCATCAAGTCCAAGTCCGGCGACTATGCACCGGTCAAGATGCTAAACGCAGCCGGTTCCGAGATTATGCGCCGTAACGGCTTCTTCGCCCCTGGCGGTGAGGTTCAGGTCTCCAGCAGCTCTACCTCTGAGATCCGCGGCGCGTCCAAGATCATCGATGTTGCCGTCGGCCCCGAGAAGACCTGGTCGATCATCGACGAAAAGCGTCAGAAGATCTTTACCTACGACTTCGACGGTAACCTCCTCTTCGCCTTCGGCGATAAGGGCCAGCAGCTCGGTAACCTCTCCTCCATCGAGGCAGTTGTTTACCAGGGTGATACCATGCTCGTCCTCGATAAGACGGCCGATAACTTCACCGTCTTCAAGCGCACCGAGTACGGTGACACCATCATCCAGGCCCTCGCACACCAGAACAACCGTCAGTATGAGCTGGCTGTTGATGACTGGACCGAGATCCTGAAGCGCAACTCCAACTTCGACACCGCATACATCGGTATCGGTCAGTCGCTGTACCGCAGTGCCGAGTACAAGGAGGCACTGAGCTACTTCAAGTCCGCTTACGATACCACCAACTACTCGGATGCCTACAAGGAACTGCGTAAAGAGTGGATCACCAAGTACATCCTGCTTATCCCTGTGGCCGTGATCGTCCTTGTTGTCGCGTTTGTCTTCTTCTTCAAGTATGCTGCTAAGGTCAACCTCAAGGCAGCAACCAAGGGCGGCAAGCGTACCTTCAAGGAGGAGCTGCTCTATGGCTTCCACCTGATGTTCCACCCCTTCGATGGTTTCTGGGATCTCAAGCATGAGAAGCGCGGCTCGCTGCGTGCGGCTATCGTCTACCTCATCATCGTCATTGTTACCTTCTTCTACCAGGCGATCGGTGTCGGTTATGTTATGAACCCCCGCGGTTCGTACACCACAATCTTCTCCCAGGCCATCTCGGTTCTGGTTCCCCTCTTCCTGTGGGTCGTCGCGAACTGGTGTCTGACCACTCTGTTCGACGGTGAAGGCAGCTTCAAGGATATCTTCATTGCAACCTCCTACTCGCTCATCCCTCTGCCGCTGATGATTATCCCCACGACCATCGCTTCCAACTTCATTGTTTCCAGTGAAAAGACGATCCTGAACCTGCTGGTCAACATCGGTTTCATCTGGTGCGGCTTGCTCATCTTCTTTGGTATGATGGTCACCCATGACTACTCCATGACGAAGAACCTGGTCATCTCGCTCTGCACCATCGTCGGCATGGTTGTCATCATGTTCATCGGTATCCTCTTCTCGACCCTGCTTGGTAAGATCGTCAGCTTCGTTACCAACATCATCACCGAAATTACCTACCGACTTTAAGACAAAACAGATAGGAGAAAGAACGAATGAAAAAGTTTAGAATTATTTCGGCCCTCTTAGCTGTGTTGATGCTGGTCGGTTCTCTCACGGTGCTCCCCGTCAGCGCCGCCGATGAGGAAAAAACCTACATCGGCAAGGATGGTGTCGAGAAGGACATCATCAACTATGTGACGAAGGAGTTCAAGACGCCCGAAGAAAAGCTTGCGACCATGGACGTCATGATCGAAGACCTTTACGGTTTTAAGGTGTATGTAGACTACTACTCGGGCGAGGTCGCATGGACCAATCTGGCAAGCGGCCAGACCATGTTCACCAACCCCTACAACGTTGCTGCTTCCAATGGCTCTGAGTCCACCAAGAAGCAGCTGATGTCCCAGATCATTATCAAGTACACCGATAATGACCAGGAGAAGTATTTCTACAGCTACCAGGAGGCCGCTGTCCGTAAGCAGATCAAGGTTAAGAGCATCAAGAACGGTGTGCGTATCGAGTACACCATCGGCCGCGAGGAGACCCGTAAGCTGGTCCCGCGTATGATCGAGAAGTCCAAGCTCGAAAATCTGATCCTGGCCAACATTGAGGACAGCTGGGCTTATAAGAAGGTCGAAGCCTTCTACACCCTGAAGGATCCCTCTCAGGAAGAGTCCGAGCGCGCCGTTCTGGAGCTGCACTCGACCTTCCCGATCACCAAGAAGATGGCGGTCTACGTCTTCGACCCCACCGCAACTGAGAACGACCTGAACACCATCGAGGGCTACATCAAGGAATGGTGCCCCCTGTTCACCTATGAAACGCTGGACGAAGTCCACGCTGAGACCGAGTACGAAGGCGCCGACCGCGCTCCCGCACTCTTCCGCCTTGCCATCGAGTATACCCTCGACGAGTGGGGCATGAACATCCGCGTCCCCTTCAACGGCCTGCGTTTCGACGAGTCCGAGTATCAGCTCACCAACATTCAGGTGCTGCCCTATCTGGGCGCCGGCGCTTCCCCGAACACCGGTTACACCCTGATCCCCGACGGCTCGGGTGCCATCATCAACTTTGAGGATGTCGCAGCCTTGTCCTCCACCACCCTGACCGGTAAGCTCTACGGCATGGACTTCGCATACCACAATGTCTCGGGTGCACACTTTGAGACCATGCGTATGCCTGTCTACGGTCTGGTTGAGAATATCACCGACACCCGTACCCGTGAAGTGGAGTACGTCATCTCCGAAGCGACCACCGATCCCACCACCGGCGTCACCACCGAGGCTGTGATGGGCACCAAGAACGAGGATTACGAGTACAGCGAGGATCGCGGTTTCGTTGCCATCATTGAAGAGGGTGACGCACTGGCTGAGGTTTCCTCCATCCACGGCGGTCAGCTCCACATGTTCCACTCGGTCACGACCATCGTCGTGCCGCGTCCGAAGGACTCCTACAACCTCCGCGATGCCATCTCCGTCGGCTCCAACGCGACTTGGACTGTCGTTTCCGACCGTAAGTACGTCGGCAACTACAAGATCCGCGTCATCATGCTGACCGATCCCGATATCGCTGAGGCTAACAAGCTCGAGAACACCTATGAGCCTACCTACACCGGTATGGCTAAGGCGGTCGGCGATTACTGGGAATCCAAGGGCATCCTGACCCGCCTTACCGAGGCGGATGTCAAGACCGATGTTCCGCTGTACATTGAGTCGTTCGGTACTCTTGAGACCCTCGAGAAGATCATGTCCATCCCGGTCAACGTGATGACGCCTCTGACCACCTTCGAGGATATCAAGACCATGTACAACGAGCTCTCCGCAGAGGGCATCACCAACATCAACTTCCGTCTCACCGGCTTCGCCAATGGCGGTATGTACAGTGAGATCCCCGGCAAGCTGGAGTGGGAAAAGGCAGTCGGCGGTGCCGACGGCTTCCAGGATCTGGTCGATTATTCCAAGGAGAAGGGCTTCGGTGTGTACCCTGAGTTTGACTTCGCGTACACCGATTTGAACATGCTCTTCGACAGCCTGAACCTCAAGAAGCACGCCATCAAGACCATCGACGACCGTTACACTTCCCGTCGTTACTATTCCGCAACTTACCAGTCCTTCGAGAGCTACGGTGAGCTGGCCATCTCGCCCGCTTACTACTCGTACTTCTACGATAAGCTCAACAAGGAGTACCAGGAATACCAGAACACCGGTATTTCGGTCTCCACCCTCGCATCCGATCTGAACTCCGACTTCGATGAAGACGAACCGTACAACCGCGAGGACAACAAGGAATTCACCGTTGATATGCTCAAGCAGATCAGCGAGGATTACGCGAATGTCATGGCTGATGGCGGTAACGCTTACGCGCTGCCCTATGTCGACCACCTGCTCAATGTACCGCTGGATTCCTCCCGTTTCCTCAAGGCCAGCCGTTCCATCCCGTTCATGGGTATGGTTCTCCACGGCCGCGTACAGTTCGCCGGCACGCCGATCAACATGGCCGGTGACATCGGTTACGATTTCCTTAAGGCCATCGAGAACGGCGCATCCCTCTACTTCACGCTGTCCTATCAGAACACCGAGAAGCTGAAGGAAGACTATCAGTTCAGCCAGTACTACTCCGTCCGCTATGATATCTGGTTCGACGAGCTCGTCGAGCGCTACCAGGCTCTCAATGAGGTCACCAAGGATCTGCAGACCAAGCTGATCGTTGACCATGAGTTCCTCATCGGTGAGCGTGTGCCCGACGCAGACGAGATCGAAGCAGATAAGCTCGCAGCTGAAGCTGAAGCAGCTGAGCAGAAGGCCAAGGAAGAGGAAGCAGCCCGCAAGGCAGCCCTCGAGGAGGCCCGCGCAAAGCGTAAGGCCGAAGAGGCCGGCGAGGTCTATGTCCCCGCTGAGAAGCCTGCAACCAGCACGCCCAGCTTCATCATCGAGACCGAGGAAGAGGAAGGCTACCAGTACACCAAGTACACCACCGATGACGGTCGTATTGTGAAGGTCACCTACGAAGGCGGCGTCGTCTTCTACCTCAACTACAACTACTTCTCCGTTACCGTTGTTGACAATGGCACGACCTACACCATCCCCGAGTTTGGTTTCATCCGTATTAACTAAGAAAGAGAGGTGTGAATATGACGAATACAAAAACTGCGGCTAAGTCCGCGCCGAAAAATAAGCGGCCCGCTTCTCTTGACCGGAAGAAGGCTCGCGCGGGTTGGGTCTTCGTCCTCCCGTTCGTGCTTGGCTTCCTCATCATCTACCTTCCCATTATCATCGAGTCCATTCGTCTGAGTTTCTATCGCATCAAGCCCATCACGGGCGGCGGCTTCGAGCTGCTCCCGGTTGGCCTGCAGAACTATCAGGAGGCCCTCTTTGTCGACCCTGACTTCGTCAAGACGCTGGTCTCCGGTCTGAAGCAGCTTTGCTTCGATATCCCCGCAATCGTTATTTTCTCCCTGTTCATGGCTGTTCTGCTGAACCAGAAGATGTTCGGCCGTGCAGCGTTCCGTGCGATCTTCTTCGTCCCGGTCATCCTGTCCACCGGTCTGATCGAGTCGATCGACGCACAGAACATCATGTCTGAGTACATGGAAGGCTCCGAAGGTATCAACGATGGCTCCGGCGAGAGCGTCGCCTCCGAGCTTGTCTCCGCCATGGACGTCGAACGACTGTTCGCCAACATGAAGGTCGGTTCAGAACTGGTTACCTATGTTACAACGATGATCAACAACATCTATAACATCGTCAACCGTTCCGGCGTACAGATGCTGATCTTCCTCTCCGGCCTGCAGTCCATCTCGCCCGCCATCTACGAGTCCTGCTCGATCGACGGCGCAACCGCATGGGAAACCTTCTGGAAGATCACCTTCCCGATGATCAGTCCCATGATCCTGGTAAACGGCATTTATACCATCATCGACTCCTTCACATCCGAATCGAACCAAGTCATGACCTTTATCTCCGGCGTTTACGAGCAGGCTGACGGTAACGTCATCTCCTCCGCAATGTCCTGGATGTACTTCATTATCGTCATGCTGATCATCGCGGCTGTTGCTGGTGTCATGTCGGCATATGTCTTCTACCAGAGAAGGGATTAAGGAGGGTAAACAATGGACGCACAAAACATGCAAAAAGCTCCTGCTGTAATGAAGGAATCGAAGAACAAGATCAAGGTCGATTTCGAAAGAACCCCTCTCAAGGAAAGACTGATGGCCAAGTTCGGCTCGCTGTTCTTTGTCCAGAAGGTAGTCTGGTTTATCTTCCGTCTCGTTCTTCTCGTGGGTATCTCCTACGTCATCCTTTTCCCGTTCTTCTCTAAGATCTCGGGTTCTTTCATGGCTCCCGAAGACTTCGTTGATGTAACGGTTCGCCTGATCCCCAAGCACTTCACGCTGGATATCTACAAGGCGATCATCAATGAGCTCGGTTACTGGGAGGCCTTCGTGAATACGCTGGTTCTCTCGGTCTCCACCGCGCTGATCCAGACTTTCGTCTGCTGCGTTGTTGCATACGGTCTTGCGAAGTTCAAGTTCAAGGGTAACAATCTGGTTTTCCTGGCTGTTGTCCTGACCATGGTCGTTCCGCACCAGACCCTGCAGCTCTCGCTGTTCATGCAGTTCCGTTACTTCGATATCCTCGGCATCTTCAGCCTGCTGGGCGGCGGTGTCATCGAGTCTCTGAAGATTCTGCCCTTTGCGGAGCTCAACCTCACCAACACCTACTGGCCGATGATCATCCTGTCGATGTGCGGCCTGGGCTTCAAGAACGGTCTGTACATCTTCATGCTTCGCCAGTTCTTCCGCGGCGTACCGGACGAACTTGAGGAGTCTGCTTATATTGACGGTTCGGGCGTGTTCCGTACCTTCATCCAGATCATCCTCCCGCTGTCCGTCCCGATGATGATCACCGTCTTCCTGTTCGCCTTCTCGTGGCAGTGGACCGACGACTTCTACACGACGTTGTTCTTCACTACCACCAAGACGACTCTGATGCCCGATATCATCGACATTCCGAAGTCTCTGGAAATGAACTATGCCGGCCAGAACCTGTATTACGCTGCAATCCGTAATACCTGCGGTCTGATGATCATTATGCCTCTGATCATCATGTACCTCTTCTGCCAGCGTTACCTCATCCAGGGTATCGAGCGCTCCGGTATCACCGGTTAATTCCGCGGCCGAAGCAAACAAATCAAAACTCCAAACGGGGCGGACGAAAGTCCGCCCTGTTTTCTTTGACGGAGGTGTCCGATGACCACAACTGCACAACGTGTGCCTTACCTTGACCGCCTGCGGATCTTCGCAGCGTTCTGCGTTGTCGTACTGCATGTTTGCGCCGGCCCGTGGCAGAGCCTGCCGCCGGCCGAGCTGACGTGGCAGGCGATCAATCTGTTCAATGCGCTGGTGCGCTTCAGCGTGCCGGTATTCTTCATGCTCTCGGGGGCGGTCTTCCTCGCGCCGGAGCGTGAGGTGCTGCCGCGCAGGTTGTTTGGGCGGCATCTGCTGCGCATGGTGACGGCATTCCTCTTCTGGTCGCTGGCCTATTCGGTGACCTTCAATGTGCTGCTGCCCGATGCCGCCGACTGGCCGGCCTTCTGGCGCGATTTTGCCTACGGGCATTATCACATGTGGTTCCTCTTCACCATGATGGGGCTCTACATCGCGACGCCCATGCTGCGCTGTATTTGCCGGGAGCGGCGGTGCGCGGAGTATTTCCTGCTCGTTTCCTTCCTTGCGGTCATCTGCGTCAACACGCTGAAGCTGATCCCGCCGCTGACCGCCATCGTCGAGGCGACGATGGCCAAGCTGCATCTTGAGTTTTTCCTTGGCTGCACCGGCTATTTCGTGCTTGGGCATTACCTCGCATCCTACGCGCTCCCGCGCCGGTTCGAGCGAGCAATATGCCTGCTTGGCGGAGTGTCGCTGGTTTTCACGGTTGCCGCGACGGCGATCCTGTCGGTGCGGGATGGCGTGGGGAATACCACCTGGTTCGGCAATCTCCTGCCCAACACCTATTTTACCGCCGCCGCGATGTTTCTCCTGTTCCGGCGCCGTGCCAATGCGGCGCCGAAGACCGAACTGCGCGGCAAGGTGGTCATGACGCTGTCCCGGCTGACCTTTGGCATTTACTTGGTGCATGATTTCTTCATCAAGCTGCTGGCCGGTTTGGGGCTGACAGCCGATGCGTTCGCGCCGGTCATCACGGTGCCGCTGAGCGCGCTGATCGTCTTCGTCCTAAGCGCGGCCGCGTCGTGGGCGCTGGGGAAGATCCCGGTGGTCAATCGCTATCTGGTGTAAAAAACAAGGGCGAATCGTTTGATTCGCCCTTGTTTTGCTTAAATTGGTGGCTGACCAGGCTGCTTTGTCCGCTCGACCCAGGCATGCCACCTTGGATCCCGTTGTATTTCCTCCTTCACGTCGCTGTAGTCCGGCACGCACCACCACGGCCATGCTTCGGACAGATTTGATGCAGCGCACAGGCAGTCATAGCCCTCGGGATTGATCTTTACCGTTTGGAGCAGCGGTGCGGTGAAATGCATATCTTGCCTCCCGTTGCAGCTTTCATAAGCCCTTGCATGGTCAAGCGCCCTTTCTAAAGAGGCAAAAGCGCCGTCGCGGTCTCCCGCCCGCCATTGATGCTCGGACAGATACAGATACAACCGCGAGATCAGCTCGTTGTACAGGCCGTATTGACCGTCCGTGCAGAGCAGATCGAACATCGCGATGGCGTTTTGGATCACCTGTGCTGCCAGCACAGGATCGGAACCGTTCGGGATCGCGATCAAGCATTGCACCATCTGCTCCACACAGGTGGATACCAGTTCCAACAGCGCTTTCCCGAGGTGTTCCGCTCTTTTTCTGCCGTCGCAGGCGCTGGCCAGCATGAATTCCCGGCAGTCCCGCAGCTCCGTGCAGGCTTCGGCGACGGCAATGGCCTTTTCGGATTCGCCAATGTTCGCATAAAGCTGGATCAATTCCCGCACCGCCTGATGGCGCAGTTGGCCATCCTTCAGCGTGGTCAGCAGTTTCTCGTAAAGCTTGATCGCCTCCTGCCATTCGGCATAGGTGCGATGCCTCTCCGTGTCGTACACATCGCAGCCCTCCGCGTCAGTCAGATGGTGTTCGCCGTAACGGATATAGCCTGCGTTATAGAGCACAGAGGCGAGGCACAGCATAAGCTTCTCGTTCCCGGGAAATTCTGCCAAGCCCTCTCTGGCCAGCCTGATACATTCGTCCATGCATATGTCCCTGCCGTTGTTTGCCTCGTTCATCGAACGGATCCGATGCACAAGCTCGTCCACTCTGCGGGTTCGCTCGTTCTGGTAGCCGAACAGCTCGTCGATCGAAACGCCGAAAAAATTTGCCATCGACGGGATCAGCGCCATATCGGGGTAACAGAGGCTGTTCTCCCAGCGCGAAACAGCCTGCGCGGTGACGCCCAGCGCCTGCGCCAGTTCCTCCTGCGTTCTTCCGTCCCTGCGGCGAAGCGCCCGCATTTGCTCGCCTAATTTGATCTGCATATCGTTTCCTCCGTATCGATTCACCGATGTGTCTATATTGTAGCAGATGACGGGAGAGAAATCAATCATCAATTTATTGTTTGAAAATCAATAAATTGTTGAAAATACGCGATCAACATGCCTGCACATAAAATTTTTCGCGCAGCGTGAACCTTTGGCGCGAAAATTCCGTCTATATAAGTGAAATCGATTTCAAGAACAACACAAGGAGGTGAGGATATGGAGCCATTCGAGGCGCTGATGGAGGCGCACCGCGGCGCAGTCGAGCGGTTCGTGAAGTTCCGCCTGCCGGCGACTGACGCAGACGACGTGCTGCAGGAGGTCTGGCTGACCGCCTACCAGAAGCGGGACGATCTGCGCAGTCCCGCCACAGCGAAGGCGTGGCTGCTGAGTATCGCGCGAAGCCGGTGTACGGATCACTTCCGCGCCAAGGCCAAGCGGATGGAGATCCCGCTTGATGCGCTGACTGAGTCGGCTCTGAGTTATGGCCGGCAGGGCGTGACCGTGCGCGAGGTCGTGCGTGACACGCTCGATCGACTGGGCGGCGTGGAGCGGCAGGTGCTGTACCTGTACTACTTCCGCGGCCTGCCGCAGGCTGAGATCGCAGAGCGGCTGAACGTGCCGCTGGGAACGGTGAAGAGCCGCTTGAACCGCGCGAAGGCACAGTTCCGCGAGGCCTATCCGTATCCGCCGAACGAGAGAAAAGGAGAGAATGAGATGACGAAACTGCCGAACATGATGCCGGACTATACGATCACGCGGCTGGAGGAAGCGCCGTTTTCTGTCCGTCACGAAGAGCTGGCGGGCATGATGATCGTACCGAAATGCGGGGAGACACTTATCTTTGGCATGTATGATTTCCCGCAGAAAACGCTGAGCGGGTACTATGTCATGCGCGCGACCGGGGAGGTTGAGATCCATGGGATTCGCGGCGTGGAGATCCAATCGGCATACTACGAGCAGGGAAAAACAGTGGAGGAAAGCACCATCTTTGCCCAGTTGACCGAGGATTTCTGCCGCTATCTTGGCGGTGTGCATATGGATGTGCAGGGTGTGCGCAAGATCGTGACCTTTTTGGACCAAGATTTTGCGGATGCATATGCCATCGGTAAAAATAATTGCGGTCTTCCAGTTGTGCGTGTGCCGCATGGACAGATCGTGCAGACGGAGGAGGGGCTGCTCGCGCAATTGGACGATGATGTGTCCGACATAGTGGGGCGCTATTCTGTCAGGTTGGGCGCACGGGTGTATGACACGATCCGTGTAGTTGATATCGAGTTGACAAAGAATGGCGCAATGCTGTGTGAATATTACCTCGACCAAGCCGGCCGCACCATCCTCTGGCGCCGCTTCAACCGCGACGACTGGGCGATAGCCCGCTACGGCCGCCCGTGGACCGAGCAGCTCCCCGATAACGGGCGTCTGACCGTCAACGGCGAGACCTACGTCCACTGGTACGACTGCATCACCGACTATATCCTGTAAAAAAATCCCCTGCGGAATTTACCGCAGGGGATTTCTCTGTTCGGTTAAGCGCGATTCAGGATCGCGTTGGCAATACAGGCCTTGTACTGCTTCTTGACTGCATAGGGCAGGTCGCAGTGGCCGCGGTCGGGGACGATGACGTAGTTGACCTCATGCCCGCTCTCGCGCATGGCGGCGACGAAGCGGTCGGAGTGCTTCTCCTTGTTGACCGACATGTCCTTGGTGCAGTGGAAGATGGTGTAGGGGATCTGCGGCATCTTCGCGGCGAGGTGCAGGGGGGAGTAGGCCTCGAGCACCTGCGCGAGCTCACCTTCCTCATGCCAGAAGGCGCTGTAGAGAGTGCGGGGCAGGTCGGGGCGCTCGGTCAGGTGGTAGGGCATATCGCAGACCGGGCAGTTGGCCACGCAGGCGACAGGCGTCCGCTTGGCGTAATAGCTGTAGACCAGCGCCGACATGCCGCCCATGCTGCCGCCGGTCGAGACGACCGGGATGCTGTCGTCGAGGCCGATGGCCTCGATCAGCACGTCGAGAAGCTCGTCGGTGTAGGCGACGGCCTGGCGGTTCATCCAGTTCCACGGGTTGTTGTAGGGGTGAACGTAGAGAATGCCCTGATCACCGTAGTATTCACCCTCGGCGTTCTCGTCCTTGATCATGTCCTTGTTGCCGAGGCCGAAGAAGTTAAGCACGATGCCGCGGATGGGCTTTTTCACGATCTCGTGGTTGACATAGGCAAAGTTGCGGATGGTCTCAAACGTGATGATCCTGTTCATGGCGATTTCTCCTCCAGCGCGATTATTTCAGCAGCTTCTCCAGCTCGCCCTTGACCGAATCGAGGGCTGCGTTGACCTTGTCGGCGTCCTTGCCGCCCGACATAGCGTTGTCGGGGCGGCCGCCGCCCTTGCCGCCGGTAACAGCCGCAGCGGCAGAGGCCAGCTTGCCTGCATGTGCGCCTGCAGCTACGGCATCCTTGCCGCAGCCGGCGATGAAGTTGATCTTGCCGTCGTTGACGATGCCGATCACGATGACGGCATCAGCGGCCTTGGCCTTGATGGCGTCGCTGAGGGTGCGGGCGCTGTCGACATTCATGCCGTCGAGGCGGGCGAGCACAAGGCGAACTGCGCCAACTTGCGGTGCGCTGCCGAGCAGCTCGTCCACGCGGGAGGCGGCCAGCTTGCCGTTGAGCGCGTCGATCTCGTGATGTGCAGCCTTCAGCTCGTCCTGGAGCTGACCGGCGCGCATGACGATGTCGTTGACGTTCTGGGCCTTGAGGGCCTTTGCGGTGTCATGCAGGAGCTCGTCCTTCTGGGCGATGAGCGCCAGCACGCCGCGGCCGGTCACGGCCTCGATGCGGCGGACGCCTGCGGCGACCGAGGTCTCGGAGATGATCTTGAACAGACCGATCTCGCCGGTATTGCCGCAGTGGGTACCGCCGCAGAGCTCGGTCGAGAAGTCGCCCATCTTGACCATGCGGACGACCGCGCCGTACTTCTCGCCGAAGAGGGCCATCGCGCCGTTCTTCTTGGCAGTCTCGATGTCGGTCTCGACAGTTTCGATCGCGTTGGCGGTGAGAATATAAGCGTTCACCAGCTGTTCGACGGCTTCGATCTCCTTGGGATCAAGGGCAGAGAAGTGGGTGAAGTCAAAGCGGCAGACAGAGTTGGAGACATAGGAACCAGCCTGCTCGACGTGGTCGCCCAGCACCTTGCGCAGGGCAGCCTGCAGCAGGTGAGCGGCCGAGTGGTTGCGCGCAATGGCGCGGCGGCGCATATCTTCGATGTCAGCCATGACGGTGTCGCCGACCGAGAAGGTGCCGTTGACGATGGTGCAGAGGTGGATATAAACGCCGTCGGTCTTCTTGGTGTCGTAGACGTTGAGCAGCTTGCCCTCGGCGTACATGGTGCCCTCGTCGCCGACCTGACCGCCGCCTTCGCCGTAGAAGGGCGTGCGGTCGAGGATGATGGTGCAGTCGCCCTCGGAGATCGATTCGACCGAGTCGTCCTCGGTGAGGATGGCGAGGATCTTCGCCTCACTGCGGTAGTCGGTGTAGCCGGTGAATTCGGTCTGCGGCAGGCCCGAGAGGAGAGTCTTGGACGACTCGCTCCAGCCCGAGATGTTGGCGCGTGCCTCGCGGGCGCGGGTCTTCTGCTGCTTCATGAGGGTGTTGAAGGTCTCCTCGTCGATGTGGAGGTGACTCTCCTCGGCGATCTCGCGGGTCAGGTCGATCGGGAAGCCGAAGGTGTCGTAGAGCTTGAAGACCTCCTCGCCCGAGATGGTGTCGGCGTTCTTGTCGAGGGCGCCGCGGATCATGTCGGAGAGGATGGACAGGCCGGCGTCGATGGTGGCGTCAAAGCGCTCTTCCTCCATCGAGAGAACCTTCTTGATATAGTCAGCCTTGGCACTCAGCTCGGGATAAGCAGCGCAGGACTCGCCGATGGCCACCTCGACAACGTCGACGAGGAATGCATGGTTGATGCCCAGCAGCTTGCCGTGGCGGCAGGCGCGGCGGATGATGCGGCGCAGGACATAGCCGCGGCCCTCGTTGGAGGGGATGACACCGTCCGAGATCATGAACATCGCCGAGCGGACGTGGTCGGTGATGACGCGGATCGAGACGTCGTTCTTCGCATCGGCGCCGTAGGTCTTGCCCGAAATGGCGACCACGGTGTCAATGATCTTGCGGATCGAGTCGACCTCGAACATGTTGTCGACGCCCTGCATGACGCAGGCGAGACGCTCCAGACCCATGCCGGTGTCGATGTTCTTCTGGGCCAGCTCGGTGTAAGTGCCGTCGCCCATGTTGTTGAACTGCGAGAAGACGTTGTTCCAGATCTCCATGTAGCGGTCGCAGTCGCAGCCCGGCTTGCAGTCGGGCGAGCCGCAGCCGTACTTCTCGCCGCGGTCGAAATAGACCTCAGAGCAGGGGCCGCAGGGGCCGGTGCCGTGCTCCCAGAAGTTGTCCGCCTTGCCCAGCTTGACGATGCGCTCTTCCGGCACGCCGATGACGTCACGCCAGATGGCGTAGGCCTCGTCGTCCTCCTCGTAGACCGACGGCCAGAGCAGCTCAGCCGGGATCTCAAGACACTGGGTCAGGAACTCCCAGGCCCACGGAATGGCCTCGTCCTTGAAGTAGTCACCGAAGGAGAAGTTGCCCAGCATCTCGAAGAAGGTGCCGTGGCGCGCGGTCAGACCAACGCGGTCAAGGTCGGGCGTGCGGATGCACTTCTGGCAGGTGGTGACACGGTTGCGGGGGGGCACGACCTCACCGGTGAAGAATTTCTTCATCGGCGCCATACCCGAGTTGATGAGCAGGAGCGACTTGTCGCCCTGCGGAACCAGCGGGAAAGAGGGCAGGCGAAGATGCCCCTTGCTCTCGAAGAAGGAGAGATATTTCTCCCGCAGATCATTGAGGGATGTCCATTGCATTGTTGATACCATAACCTTTCTGGTTAAAAATCATAGATAAATCATTATAGCATTTTCATGCGAAAAAGTCAAGCAATCAGGGGGATTTTTTGCGCTTGTACGACGATTTTTCGCACCGTAGCCAAGGAAAGCCAAGGAAGTGGGGTGGGTGAATTGCCGCCCTACGGGCGGCAAGAGGGCGGGGAGAAAACTTCGGCGTCTGAGATGGTGTCTCCCCGCCCTCCATCGCGCGGGAGCGCGAAAAAAATTGCAGAAACCCCAAAAAATTCTGTTGTCGTGTTGCAATCCGCCCCAAAAAAGCGTATTATAGGTGAAAGGGGGTGATCCCATGACGGAAGAGCGGCTGGAAGCCGCCATGACGCGCTACGGGGCGAGCGTCTACCGGCTGGCGTTTGCGCAGAGCGGCAGCCGGGCCGACGCCGACGACGTGTACCAGGAAGTCTTTCTGCGCTACTGGCGCACGTCACCCGACCTCGCCTCGGACGAGCACGAGAAAGCCTGGCTCCTCCGGGTCACGGTCAACTGCGCACGCAGCCTGCACCGCGCGCGGGTGCGGCGAGCGACAGTCGAGCTGATCGAGGACATCCCCGATCGGCGGGACGAGGAGGCGCAGGCCGCCGACGAGCTGCGCGACCTGCTCGCCCGCCTGCCCGAGACCTATCGGGCTGTGATCCATCTGCATTATTTCGAGGAGCTGTCGACCGCCGAGATCGCAAAAACGCTTGGCCGGCGCGAGGGAACAGTACGCATGCAGCTGACCCGCGCCCGGCGCATGCTGCACGATCGGCTGACCGACATATCCGACGAAAGGGAGGTTGTAAAATGAAGCAATATCGAGAAAAAATGGAAAAGATCCAGCCCCCGGCAGGGCTGGAGGAAACCGTGCTGGCGCGTGCCCGCGCCAGAGGGAGCACGCCCGACAGACGCATCCGCCCGGCCAAGCTTGGCGCGGTGCTGGTCGCGGCGGCGCTGTGCATCGCCCTCTGCGTCGGTGTCGGCGCGAGCGCGATCTATCGCTGGCAGAGCAGCGTCTTCATCCCCGGTGTGGGCATCACTGACGTTGTGGTCGAGGGCAGCGAGTCGCTGGAAGACATGCAGATCTGGGTGCTGGACGAGGTCGTCCCGCTTGGGGATAAGCAGGTCGATTACGTCGTGCTCGCGCCGACAGGCGACGGGTACGAGCTGCGCGTCATCGTCACGCGCGGCGCGGAGGATACGAACGAGAATTACAGTGTATATCGGCAGTATCTAGGAGAAGATGGTATGCTTGTCATGGAAAAGAACAGCTACTTCGGTACATTGACAGCTGTTTTTGCTGATGGTTCGACAGCGGAAATAACAGCCACATCTGCCGAAGAAGATAATTTGAAAAATTACCTGACAAGACTTGACACTTATGTCAGCGCCAATTTTCCAGAACAGACCTCGTTCACACTGCGCACCCCGCGGGGCGATGAGACCGAGATCTCGCTGGTCGAATATGATGAAAAGACGCACATTGTGGAAAAGCGCAACGACAAATTAAGTGTACGCATGTTTCCGCTGGCCAAAGGCAGCCGCTATGTGCTGGTTGATGGCAAATCGACATTACTTGATGAAAGATGGGTGCCGTCTGTTGATTTGGTGGCCCCGATTGATGAGAATGGCAATAAGCTGACGGCGTCGATGAACGTAAGCATTGATCTAGACCTAGACTATGTTGCGGGCGATTTTGAGACGTTGATTCTCCTTAAAGAAGTCCCACAGTCGCGAATCGTGGATTGTTCGCTGGATTATGTTTTGATTTCATCAAACTATCGGTATGTCGTTGAACGTATAATTCCATTATCCGAGCCGCTTCCTGCAGAGGGGGAACGTGTTACCTTTGCTGAACCGCTGACGATCTTTAATGAGGGTGGCATATGGATCCAGGTTGTCGGGATGTCCACAAAGGACGGCGAATTGATCCTTTATATGAAGGGGAATAGAACATGGGAAAACGGATTCCAAGTGAGCACGAACAGATCTTCATATCTGCGCGCGGCGGATGGAACATACTATGACTTGGCGCGCAGCACAGGCCGTGGCGAGGGAGATACATGGACTTCTACAGACAGATACCGTCGCGTGGACGAAGAAGCCGAAGCAAAAATGATCGAACGGCTCGATTCCATTTATGGAGATCAATACGGCATATATCTGGAATTTGTCACTGTACATGCCGCACAGCCAAGATATGTCGATATCCCTAAAATCAACCAATAACGAAAAGCCCCCCACCGGGGGCTTTTCCCTTGCATCCGCCCCGATTTTGTGGTATACTATCCTCACCAACCCCACGGAGGTGCCCATGAAAATCGTCTACTTCGGCTACGACCTCTTCGCCGACTGTCTCGAATCCCTCCCCGCGCTCGGCGTCGAGATCATGGCCATCTATACCTTCCCCTCGGACGGCGTCTGCGACTTCAACGACCGCGTCACCGCCTTCGCCGCCGCCCGCGGCATCCCTTGCACAGACCGCCGCGTGACCGAGGCTGACCTCGCCGCCCTCGCCGCGCGGGGCTGCGACTGGATGGTCAGCGCCGGCTACGCCTACCGCATCCCCGTCAAGGCCTGCGGCCTGCGGGGCGTCAATCTCCACCCCGCGCTCCTCCCCGTTGGCCGCGGCGCGTGGCCCATGCCGGTTACCATCCTGCGCGGCCTGACGCAGAGCGGCGTCACCCTCCACAAGCTTGCCCCCCGCTTCGACGAGGGCGATATCCTCGCCCAAGCCGCCGTTGATGTCGCACCCGACGAGATCCTCCCCACCCTCACTGCGAAGCTCCAGCAGGCCGCAGTGCCCCTCCTGCACCGCTTCATCGCCGATCCCGCGACCATGTGGGCGAACGGCACGCCCCAGCCCGCCGGCGAATACTGGCCCCAGCCCACCGAGGCCGACATGACCATCACCCCCAGCACCACCGCCGCCGAGGCCGACCGCATCCTCCGCGCCTTCGCCGGCGTCGGCTGCTTCTACGGCAACATCCCCGTCCGCGCCGCGCACATCACGCATACCCCAACCGCCCTCCCCCTCGCCGACGCTTGGCTGGCGTTCGATTGAACGAAAAAAACGGCTGCCCGTGCGGGCAGCCGTTTGCTGTTTGGGGATCACTTCAGAATCGTCTCGTAGCCGCTGGTGCCCATGGTGTAGGGCAGCATGACGCGGACTTCGCGCGAACCGGCGACGATGATCTCCTTGGTTGTCGCGAGGTTCTGCAGGTGGGCGTCGTAGGCGCGGGTGTGCATGTTTGCGTAATCCTTCGCACCGACCGGCCAAAAGACCACAGGGGCGGCCGCCTTGGTGTAGACAGCCGTTACACCGCCGTAGGACGACGTACCGGTGCCGTAGCCATGGTGCGCGGTCTGGATAATATCGCTCTTCAGATAGTCGCCGTACATCTTCTGGGCAATGTCACAGCCATAGTTCGAGGCGTCGCCAAGAATCAGGAACTGCTGGCCGGCGATCTTGATGGTGAAGATCAGCGACGAGGTATTTAAGTAGTTCAGAACGCTGGGTGCGTAGCTCTCAAGGGTGTAGAGGATCTCGACCTCAGCGTCGCGCAGATGGAACTGGTAGCCTGTGTGCGCCTTGATGAACTCGGCTCCCTTGTAGTTGTAGACGTAATTCATCGTCTTGGGGCCGCCGCCGCCCTCGGTGCCGAGGCCGCCGTCCAGGCGCGCTTCGTCGCTGGGGAAGTTGCCGACCAGCAGCTCAAGGTTGACCTTGCTTGCGTAGGTCTCGCTGAACTTGTACCATGCGCCGTTGTGGTCGCCGTGCGAGTGGGTGATAAACCATGCGGCGATGGTGATGTTGTCTTTATCGGGCGCGTGCTCACGCATGTAGTCGTAGAGCGCCTTGGCATCGCGGGCGCGGTTGAAGCCACCGTCGATGATGATGTAGCTGCCATCCGCCAGCTGGTAGATGAAGCAGAGGCCGTTCTCAGTCAGCGAATCGCCGCTGGTAAACTCAAGACCGAGCATGGCGAAGCTGGGCTGAACCTTGCTCTCGTACTTGTTCTCAGATGCGAGCGCGGGCAGAGTGGTACGGGGCTCGATGATGATGCGGGCAGCGGTCTCGTAGGCGTAGTAGCCGGCGTTGACGACGTACTTGTCGTTGACGTAGGTGGCGAACTTGTTGTCGGTGATGTCGTTCTCGGTGTAGAGGGTGTAGCCGGCCGACTCGAGGGTCTTGCGGTAGGCGGCGTACTCATCGGGGGTGGTGTCGTCGATGATGACCACCTGGTTATCGTCGCCCGAATGATAGATGGAACGGAGGCTGCCGCCGGCATAGGTGGGCAGCTGATTGACGATTTCGATCTTGGTGCCGGTGAGCTTGAAGTCGGCGGGCAGGGTGAAGCTGCCGGTGTCGGCATTCGAGATCAGCTCGCGGCCGAGTGCGGTGACGGCGGCGTCAAGGCCGGCGTCGCTCCAGGCGTTGATGACGATCTTGTTGCCAACACAGGTGACGATATAGTCACCGTAGGGGACACCCTCCAGCGCCTTGGCCGATTCCTCATAGGCGGTGGCGCCGACGAGGATCTCCAGCGATTCGTGGTCAAGCTCGGTGCCGCGCTTGACCCAGTCGGTGGAGATGTCGGGGAAGGCACCGGTCTCCTTGCCGATCTGCGAGCGGACAAGGGTGGCGGCGTCGATGGTGGACTGCGTTGCTTCCTCCGCGCGGATGACGCGGTAGTTGGCGACACCGTCCTTGACGATCTCAAGGTCGGTCACAGGGGGCTCGGTTTCGGGGGCTGCCGTCGTGGTCGGAGCGGCAGTGGTGTCGGTGGTTGAAGGGCTGTCGCCGCTGCAAGCGGTGAAAAGCACCGTCATGGCCAGCAGAGCGATCAGCAGGGCAGTCAATCGTTTCATTGTTTACCTCCATGTTATAGGTTGTTTTCATTATACGGTATTTTTCGGAAAAAGTCAACGGTATTGGGCAAATTGCGGAAAAATCCCGCCGATACGCGCAAACGGCTGCCCGTGCGGGCAGCCGTTGCTGTTTTCATTTACTTGAGGATGCTTGCATAACCGCTGGTGCCGGCGGCGTAGGGCAGCATGAACCTGACCTCGCGCGAGCCGGCGACGAAGATCTCCTTGGTGGCCGCGAGCTCCTGGAGATGTGCGTCGTAGGCACGGCTGCTCATGCCGGCGTAGTCCTTCTCGCCGACCGGCCAGAGGACGACCGGAGCGGCCGAGGCGCTGTAGACCGCGGTGACCCCGCCGTAGGCCGTGGAGCCGGTGGTGTAGCCGTGGTGTGCGGTCTGCACAAAGTCGCTCTTGAGGGTATCGCCGTACATTTTATAGGCAATATTGCAGGCGTCGTTGGAGGCGTCGCCGAGGATGTTGAACTTCTGCCCGGCAATCTCGACAGTGAAGATCAGCGAAGTGGTGTTGAAATAACTCAGCACACCCGGCGCATAGCTCTCGAGGGTGTAAAGCACCTCGATCCTGGCGTCGCGCATGAAGAACTGGTAGCCGGTGTGCGCCTTGATGAACTGCGCCCCCTCGAAGCGGGCGACATTTTGCTCGATCTGCGGGCCGACCGACCCCTCGGTGCCCAGGCCGCCCTCGATCCGCGCCGTATCGCTGGGGAAGTTGCCGATGACGTACTCGACCTTCACCTTGTCTGCGTAAGTCTGGCTGAACAGGTTGTAGGCGGCGTAGTGATCGCTGTGGGCGTGGGTGATGAACCAGCCGGCGACGGTGATGTCGTTCGGGTCGGGCGCGTGGGCGTACAGGTAGTCGTAGATGGCCTTGGCGTCGCGCTGGCGCGGGAAGCCGCCGTCGACCACGATATAACTGCCGTCGGCCAGCTGGAAGATGAAACAGAGGCCGTTCTGCACCAGAACGCCGTTGCTGTCATGCTCGAGCCCAAGCATGGCGAAGCTGGGCTGGATTTTGCTCTCATACTTGTTCTCGTCCTCGAGCGCCGGCAGGGTGGTGCGGGGCTCGATGATGATGCGGGAGGCCGTCTCGTAGGCGTAGTAGCCGGCGTTGATGACGTACTGGTCACTGACGTAGGTGGCAAAGCGGTTGTCGGCGATGGCATTCTCAGTGTAGAGGGTGTAACCGGCGGTCTCGATGGCACGGCGGTAGGCGGCGTACTCATCGGGGGTGGTGTCGTCGACGATGAGCACCTGATTCTGGTTGCCCGCGTCGTAGATGGCCCGCACATTGCCCCCGTCGTAGACCGGGAGGGCGTTGACGATGTCGACCTTGGTGCCGGTGAGGCGGATGTCGGCGGGGAGGGTGAAGCTGCCGGCCTCCGCGCGGTTGAATAGCTCGCGGCCGAGGGCGGTGACGGCGGCCTCAAGGCCGGCGTCACACCATGCGTTGATGACCAGCTTGTTGTCGACACGGGTGACGATGTAGTCGCCGTAGAGGATGCCCGCCAGCGCGCTGGCCGATTCTGTGTAGTCGGTGGCGCCGACGAGGATCTCGAGCGTGGTGTGGTCGAGGTCGGCGTCCTTTCGGTGCCAGTCGGTCGAGAGGTCGGGGTAGACGCCGGTCTCCTGGCCGATCAGCTCGCGGACGCGGGTGGCGGCCTTGACGGCGGCCGATGAAGCCTCCTCGTGGCGGATGATGCGGTAGTTGGCGGCACCGTTCTCGATGATCGCCAGCTCCTCGGCCGGCGCTGTTGTTTCGGGCGTGTCCGCTGACGTGAGGTCGGTGGTCGTGTCGGTCTGGGCGGCGCTGCCGCCGCAGGCGGTGAGCAGCATCACAGCCAGCAGGGCGATGAGCAGGGCGGTCGATCGTTTCAGCATTTGTACCTCCATGGACTTTTGCGGGATTTTCTCCGGAGCTGATCGGTTTTCCGAGTGATATCATTGTATCACGCACTTCCCATATCATGTCATGTACCGAATGACCGAAAATTCCCCCGCCAATTTGTGCAGATCGCGCAATTTCCCGCGGACGCCATCGAGGTGCCGGCCCTGCAAAAATATTTTGCAATTTGCCAAAAAATCTTGCTTTTCTCCGGG
This sequence comes from Clostridia bacterium, assembly GCA_017463865.1. Lineage (GTDB taxonomy): Bacteria > Bacillota > Clostridia > Oscillospirales > CAG-272 > SIG693. Next base: position 5,176 of record JAFTOI010000003.1, on the reverse strand, counting down.
ATATCCTGTATAATGGTCTTGCCGTACATTCCTGACCCGGGCTCCGCCCGGTCAGAGCATTCATGAAGGAGGACTATCACAATGGCATTTTGCAAGAACTGCGGGCAGGAGCTTCCGGCCGATGCAAAGGCATGTCCCAACTGCGGCACGGCAGTTGATGGTGCCGAGCAGGTGAAGGCGACGGTGGAGAAGGTATCCAAGACTGCTGACTACACCAACCAGTTCGACCCCCAGGATATCCAGGACAACAAGCTGATGGCCATTCTGGCTTACCTCGGCTGGCTGATCCTGATCCCGATCCTGGTCACGCCCGCCAAGGATTCACCCTTTGTCCGCTTCCACGTCAATCAGGGCCTGATCCTGTTTATCGCCAGCTTCATCTCCGGCCTGCTGAGCGTGGTCTGCATCGGCGTGATCCTCGAGATCATCTGCTTCGTGCTGATGATCATCGGTATCGTCAACGCTGCCAACGGCCAGGCCAAGGAGCTGCCCATCATCGGTAAGTTCCGCATCCTGAAGTAAGCACCAACAGAAAAGCGACACCCCGGGGGTGTCGCTTTTCTGTTGGTTTGGAATCAGTCGAGTGCCAGAATGGTGTCGACCGAGGTCTGCATGGCCTTGGTGGCCACGCGGTCAAGCGCCTTGAACAGCGAGGACAGGTTGGTGTTGTTCGAGGTGGTGGCGGTGCTGAGGGAGTTGTAAATCGAGCCCCAGTTCCACATGTAGCCCAGCTCGAAGACGGTCGTGCTGAGGATCACATCGAGCATTTCGGTCGACTCCTCATCGCGCAGCATCTTACCCTTGAGGGCGACCTCATAGTAAGCCGGCGTGACGGTGTACATCGATTCGCAGGACAGTGCCTCGATGATGGTGGCGGTGCGGTCGATGTTGGATGCGGTGATCGGGATCGAGATGCAGTTGGAGCCGTAAGCGGTCACAGGGCTGTAGTAGCGCTCCTGCTCTGCGGTGTACTTGGGCAGCGGGATAATGCCGAAGTCGAATTCCATCGCACGGTAGAGGGTGACCTCAGCCAGCTGTGCGAGGTGGAAGAGGATGTTGCCCTCCTTGAAGTAGGGGTGAACCTGCTCGTAGGCGTTGGAATAGAAGAGCGTGTAATCGGCGTTCATCATCGGAATGATGCGCTGGAGCGCGGTGAGGCTGCGCTCGGAGTTGGCCTTGAAGACGGGCAGGTCGTTCTCGTCCTTCTCAAAGAGGAGCAGGCCGGCAGCGTTGTAGAGGGCGAGGGTGTTGAACTGCTCGTTTGCCATGCCCCAGCGGTCGGCGTTGGTCATCTGCTGGTCACCGTCGATGTCAGCGGTGGCAGCCATGGAGCAGGCCTCCAGCATTTCAAGCGTCCAGCGGCCATCCTTGACGGCGTCGTAGAGTGTGCCGTTCACAGCGGGATCTTTTTCGAGGCCTAGGTTGTTGAAGAGCGACTTGTTGAAGAGCACACAGCGGGTAGCGTCGTTGTCCATGGTCAAGAGGTCACCGGTGATGGCGAAGTTCTTACCGCCGATCGAGAGGGATTCCATGGCGCTCTGGTCGTAGTAGGGCTGAGAGAGATCCATCAGCTCGACGTTGTTGAGATTGAGCAGATAGCCCTGGGTGATGAGGGAGGTGATGTGATCCTTGAGGCGGATACAGATCATGTCGTACTCGTCGTTCTGCGCCATGATGCTGTTCTTGGCGTCGTTGGCCGGGTCGGACGAGCCGATTTCGACGACCTCAAAGTTGTAGATCTCCTCGATTTTCTTGTTGCGCTTGTAGACAGCGTCGCTGATGACCTCGCCGGTGATGCCCTCGGAATAGATATCGCGGGAGTACCAGGTGGCGGAGGACTGGCCCTTGGTCAGCACGTTGAACTTATGCCCCGCAAAATTGGCGGCGGGGACATTGGGGGTGATGCGGGGCTCCTCGGTCTCGGCCGGCGCGGTGGTCACGTCTGCCGCTTCGGTCTGGGTGGGGGCGGCCGTGGTGACCGACGGGTTCGGGGTGTCGGCATCAGACGCACAGGCGGCCAGCGAGCCGGCGCACATCAGCGCGGCCATGGCCATGGCGATGTTTTTTTTGAACGTGGATCGCATAAAATATCTCCTTTTTTGCTTGTGCTGTGCGCACAAAAAATTATAACTAATGTTATGTATATTGTGAAGTATTTTCGAGAGACTGTGCGAAAAAATGAAAATATTTTTTGGGATGTGCCTTATTTGAAGCGTCTGCCGGTTTCCTCGAGGAAGAGGCGGCAGGGGAGCGTCCAGTCGGTCTGGATGATGTCATAGCCGCGGTCGGCAAGCCAGCCCCAGCCCTGAGCGGGATCGCGGGTCAGCGAGTAGTCATCCGAGTGGCCGGCGGCCAGGACTGCCTTGTAGCTGTACACGATGGCGTTGGCCCAGAGGAGGAGATTGTCCTTGTGCATCTTCTCAACGTACTCAGGCTGCGCAGTGTTGCTGAGCTCGGTGCGGAAGAGGATCTCGGCGCCGACGAAGTTGATGTTCATCTTCTTCAGAATCTCGGTGCAGTTGTCGGTCTCGCTGATGATGGGCATGTAGGGCAGCTCAGGGGCGATCTCCTCGACCATCTTGAACCACTTCATGTCAGCCGACGTCTTGATGATGACCTGCTGCTCCAGTCCATGGCGGCGAACAGCCTCGGTAATCTCGGGCATGGCGGTCCAGAACTTGTCGATGTTGATCAGGCAGCGGCCCTTGAGCAGCTCGAAGACGTCATCGATGGGGCTGACGACGCACTCGGTCTTGGCCTGGTCCTGGTTGACGTAGATGAGGCGTGCGGCCTCGTCGTCGTTCATTTCCTTGATGGCCGTCTCGCTCTTGAGGTGCGCGCGCTCCATGCCGGGGTGGAAGACGCGGAGCTGGCGGTCGGCAGTCACCGAGATGTCCATCTCGACGATGTCGGCGCCCTGACGGAGGGCGATCTCGTAAGCCTCGAGGGTGTTGCAGGGGATGTTGCCGCCCGCCACGCCGCGGTGTGCGGCGATGAGGACGCGCTCGGCAGCGGCCGCGCGAAGGTCAAGCTTGTTCATGATATGTACCTCGTTTCAATATGAATTGGGGATATGTTTACCCCTTATTATACCATAGAATTTACATTTTGTTAATATACGGATTGAACAAAAACGCCGCTTTGTTTTGTGCACATTGCTGTCATCCTAACTCGGGCGCGTCGACGAAGACGGCGGCGCAGTCGGCTGCGGCCTCGTCGGTCTCGAAGACGATCAGCTCGTTCTCCCCCTCGCGCAGCCAGGGCGCGGGAACATAGAGCGTCTTCTGCGGCCCGGCAGGGTTGTAGAACCGGCCGAGATTGTGCCCGTTCATCACGGCAAAGCCGTGCGTGAAGCCGTCAAGGCGCAGGAAGGTATCGGCCGGGCGGTCGACTGTGACAGCGAAGCGGTAGAAGGCCGGCGCGGCGGTGCGGGCATCCTGCCAGCGCAGGCGCGCGAGTTCCTCCGGCTCCATGCGCAGGGCCTGCTGTGTCCAGCCAAAGTGGAACTGCTGGCCGAAGCGCACGCCTTCGATCAGTCCCTTCTCGTCCCGCAGGCGGGGGCCATAGTTGACGCGGCCCATGTTCTCGACCAGCAGGGTCAGCTCGTGCGTTTCGCCTGCTTCCAGGCCGAGCTTGACCTCATCGTCGCGGCGGTCACGTTCGCGGATGCCGGCCAGCGCGCCGTCGAGGAAGATGTGTACACGGTCGCGCGGCTCGCCGAGGTTGAGCGCCAACGGCTCGGACGGCCCCTCAAGGGTCGAGCGGTAAAGGGTGAAGCCAAAGTCCTGGCCCAGTTCCTCCATCGTCATCGGCATGGCTGATTCGACCGAGGCGGGGAAGGCGTTGAGGTTATCGAGCAGCGGGGCGCAGGCGGCGGGCGCGAAGCTGCCGTAGGCGCGTTTCTCGCTGTTGCGAACATCCATCTCGGGCGCGGGGCCGAAGAATTCCTCGATCAGCGCCTTGATGGCGTAATATTTCGGGGTCATGTCGCCCGCTTCGCTCAGCGGCGCGTGGTAGTCGTAGCTGGTGACGGTCGGCTGGTAGGTGCCGGGGTGGTTGGCGCCGTTGAGAAAGCCGAAATTTGTGCCGCCGTGGAACATATAAATATTGAAGTTCCCGCCCCGCTCGAGCATGGTGCGCAGCTCGTCGATGTCGTCGCCTTCGCCGCGCTGGTGGTGCTCCTCGTACCAATGATCGAACCAGCCGTCCCAGAACTCGCCGCACATTTTGGGCTGGCCGGGGCGGTTGGTCTCGAGAAAATCGAAGGCCTGCGCCGCGCGGCGGCCGTAGTTGGCGACGGCCAGCACACCGTCCAGCGTGCCGCCCCGGAACATCCACTGCGTCGGGCCGTCGGAGGTGAAGAGGGGCACATTGACGCCGCAGCGGGCGTAGATATCGGCCACGGCGCGCATGTAACGGTGATCGTCGCCGTAGCTGCCGTATTCGTTCTCGACCTGCACCAGGATCACATTGCCGCCGTCGCAGGCGAGGCGGCCCTTGATGTGGGCGAAGAGGGCGGTGTAGTAGCGCTCGACAAGGCGGATGAAGCGGTCGTCATAGCAGCGCAGGGGGAGGTGCGGGTAGGTCAGCAGCCAGGACGGCAGTCCGCCGAACTCCCATTCGGCGCAGATGTACGGCCCGGGGCGGAGGATGACCTGCAGACCAAGCGCTGCCGCCTCGTCGATGTAGGCGGCGAGGTCGAGGTTGCCCGAAAAAACGAACTCGCCCTCGCGGCGCTCGTGGAGGTTCCAGCAGGTGTAGGTCTCGACGGTGTTGAAGCCGCAGGCGCGCAGCTTGGCGAGACGGTCATGCCAGTATGCGCGGGGGACGCGGAAGTAGTGGATGGCACCGGAGAGAATGGTGTGAGGCTTGCCGTCTAAATAGAAGCGGTCGGCGTCGTAGGTGAGGTGGTGCATGGCGGTTCCTGCCTTTCATGTGGATTGGGGCGGCTTATGGGGGGATTTGATGTTCTAAAAAATAGGGTACAACATTACGCACAAAGGGACAACAATACGCACAATTGAAACATTTTGATTGTAGGGGCGGCCCTGCTGTCAAGAGCAACATGGTAAACAATCGTGCAAGAACATGGTAAACACTTTACAGTTTTGCGATGAATCTTGATATGAGCTCTCCGGTGACAGCATCAAACTCAGCAATACGGTAATTGCGATAG
>JAFTOI010000015.1 GCA_017463865.1 Clostridia bacterium | reverse complement strand
CGCGCCAGCGACTGCCCGCGGCGGGGAATCAGCAGCAGGGTCACCTTATCGGCGCCGCAGAGCTCCTCAGCCGCCGCCTCGGCGGCCGAGACCGGCAGGGCCAGCGCCAGGATCAGCAGGAGCGCGGTCAGGCGGGTAAGTAATCGTTTCATAATCTATCCTTTCGGCGCTGATCGGTTCAGTTCAGCGGTACCTTGTAGGTGTGGCGGTTGAGGGCGTAGTCGTAGACGTCGAGATAGAGGTAGTCGCCCTCGACGCCGGTGATGTCGTAGCTGAGCGAGATGGCGCGGCGGCCCTCGCGGTAGCTGATGTTGTGTGCGTCGCGGTAGACCTCGGTCTCGCGGCCGTATGCGTCGGTGGCATAGCGGTAGAGGACGGCGCGCATGGGGTAGTGATCGTCGCGCAGGGTCAGCGTCAGGCGGCGGGTGCCGTCCTTCTCGGTGATGACGGTGCTCACCAGCTCGGGCGCGGCGGTGTCGATGACGATGGGCAGGCTGACCTCCTCGGCCACCACATCGCCCATGTCAAAGACCCGGAAGGTCACCGTGTAGCGGCCGTCGGGCATGGTGTAGGCGGCGTTGCCGTCGTCACTGCCGTCCCAAGCGCGGAGGATGGAGGTCTGGAGGTAGTCCTCGTCACCGAGGAAGGTCTTGGTCAGGTAGTAGGAGCGCTTCGACGTCCAGACCGATTCGCCGGCGGCATCGGTGACCTCGATCTCAAAGCTGTAGAGGTTGCGCAGCAGGTAGAGATTGATGCGTGCCTCGTCCAGCCAGCCGTCGCCGTTGGGCGAGATGGCGATGAGATCGGCGCGGAAAACGCCGTTCTCGTCGTAGTAGCTGCAGCCGAGGTTGAGGGCGGTGCCGTTCGCGTAGCCGACGAGATAATTCTGCGGGAAGAAGGACTGCCCGCCGTCATAGCCGAAGGTGTCGAGATAGGGCAGAGCGTCGAAGTCGCCCGCGAAGCCAAGGTAAGGCAGCGACAGCGCCTCGCCGTCGGCAGTCTCGGCCCAGACGTAGCCCTCGAGGTAGTAGCCGTTGGTGAAATAGGTGCTGTATTCCTGCGCTTCGGCGGCTGAGAGGGTAACGGTAATGGCCAGCGTCTTGCTCTCGCCCGGCGCGAGGGTCAGGCGGTAGGGGGACACAGTCTCATCGGCGGCAAAGCGGTTGATGTTCCGCCCCTCCAGCGTCAGCGCCGCCGCACGGAAGATGTGCGCCCGGTCAGCGGCGAAGGGGGTGATGGTGCCCTCCTCGTCGAGCAGGAAGTAGTCATCGGAGGCGACCGAGGCGGTGATATCGTAGGTTTTGGCAGTCTTGGCGCGGTTGGTCAGCGTGACCTCGAGCGTGAAGCGCCCGTCGGCGGACAGCTCATCGCCCAGCTCGATGACGCCGCGCCCGTCAGCCGCCCGCAGGGCGGTCGACGACGCGAGGAAGGCGTCGGCCTGCACCGCGCCGCCGCCCTGTACCCGGATGGGATAGGGGTAGCCGCTCTCGTCGAGGATGGGGGAGGCCGTTGTGATGAGTCGGGCCGCCAGCTCGTCGAGGTCGGCGGTGCTCCATTCGGTGCGGTCAAGCTCACTCAGCGCCAGCGCGCAGAGGCCAGCGGCGGTGGGGGTCGCCATTGAGGTGCCGCCCACCGAGCGGTAGCTGCCGCCGGGTACGGCGGCGTAGATGGTGCCGGGGGCCATCACCGACGGGCGGATGGTCAGCCCCGACGACACCGTCGTGTAGGAGGCCGGCTTGCCCGCCCCCTCGGGCGAGGTCAGGCGGATCAGGTCGGACTCAACCGTGATCGTCCGGTCGCCGGGGGCGGCGTCGCGCAGGCGCTCGCCCTCGGCCAGCGTGATCGACACGGCCGGGATGGGCATCTCGTCGAAGGCCATGCTGAAGGCATCGTCGCCTGTTTCGTTGTTGTAGCAGATCATGCCGACCGCTCCTGCGTCGGCGGCGGCCAGCAGCTTCTCGGTGAAGGTAATCTCGCCCCGGCGGACGAGGGCCAGCTTGCCGGTCAGATCCAGCCCCTCATAATCGGCCGCCGCACCCAGGCCGGGGACGACGACATAATCAAGCGTCTGCCCGTCGAGAACGGCGGTGAAGCGCATCTCGTTGAAGCCCTGCCCCGACGCGCTGTCGGTGAAGGCAAAGATCGCGCCGTCCCCCGAGCCGAGGCCGGTCTCGAGCACCTGCGCGGGCGTGTACGCGCCAACGGCCAGCGTCGAGGCGTAGGAGGCCGGGTCGGCGACCAGGCCGTAGTCGGGATTGGCGGCCAGCGGAAAGTCGATCTCGCGGGCCTTATCGTAGGCCGAGCCGTCGCCGACCGCGCCGTCGTTGCCGACGGCGCAGACCACCACACAGCCCAGCTCGCGCGCCTTTTCGAGATGGCGGTAGACCGAGAAGGTGTTGGTCGCGTAAGGGTAGCCGGGCGCCGAGCCGAGGCTGAGGCTGATGACGTCAGCCCCCAGCAGGACAGCGTCCTCAACGGCGCGGTAGACGGCGTAGTCGGAGGCGGTGGCCTTGTCGCCGTCCGAGAAGACCTTCATCAGGATCAACTGTGCAGCCGGCGCGATGCCGACATAGTCGCCGTCGGTGTCGGCGCCGCCGGCGAGGATCGAGGCGACATGCGTGCCGTGGATGTCGGTGGTCTGCACATCGGTGTCGATGCCGATGTAATCGTAGGCGAAGGGCACCTTGTCATTGACGTACAGCTCGGCCGGCTGGGGCGCACGGGAGTAGCGCGTGTTGATGCTCAGCATCGGCCACACCTCGGCCAGCCCGTCCAGCGTCATGACCGGCGTCGCGCCGGCCGGCAGGGTGAAGACGGGATGCTCCAAATCGAAGCCGGTGTCGATCACCGCCGCCAGCACACCCTCGCCCAACACGCCTTCGGCGTGGAGCTGGTCCAGCTCGAGCAGATCGGGCGCATAGATGGGTTCGAGCGGAGCCTCATCGGCCGCTTCGGCCGCCTCGTCCCCGTCCGATTCCTCATCAAGCGCGGTGTGGGTCGAGACAAGCTCCACCCCAGACACACCATCGAGCGCGGCCAGCGCATCGAGCTTGTCCGCCGCGATGCGGACGCCCAGCGAGCGGGTGAGGAACCAGCTTTGCCCCAGCACCTCGCCGCCGATGGTCTCGACCGCCTCGGCCGCCGCATCAAGCTGCGCCCGCGCGGCGGCAATGGCCGCCGCTCCCTCGGGCATGGCGGCATAGGCAGCCGCACCGCCGGCCGCCCATGCGGCGTCAGCCAGCGCCTCGCCCTCGAGCGTGACGAAAACCTCGAGTGTCTCGGGGGCGGCAGCCGAGATCGGCACCACCAGCACCGACGCGAGCATCAGCACGGATAATAGAACAGATATGTATCGCATGATTTTGCCTTTCTGCGTGAAAGCTTTTTGAAGATTCTTAAAGGACTTTTTCTCGAAAAAGTCCCTTAAGCGGGGTTTGGGGCAACGAACTCCCCTGCGGTGAGTTCCTCGGGAGCCGCCCTGACGGGCATCTCTGCGCCCCAAGGTCTTCTTACATAAACGGCGCAAACAACTGCATCAGGGCGCCGAAGATGCGGTAGGGGAGATTGCGCCGCAGCTCGTCGGCCTGCACTTCGCGGCAGACGGGGAAGAGCGCTTCGAAATAGCGGCGGATGTCGGGCACCGCCTCGGTGTCGGTCATCCATGCGCCGCACTCGAAGTGCAGGAAGAGCGAGCGGTAGTCGAGGTTGATCGTCCCCACCGTCGCCACGCGGTCGTCGCTGAGGAAGAGCTTGGCGTGCAGGAAGCCGGGCGTGTATTCGTAGATCTTCACCCCCGCCTCGATCAGCGCGAGGTAGTAGGAGCGGGTCGTCGCGTGCACCAGCTTCTTGTCGGGGATGCCGGGCACGGCGATGCGCACATCCACGCCGCTCTTCGCCGCCAGCGTCAGCGAGGTGCACATGGCGTCGTCGATGATGAGGTAGGGCGTCGCGATCCAGACGTAGTCGGACGCCGTACGCAGAATGTGGTCGTACACCCACGCGCCTACCGACTCGCCATCCAGCGGCGTGTCAGCATAGGGCTGGACGAAGCCGCGCGTGCAGTCCCGTCCGGCCGCCGGTGCGGCCGACGCAAAATACCGCGCCAGCGGCAGCGGATCGTCACGGTTGCACAGCCACATCTCAAGAAACATCGCCGTAAAAGAGCGCACCGCCTCGCCCGTCACCTTCAGCGCCGTGTCGTTCCAGTGGCCGAAGCGCTCGAAGCGGTTGATGTATTCATCGCCGATGTTGATGCCGCCGGTGAAGGCGACCCGACCGTCGATGACCAGGATCTTGCGGTGGTCGCGGTTGTTCTGCAGGGCGGTCACCACGGGGCGGAAGGGGTTGAACAGGATGGTGTCGATCCCCTCCGCGCAGAGGTCGCGGTCGTAGCGGTAGGGCAGGCGGAAGAAGCTGCCCATGTCGTCGTAGATCAGCCTGACCTCCACCCCCGCCGCCGCCTTTTCGCGCAGGATGGCGTGGATCTCGTCCCACATCTCACCCTCGGCGACAATAAAGTATTCGAGCAAGATGAAGCGCTCGGCGCGGCGCAGCTCGGCACAGACGTCGGCGAAGAAGGCCTCGCCCGAGGGATAGAAGACGGTGTCGGCTGCCGGGTAGATGGGGTAGCCGTGCAGGGCCAGATAGCGGGAGCGCTGCGACTCGGCCAGCATGACGTCGGCGTAGCGGTCGGCCACCGCCTCATCCTGCTCAAGATAGGGGCGGAGCATGGCGCCTACCGCTTCGAGGCGCCGGGTGAACTTCCGCGTCGAAGACTGCCCGTGCACGAAGAAAAAGAGCAGCCCGCCGAAGGCCGGCATCAGGGCGATGAGCATCACCCAGGGGAGCTTGTAGGCGTCCTCCTTGCGGCGGGTGATAATGAAGAGCACCGAGACGACGCTGAGAAACATGTAGACAAAGTAGAGCCAGCGGAACATCGTGATGCCCGACAGGTACATGTAGGTGAGAAGCGCCAGCTGGACCAGCAGCGCGAGGGCGACCATCACGCGCCGGTGAAAGAGGGTGTACATCCACCGCTTCCAGCGGATGCGGGGCTTGGGCATGAGAACTCCTTTCCGCGGACGTAAAAGACCGCTTGCGTGAATACGAAGCGGTCTTTCCTGCGTCACGCAGTCTTTGATTGGGTCGGGGAATTTCGGGGAGGGAGGCTTAGAGGCCCATCTTCTCGCGATACTGCGGCAGAATCGCATCGGCCAGACCGGCGCGCTTGATCTTCTTGGAGGTGTTCTTCGGGAACTCCTCGTCGCGGCGCACCCAGGTGTCCATCCGCTTGTAGGACTGCACGATCTCGTTGACACCGGCCACGGCCTTGGCCAGCTCGACGTTGATCTGCTCGTCGGTCACGGCTTCGCCGTAGACCTCGGCAAAGCGCTCGGTGTCGGGGACAAGGATGGCCACAATATCGTAATCCTTCTTCTGCGCGTTCGGGATGCCGACGATGACCGACTCCTTGACAAACGCATTGCGGCTGAGGTAGGTCTCCAGCTCCTCGGGGAAGATGTTCTTGCCGTTGGAGGTGACGATCACATTCTTCTTGCGGCCGGTGATGTGCAGGAAGCCGTCCTTGTCGAGATAGCCAAGATCGCCGGTGTAGAACCACTCGCCGCGCTTGACCTCGGCGGTCAGCTCGGGCGCGTTGTAGTAGCCCAGCATAATGTTCTCACCCTTGAAGCGGATCTCGCCGGTGCCGTCCTCCTGCGGGTTGTAGATGTCGAGCACCGTGTTCGGCGTCGCCAGGCCCGCTGAATCGTCGCGGTAGAACTGGTCGGAGTTGAGCGCGGCTAAGGGGGCGCACTCGGTCAGGCCGTAGCCCTGCACCGACAGAATGCCGAAGTCGCGCAGGCCCTGCAGCACCTCGGGATCAACCGACGCACCGCCCGAGATGAGGGTGTTGAGCCGGCCGCCGAGCGTCTCGTGGATCTCGGCGAAGAGCTTGCGGGTGAGGTTGATGCCCACCTTGCGCAGGCCGTTCGAGAGCTTAATGGCGCTGCGCACCTTCTTTTCCATGCCCTTTTTGCGGATGCCCGCCCAGATCTTTCCGTAAAGCGTCTCGACCAGCAGAGGCACGCAGCACATCTTGGTGGGCTTGACCTCCTTCATGTTGCGGGTGATATAGCGCAGGCCCTCGCAGAAGGCAACCGTCGTGCCGCGGTAGAGCTGGCAGAGGAAGCCGCAGGTGCACTCATAGGCGTGGTGCATGGGCAGCACCGAGAGGAAGACATCCTCCGGGCCGATGTAGAGCATCTGGCACATCTCCTCCAAGTTGAAGCAGATGTTGTGGTGGGAGAGCATGACGCCCTTCGAAACGCCTGTCGTGCCCGAGGTGAAGAGCAGGGCGGCCATGACGTCGGGGTCGATATCGGCGTCAATGTAGTTGCGCACGCCGCCGTCCACCTTGGCGGCACCGGCCTCGACGAGGGCGGGAATATCGGTGAAGGGGATGCGGCGGATCGACTCAGGCAGGCCGGCGATCTTTGCCTCGAGCGAGGGGGCGTAGAGCACGGCCGCGACCTCGGCGATGTTCGCGATGTTGCACATCTCCTCGACGGGCAGCTCGCGGTCGACGGGAACGACAACGCCCAGGCCGCAGATGACGGCCAGATAGGAGACACACCAGGCGTAGCAGCTCTCGCCCGTCACGATGATGCGCTTGCCGGCGAGGCCCTGCGCCCACAGCTCGGTGCCCAGCGCCTCGACGTCGTGACGGAGGGTGGCGTAGGTAATGCCGCGGTACTCGCCGTCGGTCTTCTGCAGGAAGGCGTTCTTCTCGGCGTAGATGTCGGTGGACGAGCGCAGCATGTCGCGGATATCGCGAATGTGGCGGACTTCATAGGTTTGGTAGCTCATGGTGGATCCCCCTTTTGGTGATGTACATTAGACGGAGTTTGTCGAAAAAAGTTCCCATGTTGCGGAGATTTTTCTATCTAATATAGTATAACATATTTGGGCGGGTTATTCAAGGGGATTTTGTTTATTTTTGTATGGGGGAGAATCGGAGGGGAGAGGGGCGGCTTACGCCGCACGCCCCTCTCCCCTCCGGACCACCCCTCAGCCCTGTTGGCACGTCAGATTAGATGGTGGGGTACCTCTGCCACTGACGTATGGGATAGATGCGTTTCCTCCGCGAGGTTACTTTTATGCAGCCTTAACCGTTTGCATTTTGCTGAGATGATATAAGGGCACTGCCGCTCATCCGCATCAAGGGGTCGCTCGGTCATCAAGAGGGTGGCCAACTGCGCCGGGCGGTTGGGCAGGAGTGCTTGGTTCGGCTGGGGCCGTTTGTGCAGACAGAATTGTTCGTGCCAATTATGATTTATATAAGGACAGGCCGTTTGGACAAATCAGATTTTGCGACAGACCGTCAGTCCCATCAAATTATGCTGGTACAACATCTCTGTTGCCCCCTAACTCAGCAAAAATTAGCATGTGCAAATCTGTATGCATTTCAACTGTGTTTGGAACGAAAAAGCCCCCTCCCATAGGTAGGGAGAAGGCATTGCAGCATATCGCAGACCGAGCGACCCCTTGATGCGCATAGAATCGAGACGCGTTATATCTTCTCAGCAAAAATTCAAACGGTTAAGGCTGCATAAACGTAACCTCGCGGAGAAAACACATCTATCCCATACGTCAGTGGCAGAGGTACCCCACCATCTAATCTGACGCGCCAACAGGCTGAGGAGGGGGCCCGGGGGAGGAGAGGACGTGCGGCGTAAGCCGTCCTCTCCTCCCCCGATCTCACCCCACATAATCCATCGGCAAAGCCGACGACAGGATGTAGTTACTCACATACATCCCCTTCGGCGTAAACGCATACCTATCCCCGTCAAAGGTCACAAACCCATCCGGCACATACGCCTGCAGACGGCGCCCGCAGTAGTCGTCAAGACTTGCACCGAACCGCGCCGTGAACGCGCGGCAGCTGACGCCCTCACGCAGGCGCATGCCCAGCATCACGAACTCGCTCTTGCGCTCCGCCTCGCCGATGGCCGCGCGCTCACTCCAGATGCTGTCAGCCTGATCGACGATCTCCATGCCGTCAATATAGGCGTGCGCATCCCGCACTGCGGCAAAGCGCTCGCCGCCGAAATCGCTGTGCGCCGCCGCGCCGAGGCCCAAATACTCCCCGCAGGTCCAATACTTGAGATTGTGCCGGCAGCGGAAGCCCGGGCGGGCGAAGTTGCTGATCTCGTACTGCTCATACCCGCGCGACGCGAGGTGCTCGACGCACTGCATGTACATCGCATACTCGGTGTCCTCGTCGGGCAGCGGAAGCGACTCGCGCGCATCCCAAAAGGGGGTGCCCTCCTCTATCTTGAGGCCATATACCGACAGGTGCTCGGGGCCGAGCAGCGCCGCCGTGTCGAGCGATTTCAGAAACGACGCCGCCGTCTGCTGCGGGATCCCGTACATCAGGTCGATGTTGATGTTGTCAAACCCCGCATCCCGCGCGTCGGAAAAGGAGCGCTCGAAATCCTCGCGGGTGTGGATGCGCCCCAGCGCCGTCAGCTCGCGCGCATGCGCCGACTGCAGACCCATGCTCAGCCGCGAAATGCCCGCGCGGTGCAGCTTCTTCAGCCCCTTGAGGTCGACGGTCGCCGGGTTGGCCTCCATCGTGATCTCGACATCGTCGGTCAGCGTGAAGTTGCGCCAGACGGCGTCGATGATGCGGTGCAGCAGCTTGGGCGGCAGCACGGTCGGCGTCCCGCCGCCGATGAAGACGCTGTCGACGGCATAGTCGCGGCAGGCCTGCGCGTAGTCCTCCATCTGCAGCTGCAGCGCGGCGGCGTAGTGCTTCTGGACATCCTCGTCCTGCGGGACGAAGGAGTAGAAATCACAGTAGGCGCACTTTGACGCGCAGAAAGGGATGTGGATGTAGAGGCCAAGGGGCTTGGCAGCGGATTTTTTCATGGGTGTGTGTGACCACCTTTCGTACATATATCATGTTTCGCTTATGCGGGGCGTTTCGCGCTCCCGCGCGACCAGAGGGCGGGAACCATCTCAAACGCCGAAGTTTCCCGCCCTCTGGACTCCCACCCTCCTTGGCTATGGCTGCGCCAGAACTTCCGGGGGAGGGCAGCGCCCAGCCAAGGAAGTGGGGAGGGGGTGTAGCCGCCGCAGGCGGCAGGGGGAGGGGCGAAAACTTCGGCGTTTGCGATG
>JAFTOI010000014.1 GCA_017463865.1 Clostridia bacterium | reverse complement strand
CTTTTGAAGGTTCTTAGGGGACTTTTCCCGAAAAGTCCCCTAAGCGGGGTTTGGGGCGGCGCCCCAAGGTCTCCCCGCAAAAATTTTGTCAAAAATCCAAGAAAAAACAGATGACAAATCCTGCGCGATATGGTATAATTAGATGAATATCTAAACTAACGGGAGGCCACCCATGACAATCGAACAAGCCAACCGAGAATACACCGCACTGCTTCGCGGGATCACCCTTGACCGTGAGCTCGGCCGCGGCAGCTATGCCGCTACCTACGCCGCGACCGACACCGACGGCTCATCCTGCCGCATCAAGATTATCCGCCTGCCCGGCAGCGAGGCCGACCTCGCCGCCCTGCGCGAGGATGGGCTCGACGACGGCGAGATCCGTGCCCGGCTCGAGAGCGCCATGCGCGGCATCGTCGCGCAGATCGACCGCCTCCGCCGGCTCGATGTACCCTCCATCATGGCCATTGAGGACCGCCGCCTCGTCGAGGGGCGCTCGGGCGAGCTGATCCTGCTCGTGCGGTGCGAGCCGCTTACCATCTTCGATGACTTCGCACCGGCGCACGACATCACCGCCAACGACATCCTCAACCTCGGCCTCGCCACCTGCGCGGCCCTCGAGGCGGCGGGCGAGGTCGGCGTCCTCCACGGCAACCTCAAGCCCTCGAACCTCTTCGTCGCGCCCGACGGCACCGTCTGCGTCGCCGACTTCGCGGAGGAGCGCCTGCTGGGGCAGGCGCTGGACAGCGTCAGCTTCGACTCGCTCCAGTACATGGCGCCTGAGCTGCAGGAAGATGCTGCCATGTCGGCGGGCACCGACCTGTACGCCCTCGGCATCGTGCTGTACTCGCTCTTCAACAACCGCTGCATCCCCTTCCTTGGCCGCGCAGACGCGGACGAATTGGCCATCCGCCGCGCGATTTTGCAGCGGAGCGAAGACGATATCCTCCCGCCGCCCGCCAACGCTGACGAAAACGTCGCGACGATGCTCAACCGCGCCTGCGCGCTCGACCCCAAGCGGCGCTATCCATCGGCGGCGGCCTTCGCTGACGACCTGCGCGACTGTTTGCTCGACGAAAAGGACGACTACGTCGTCCTGCCGGCGACTGAGACCATCTACGAGATCCTTCCCCTCCGCAGCGGCGAGCCGGCCGAGCCTGCCGGCATGCCGATGACGGCACCGGCCGCGCCCATGCCGGGCGAAAACGAGGAGAACGACGCCGTCGCCGTTATCCCGCCGGCACCCGCACCCACACCCGCACGCCCCTCCGCCGGCGCTTACGCCGCCGGCTCCTATGCGGGCGGCTACGCAGGCGGCTACGCCGCCAACAGCGCCGCCATCCGCGCGGCGCAGAGCCAGCCGATGGCCGCGCCGACGCCTCCACCGTCACCCGCGCCCGATCCCGTCGCGCCTGACGCGCCCGACGAGGACGACTACTACACCGACGAGCCCGAGGAGGGCGAGGGCACCAAGCGCCTGCTGCTCGTGCTGGCCGCGATCCTCGCGCTGCTGCTCCTCTTCGGCGGCATCGTCTGGGGGATCAACGCCCTGACCGGCATCGGCGGCGACGACGCCAAGCCGGGCTCGACCGAGACCTCCGGCACCGTGGATCGCACCACCACCGACGCACCCGAGACCAATGCGCCGATCACCACCGACGCCGTCACCACCGACAATACCACGACTACATCCCCCACCACGACGGATGAACCGGCCACAACCACAGCTCCGTCCACCACCGCGGCGCTGGCAACGACTGCCGCTCCCACCACGACTGCGGCCCCCGTCACGACGGCCGCGCCCACCCCGAAGATGCCGGCCCTCACCGGCAAAACCTACGACGAGGCCACCGCCGCCCTGACCGGGCTGGGAGTCGTCTACAGCAAGACCGAGGCCTACAGCGACTCCGTCGCCGCCGGACAGATCATCTCGCAGAGCATCGCCGCCGGCGCATCGGTGCCGGCCGGGACGACCGTTTCGCTGACCGTCTCGCTCGGCCGCGAACAGACCACTGTCCCGTCGCTGGTGGGCCAGACCCAGACCGCCGCCGAACAGGCGCTGGCTGAGCGCAATCTGGCCGCCGCCATCACGACCCGCTACGACGACACCGCCGCCGCCGGCCTTGTCCTCGCGCAGAGCACCGCCGCCAACGCGAAGGTCGACGTCGGCACGACGGTCACCCTCACCGTCTCGCTCGGCCAGCGCGCCATCACCCTGCCCAATTTCGTCGGCATGACCCGCGCCGAGGCCGAGAAATTCGTCACCGACAACGAGATGACCCACGTCAGCTGGCAGTCCGCCGCATCGACGGCCGAAAAAGACACCGTCTACGCCCAGTCCATCGCGGCCGGCACCGCCGTCGGCCCGCGCGCCGAACTGACCCTCTACATCAGCCTCGGCGGCTCGCTGACCGTGCCCAGCCTCACCGGCATGGACGAAACCACCGCCGCCGCCATTCTGCGCGGACAGGGCTATGTCCCTGCCATCGTTTACCAGACTGCCAACACCACCGGCGTCCTCTCGACCAGCCCCGCCGCCGGGACGGCGCTCGCCGCCGGCGAGACCGTCACCCTCACCGTCGCCACCCGCGATTCAGCCGCGTCCAAGCTGAGCCTGCCCATGGGCGACCTGCACCTCGGCTTCGCCGAGACGGTGACGCTCCAGATCAGCGGCGCGCAGGGCCGCGCGCTGAGCTATCGCTCGTCTGACAGCAAGGTCGCCACCGTCGACGGCGACGGCAAAGTCACCGCCAACGCGGTCGGCCAGGCGCTCATCACCGTCACGGCGGGCAGCGAATCGGCGCAGTGCTACGTCAACGTCAGCGCGTCGAACAGCGACTTCACCACCACCGTCTCGGGCAGCGGCTGCATCATCACCGCCTATCGCGGAGACGACGCCAATGTCGTCGTGCCCGACCGCATCAACGGCCTGGCCGTCACCGCCATCGCCGACTCAGCCTTCTCCGGCAAGGCGATCACCTCGATCCGCCTGCCCGCCACCGTCACCTCGATCGGCGCGTCGGCCTTCGAGGGCTGTCCGCACCTGACCACTGTCAGCCTGCCGGCCTCGCTGCGCTCGATCGGCGCCCGCGCCTTCGCCTCCTGCGGCGTCCTGCGCAGTGTCGATATCCCGGCCAGCGTCACCAGCATCGGCGAAGCCGCCTTCGAGCGCTGCTACGCGCTCGAGGCAGCCTACCTCCCCGCCGGCCTGACGCAGATCGGCGCGCGAGCCTTCCGCTACTGCTCGGCGCTGACGCTGTATGTGCCGAGCGGCTCGCCGGCGCATGACTATGCGAAGGCAAATGGGCTGACGGTTAAGACGATTGGGTAAATACGTACAAACCGCCCCCGCACTTGCGTGCGGAGGCGGTTTTCACAACAGAAAAGGGAGCTTTGCAGCTCCCTTTCTTTTTTTACTTCTTGGATGCCAGATAATCCTGACGGCCAAGCTCGTAGAGGTTGTTGCCCTCGCTGTCGATGATGACAACCAGCGGCATATCCTCAACGTACAGCTCGCGCAGCGCCTCGGCGCCCAGATCCTCGTAGGCGACCAGCTCGCACTTCTTGATGCAGCGAGCGAGCAGTGCGCCTGCACCGCCAATGGCACCAAAGTAAACGCCGCTGTACTTCTTCATGGCGTCAACGACCTCGGGGAGGCGTGCGCCCTTACCGATCATACCGCGAGCGCCGACACTCATCATGGTCGGTGCGTATGCGTCCATACGGCCGGAGGTGGTGGGGCCTGCCGAACCGATGACCTGACCCGGCTTAGCAGGGGTCGGGCCAACGTAGTAGATGGTCGCATTCTCGGGGTTGAAGGGCAGCTTCTCGCCGCGGGCGAGAGCCTCGCACATGCGCTTGTGACCAGCGTCGCGCGAGGTGTAGATGGTACCGGTCAGCAGAACTTCGTCGCCGGCCTTCAGGGTCTTCGCAAGCTCCTCGGTGAGGGGGAGGGTTACTCTCTTCTTTTCCATGTTAGATTACCTCCGTCTTGTGGCGGGTAACGTGGCAGTTGATGTTGATTGCGCACGGCATACCTGCGATGTGGGTGGGCAGAACCTCAATGTTCAGGCCGATAGCGGTGGTCTTGCCGCCGAAGCCCTGGGGGCCGATGCCGAGCTGGTTGACCTTCTCGAGCATTTCCTTCTCGAGGTCAGCGTAGTACGGATCGGGGTTGGAGGTGTCGAGGGGACGCATGATGGCCTTCTTGGCAAGCAGGGCAGCCTTGTCGAAGGTGCCGCCGATGCCGACGCCGATGACGATGGGCGGGCAGGGGTTGGGGCCGGCAGCCTCGACCGTCTCGATGATGAAGTCCTTGATGCCCTGCAGACCAGCGGAGGGCTTGAACATACGGACAGCGCTCATGTTCTCGCTGCCGAAGCCCTTCGGACCAAGGGTGATCTTGATCTTGTCACCGGGAACAATCTCGGTGTAGATCATGGCAGGGGTGTTGTCGCCGGTGTTGCCGCGGCGAACCGGGTCAGCCACGACAGACTTGCGCAGGTAGCCGTTCTTGTAGCCGCGGCGCACGCCCTCGTTGATGGCTTCGGTCAGGTCGCCGCCGACGATGTGCACATCCTGGCCGATCTCAAGGAACACGCATGCCATGCCGGTGTCCTGGCAGATGGGCAGATTCTCGTTGTCTGCGATCTCGAAGTTCTCGATGATGTTGTCGAGCACGCCGCAGGCGATCTGGCCGTCCTCGCAGGCGCGGCAGTTCTTGATGGCGCACTTGACATCCTCAGGCAGATGGTTGTTGGCATCGATGCAAAGCTTTTCGATCACATCGATGATCTGCTGGGTTTGAATCTCACGCATTGTGACATTCCTCCTAAAATTAAATTAAATTACAATACCAATGATCTGGCAAGCGAACACGATCAGCACAAGTGCGATCGGATAGGTCGATGCATAGGCGCCTGCAACATCGTCGGTCTCGGCAACCGAGATCAGGGTACCGAGTGCGGGCGTCGAAGTCATGCCGCCGGTGATCGAACCAAGGGTGTTGAGCAGGGGAAGCTTGCAGATCTTTCGCGCAAAGATGTAACCGACCACCATGGGAATGATGGTAATGATCACACCTGCCACGAAACCGTAAAGAACGATCATGAGGCCGTACTGCGAGTTCTGGATCTGTTCGACGAGCTGAACGCCGCCCTCAACACCTGCGCCGAGCAGGAAGAGGACCAGACCGAACTCACGGAAGATCTTGAGCAGGTTCGTGTTGATTCTCATGTTGAGCGGACCGATATGGCCGAAGTGCGCCAGAATGAGCGCCATGATCAGCGGACCGCCGGTCATACCCAGCGAGAAGCAGGAGCCGTCATAGCCCGCGCCGGTGAGCGGGATCTTGATCGAGCCGAGCAGAATACCGAGCACCACAGCAATGCCGAACGCAGCGAGGCCGAAGCCGTCGATATCAAAGCGCTTCTTGGTGTCGGTTTCTTCTGCGGGCATATCGCAGGCATCTGCGGCAGCCTCGGCATCAACGGCCTTTTGGGCCTTGGGCTTGGAGGAAACGGCAATGAGCGCTCTTTCCTTTGCCATGTCTGCCTTGAGAAGCTTGGGCATGATCTGCACGAAGAGAACGACGCCTACGACGCCGAAGGGATAGGTGATTGCCTGACCGAGCGAAACCATTGCCGCCTGGTCACCCGCGATCTCCTTTGCAGCGGAGAAAGCAGGGGTCGAGGTGAGTGCGCCCGAGAGGACACCACTCGCGAAAGCCGAGCCGATGCCGGGGATGGCTGCGAATGCGGCTGCCGCAAGCGAACCGATCACGATGATGATCACGCCCATGGGGAGATAGGTCTTTGCGTTCTTCTTCAGATCGCGGAAGAAGTTCGGGCCCGCGATCGAGCCGACCGAGGTCACGAAAAGCACAAGACCGATGTCTCCGATAAAGCCGTACGAGTCTATCGCAGATGCAGACGCATCTGCGATATAGAACTTAGCGAGAACCGGAATGTTCTGCAGGCCGGGGATCGTGAAAAGGTAGCCGAACAGCAGTGCCATCAGGAAGACGCCTGCCGTTCCGAGGGAAACGCCCTTGATCGAAATTCTGCCCAGACAGTAGCCGAGGAAGGTGATGAAAAACGCACCCATCAGCACAACGGCTGCCGAACCGGGATTGATCAGGTTTGCAATAAACTCCATTGTCTATCCGTCCCTCTCTTATCTCTCGTGACGGGCGTATCTGGGCAGGAGCAGCGGCGAGACATCGCCGGTGTCGATGCCGGCGTCGGAGAGCATCTTGGCGTAATCGTCAATGTGAGACAGGGTCATCTTGCCCAGCTCAACTTCCTTGGCACGGGCAGCAGCTGCCTTACCGGCCTGACGACCGAAGACGATGATGTCGAGCAGCGAGTTGCCCATCAGACGGTTGCGGCCGTGGATACCACCGACAGCCTCACCGGCAACCAGCAGGTTGTCGATGGCCTTGGTGAAGCCCTCGCCGCCGATCTCCAGACCACCGTTCTGGTAGTGCAGGGTCGGGTAGATCAGGATAGGCGTGGTGCGCATGTCGATGCCGTAGTTCATGTACATACGCATCATCGCGGGGATTCTCTTCTCGATGGTGCCCTCGCCGTGGAGCATCTCGATCATGGGCGTGTCGAGCCAGATGCCCATGCCGCCGCCGGGCGTCGGAACGCCCTTGCCGCGTGCGGTGCACTCACGGATGATGGATGCAGCCGACACGTCGCGGGTCTCCAGCGGGTGCATGAAGGCCTCACCGTCGACGTTGACCAGCATTGCGCCGATCGAACGGACCTTCTCGGTGACCAGTGCACCGAAGATCTGGGACGGGAAAGCAGCACCGGTCGGGTGGTACTGGATGGTGTCCTGATAGAGCAGGGGTGCGCCTGCGCGGTAGCCCATGACCAGACCGTCAGCGGTAGCGCCGTAGTGGTTGGAGGTCGGGAAGCCCTGGTAGTGCAGGCGGCCCGCACCGCCGGTGGCGATAACGACAGTCTTTGCACGAGCGACGAGGTAATCATCGGTCTCCATGTTCTGGAGAACGGCACCTGCGACGCGGCCATTGGAGTCCTTGATCAGCTCGACAGCCGAGGTGAACTCGACCACGGGGATCTGACGGTTGATGACCTCATCGCGGAGGGTACGCATGATCTCAGCACCGGTGTAGTCCTTGCAGGCGTGCATACGCTTGCGGGAGGTACCGCCGCCGTGGGTGGTGACCATGGTGCCGTCGGTCTGCTTGTCGAACATAACACCGAGGTCGCCGAGCCAGTTGATGGCGTCGGGCGCCTCCATGACAAGGCGGCGGAGCAGCTCGGGACGAGCGGCGAAGTGGCCGCCGCCGAAGGCGTCGATGTAGTGCTGGACAGGCGAGTCGTTGGGCTTGTCGGCAGCCTGGATACCGCCCTCAGCCATCATGGTATTGGCGTCACCGATACGGAGCTTGGTGACGATCATCACATTCGCGCCGGCCTCATGTGCCTCGATGGCAGCCGAGCAGCCTGCGCCGCCGGCACCGATGACGAGGACGTCAACGTCGTACTCGACCTTGTCGAGGTCGATGTTCTTGCCGTAGAGGCGGGAGTTGGAGTGGATCAGGTTGCTCAGCTCAAGCGGAGCCTTCTCGCCCTTGTTGGGGCCGACCTGGATCTCAGCAAAGCCTGCGGCACGATAGTCGGGGTGGAACTCCTTGAGGAGGGCGTCCTTCTCGTCAGCCGTCATGCGGCGGGGCTCAACGCCCATGCGCGCGGCGCGGGTAGCCTCTACCTTTTTGATAGATTCAAGCATTTCAGGTGTAAGCATTGTTTTCCCTCCTTATTTCTCGATCTCGCGGGTGTTGTAGAGCTCTTTCATCTCGGTGATCGGCTTGCCCATGATCTGCTCGATGAGGGCGTCGTATGCACCGTGACGGATCTCCTCGACACGCTCACGCAGGTGCTCGGTCTCGGGTGCGAGGTACTTGCCGTTGAGGCGGCGGGCCAGCTCGCCCACCATGGGATGCGAGATGCCGGCGGGGCAGCGGGTCGCGCAGCAGCCGCAGCCGACGCAGTCGAAGGACTCGTCAGCGCAGGCCTTGAAGTCGCCGCGCTGTGCGTAGGCGATGTACTGCATGACATTGATGCCCTGCGGGCAGGCCTTGGTGCAGGCGTTGCAGCCGATGCAGGAATAGATCTCGGGGTAGAGCTCCATCATGATCTGCTCGGTGGGCTTGATGTCGTTGATGTCGTAGATGCGCTTGTCGGTGGGATAGAAGGGGATGGTCGCGATGTACATGCCCTCCTCGACCTGGGTCTGGCAGGCGAGGCAGGTCTTGAGCTCATTCTTGCCCTTGATGCGGTAGATGGTGGCACATGCGCCGCAGAAGCCGTGGCGGCAGCCGCATCCGCGCTTGAGGGTATAGCCGGCGTATTCCATCGCAGTCATGATGGTCAGGTCGGCGGGTACGCTGTACTTTTTGCCGTACAGGTAGATATTCACCATTGATTCCATTAGATGGTACTCCTTATTCAATCGTTGCCGTCCCGCCGCGCGGGCGGCGGGGGCACAAAATCATGTATACGGGACAGATTCGCCGCGATCAATACTCGGGCGGCAGCTCGTCGACCTCGTCAAAGCGGAAGACGGGGCCGTCCTTGCAGACGTACTTGGAACCGATGTTGCAGCGGCCGCACTTACCCACGCCGCACTTCATGCGCAGCTCGAGGGTGGTGTAGACCTGCTCGGTCGAGAAGCCCATCTCCTTGAGGGCTGCGAGACAGAACTTGATCATGATCGGAGGACCGCACAGCAGAGCGATGCAGTCATTCTGGAAGTTCAGCTCCTTGAGGTAAGCGGGAACGAAGCCGACGTGGCCGTCCCAGCCCTCCTGCTCGCGGTCGATGGTCAGGTGGACGTTGACGCCCTCGGTCTTCGACCAGACCTCCTCGATCTCCTTGCGCTGAACGAGATCGTCAGCCGAGCGGGAGCCGTAGAGGATGTCGACGCGGCCATAATCGGCGCGGTTGTCGAGGACATAGTTGATGACCGAACGGAGAGGAGCCAGGCCGATACCGCCGGCGATGAAGAGCAGATTCTTGCCCTTCAGCTCGGTCTCGACCGGGAAGTGGTTGCCGTAGGGGCCGCGGACGGTGATCTGATCGCCGACCTGCAGGCTGTGCAGGTAGTCGGTCAGCTCGCCGCACTTCTTGATGCTGAATTCCTGGTATTCCTTATTCGTCGGAGAGGAGGTGATAGAGAACATCGCCTCGCTCACACCCGGCGCGCAGAGCATGGCGCACTGACCGGGCATGTGCTCGAAGAGCTTGCCGCCCTCGGGCGCGTTGACGCGGAAGGTCTTGACATCGGGGGTCTCATCGCGGATGTCGGTGATGACGCCCACCATGGGGATCAGGGTGTCAAGGGTGTAATTGTCATGGCAGTGGCAGGTGCATTCGCTCATTTCGTTTCCCCCTTTTCAGCTTTCTGGAAGGCACGGATGACCTTGACGATGTTCAGCGACGCCGGGCACTTGTCGACGCAGCGGCCGCAGCCGACGCAGGAGAACATGCCATCGTTGTTGGTCGGGAAGTAGACCAGCTTATGCATGAAGCGCTGACGGAAGCGCTGCATCTGAGAATTACGGTTGTTGCCGTGCGCCATCATGGTGAAGTCGGAGTACATGCAGCTGTCCCAGCAGCGATAGCGCTGGACGCCCTTACCGGTGTTGTAGTCCTTGATGTCGTAGCACTGGCAGGTGGGGCAGACGAAGGTGCAGGTGCCGCAGGCAAGGCAGCCCTTGTACAGGTCGTCCCAGACGGGAGAGTTGAACTTCTCGTCGGTCTTGTCGGCGCCCCAGCCCTCGAGGGTGAGGTTGGCATAGGGGAGCTTCTGCATGACAGACTTGGTGAAGGCCTTCGCGTTCTCGAGCGCGGTCTCATCGGCAGCGTCAGCCGCGGTGAGGAGGTCGCCGGCGAGCGCGGTCAGGGCTTCGCCCTTCTCGGTCATGGCCTTCCAGCAGAGGGTGTCGCCAACCGGCCAGATGACGACGTCAGCGTCAGCGGGCTCGGTGGGATCAATGCCGAAGGCATGGCAGAAGCAGGACTCGCTGGGTGCCGAGCAGGCCATGGCAACGATGGTGCCGTGGGCGCGGCGGGCAGCGTAGAAGGAATCAACGGGAGCGGAGAGGAAGACCTTATCCAGCACCTTGATGCCCTGCACGTCGCAGGCCTTGATGCCGAAGACGACGAACTGCTCGTCGGTCAGCTTCTCGGGGGTGATGGTGATCTTCTTATCCTCGGTGGTACAGGTGTAGAGGGTCTCGCTCTGGGGGAAGAAGGCGTCCTTTGCCGACTTGACGGTCTTGAGGGCGTACAGGTCGACGTCGGCGGTCTCGTTCCAGAGGCCGAAGTTGGTCTGGCCGGCCGTCTTGACGGGCAGGATCAGACTCTGCTCAGCGGCGATGCGGGCATAGAGTGCCGGCAGAGCGTCGCGGGTGATCTTCATCATGGCCATTATTTCGACCCCCTCTCATTGACGATGCTGGGCTCGGCGTCGCCGAAGGTGAAGTTGACCAGGGGAGCGCGCTGATCTGCGGTCTCACCGGCCTGGTACTTGCCGTACAGCTCGTCGATGTCCTTGATGAACTTGCGGTTGAAGAGGTGCAGCGGAATGCCCTGCGGGCAGACGCGGCTGCATTCGCCGCAGTCGGTACAGCGGCCTGCGACGTGGAAGGCGCGGATGATGTGGAACATCTTCTCCTCGAAGGAGTCGACGTTGGCCTTCTGCTGGGAGTCGAACTTAGTGCTGTCGAAGACGCACTTGCGGCAGGAGCAGGCGGGGCATACGTTGCGGCATGCGTTGCAGCGGATGCACTTGGACAGCTCAGCCTGGAAGTAAGCGAACTTCTCGGTCGGGCTCATGGCCTCGATGGCGGCAACGGCTGCCATGCGGTCCATGTCGTGGGTATCCTTCGACTCGCCGATCAGCTCGTCGTAGATCTTGTGCTCCTTGCCCTTGCAGACATGACAGCGCTCGAGCATGGCGTCGGTGTACGCGACGTCGAAGTCACCGTAGATAGTGCTTACCTTGATGGAATCGGGGCCATCGAGCTCGGTGCCCGAGACAGCGGTGATACCGCTGATGCCCTGGGCCTTGACCTTTTCGATATCCAGCTTGCCGCGGCAGCCGACACCGATGATGTAGGCTTTGTCGCGGTCAACACGGTGCTCGCAGAGCAGCTGGTTGAAGCTGTAGGTGTCGCAGGGCTTGAGGAAGACCAGAGTCTTGCCCTCCAGCTTGGACGCCTCGATCATGTATTTGGACAGGTTCGCGCCGCAGAAGCCGTCGTAGACAAAGTTGTCCAGCTCCTCGGCCGAGTTGAAGTAGGCGACCTCAGGGTTGTAGTCCATATCGCCTTTGCGCCAGCCCAGCACGCGGACGACGGTGCCGTCAGCCAGCAGTTCTTTTGCGCGGTTGATCAGTTCTTGCATCTCAGGTCCTCCAGTCTCACGTTCGGGCCCAGCTCATGGATCTTGGCCGCGAACTCGTTCATGGTGGTCGAGAACTTCACGCCCTCAGCGGCAGATACCCACTCGACGCGGGTACGGCCTTTCTCAACGCCGATGTAGTCGAGCATCGAGAAGAGCAGCGTCATGCGGCGGCGTGCGTAGTAGT
The DNA here is from genome assembly GCA_017463865.1 of Clostridia bacterium. Classification (GTDB taxonomy): domain Bacteria; phylum Bacillota; class Clostridia; order Oscillospirales; family CAG-272; genus SIG693. Next base: position 29,482 of record JAFTOI010000014.1, on the reverse strand, counting down.
TGCCGGTGCTGTAGTGGCAGTCGCCGGGGTGGCAGCCGCAGAGGATGACGCCGTCCGCGCCCTTCTCAAAGGCACGGAGGATGAACATGGGGTTGACGCGGCAGGAGCAGGGCACGCGGATGATCTTTACCTCAGCCGGGTAGGCCAGGCGGCTCGAGCCCGCGAGGTCTGCGCCCGCATAGCTGCACCAGTTGCAGCAGAAGGCGACGATTTTGGGGGTGAATTCCCCGGTCTTTTCGTTTAACGGCATATTGCATCCACCTCCGCGATGATCTGTCTGTTCGAGAAGCCCTGCAGGTCCATCGCACCCGACGGGCAGGCGACGGTACAAGCACCGCAGCCCTGGCAGAGGGCATTGTTGACAACGGCGATGCGGCGATCCTCACGGACACCGTGGTCGTTGATGAGCTTGACCTCATAGGAGATCGCACCGTAGGGACAAACATTGGCACAGGTCGAGCAGCCGTTGCAGAGCAGCTCGTCTGCCTTTGCGGTGCAGGGGTTGGTGGTCAGCTTATCCTTGGCCAGCAGGCCGATTGCCTTGACGGCAGCGGCGCCGGCCTGAGCGACCGTCTCGGGGATATCCTTCGGACCCTGGCAGACACCGGAGAGGAAGATACCGGCGGTCGGGGACTCGACGGGACGAAGCTTCGGGTGAGCCTCGGTGAGGAAGTTGTTGGTGTCGATGCTGGCGGTCAGCATGGTAGCCAGCGGGCGGACCGACGGATCGGGCTCGATGGCGGTCGCGAGGACGACCATGTCAGCCTTCATCTTGATCTGCTTGTTGTCCAGCAGGTCGGACGCCTGAACGAGCAGGCTGCCGTCGGGCTGGGGCGCAACCTTACCGACCTGGCCCTTGATGTAGTTGACGCCGTACTCCTCGACTGCGCGGCGATAGAACTCATCGAAGTTCTTACCGGGGGTACGCACGTCGATGTAGAAGACGGTGACCTTGACATCCGGGTACTTGTCGCGGATGAGCATCGCATGCTTTGCGGTGTACATGCAGCAGATCTTGGAGCAGTAGGGCTTGCCGCGCTCGTCCGAGCAGCGGGAGCCGACGCACTGCACGAACACGATGTGCTCGGGGTGCTTGCCGTCCGAGAGGCGCTCCAGATGACCCTTGGTCGGGCCGGCGGCGTTCATGACGCGCTCGAGCTCGAGCGAGGTGATGACGTCCTTGGACTGGTTGTAGGCGTACTCGTCGTACTTGTCGAGCTTGATGGTATCAAAGCCGGTGGCCACGACGATTGCGCCGTACTTCTCGGTGAAGATCTCATCCTTCTGCTCGTAGTCAACGGCGCCGGCGGCACATACCTTAGAGCAGATACCGCACTTGCCGGTCTTAAACTTGATGCAGGCCTCACGGTCGATGACCGGAACGTTCGGGATGGCCTGTGCGAAGGGGGTGTAGATGGCCGAACGGGTGTTCAGACCGCGGTTGAACTCGCTCAGGCTCTTCTTGGAGGGACACTTCTCCTGGCATGCGCCGCAGCCGGTACACTTGTTGGCGTCGATGCTGCGTGCCTTCTTGCGGATGTCGACGGTGAAGTCGCCGACGAAGCCGGAGATCTTCTCCACTTCGCTGTACGTATAAATGTTGATCTTCTCATGCGCGGCCGCCTCAACCATCTTCGGGGTAAGGATACAAGCCGAGCAGTCGAGGGTCGGGAAGGTCTTATCGAGCTGTGCCATGCGGCCGCCGATGGAGGGGGTCTTCTCGACGATGTCGACCTCGTAGCCGGCGTCAGCGATGTCAAGCGCCGACTGGATACCGGCGATACCGCCGCCGATGACCAGCGCACGCTTGGTGACGCGGCTCTCGCCCGGCTTCAGCGGGGCGTTGAGGTTGACCTTGGCAATCGCAGCGCGGGCAAGGATGACCGCCTTCTCGGTTGCCTCTTCCATATTCTTATGGATCCACGAGCAGTGCTCACGGATGTTGGCGATTTCCACCATGTAGGGATTGAGCCCCGCGCGCTCGGCACACTTACGGAAAGTGGCCTCGTGCATACGCGGCGAGCAGGAGCAGACCACGATGCCGGTCAGCTTCTTCTCGGCGATGGCGGCGGCGATCTTCGCCTGGCCCGCCTCGGAGCACATGTACTGGTAATCCTCTGCGTGGACGACGCCGGGCTCACGCGCGGCCATTTCCACGACTTTCTTGACGTCTACCGTTGCGGCAATGTTCGAGCCGCAATGACAGACAAAAACACCAATTCTCTGCACGCCGCTTACCTCCTGTATCTTCTGAATGCGCTGACCAGAAGCTGCTGCGGCAGCTCGGGATCAAGCAGCGTGGGGATCTCGTCGGCCATCAGGTAGTCGCCGCCCTTTTCGCGCTCGACAATCTGGCGAGCGGCGTCGATGAGCTTTGCCGGCTTGACATCGCGGGGGCAGCGCTCGACGCAGGCGAAGCAGGACAGGCACTTCCACAGCGACTTCGACTCAGCCAGCGCCGCGATGTTGCCCTCCTGGACATAGGAAACGAACTGATGGGGCTTGATGTCCATCTCGTCAAATGCGGGGCAGGTTGCCGAGCATTTGCCGCACTTCATACATTTGTAGGGATTGACGCCGCTGATCTCACGAATGAGAGCGGCCTGCTTTTCGATCTTGGAGACGTTGCTCATGCCATGGCCTCCTCTTTGACGCCCAGCGCCTCAGCCAGCAGCTCGGTGAAATAAAGCACCGGCAGGCCGTCGACGGTCTGGTTCAGGTTGTACTGGCAGAGCGGACATGCCGTGATCAGCATCTCGGCACCGAAGCCCGATGCGCTCGCCTGGATGGTGTCGGTCATGCGGCCGGCCATCTCCTTCTCCTTGAGCGAGATGTAGCCGCCGCAGCACTCGTTGCGGTAGGGGTACACGACCGGCTCCGCACCGATGGCGCGGATGAAATCCTCGAGAATCTTCGGATTCTCGGGATCGTCGAAGGTCATGATCTCGCTGGGACGGAGAAGCAGGCAGCCGTAGTAGGCGCCGATCTTCTTGCCCGAGAGCGGATTGACAACCTTCTTCTTCAGCTCATCAAAGCCGACGCGGTCGCGCAGCACCTCGAGGAAGTGGAGCACGTTGGTCTCGCCGGCGTAGGGGGTGTCGAGCTGCATGTAGTTGTTTGCGCGGGTGCGGATGTCGTCGACATTCTTCATGTCGTCGTTGACCCGCTTGATGACATGGTGGCAAGCCGAGCAGAGGGTGACCAGCTCCTGGCCGTGGTCGCGGGCGTCAGCCAGCGCGCGTACCGAGGAGAGCTTGGTCGCGATCTCGTCAGCGCCCAGCGGATAAACGCCGCCGCAGCACTGCCAGTCCTTGATCTCTTCCAGCTCGAAGCCCAGGGCCTTGGCCGAAGCGCGGGCGTAGGCGTCAAGCGCCTTCGCCTTGGTCTTCAGCGTGCACCCCGGATAATAACTGTACTTCATACTGCTATCCTTTCGTCACGTTTTGTGCCCCAGCGCGGTGCACATTCCGGCACCTCGCGGGGATAGCCGGGGAGCGGATATCTCCCCGGCATTTGTTTGTTGAAAACGGGCGACCGCAGGCCACCCGTTTCCTATTGTTCTATGCACGGCAGCAAACGGGCAGCGCCGCGCACGTCCGACAGAAATCAGTCCTCCCAGGGGAACTTGTACTGGGTCAGACCCAGCTCGTCGCGAACAGCAACGATCTCCTTCTGGACAGACTCATTGATCGGCACACCGGACTCGCGGGCAAGACGGACTTCGTATTCCTTCTCGCCTGCGGTGTAGATTCGCTCAGCACCGGGAGCCTTCTTTGCCGAGCGGACTTCGCGAATGATCTCGCCTGCCTTCTTGCGGCAAGCATCCTCGCCAAGGAAGTGATCGGTGTCGATAGCGATGAAGAAGTGACCCAGATGGAAGGGAACCTTCTCGCCATTCTCACCCTTGCCAGTCAGAGCCTTACCGTAGTTGCCGTCCTGAAGTGCAGCGGAAAGCAGCTCAACGAACATTGCGTAGCCGTAGCCCTTGTAGCCTGCGCCCTCTTCGCCGGGGCCGCCGAGGGTGCAAAGTGCAGCCTCACCGCGTGCCATCGTCTTGAGTGCGTCGTCCGCAGAACCGACGTATGCCTGACCGTCAAGGCCAACGAGTGCGCCTGCGGGAGCATCCTTGCCGATGCGGGCGTAGTACTCAAGCTTACCGTTCTGATAGGTAGAGGTAGCACCGTCAAAGTTGAAGTCGAATGCCTCATCAGTGGGAACACCGAGGGTGAGGGGGTTAGTACCGAACATACCCTCGACACCAAAGGTGGGCGCAACCGTGGGGCGGGCATTGGTGCCGGTCAGGCCAACACAGCCCTGCTTGGCAGCCATGGAGGTATAGTAGCCGGCAATACCGTAGTGGCAGGAGTTGCGGACAACGACCATACCCATACCGTACTTCTTTGCCTTGTCAATGGCCATCTGCATCGACTTGTAGCCGATGACCTGACCCATGCCGTCGTGGCCGTCGACAACCGCGGTGGTCTCAGTCTCCTTGACGATCTCGAAGTTGGTCACAGGGTTCTGGATACCGGCCTTGATGCGGTCGAGGTAGACCGGCTTGAAGCGGTTGACACCGTGCGACTCGATGCCGCGCTTGTCACTCTCCAGCAGAACATCCGCACAGATGATCGCATCCTCACGCGGAATGCCGTAACCGACGAAGGAGTCGATTACGAAGTTGGTAATTGTTGTCCAATCGACAATGTTGGTTTTTGCCATGGTTAATCACCTTTCCTATATTAAAATAATAAAATTGGGAACAGTGTATTCTGCCGCTGGGCGCACTTCTCCCACTGCGACATGATAATTATACATCAAACGTCACTAAAATGCAAGACGTCTTTGACAAAATCCTCTCTTTGCCCATAGAAAATTTATCTGTGCATGGTCATTTTGGCGGTATTGTTGATTGTTCATGACGAATTTCCATGAAAATTGCCCCAATAGGGAATATTATAATATCATAATTACGTTACAATGATATAATTATCAAAGTTTTTTCCCGCCGGCGATCCCGAGCGGAATTTTGCAGGCAAATGCAGCAAACCCCGCCGCAGGGGCGAGCATTGCTCGTCCGTTCCCGAACACACAGATCCATTTGCCCCTGGGACGCCAGCTGCCGTCCCTACGATAGTCCGATCGCGCGAATTCCCCTCCCCCGCCCCGCAGGGTCCATGTAAAAAAATTTGATCCTTTTCCCAGAATTACTCCAGATTTATCATCATACCCTTGACAATTGCACGATTGAACGACACCGCCGAGAAGACCCCTGCCAAGAGCTAACCGCCGGTTGGCTCTTTTTTTGCAGTTTTCGGTAGAAATCAAGCTAAAGCACTTGACAGAGCATCCTTTTTTGTGTACAATAATTATATGTATTCTAAAATAGGCGTAATGTCATCATATAAACGAATACAGGCAAATATTTTTCCCAAGGAGGTGCTGTATGCAATATCTTATCGGTGCATTGCTTGCTCTCATCGTCGTCGCACCGATCGCCTTCTTCTGCGGCATCGCGTATCGTAAGCGCGTCGCGGAAAAGGAGATCGGCTCGGCTGAAGAGCAGGCTAAGAAGATTGTAGAAGACGCGGCTCGCGACGCGGAAGCGAAGAAGAAAGAGTCGCTGGTCGAAGCGAAGGAAGAGATCCTTCGCGCCAAGAATGAAGCTGATCGCGAGATCAAGGATCGGCGCAACGAGGTCTCCCGCCTCGAGCGTCGCATCACCCAGAAGGAAGAGACCCTTGACCGCAAAACCGAGCAGCTCGAACGCAAGGACGAGCAGCTGTCGAAGAAGATCCAGGAAAATGAAAATCTGCGCCAGCAGATCGAGGAAGTCCTCCGCCAGCACACCGAGACGCTGGAAAAGCTCTCGGGCGTCACGGCCGAGCAGGCCAAGGAGGAGCTGATCTCCCGCGTCGAGTCGGAGGTCAAGCACGAGCTGGCTCAACGCCTCGACGAGCTCGAGTCCCAGTTCAAGGAGGACGCCGACGCCAAGGCGCGCAACATCATCTCGCTGGCCATCCAGCGCTGTGCGGCAGACCACGTCGCCGAGACCACCATCTCGGTCGTCCCGCTGCCCAACGATGAGATGAAGGGCCGCATTATCGGCCGCGAGGGCCGCAACATCCGGACCTTCGAAACCCTGACCGGCATGGAGCTCATCATCGACGATACCCCCGAAGCCATCACCATCTCGGGCTTCGATCCCATCCGCCGCGAGGTCGCCCGCATCGCCCTCGAGAAGCTGATCTCGGACGGCCGCATCCACCCCACCCGCATCGAGGAAATGGTCGAGAAGGCCCGTCGCGAGGTCGATGCCGTCATCAAGCAGGCCGGCGAGCGCGCCACCTTCGAGGTCGGCATCCACGGTCTCAACGGCGAGCTGGTCAAGCTGCTCGGCCGCCTCAAGTTCCGCACCAGTTACGGGCAGAACATGCTCAAGCATTCCACCGAGGTCGCCTACCTGGCCGGCATCATCGCCGACGAGCTGGGCGTCGACAGCACGCTGGCCAAGCGCGCAGGCCTGCTGCATGACATCGGCAAGGCGATGACCCAGGAGATCGACGGCTCGCACGTCCAGATCGGTGTCGACATCGCCCGCAAGTACAAAGAAAACAAGGAAGTCATCCACGCCATCGAGGCGCACCACAACGACGTCGAGCCCCGCACCATCGTGGCCGTCATCGTCCAGGCCGCCGACGCTATCTCGGCCGCCCGTCCCGGCGCCCGCCGCGAGGATCTCGAGAACTACATCAAGCGCCTGCAGAAGCTGGAGGACATCTCCCGCAGCTTCGAGGGCGTCGAAAAAGCCTACGCCATCCAGGCCGGCCGTGAGATCCGCATCATGGTCAAGCCCGAGGTGGTCAACGACGAGGGCATGAAGCTCATCGCCCGCGACATCGCCAAGAAGATCGAGACCGAGCTCGAATACCCCGGCCAGATCAAGATCAACCTCATCCGCGAGAGCCGCGCCGTCGACTACGCCAAGTAAATCGTCCCACCCACACGCATTGCACAAGCGTCATCATAGATTTTACATAAAATCCCGACGAACTCGACGCGGCACCGCCGCCTGAGATAGATTGATGAAATGCGTCAAGTCGGCACCCGACTGCGTCGGGTGCCGCATTCATTTATTACGATACAGGAGGAATCCCCATGCACACTAACCATCCCCTTTACCTTTCCCGCCTCGCCGCCCTCGTCCTCGCCCTCGCCCTGACGGGCTGCGGCGGCGCAGGCGATACCGAGACCACCGCCGCCCCCGAAACGACGGCCGCCCCCGTCGAAACGACCGCCGCACCCGAGACGACCATCGCCCCCGACGCGCCCACCTTTGCCGAGGCGCTGACCGGCTGCTACACCTTCGGCGACGCAACGCTCGAGCTGTTCAACCTCGGCGGCGTCCAGTACGGCGAAATGAGCCGCAAGGCAGCCGACGGCACGGTCAGCTACTGGGGGCTCGTCATCGAGCCGGTCAACCCCGGCGAATTTGAGAAGCAGGGCCTGACCGAGACCCGCGTGCGGATCACGCAGTTCTCGGCCGAGGATCTGGGCGGCAGCGTGATCGGCGATCCCGCCGCCTACACGCTGGCCGTGACGGCGAACGGCGTTGAACTCTGCGACCACACCAGCGGCACGGCGCTGATCGAGGACAACGACATCGACATGGCCTTCACCCGCACCGACGCACCCGCACCGGCGGCCAGCCCGCTCAAATTCGACGCTGCCGCCGCCCGTGAGGCCGGCATCATCGGTATGTGGACCAGCGTCTTCTCGGACGGCAAGCTGACCTACGACGTCACGCTGGCCTTCCGCGAGAACGGCCGCATGTTCGCGCGCATCGAGGTCGACGGCCAGGTGCCCAACATCTGGATCGGTGACTACGCCATCCCCACCGCCGCCGACGGGCTCGCCGACGGCACCATCCTCTGCTCGGTCACCCGCAAAGGCGCGAACAAGACCCCGTGGACGGTTCACGTCACCGCACCGGCCAAAAACGGCAGCCTGTATATGCGCGGCGTCAAGGATCCCACCGGCGCGTCGCTCCTGAACCTGGTCTGCACCCTCTCGCCTGTCGAGGACAACGCTGTCATTCCGACGCTGGGGTGAAAATCATGAAAAATTGTGAAAAAGCGCTCGACCTGCTCGCCCGCGCCGACGTGATCACCACCGACGCCGAGGCACTGCGGACGATCGACTACCCCGCCCCCGGCCTGCGCGGCTTCCAGGGCGGCTGCTCGGACGGCGAGCGGTACTACTACCAGACTCTGATGCACTACGATCTCGCGTCGGGGCAGGAGGACAACTACACCATCATCGTCAAGGTCGACCTCGCCACCGGCGAGACGGCTGCGCAGAGCGAGCCCCTGCGCCTGCACCACGCCAACGACATGACCTACGACCCGCACCACCACCGCGTCATCGTCTGCCACAATAAGCCCCACCCAACCCGCCTGACCCTGCTCGACGCCGACACCCTCGCCCCCACCGGCACCGTCGAACTGCCCTTCCCCATCTATTGCATCGACTACTGCGCCGCCCGCGACGCCTACGTCGTCGGCCTGTCGGGCTCGTGGGACTACCGCTTTCTCGACGCCGACTTCTGCCCCCTCGACGACCGCATCTGCCGCGGCACCACCCTGACCGCGCGCTACACCAAACAGGGCGTCTGCGCCGATGCCAACCTCATCTACTTCATCCTCTGGGACGGCAAACACAAGGACGCCGACGACTTCCAGAACGAGATCGCCGTCTACGACTGGGACGGCAATTTCCGGGGCCTGATCGAGTTCGACGTCGGCGTCAAAGAACCCGAAAACCTCAGCATCGTAAACGGCGACATCCTCGCTGTCTGCGGCACCGCTCAGCCCATCATCTACCGCCTTACCCCCAAGCTGAAATGATCCCCCAACAGCACCTGCCCCGCAGGTGCTGCTTTGCTTCTTTGACCGAGCAGGAACTTCGGCGAGCCAAGGAGGTGGGGTGGGTGAGGAGGTCGCCGCGGCGACCTCCGAGGGCGGGGAAGGAACTTCGGCGTCTGAGATGGTCCCTCCCCGCCCTATCGCGCGGGAGCGCGAAAAAAATTCCCACCCCGCGCAACCTTTTCCCGCCCCACAGGGTATTCCAATCGAACGCGCGTACAACCGGGGTGCCCCCGGACAGAAAGTGAGGCTGACATGGAACACGACAAACGAGAGGACGCCGTCGCCCGGTTCGGCGACATGGTCTGGCGGCTCGCACTGGCCCGCATGGCCAGCGTCCCCGACGCCGAGGACGTCTTTCAGGAGGTCTTCCTCCGCTACTTCCGCCACGAGAACGACTTCGAGAGCGACGAGCACCGCCGCGCATGGCTGATCCGCTGCACGATCAACCGCACCAAAAGCGCACTGACCGCCCCCTGGCGGCGCCGCGTGCTGCCGCTGGAGATCGCCGCCGACCTCGGCGTGCGGGAAGAAAACCGCGAGGTCTACGCCGCCGTGCTGGCGCTGCCGCCCAAATACCGCACCGTGGTGCACCTGCACTATTACGAGGGCTTCTCGGTCGCCGAGATCGCCGCCCACCTCGGCTGCGCCGAGGGTACCGTCAAAGCCCAGCTCCACCGCGCCCGCGCCAAGCTCAAAGAAGCCCTGCGGGACGTGGAGCTCTGATTGGAGGTTCGCATGAAACGATACAAACAAGCAAACGAAGACATCCACCTGTCCGACACCCTGCGCGGCCGGGTGCTGGCGAAGAAGAAACCCACCGCCCCCCGCCGCGCTATCGCGCTTGCCACCGCCGCCGTCCTGCTTTTCACCGCAGCTGCGGCCGGCGCAGCCTTCGCCCGGCGCAGTGAGGACATCACCACCGCCCCGCCGCTGGATACCCCCGCCGAAACGACCGCCGCCCCCGCCGATACCGCCACCCCCACGGAAACCGAGACCTTCGAGGGCATGCTCCCCCTGCAGCTGACCGAGGTCGCCTACCCGACCATGACGCAGTACCCGCTCCAATACCTCGGCGCCAACGGCGAGACCCTCGACGGCTTCAGCGAAGCCTACTCCGCCTGGCGTGAGGATAAGCTCGCCCGCCAGAACCAGCCTGCCGGCTATGACACCGGCCTCGACGAGGCATCGGCGGCGCTGATGCGGCAGTTCCTGATCTCCACCGACGAGACCGCCGGCCAGAACCGCGTCATCTCCCCCCTCAACCTTTACCTCGCCCTCGCCATGCTCACCGAGGCGACCGACACCACCAGCCGCGCCGCCCTGCTCGATCTGCTCGGCGCCGACAGCGCCGACACCCTGCGCGAGCGGGTCGCGTCGATCTGGACAGCCAACTACGTCGACGACGGCGAGAGCACCACCCGTCTCGCCGCCTCCCTCTGGCTGGCCGACGGCCTCCCCTACCGCGCCGATACCCTCGACCGGCTGGCCAAGCACCACTACGCCGCCTCCTTCCGGGGCGTGATGGGCAGCGACGCAATGAACACCGCCCTGCGCGACTGGCTCAACGCCAACACCGGCGGCCTGCTGACCGAGCAGGTGAGCAGCCTCTCCTTCGATCCCGACACAGTGCTTGGGCTGGCGACGACCATCTACTATCAGTCAAAGTGGGACGACGAATTCCAAACGTCAGCCACCGCCGACCGCACCTTCCACGCGGCGGCGGGTGACCTGACCGTCCCCTTCATGAGCCAGCGGGAGTGGAGCACCTACCTCCGCGGCGAAGGTTTTGGCGCAGTGCGCAAGGGGCTGAGCCAGGGCATGATGTGGCTGATCCTGCCCGACGAGGGGGTCACCACCGATGACCTGCTGGCCGGCGACTCGCTCTACGCCCTGATTGACACCATTGACCTGAACCAGTGGCCGAGCCGCACCCACACCTATGTTGACATCGCGATGCCGAAATTCGACATCACCGCCGATCTCACCCTCAACGAGGGCCTGTCCGCGCTGGGGCTGGATGAGCTGTTCAGTGACCGCACCGCCGATTTCTCCCCCATCACCGACGATGCTGCGCTGGCCGACCAGCTGTATCTGTCCCAGGTCAAGCACGCCGCCCGGGTCAAGGTGGACGAGGAGGGCTGTGAGGCTGCAGCCTACACCATGCTTATGGTCACTGCCACCAGCGCAAGATTGGGAGAGCCCATCGACTTCATTCTCGACCGTCCCTTCATCTTCGTCATCACCTCCGATACCGGCGCGACGCTCTTCGCAGGCGTCGTCGAGCAGCCATAACCCCAACCGGCCTGTGCGGGCTCCCGCACAGGCCGGTTTATATATAAAATTTTGAAGTAAAACATTCGCAAAGTTCTGCGTACAAACGCCCCCTGTCATTCTGAGGAGCGAAGCGACGAAGAATCTTTGGCGGAGGAAAAGATCCTTCGCTTTGCTCAGGATGACACGGCGAACCGTTTAGCGATCAAGATATTCGTTTGATTTTGTCGAAATCTAACAGATTTTCGTTGAACAGGGTTTCCGCGCATCCGCGCGGGACACCTCATCCGTCGCTGCGCGACAGCCTTCCAGCTGAGCTCCGCTCAGCCCAAGGGGAAGGCTTATTAGGCTCGCTGTGCGTTGTAGCCTTCCCCTTGAGGGGAAGGTGTCAGCCCGTAGGGCTGACGGATGAGGTGTCCCATTGCTTTTGTAACAGTTTTGCAGTAAATTGTAAAAAACACAGTAACCGTCGACAAAATCTCGCCAAACCTCTTGATTTCTCGCGGTATTGGCGGTATAATATACATTGACGAAAACTGCGAATCTGGGGAGGTTTACCATGTCAAAGCCCATCACGAAAGCCGTCATTCCTGCTGCCGGACTTGGCACGCGCATGCTGCCCATCGCGAAAGCGGTGCCGAAGGAAATGCTGCCCATTGTCGACCGCCCGGCGCTGTCCTACCTCGTGGAGGAGGCGGTGGCCAGCGGGATCACCGACATCCTCATCATCACCGGCCGCGGCAAGGGAGCCATCGAGGATTACTTCGACTACTCCCCCGAGTACGACCAGAAGCTGCTGGCCTCGGGCAAGTCGGCGCTGGTGGACGAGCTGCACGCCATCTGCAACGCCGCGAACATCAGCTTCATCCGCCAGAAGGAAACCCGCGGGCTTGGCCACGCGGTGGCCTGCGCGCGCGCCTTTGTGGGGGACGACCCCTTCGTGGTGATGTACGGCGACGACATCATCTTCTCGGAGGTGCCGGCGACCAAGCAGCTGATGGACGCCTACGCCCGCTACGGTCTGGGCGCGGCGGCGGTGAAGGCGGTGCCGGACGAGCTGGTGTGCAAATACTGCTCGCTCAAGGCCGAGCCGATCCCGGGCAGCGACCGCGACTGGCACGTCACCGACATGATCGAGAAGCCTCGCCCCGAGCAGATCTGGACGAACCTGTCCATCCTCGGCCGCGTCCTGCTGCCGCCGGACATCTTCGACATCCTCGGCCAGACCCCGCCCGGCGCCGGCGGCGAGATCCAGCTGACCGACGCCATGCGCACCCTCGCCCGCCGCGACGGCATGACCGCCGTCGACTTCGAAGGAGAACGCTTCGACCTGGGCTCCAAGCTCGGCCTCATGATGGCCAACGTGACCCGCGCCGCCGTCCACCCCGAAATCGGCGCAGAGTTCCGGGCGTTTTTGCGGGAGTTTGCGGCAAAGCTGTGAGAGGGGGCGTTGCCCCCTGACCCCCACCTAAGGGCCTTTTCGAGAAAAGGCCCTTAGGAATCCCCAAAAGCTTTCTGGCAAATGTCTTGACAAGACTTCCCGCCGACCCGGCTTAGGGTGGCGACACATCACAGCTCGCACCTGCGCATCAGTCGGCAGCCGGCCGAGCCGGCGACCGGTCAGTTCACCAAGTTACATCAGTTAAGGGAACTTCGGCTCAGCCAAGGAGGTGGGGTGGGTGAATTGCCGCCCTGCGGGCGGCAAGAGGGCGGGGAGGGAACTTCGGCGTCTGAGATGGTCCCTCCCCGCCCTTCGCGCGGGAGCGCGAAAAAACCCGATCAGCACAATATCTAATCAAACAACTGAAAGGTTACACAAACATACCATGGAACGCATCAGCAAAATCAACTACTACCTCGACATCGCGCAGACAGTCGCCGAACGCTCGACCTGCCTGCGCAAAGCCTTCGGCGCCATCATTGTCAAAAACGACGTCATCGTCTCGACCGGCTACAACGGCGCGCCCCGCGGGCGCAAAAATTGCTGCGACCTCGGCTGGTGCATGCGCGAGGAGCTGAAGATCCCGCGCGGCGAACGCTACGAGCTTTGCCGCTCGGTACACGCCGAGGCCAACGCCATCATCGCCGCCCCCCGCGAACAGATGCTGGGCGCGACGCTCTACATGACCTGCATTCTGCCCACCGACGGCGAGCTGGTACCCGACACCTGCTCCTGCATGATGTGCAAAAAGCAGATCCTCAACGCCGGCATCGAGACGGTCATCATCCGCGATACCCCCACCGAATACCGCATCATCCCCACCGCCGACTGGATCACCGACGACGACAGTCTCTCGGGCAAGTTCGGCTATTAAACCAAAGAAAGGCTGCGTAAATGAAACACATCTGCAAAACCATTGCCGCGACCGCTCTGGCTCTGACCTTTACGCTGACCGCCTGCTCGTCGACCATTCCGCTCAAGGCGGAGGGCGGGCTGTACCACGACGCCGAGAACGGCGTCGCCTACGCCATCGCGCCGATGTGCTACGAGCCGCAGGCGATCGGGGACGCCTATGCCTCCTTCAAGTCGGGCTCGATCGAGGTCGTGCTCTACGAGGTGGAGGGGCTTGATCCGACCGACTATCTGACCGAGGAATATTCGGGGGCCAGCTCGATGTTCGTTGCATCGGACATTACGCTGCCCGATCTGGCCGGATTTGCGCCTGACACCATCCACATGTGCGTGCAGAGCAACTCGGTCTGGGAGTTCTCGACCGTGACCGATCAGGCTGAGATCGACGAGGTGGTGCGCGTCTTCATGGAAGGCGAGTCGGTCCCTTACCCGGCGAAGACACCCAATGCCGACCTGCGCTTCAAGTTTGAGTCGCCCGACTATCCGGGGCTCTACTACAACCTCGTCTACGTCGACTACGGCGACGCGCGCTATCTCTATGACCGCGAGTCCCGCCGCTGTGTCGAGATCGGTGACCTGCTGCGCGAGCACATCGACGGCAAGATCATCACCGAGACGACTGCCGCCGAGACGACCGGGCAATCGGCATGATCCGGCCGGTCGAACGGGGGGATATTCCAGCGCTGGCGGCGCTTGAGGCGGCCTGCTTCCCCGATCCGTGGAACGAAACGGGGCTGGGGATGCTGCTCGGCGCGCCCTACGGCGGGCTTTGTGCCGAGCAGGATGGGGTGATCGTCGGCTATGTGGGCTGGATGTACATCCCGGCCGGGAACAGCCTGCCGGCTGAGGCCGAGATCACCCGCATTGCCGTCGCGCCGGCGGCGCGGCGGCAGGGGCTCGGCCGGGCGCTGCTCGAGGGGATGCTCGCCATGCTCTGTCCCGACGACGGGGCACTGACCGTCTACCTCGATGTGCGCGAATCCAACCGCGCGGCACAGGCGCTGTACGAATCGCTCGGCTTTGCGCGGCAGGGCACGCGCCCCCGCTTCTACGGCGACGAGGATGCGCGCGAATATGCGCTTCACTGCGGATTTCCCGACAGAAAGGTGTGACTAAATTGTTAATTCTTGCTCTTGAAAGCTCCTGTGACGAGACCTCAGCGGCGGTGCTGGAGATGGAGAACGGGGGGCGAATCATCCGTTCCAACCTGGTCGCGTCGCAGATCGCCGTTCATCGGCTCTACGGCGGTGTTGTTCCTGAAATAGCCAGCCGCGCGCACATCGAGGCCATCACGTCACTGACCCGTGACGCGCTGGCCGAGGCCGGCTGTGCACTCAGCGACATCGGCGCGGTGGGGGTCACGGCCTCGCCCGGCCTGATCGGTGCGCTGCTGGTGGGCGTCAACTTTGCCAAGTCGCTGGCTTACGCCAACAACATCCCGCTGGTGCCGGTCAACCACATCCGCGCGCATGTCGCGGCGGCGCTGCTGGCTCACCCCGACCTTGAACCGCCCTTCCTGGCGCTGGTCGTCTCGGGCGGGCACACGACCATCTACGCCGTCGACGACTACACCGACTACCGCCTCCTCGGCGGTACACGCGACGACGCGGCCGGCGAGGCCTTTGACAAGGTCGGCCGGGTCATCGGCCTGCCCTATCCGGGCGGTGCGGCGATGGACAAGCTGGCGGCGCTGGGCGATGGGACAGCTGTCAAACTGCCCTCCCCTGCCCTGCCGGGCGACAATCTCGACTTCTCCTTCAGCGGGCTGAAGACTGCCGCGCTGAACTATCTCAATGGTGAGGCGCAGCGGGGGACGCCGATTGCGGTTTCTCCCGACGCGCTCGAGCCGGGCCGTGCGGCTGACCTCGCCGCGTCCTACACCGACACGATCGTGCGCGCCATCGTCAAAAAGACAGGGATGGCGCTGAAGCAGACCGGCACGAAGACCCTTGTGCTGGCCGGCGGTGTGGCGGCGAACTCGCATCTGCGCGCAGGTCTTGAGACGCTCTGCGTGGGGCGCGGGGCGCGGCTCTGCATGCCGCCCATCTCGCTCTGCGGCGACAACGCCGCCATGGTGGGCGCGCAGGCTTACTACGAATATCTGGCCGGCGTACGTGGCGACACTTCCCTCAACGCCTCGGCCTGCGACTGATCCCATCTTTTTTGTCAAGGGGTTTCGGGCAAATTTTTCGTCTTTCCCGCAAATTCGGCAGTTTCACCGTTTTTCCAGATTCTGGTGCTGGCCGAGGTTTTCCCACACCGTTTTCCACAAGGTGTGGAAAACGTGCGGCGTCTGTGGAAATACCGGAGTTTTCCGCAGCTTGTCCCCCGAAATCCACCGAAAAAGTCCAATATTTTCAGGCGTTCTGTGGAAAACCCTGTTGATATTGTGGAAAACTCCGCCGTTTTTCCCCTGTGGAAAACACGGCGATCATCTCCATCACCGGGAAAAACGCCCGAAAATGGGGATTGGACAAAATGCCGAAAGGGCATGCTCAATCGTGAATCATTACCCGACTTGGAGGTTCCCCGTGAACGATTTCGACCAGACTTACCTCGACACCGCCGCGCAGCCCGACGATGACGCGGCAGCCACCGCGCGGCAGGGGGTCTCCCCCGCCGTCATTAAACGCCTTCCCCGCTACTATCGCTATCTGCGCGAGCTGATCCGGCAGGACAAGCTGCGCATCAGCTCCAGCGAGCTGTCCCGCATGATGCGCGTCACCGCGTCGCAGATCCGGCAGGATTTCAACTGCTTCGGCGGCTTCGGCCAGCAGGGCTACGGCTACAATGTGAAATATCTCTACGTCAAGATCAGCGAGATTCTGGGCGTCAACCGCCGCTTCCGGGCCGTCATCGTCGGCGCGGGCAACCTGGGGCGGGCGCTGGGCAGAAACTCGATGTTCGCCAAGCGCGGCGTGGTGCCGACGGCCATGTTCGACGTCGATCCGGCGCTGATCGGCCAGACGGTAGGCGAGCTGCCGGTGCTGTCGATGGACGCGCTGGAGGACTACCTTGCCGCCAACCCCACCGATATTGCGGTGCTGACCCTGCCCAAGGAATGCGCCGCCGAGGCCGCACTGCGGCTGGCAAAATCGGGGGTACACGGCCTGTGGAACTTCACCGGCCGAGAGCTGGAGCTGGACGAATACGACGTGCGCATCGAGAACGTGCATCTGGGCGACTCGCTGATGACGCTCTGCTACGAGCTGAATCTGATGCAGAATGAAGAAAAATAAGGATACATTTACATGAAGCTGACCTTTAACTATGGGCAGGACGTGGTCGTTCTGCCCCTGCGCCCTTTGCTTGATCGGGCAAAGAAGGCGACCAAGAACGACCTCTGCCTGCTGTTCGTGCTGGCGGGTGACGCGCGTCTGCGCGATAATTACGCCGCTGAGGCCGACCGCGCGGCGGCGGCCGCGGGGGTTACCCGCGCGGAGCTCGACCGGGCGCTGAGCTTCTGGCAGGGGGCGGGCGTGATCGACGTTGAGGGGGAGGAGCAGGCCGAGCCGGCCGCTCAGCCGGCGGCCCACGCGCCGCAGCCCGAGAAGAAGCTGGAGCACGAGACAGCGTTGCCCCACTACACGACCGAGCAGCTGACGACGCTCCTCGAGAGCCGCGCCGAGGCGAAGTCGCTGGTCGATGCGGCACAGCAGACCTTCGGCAAGATGTTCACGACGATGGAGGTCAACATCGTGCTGGGAATGATGGACTATCTGTCGCTTGAGGAGGAGTACATCCTCATCCTGCTGGCCTGGTGCGCCGCGAAGGATAAAAAGTCGATGCGCTACGCCGAGAAAATGGCCATCGGGCTTTGTGACGAAGGCATCCGCGACGCGGCGGCGCTGAATGGGTATCTGCTCCGCCGGGAGGAGACCGAGGCGCTGCGTGGTCAGCTGCGGAAGCTGTTCGGGGCTGAGGGGCGGACGCTGACGGCCAAGGAGAAGGCGGCATTCACCCGCTGGATCGACGAGTATCATTACGGCGTCGAGATCGTGACCCGGGCCTACGAGATGACGGTCGACGCCATCGGCAAGGCGTCGGTCCCCTATGCCGACTCGATCCTGACCCGCTGGCACAGCGAGGGGATCGACACGCTGGAGAAGATCGACGCCGACAGCGCGGCGCGCGCCAAGAGCAAGAGCGAGAACGGCACGGCGTCGAGCTTTGACACCGACGAATTCTTTGAAGATGCGCTGCGGCGCAGCTACAGCTGAGAGGGGGCGCGGATATGGGCTACAACCGCGAGAATTTCCGCAGGATCAAGGAAGAATACGAGACCAAGTATCTGCGGGCGCGCGCCGAGGCTGACCGCCGGCGTGCGGAGGTGGCCGCGCGCCTGCCCGAGGTGGCCGAGATCGACCGCGCGATGCGGGACACGGGCGTCGAGCTGCTGCGGACGGCAGTGGGCGGCGGGCCTGGGGCGGTCGAGCGTCTGGCAGAACTGCGCGAGCAGAACGAGACCCTGCAGGCGAGCCGCCGCGACCTGCTGGTCGCGAACGGCTACCCGGCTGACTACACCGAGGTACATTACGCATGTGAGCGGTGCGGCGACACGGGGTATGTGGACACGAAGATGTGCGACTGCATGCGCCGGGCGCTGATCTTAGCGGGCTTCGAGAGCTCGGGGCTGGGACAGCTGATCGAGACGCAGACCTTTGAGAACTTTTCGCTCGACTACTACCGGCAGAAGCCCGAGCACTACGCGACGATGCAGCGCAACTACGACACGCTCTACCGCTTTGCGCACGATTTCCGCGCGGGGCAGGGGCGCAATCTGGCGCTGTTCGGCGGGACGGGGCTGGGCAAGACGCATCTGTCCAGTGCCGTGGCGCGGGTGGTGATCGAGCGCGGCTACGACGTCTGCTACGTCACGGCGGTTGGGATGATGGCCGACTACGAGTACGACCGCTTCAAGAGCGGCCGTGACGAGGGAGTCACGGCGTCGCTCGACCGCTACGCCGACTGTGATCTGCTCATTGTCGACGACCTCGGCACCGAGATCACCAACCAGTTCACGGTGTCGGTGCTGTACAATCTCATCAACACCCGTCTCAACCGCGGCCTGTCGACGATCATCAGCACCAACCTGACCCAGAAGGAGCTCCGCGAGCGCTACTGGGACCGCATCACCAGCCGCATCCTCGGCGAATACCAGCCGCTGGTTTTCGTGGGTGTGGATGTACGGGCGCAGAAGCTGCGCAAATGAGGAAAAGGGGAAAGCATCGATCCAACTGCTTTCACTGAAAATACCGGAGGTACACCAATGTTCAACGGACTTTACAACTCGATGGCCACCCTGCATCTGCTCTCGAACGCCAAGACACGCTCCATCTCCGCCGAAAATCCGACCGGCGAGCCGGGCAAGGGCGGCATGTCGGCCGACGGCATTGAGATCGACCGCGCTGCCCGCGAGATGGGGCAGGGCTGGAAGGTCAATCCGTATCTCGTCCTCGCCAGCGGCGAGGAGACGACGCTGGCCGACATCGCCGGGCCCGGCGCGATCCAGCACATCTGGATGACGGCGGGCCGCCTCAAAGGGAAGGATGTCTGGCGCGACTTCATCTTCCGTATTTACTGGGATGATATGGAATACCCGAGTGTTGAGGTGCCGATGGGCGACTTCTTCGCGAACGGCTGGAATGAGTATGCGCATGTGAATTCGCTGGCCGTCTGCGCCAATCCGGCGCGGGGGTTCAACTGCTACTGGACGATGCCCTTCCGCACCCGCGCGCGCATCACGATGGAGAACCGCAACCCTGAGACGCTGACGCTGTACTATCAGGTCGACTACGCGCTCGCTCCCGTCGAGGAAGACTGTGCCTATTTCTGCGCGTCCTTCCGCCGCTCCAATCCGACTGTCGGTGCTGTCCACACCATCATCGACGGCATCGAGGGCAAGGGGCAGTACGTCGGCACCTATCTGGCCTGGCAGGTCAACAACTGCGGCTGGTGGGGTGAGGGCGAGATCAAGTTTTTCATGGACGACGATGACGAGTTTCCGACCATCTGCGGCACAGGCACCGAGGATTATTTCTGCGGCGCGTACAATTTTGACGTGCCGGGCGAGGGCTACACGGCCTTCAGCACGCCTTACTCGGGGCTGCCGCAGGTCATCCGTCCCGACGGGCTCTACCGCTCGCAGACGCGGTTTGGCATGTACCGCTGGCACATCACCGACCCGATCCGGTTTGAGAAGGGGCTGCGCGTGACCATCCAAGACCTTGGCTGGCGGGCCGAACGACGCTATCTGGCGCAGCAGAGCGACATCGCGTCGGTGGCGTACTGGTATCAGACGCTGCCGCACAAGCCGCTCGCGCCGCTGGGCGACCGCGAGGCACTTGAGGTGATCTAACGCTTGACAGCCGCGCCGAATTGTGGTATACTATGCGTATATGCCATAATTCGGCGCATTTTCATTGTTTGGATTGCGTATTTTTCATGGAGGGATCACATCATGCAGCAAACTGAGCAGAAATTCACCATCGGTATCGTCGGCCTGGGCCTGATCGGCGGGTCGATGGCGCGGGCTTATCGCGAGGCGGGGCACCGGGTCTATGTCCGCGATCTGTCGGAGGACGTCTGTCAGGTCGCGATGTCGTGCGGGGCAGCCGACGGGCTGCTTGACGCCTATCTCGATGAGGGCGGGCGGTTTGACTGCATCTTTCTGGCCGTTTACCCCGGCGCGGCCATCGCCACACTGGAAGCGCTGGCGTCCCGGCTTGACAAGGACACGATGGTGATTGACACCTGCGGCGTCAAGCGTTCGGTCTGTGCGGCCTGCCACGCCATTGCGCAGGCGCACGGCTTCACTTTCCTCGGCGGGCACCCGATGGCGGGCAGCCATTTCTCGGGCTTCGGTGCGGGGCGGGCGGATCTCTTCCACAATGCGTCGATGATTATCTCGCCCCCCGAGGGAATGGACGAATCGACGGCCGAGGCGGCCATCGCGCGGGCGCGGACGCTGCTTGCGCCGCTGTCGTTCGGTGTTGTTACCGTCTGCACGGCCGAGCATCACGACGCCATGATCGCCTACACCTCGCAGCTGGCGCATGTGGTGTCGAACGCCTACGTCAAGAGCCCGACCGCGCAGGCGCACAAGGGCTACTCGGCGGGCAGCTACAAGGATCTGACCCGTGTGGCGTATCTGAACGCGCCAATGTGGACGGAGCTGTTTCTCGACAACCGTGACAATCTGCTGCGCGAGCTCGACTGCATCATTGCCGCCCTGGGCGAGTACCGCGGCGCGATGGAGCGGGGCGACGCGGAGGAACTGTGCCGTCTGCTCGAAGAGGGCAAGCGGTGCAAGGAAAGTGCGGAGTGAGTGTGGTTTGCACGCATCAAAATCAAGGGGCGCACCCGTGGGTGCGCCCCTTTTGCATGATGGATTTTTCGCTTATCCCGCCCGCAGGATGTCGTCGGGCTTGACTTCGAACGGCACCCGCGTGCGGTAGATCATCAGCGGGTGGGGGGTGGCGTCGATCTCGTTGCCTTCCTCATCCCACAGGGTGCCGAGGGTGAAGGGCTGGCCGACTTTGCCGGGGGTGAGGAGTTCGACCGTATCGCCGCGGGCGGCTTTGTTGTGCTGGATAAAGGTCGCGATGCCGGTGGCGGGGTCGTAGTCGCGGACGGTGGCGAGGTAGGCCTTCTCGCGGAGGTAGCCGGGCTGGGTGCAGCGGTGGTCGACGACAGCGGGGTCGTCGAAGAAGTAGCCGGTGCAGTACTCGCGGTGGGAGACGCTCTCCAGCTCACGCAGCCAGGCGGGGTCATAGCGGTAACCCTTCGGATCAGCCATGTAGGCGTCGATGGCCATGCGGTAGGCGTTGGTGACGACTGCGGTATAGTAGGCACTCTTCATGCGGCCCTCGATCTTGAAGGAGTCGATGCCGGCCGAGAGCAGCTCGGGGATGTGCTCGATCATGCACATATCCTTGGACGAGAAGATGAAGGTTCCATCAGCCCCCGACTCGATGGGCATCGGCTCGTCGGGGCGCTTTTCCTCGACGATGGCATAGTTCCAGCGGCAGGGCTGGGTGCAGGCGCCGCGGTTGGCGTCGCGGCCGGTGAGCGCGTAGGACAGGCCGCAGCGGCCGCTGTAGGAGATGCACATGGAGCCGTGGATGAAGGTCTCCAGCGACACGGCAGGCGCCAGCCGGTCGAGCTCCGCGCGGATGGCCTTGATCTCATCGAGCATCAGCTCACGGGCCAGCACGACGCGGGAGGCACCGAGCGATGCGTAGGCGGCGCAGGCGGCGGCCGAGACGGCCGACGCCTGGGTCGAGACGTGCAGCTCGACGTCGGGCAGGATGCGGCGCACCTCGGCCATGACGCCGAGGTCGGCGACAATGAGGGCGTCGGGCTTCACCTCGCGCAGAGCGGTCAGGTACTCGCGCAGGCGGGGATAGTCGGCATCGCGGGGCATGGTGTTGACGGTGATATGCATGCGCCGGCCGCGGGCGTGGACGTACTCGGCCGCCTCGGCCAGCTCGTCGAGGGTGAAGTTGCCCGCCGACGCGCGCATGCCGAAGGCCTGTCCGGCGCAGTAGACGGCATCCGCACCGTAGCGGATGGCGGCCTTGAGCTTTTCAAAATTCCCCGCAGGGGAAAGCAGTTCTGGCATAATCAACCTCCTAAAGACCTTGGGGCTCTGCCCCAAACCCCGTCGGGGGCGCCTTTTGAAAAAGGCGTCCCCGAACCCCCGCGAAAACTTCCAAAAAGAAAATTGCTTGAAAGTTTTCGCGGAGGATGGGGGGGCGGGGGAAGGAGGAGCCTTTTTCAAAAGGCTCCTCCTTCCCCCGCGAACTTTCACATATAATTATCTTCAAATTCAATGGGCTTGCCGGCGGCGTCGGAGGCGAAGGCGGCTTCCATGACCTTCATCACGCGCATCAGCTGCTTGTGGGTGACGATCTGGGGCTCGAGGCCGTCGATGGCACGGACGAGGTTGCGGTAGTAGTCGTGGACGTCGGACGCGGGGCGCTCGATGTCGTAGGAGACGGTGGTCTTCTCGTCGCGGGGAGCCATGGTCTTAGTCAGGCCGGCGGCGGTGACAACCGGCTTGACGTCGTGCTCCTCCCAGGTCTGGCAGAGGACGACGTGGGCCTTGTCGCGCCAGTCGTTGACAATGGCGGTGCCGTTCATGCCGGCCATGAAGAAGCGGGGCATGGAGATGAAGTGGCGGGTGCCGACCTCGATGTGGGCGACGCAGCCGCCCTCGAAGAAGAGGTCGAGCTTGAAGCCGTCGTCGACCTCATCGTTGGTGAGGTGGTCGCAGCGGCAGTAAACGCCGGTGATCTTGCGGTCATCGACGATGCCCAGCATCTGGTCGATGAGGTGGACGCCCCAGTCGTAGATCATGCCGCCGCCGTGCTCCTTCTTGCCGCGCCAGTCGCCGGGGATGCCGCGGGAGCCGTGGTAGCGCGACTCGACGGTGAAGACATCGCCGAGGTCACCGCTGTGGTAGATCGACTTCATCATGAGGTAGTCAATGTCCCAGCGGCGGTTCTGGTGGGTGGTGAAGAGCTTGCCGGTGCGGACCGAAGCGTCGATCATCTCCTGCAGATCGGCCGAGGAGAGGGTGACGGGCTTCTCGGACACAACGTTTTTGCCGGCCTCCATGGCCTGAATGGCGAGGGGCTTATGCCACTCGTTGGGGGTGGCGATGGTGACAAAATCGACGGCGGGGTCGGCGAGGACAGCCTCCCACGAGGGGTAGGCGTGGATGCCGGCTTCCTCGGCGGCGGCGTTGCGCGCCGGGTTGATATCGTAGACGCCGAGCAGATTGACGACGTCGCTTTCGCGGAGATAGCGGGTGTGCCAGCCGCCCATGCCGCCGTAACCGATGACTACTGCGTTCTTTTTCATGATGATTACCTCGTGTTGCTGACGCGGTGCGCGACCGCGCGTAATGTACTTGACTGTATTATAGGACAAATTATGCGCATATACAAGTCATAAATCGGTATTTTTTGGACAAATATTGCTGTTTTGCTTGACTGAATGAGGTGTCCTCGCTCACCGCCTCATTTCTTTTGCACGGCTTTGGGGAGATACTGGTTGTCGATGGCGCGCCAGAGGATGCTGTACATGTCGTTCAGCGTGGAATAGTTGCCGTAGGTGTGCCATGTGCCGTGGGTCGCATGCAGCTCGGCGGTGTAGTCCTCAAGCAGGTAGATGTGGCCGTTGTAGTAGCTGGGGCCGAAGTGATAGACGGTAGGGGTGAAGCTGACCGTCTCGTAGGTCACGACGCCGTTGGTCTTGACCAGCTCGAACCCAAAGACGCCGCCCAGCATATTCTTCGGCTCGGCCATGCCCGAGATGATGTTGCCCAGCGAGTAGATGCACAGCGTCTGATTGCCGCCCTTGCCGGTCAGCTCGACGATGGGCTGGACGGTGTGGGAGTGGTGTCCGAGGATGACGTTGACCCCCAGGTCGGCCATCAGCTGGGCGAGGCGCTTCTGCTCCGCGTCGGGCACGTCGGCATTGTCGACACCCCAGTGGATCGAGACGATCACGGCGTCAGCCTTTGCCTGCGCTTCGCCGACCTGCCGGGTGATCTCTTCGTCGCTGATGTAGGGGACGTAGAGGGTGGACGACGCGGGCAGGGTGATGAAGTTGGTGCCGTAGGTGTAAGCAAGGAGGGCGATGGTGAAGCCGTCCTTTTCGAGGATGCGGATGTCGTTGTAGTCGTCGACGTTCTCATACGCGCCGATGGTGGTCACATCCAGCGTCTTGACGAAGTCGATGGTGCCCTGGTAGCCGGCCGCGCCCTGATCGAGCATATGGTTATTGGCCAGGCCGATGATGTCGAAGCCCATTTCGACGAGGTCATAGCCGAGGTCCTGCGGAGAGTTGAAGTAGGGGTAGCCCGAGTAGCCGAACTGCGCGCCAGCCATGGGGGTCTCCTGGTTGATGAAGGCATAGTCGGCGGCCTGGATGATGGGCAGAATGTCGGCGTAAGGGGGCTTGAAGTTATAGGCACGACCGCCCGCGACAGCGCGGTTTTTCGCGTCGATATAGATGCAGGGGTGGACGAGGTTGTCGCCGATGGCGGCGAAGGAGACGCGGGTGATCTCGTCGGGCAGCGGCTCGACGGCCTCCAGCGCGGCCTCGGTATCGGTCGGGGCGGCGATGGACTCAACGGCCGCCAGCGGATCTGCGCTTGGGGCTGCAAAGTCGGCGCAGCCGCAGAGGATGAGGAGAAGGGTGAGCGATAGCGCAAAAATGCGTTTCAGCGGTAGCACCTCCTTTTGTGGATTATTTGCGTATGCCGTTTTCGTCAAAGGTCTTGCGCAGGGCGGATTCGGTCACCGGGACAACAGCCAGCAGAGGGATCAGCTGCACCAGACAGACGGCCAGCCCCGCATAGCCCACCGTGTCAGTGTCGCCGCCCAGCACAGCCAACAGGGGGATCACCGACAGCGGGAGCAGGATCAGCCCCGCGATAAACCAGAACCGACCGCAGACACGGTGAGCAAAGTCCCAGGTGTCGCGATTGAGACGGGACATGTGGGTGCGGTAACCGAAAAGATCGTTGATCTCCTGCGGGCCGCCGGCCATGAATCTGCGCCCGAAGCCTACCATGGTCAGCGGGATGAGGAGGTCAATGCCGAACATATAAAGCCAGAAGAGCATAGCGAAACCTCCTTTTGGGGCATGGAAATTTACGCCACCGTGATGGTGAAGCTGCTATTGAAGGATTTGCCGCCGTCAAGCACCATCATGTCGCGCTTGGTGGCCATGTCGTCGATCTCGCCGTCGTAGGCGGGCAGCGAGTACCAGGGCTCGATGCAGACGTAGGGCGCCTCGGTCTTGGGCGCGTGCCAGACGCCGAGGTACTGCATGTCGGGGTAGGAGACGGTGACCGAGCGGTCGCTCTTGTCAGAGCAGAGGGTGACGGTCTTGCAGACGTTCTCGAGGAAGAAAGCGTCGTTGTCGAAGAGGTTGTGGCGCAGCGGGATGACCTTGCCGTCGACGATGTGCTCGAAGGGAACGCTGTCGTTGCGGGTCAGGTAGCAGGTGTCGCTGAGGATAAAGCGGCGGACGTTGTCCTTCTTGCAGGCAAACTCCAGCTTCCAGTCCTCGAAGCAGCCGTCGCCGCCGAGGGGCAGGTTGAAGCCGGGGTGTGCGCCGATGGCGAAGGGCATGCCCTGAGCGCCGCGGTTGGTGATGTCGAAGGTGGTGCGGATGGTCTTGCCTTCGAGGGTGTAGGTGAGGTCAAGGCAGAAGTCGAAGGGGTAGACGGCGAGGGTCTTCTCGGAGGTCTCGAGGCGGAAGGTGAGCGAGTTTTCGGTCTGCGCGACCATGGTGTACTGCGACTTGCGGGCGAAGCCGTGGAGGTTCATCTCGTAGGTCTTGCCCTGCCAGGTGTACTTGCCCTCGGTGAGGCGGCCGCAGATGGGGAAGAGGTTGTAGGCACGGCCGCTCCAATAGGTGGAGTCGCCCTGCCAGAGGTACTCAGCATCGCGGTGGATGATCGACCACAGCTCAGCGCCCATGTCGTTGACGGTGATCTTCAGGTGTTCGTTTTGAATCGAATACAGCATAATAGCCTCCATTGTGCGGGCGTTGCCCGATCATTGGTACTATTATATCACAACCAGCGCGGTAAATCAACAGAGAAGCGCACAAAAAGCGCGTCAGACTTTCGTCTGACGCGCCGGGCGAGGCGCTCCGCAGGCTCACTTCGCTGGGTAGGCCTTGTACAGGTGAACGATGTTGAGGTCCTCCTCCATGTCCAGCCCATGCGAGCCGCAGGGGCCGTCGATCTCGTGGCAGCCGTGATCCATGGCGAAGCCGACGAGGGTATTGTGCGTGCCCCAGTGGGCCTTGATCAGCTCGCTGAACATGGCGAAGGCATGGACGTTGGTGCGCAGTTCGGCCAGCGCCAGCGGATCCTCGGGGCCGACCTTGTGCATGCAGGAGTCATAGTTGCCGTTGTAGACGGCGAGGAAGTCGTACTCATCGCGCAGGATCAGCTCGGCCGCCTTGGCGTTGACCTCGGCGATGGTGTCGCAGAGGAAATAGTCCATCTCCCGCTCGAGGAAGATCTTACCCATACTGCACTTATTGTCAGCCACGATGGCGCACTTCTTCCCTGCGCGGATGAGGGCATCGAAGAGGGTGTCGATCCGAATGACCGGCTTTTCGTACTTCCGGATGCCGTGGACGGCGGGCTGTGCGCCGGTGTACATGGTGCCGAAGCAGACCGGCGTCACCGAGGGCATGACGGTGCACATGGGCAGCTCCAGCTCGCTGTGGGCGGGCAGCTCGCGGCAGAAGGCGGGGTATTTGCGCCAGACCCATTCGGCCACGGCGTCGGGGTTGTACATGAAGATACGATCGGCGCGGGCGCCGCCGAACGCGGCGTCGACATAGGCGGTCAGCGCCTCGTTGGCGGGAGCAACCTGTGCGGGCGGATCGATGCCCATCGCGCCGGCCAGCGCGGCGCAGAGGGTGTCGAGGGAAACGGGATTGTAGGCCATAGGGATACCTCCGAAGACTTTTTCTTCATTATACCGCGTACCCGGGCAAAAGTAAAGCCCCTACCCGCAAAAAAACACGGACGGAGATCCCGCCCGTGTCTCTTCGCTGCAGACAACGGTCGCACTTGCGCCGAGCCTGCGCGGCCGGCAATCAGAAATGCTTGCTGCGAACCGCCGCCTGCGTCGATTGCCGTGGTCATAGTATGTGCCGCTCCGCGGCGGTTATGCGGGGTGGTTGATGGAAATTTTTGGAACAAGCCGGTTTGGTTTCTGCGGGGCTGTTCGCGCTCCCGCGCGAGAGGGCGGGGAGGCACCATCTCAGACGCCGAAGTTTCCTCCCCGCCCTCTGCCCGCTGACGCGGGCATTCACCCACCCCACCTCCTTGGCTGCGCCGAAGTCCCAGCGTCACATACAAAAATTGCCCCGAAACGAATGTTTCGGGGCTTATTTTACGAAAGACTCGCGCGGGGAGCCAAGGAGATGGGGGGTGGCGGGGGGGTTAGGGGGCGAGGTTGGTTAAGCAACCTCGTGACTTGTGCAAGCCAAGTCGGGAACTCTCGGCGTCTGAGATGGTCCTTCCCCCGCCTCGCCCGGGAGGGCGAAAAGCTTACCGAAAGCCTATCCCTCTGTCACCCAACCTCACGCTGACGCGCCTGTCGGCGAATCACCCCAGCACGACCTTCTTGAAGCTCTTCTTGCCGCGCTTGACGAGGAGGCCGTTCTTGAGCGTCTCGCCGGCGTAGACCGTCTTGATATCGGTGACCTTTTCGCCCTCGACGGTGACGCCGCCCTGCTCGACGGCGCGGCGGGCCTCCGACTTGGACGGGACGAGCCCGGCCTTGACGAGGATGGTCAGGATGTCCATGCCGCCGTCGACGAGGTCGGCCTCGGCAATGGTGGCGATGGGGGCATCGCCCGCGCCGCCCGACGCGAAGAGCGCCTTTGCATCGGCCTCGGCCTTGGCGGCCTCCTCCTCACCGTGGACAAGCTTGGTCAGCTCGAAGGCAAGGATCTCCTTGGCGCGGTTGAGCTGGCTGCCCTCCCACTTGTCCATCTCCTGGATCTGCTCGATGGGCAGGAAGGTCAGCATGCGGATGCACTTGAGCACGTCGGCGTCGCCGACGTTGCGCCAGTACTGGTAGAACTCGTAGGGGCTGGTCTTGTTCGGGTCGAGCCAGACGGCGTTGCCGGCCGTTTTGCCCATCTTCTTGCCCTGCGAGTCGGTCAGCAGGGTGATGGTCATGGCGTTGGCGTCCTTGCCCAGCTTGCGGCGGATGAGCTCGGTGCCGCCCAGCATGTTCGACCACTGGTCGTCGCCGCCGAACTGCAGGTTGCAGCCGTGGTTCTTGAACAGGTAGTAGAAGTCGTAGCTCTGCATGATCATGTAGTTGAATTCGAGGAAGGAGAGCCCCTTCTCCATGCGCTGCTTGTAGCACTCGGCGCGGAGCATGTTGTTGACCGAGAAGCAGGCGCCTACCTCGCGCAGCATGTCGACATAGTTGAGATCGAGCAGCCAGTCGGCGTTGTTGAGCATCTGCGCCTTGCCCTCGCCGAACTCGATGAATTTCTCCATCTGGCGCTTGAAGCACTCGGCGTTGTGCTCGATGTCCTCGCGGGTCAGCATCTTGCGCATGTCGGTGCGGCCGGAGGGGTCGCCGATCATGGTGGTGCCGCCGCCGATGAGGGCGATGGGCTTGTTGCCCGCCATCTGCAGGCGCTTCATCAGGGTCAGCGCCATGAAGTGGCCGGCCGTGAGGCTGTCGGCGGTGCAGTCGAAGCCGATGTAGAAGACTGCCTTGCCGTTATTGACGAGGTCGCGAATCAGGGACTCGTCGGTGACCTGCGCGATCAGGCCGCGGGCTTGTAATTCTTCGTAGATTTGCATGGGTTTGTACCTCCAATGTGTATATGAGTTTATGTTTTTCGATGTGAGCGGCGGCAACAAAAAAATTCCCCGCGTCCGAAAAGGACGGGAGAACCCGTGGTACCACCTTTATTCCGCGTCTGCTCGCGCAGACACGCTCTGCGGGTACGATCATACCCCTGCGCGGTAACGGGCGCACCCGGCGCGGCCTACTGGACAATGCGGACATTGCGGTTCGGTGCGAGGCTCGGGGATGTATTCGCGCGCGGATTCCGTGTGCCTCTCATCAGCCGGCGACTTTCTGTCCGGTTGGCCGAGCGTTACTGGTTCCCGTCATTGCCTGTATTTTTTATTATAGCACAAATCCGCGATTTGTCAAGTGGGGCGGAGGAATTTTTTGCGATACCCATTTGCTTTTTGCTAAAAATTATATAAATTATAGGCCACCTCTAAAAACCACTCAAAAACAAGCGGACAATAGAGGACAAAGCCTAAAAGTGCAAAGATAACGATTTATCCCTGTATCAATCCCCCGAAAAAGGGGATATGGGTGCGCCAAGGGCGCAGTTACCCTATGACAAG
>JAFTOI010000013.1 GCA_017463865.1 Clostridia bacterium | reverse complement strand
TCCGATGCTGCCGGCTTGGGTTTTTCCAATGATACGATCTGATTTTCTTCCAGGACGGATTCGCGAATCTTTCGAAGGTGGAAGTAGTAGGATCCTGTACTGATACCGTTTTCGCGGCACCATGCTTTGACGCGCATTCCGCTGCTTTGGCAGTCCAGGATCCGCTGCTGCCATTCCTGCAGGGATACTTTTGTTTTGATTTCGGTGATTGCTGTCGTGATGTTGGTCATGGTTAAACTCCGTATGTTGTGTTCGATTTACTCTGGCAGAGTGTTTTGTACAGGTACAATGTGTTCAATTTGCTCGGACAGAGTGTTTTGTACACTTCTATTTGGAGTTTAGTTTATCATTGTTGGTGGGGGAAAGTACAGACACGCTTTATTTGGCGCTTACGAAATAAAAGACAGAGTATTTACTGAAATGAAAAACAAAACCGACAATTTCGATGTGCTTGAGATGCGGACACACAATTTCTCACGCTCCCATGTTGTCATTGACGGGAGAAAATATGAGGTTCTGACCGGCTTCCCGACAGATAAAAACGAAAGCATATCGGACAAGCTCCGATACCTCATCACCGGTACAAACAATTGACAAATTCACAGCCAATATTTCAGCGCTTTGACGCTGGACTTGTCAGCCGAATTGTGATATGTTGTATGTGCAAGAGATCTTGCAACATATCCTATTCGGTTGATTTTATAGAGTGACACTTCACTCGGAAAGGATATTGAAAGAATGAAATCGATCGAAAATACAAGCAAAAGCAAAGCGTTAATTACCGCATTATACTGCCGACTTTCACAAGAAGACGAACGGCTCGGCGAGTCATTGTCCATCGAAAATCAAAGGATGATGCTTGAAAAATACGCCCGGGACAAAGGCTTTCCCAACATCCAATTCTATGTCGATGACGGATACAGCGGGGCGAATTTCAACCGTCCCGACTTCAAGCGGATGATGGCAGACATTGAATCCGGCAAGGTGGGAATCGTAATTGTCAAGGATCAATCACGCCTCGGCAGAGATTATCTGCAGACAGGTATGCTGATGGAAATCACCTTTCCCCAGTACGATGTACGGTTTATTGCAATCAATGACAGTGTGGACAGCGACAACGGAATCAGCGACTTCTCCGGTATCAAGAATTATTTCAACGATTTTTATGCCCGTGACACATCGAAAAAGATACGTGCGGTGCAGAGAGCAAAAGGTGAACGCGGAGAGCGAGTAGGAACGACAATTCCATACGGATATATGAAGCATCCCGACAATCCCAAGCAATACACACCGAATCCCGAAACAGCACCCGTTATCAAAAGAATCTTTGAAATGTATGCTTCGGGGATCGGAATCGACAGTATCTGTGCGGCATTAAGAAAAGACAGAATTGAATCTCCCAGTGTTTATACCTTCAAGCGAACTGGCAAAAAAGTCGGCATTCCCGATATGGCAAACCCGTACTGTTGGTCAAAGAAGACGGTAAAACAAATGCTTACAGACCAAACCTATGTTGGTGATACCGTAAACTTCAAGACTTATTCAAAATCCAACAAGCTGAAAAAACGGCTGAAAAACGCTCCCGAAAACATGCTGATTTTTGAAAACACCCATGAAGCAATCATCGACCGCAAGACATTTGATATTGTGCAAAAGCATTTTGAAGGAAGAAAGCGTCCGGACAAGCAGGGTGAGATGGACAAGTATGCCGGTTACCTGTTCTGCGGGGAGTGCGGAAGCAAGCTGTATCTTCACAGAGCGTATTCCTTAACGGAAAACCAAAACAATTTTATGTGCGGCGGTTATCAAGGTAAGAAAATCGACTGCACGGCACATTATATCCGTGAATGTGTCCTCGACCAAATCATCCTGGGGAAGCTCCGTGAGGTAACCTCCTTCGCTCGTGAGAATCCCGATGAATTCTATGCCTTGGCAACACAGAACGGTGAAGCAGAAGCGAAGAAGTTCTATCAGACAGCCGAAAAAGGAAAGACACGGATTGAAACCCGAATCAAGGAGCTTGACAATATTATTCGCTGTCTGTACGAAGACCGTGTTTGCGGACGAATCACCACAGAACGATATGATACCATGGCGGTCGGAGACGAACAAGAGCAGGCGGAGCTGAAACAGGAGCTTGCATCCATCACGGAGCGTATTGACGAAATGGATATGCGAGAGCAGTGCATTCGTGAGTTTATGGACAAAGCAAAGGAATATCTTGAAATGCCGAAGCTGACACCCGAGTTGCTGCGAGTGTTTGTGAGAAAGATACTCGTGTATGAAAAAGAGGTCAAGTATTCACGGACAGCGGGCAATCCTATTGTGATATACTTCACCTTTCAGCCGAATTCGGACTGATACGGGATAGGGTAGCATAGGAAAGACACAGAAAATATATAACCGGAAACCATTATGACTTCCGGTTATATACCAATATTAATTCTTCGTTAAGGATAGCACCGCAATCGCACGGTACCTGTTTTTGTTCGCCTTACTGCAAGCCTTCACCAAAGGCGCGCAGATACGCGGCAAGCTCCGCGCAATTGACGGCTGCGGCAGGATCGCTTGTATCGCGCGTAACGCCTGCAAAGAGCCCGATGCGCTCTGCCCACTCCATGGCTTTCGCCGCCCAATCCCTGCCGCCAGAGTCGTCATTCGCCGCGTTGTTCCCCTCGCAATAGGCCGCATAACGGCCAAAGATCGCCGCAGCTTGCTCGCGGGTGATGGGATCGTTCGGGCCATAGAGGCCGTTTCCGTAGCCGTTGATGATCCCGTTCGCGACAGCCCAGCTGATCGCGTCGGCGTACCATTGTTCTGCACTGACATCGAAAAATTCCGCGGCGCACTCGATCATGGGACATCCTTCAAGCTGCCATAGAATTTCAGCAATCTCCGCACGGGTCGCCGGTACGGACGGCACCAGTTCCGGGGAAAAGACCGCTTCAACATGGCAAAGGACTCCCTTTGCGCAGACGGTAACCGTCTCAACAGCACCGACACTGACGCCGTTGACAAGGACATCAACGATCCGATAGCCGGCATCAGGCATGACCGTGAAGGTATGCGACGAGCCATAAACGACCAGATTGCGGCCGGAATGCGAAATTCTTCCGCCTTCGCCAGCCTCAACGACTATTGTGGCGATCGGGATTCTGATGGGCGAAGCCGTTTGCGTCTCCTCGCCGATAAAGGTATAGGTCAAGGTTTGTGCCGCACAGACCGCATTTGCCGCGATGGCAGCGGTGACCGTAATCTCCCCTGCCCCGGTAACGGTGACCACGCCGTCTGCGACCTCGGCGGGGCCGGTGGCCGACCAGAACACCGTGCGGCCATCTGCACCGTCGACATTCAGCGTGAAGACGTCGCCAACGCGGATCACCGTATCGGCATCGGGGCGGCCGACGATGGCGGCCGCGGCGGTGCCGCGCTCGACCGTCAGCACAGCGGTCGCCCGAAAGGCAGCATACTGGCCGATCGCAGGAATATCAACCGCGACCTCGAAGGTGCCTGCCTTCGTCACACTCAGCTGACTGCCAGCCAGCGCACCCTCTCCGGTTCCGCCGATGATGGTATAGACCGCAGCGTCAGCGTTGGCGGTAATGGCAAAGAGCTGACTGACATCGACAGCAGCGCCGTTGTACACCATCGCTACAGGCTCAGACGCCGTCCCGGCGGCCTTTTGCGTGGCCGCGAAGGTCTTGGTCAGGATCAGCCTATCATCGCCGTCGGGCATGACAATAAAGCCCTCCGCTGCCGTCGTATCGGCGAACCGATGGTTTTCGTCAGCGGTAAGGATGACGGTCACGGTATAAACGGTATCGTAAGCGAAGCGGGTGATCGCCGGTGTCCATGCGATCGTCCCCGTCCAAGCCGCACCGGCTGTGATTGTCTGCTGCGGCATCGCACCGGCGACGGGGGCCGAGACATCGACACACACCTGCGGGATGACGTCCTTAGTAATGGAAAAATCAGCCTCGGCGGTAACGGGAAAATATTGCACAGTCCCGGCAAAGTTCGCTTTCACCGTGTAATGCCCGACTACGGTTGGGACTGCCGGGGTATAGGTGCTGTCATCTGCTCCGGCGGCCTTATATAGGTAGGTCACATTGGCCGTACCATTGGTCGCGCTGACCGGCACCGGCATGTTAGGCGCCTCACCATAAGCCCAGCCGGCCAGCGAAACAGACGCACTGCCCGGCACCCGGTCAAAGGTGACCGAAATACAGCAGACCTCACCCGCATCGACATTCGCCGTGCCCTTGATCCGCGTGAAAAAAGTATGCGTACTGCCAGCGGCAAGCCCGTTAAAGACGGGACTGTCCTGCCATTCGCCGGCATCCATCCGATACTCGGCGCCGTCCACCGCATCGACGGTATAGATGAAGCCATCGCCGGTCTGCGCAGGCGTACCAGCCATGGTCGGCACGGTGGGCGCATCGGCTTTTGCGATGGTAACATGCGTTGCAACCGCGCCGGTCGGCTGGATCAGCGTATAGTTGCCGCTGCGTGCGCCGATCAGACTGAGCACCGGGAGGCAGATCTCAGTATAAACGCCAGCATTTTCGCCAGGGAGTATCCCGGTGAGCGCAGTACAGTCGACCGCGACCATGCCGATGTCCGCCGGAAGGATGCCCTCCAGCATAACAGCTGTGACCGCCGCAGCGGCACTGCCCTGTTCATACCGACGGCCGACCGCTGTCGCGGCGGTGACGGTCAGTTCAGCCTTGGCGATCGTAAAATCAGCAGTCACAGCCGCTTCGGTGTATTGTTCGTTCCCAGCAAAGACCGCCTTGATGGTGTAGCAGCCTGCGTCGGTCGGCACATCGGCGGTGTAAGCCGCGTCCGCCGCCTCGGCGGCCTTGTACAGATAATGCACATCGGACGTTCCGTTTGTCGCGCTGACCGGAACAGGCGCATTGGCAGACTGGCCATACGTCCAGCCCACGATCCGTACCTCGGCACTTCCGCTGACACGGTCAAAGGTAACCATGCGCGAACCGATCTCACCGACCTCCGCACTGGCCGTACCGGCCACGCGCGCACTGAACCTGTGCGTACTGCTGGCCCGGATGCCCGCGAAAACATTTCCGCTCTGCCAGTCGCCATCGTCCATCCTGTATTCCCCACCGCTGATCGCATCGATCGTGTAGGTGTAGGCATCATTCGCCAGCGAGGTTCTGCCGTTGACTGCCGGCGCGGCGGGAGCGGAGGCTTTTCCAATCGTAAAGTCCGCACCGATGAAGGTGATGGCATAGTCGGGATTTCCCAGCGTGCCCTGTCGGATGGCATATGTACCGATCTGCTCGCCCGCCTCGCGCACCGGCGCACCGCTGAGCCGATCATTCCCAAGCAATTCGGGGGCGGAATAGGGCAATTCAGGCTCTGCCTCACCAAAGCGCTTGCCGCAGGCAATCGCCGTCACAGTAAGCGGACGCGGCTGGATTGTGACTGTGCCGATCTCGATCGGTGTGGTGATCGCGTTGAAATTTACGCCGCCTGTCATGGTGAGCAAAACATGATATGTTCCCGCGTGAAGCGGCGCGGCCGGCTCCGTGCTGCCCGCCTGGCGGCAGGTCACGGTAATCTCACCGTACCCCGTATAGGCCTCATCACAGCGGAGCATCACCTTCTTCACCGCGCCGGAATAGACTGCATCCGCTTCGTCGAGCACAGCGGCAAAGTGAGCGGCAGCTGCATCCGCCCGCTCGATCGTGTAGGTCACGGTCACCGTATCGGTATAATCGCCCTGCCCGGTCACCAGAATCGTCTTGGTTCCAACATTGGTGCAATCCACCGGCCATGCCACGCTGTAATCTTCCCTCTCGATCAGTGCAGTAACACCGGCACTGACGTTGACGATTGGCTTTTGTACATCTCCATCATATACAAAGGAGGTCTGACTCAGTGAAACTGTGAACGATCTTGCTTTAACGATGACGGAAAGGGGAACCGTCACACCGTGATAATTGGGATCAACAGGCGTATATATGGCCTCACATACCATCGAGCCGATCTGCGTCAGCGTCGTCTCAGGCTCCGCCCACGCCCAGTTCGTGGGCAATTTAACCTCAGCCAATGTCTGTCCAACAACTGCAGTAAGTGTGGCCGGCGCCGTATAACTTGGCGTTCCCTGCTGAATCACAAAGGAGGCGCCAACTCCGCCCATATAGCAGCCAATACCGCTGACAGTCACGGACGCAGTGCCGACACGAATATTGTCTGCATAGCTGACGGTATAGTCAGCATTGGCGGTCAGCTGCTTACCGTCCAGCACAACAGTCACCGCCGGCGTTTGGGCATTACCATCATAATTGAATACGTGCGCCGACAGCGTGACGATTGCGCCCGAAAGGTCGATCTGCCGCACGGTCAGCCATGCAGTCGCACGCGCTGAACCGTATTGATCCGCACACGCCGCAGTCTCGGCCGTGATGGTCACGCACGTCCCATCCGGCGTGCCTACGGGAATCAGGATGCGATTGCCGACCGCCGTCTGTACGGCACCGTCACCGATCTGATAGGTAACGGCAGGAACCGGCCCCGGCTTGTCCCCGTTGATCGGATTGCTGACCGAGACCTCAACGCTGACCGTCTGCCCGCTCATTGCATATGGCGGAACGCTAAGCGCAATTTTCGGGGAAACCGAAACCAGCGCAACCTGAAGGTCGACCGAGAATACATCAAAATAATCCGCGAGTGCTGTATCCGTCACATGGAAATACGCGCGATGCGAATCATGCACAGACTCGGGACAGGACGCGGCGTTATCCCATTTCCACTCCCCTTTCAGTGGAACGAATTCACCACTTTCGTCGCGGTATCCCATCTCCCCTGTGATCGTGCTGGCCGACAGCGATTCGCCGTAGCGGATCGCTGATGCAGTCGGTGGAGTCTGGTAAATCGGTTTGCTCCGATAGATCTCCAGCGTACCGTCCATGCAGATGATCTCAAAATTCCCCGTCACATCCAACTGCCCACAGGTGACCTTCACTTCGCTCACCTCGATCACGCCTCGAGCAGAATCCGCAGACAGAATACACGAAACGGTATACGCCCGCCTGTCTATCTCCTCCGGAAAGGCCAGCTGAACATAGGATTGATCCAGCGGCCGCCCATAGGGCAGCGACTGCTTTTGCGCGGTCACGGTCAGCACCGCTTTTTCGATGGAAAACTGTTTTGTGACCGTTCCGCTGTAATCGCCACGTCCGTAGATTGTCACCTTCGCCTCGCCGACCTCGATATTATCGGCATAGCTCACGGTATAATCCTCCCCCACGGCCAGCGTCCTGCCGCCAACGGTGACTGTAACACCCGGCGTTTGGGGCGTGCCGTCGTAGCTGCACGCGTCTGTATCCAGCGTAACCATCGCATCATCAAGGCGAAGCTCCTCAACGGTCAGTGTCACAGACTCGGACGCCGCTGCATACTGGCCAGAAACTTCAGGCGTTGAAGCAGTAACCACAATCACCGTTCCCTCCGGCGTGTCGGCCGGTATTACGAAGCGGCTGTTCTGCACAGTCTTGGCAGCCGCATTGCCGATCCGATAGGTGACAGAAGGCGTCGGCGCGGACAGACTGCTGTCATGCGGGTTCACCGCCGCCACCGTCAAGTCGACCGTCTGCCCACTCACAACAGCGGCGGGGGCACTGATTGTAATACTGGGTGTCGCGGGCTTGATCTCTACCAGCAGTTCGGCCGTTGTTGGCAAAAAATAAGCCTTCATCGTCTCATCTGTGACTGTGAAATTCGCACGCCAGGAATCCCCGGAAACTGTCGGACATACAGACGGATTATCCCATGTCCATTTGCCCTGCACAGGTTCAAAGCTGCCATTACTTTGATATCCCATTTCACCCACGATCGAGCTGTTTCCCAGCGTTTGCCCATATTCGATGGGTTGTGCAGACGTATCACTGCCCGCAGTGAGATTGGTTTGCTGGACAATAAGCACGCCGGGTTTTGTCATAATTTGAAAAACGTCGGTAACATCTTTCAAATTATCGGAAATAATTTTTACATTGCTTACGTTGATCTGTTTATTTACATAATCCGCAGTGAGAGAATAATCAATCTCATACCAATTCGGATTCATACCATCCGGGAGCACAATTTCACAGTCACCCTGAACTGGTTTCTGACCGTAAGGCAAAGACTGATTACCCGCTGTGATCGTAATAATCGGCTTGTCTGCCGCATAAGCAAATACCGTCAACAGCCCTATACACGACAGCACGGATAAAATACAAAATAGTCGTTTTCTCATGGTCGGCCCTCCAAATGGTTTGTCTGCATCAAGTTGATTATAGCACAAAATCCGCAGAGAAACAATATCTCTGCGGATTTTTCGACAAATCTGATTAAGAACGGCGCGACTGTTTTATTCAATCACGACCAGCGCCGAGCAGGTCAGCTCAGGCAGCGTATAACTCACGCAGCCGCCGGCGTACTCGAAAGGCAGCTCCGTCCCCTCGGGTGCGAGATAGACGCGCGTCGGTGCCTTCGGTACACGGACGACGCTCATGATGTTGTGCACCGTGGGCAGATCCTCGATGACCTCGATGCCGTTGCCGCGGCGCTTCGGGATGGCGTAGACGAGGTGATGCACCAGCCGCTCCCCCTGCCGCCAGAGCGACGTGACACCGCAGGAGGGCAGATCGGTGTTCAGCGACATGCCCTCGCCGGTCAGCAGCATGTCGGCCACCGCCTTGAAGAGCGAACGCAGGTGGATCGCCCCCTCTTCGGCGTATTCGGCGAAGATATCCCACGCGATGTAAGCAATCTGCTCGGTCGCGAAGACCGCTGGTGCGGACTTATTCCGATCATAGGGCGTGTGGCGGTGGGAGCAGAAATGCTCAGCGGAGCGATTGAAGTACGGATCGACCCGCTCAGCAAGGATCTGACCGCTGAACGCCTCTGTCGGGACTGCATCGTAGTTGGTCTCATACATGACGTAGTCAGTGCGCCCGTTTGGCCAGAGGAAGAAGTCTGGACGGAGGTAGGCCGGCTTGTACTGCCCCGCCCCGCCGAAGGTCACGCCGAAATCAAAGGCAAAGGCGCCGGTCTCGTCGGTGCCTGATTTCCCCGTCAGCAGCAGCTTGCCGCCTTGCGCCAGATAGGCGTCGAGCTTAGCACGGCGGTCAGCATCGATGGTGATGTTGTCGGGCAGCACAAGCATGCGGTAGGCCGAAAGATCGGCCTCGAAGTCGATGACATCGTAGAGATAGTGCGTCTCCAGCATCATGCGGTTGGCACCGATGTCCTGCTGGTACTTACCGTCTGCGTAGGGCAGCTTGCAGGTCTCGCCGGCAATCAGACCCACATCGGCCACATTGACAGCATCGACCAGCCACGGCTCCCGCGCCTCGACGGCCTCGTAAGCGTGACCGATCATGCGGTAGGTCGAGATATCGGCCTCCCCGTCGGGATGCAGCTGATCGCCGACCGAGCAGCGCGCGCCGCAGGCATTGGCCAGCGCCGCCTCGTAGCGGAGGGCGTTCGGGTGCTTGTAACCCCCGAACTCGCCCCACGAGCGGTGGAACTTGCCGGTCATGCCGAGGAATTCCTTGCCCAGCGTCCGCGCATAAGCCGCGGCGCGCGGGAAGTGGTCATAGCCCCAGCCGCCGGTGGGCAGCGACTCCAACTCGAGGTGGCCGGTATTGCAGCTGGCAATATCCCGTCCCTGGAAGATTGCGCCGCCGTCATTGTGGATGATGGGCATGCCGGGGCGGTACTTCGCCGCCAGCGCGGCAATCCGATCCGTGTAGCGCAGATAGATGTGCTTCGCATAGGCGCGGGCATCGGCGTCCTTCTCGGGATCAAGCCCCATCTTGCGCATGCCGTCGAGACAATACTGGCAGTAGCAGGGCTGGATGCCGACAATATCGAGGAAAAGGCCATCGAATTTATCGCCGTAGACCTGCAGCACCTCCTCGACCTCAGCGCAGAGCTGATCGAGATAAGGCGTGCCGAAGCAGAGGCGGTGATAGCCGGCTTTGAGGAAGCTTCCCCGCCAGCCGTCCTTGTTCGTGCGCAGACACTCGGTGTGCTCCCGGGCAAATTTTTCATCAAATCCGGCCGAGAGGTAAACCTCCGCGCGCACACCGGCTTCGCGGCAGGCGTCAAGCTGCGCGCCGAGCAGATCAAACTCAAGGCCTGGATGCTGTCGGTTCACCTTGGTCGGGTGATACGCCCAGCCGTGGTGGCACTTGGAAAAGACGGTGATCGAGTTGATGTGCCCCACCTTCAGCGCCTCGATGAAATTCGCCTTCGAGAAGCGGCTGCCGACGCTGGGCATATGCTCGGACGTGTGGAAGTCCAGATGCACCTGACGGTACGGGAGGTTGGCCATGGCGTTCTCCTTTACAGCTCGATATCGATGTAAGCAGGCGAGTGGTCAGACAGGGGGAGATAATACTCAGGCTGGAAGCGGTCAAAGCGCTTCACACAGCCCTCGGGCGCGCTACGGAGCAGAATGTGGTCGATACCGGCCGCAAAGGGTGCGTCGCGATAGGGTCCGAAGCCGTGATTGCCGCAGCTGTGGTGGCCGTTGGTCTCGTCGGCATAATCGGTGGCAATGTCGTGGGCATGGACGAAGCCCTCGGCGAATGCCTTCTGAATCGCCAGCGAATTGTAGTTGGCGTTCATGTCGCCGACAAGGATTGCCGGGCAGTTATACTTTGCCTGGAACTCGCCGATCTTGTCAATGACCAGCCCCATCTGGTAGGCACGGGCCTCATCGGAGCCGGCCTGATAAGACTTCGATTCAGGGTTACTGCTCTTCCACCAGAGGTGGGTGGAGCAGAAAATGAAGAGCTTGCCGTCCTCCTTGACGCGGAAAACACCGATATTCCAAGACTTGGTCTGGCTGTTGTTGAAGACACCGTCAAAGCCGGGAACAGCGTCGGGATAGAGCGAGAAGGCCGAATCGACCAGCTCGAACTTGTCCTGCCGGTAAACAATGGGCGTGTCGCGGCCCCACAGGAGAGCGTAGATCTGACCATCCTCGGCGCAGTAGCGGATCATCTTGTCGGCCATGACAGCCGAAACCTCCTGACAGCCGATGATGTCGGGCTGTGTGTCGGCGAAAACCTGCACGAAGCCGCGCACACGAGTGGTCGCCGAGCAGTCGATGCCCTGCGCCTCCCACGCCGGCTGGTTGGTATCGCATTTCCACTGGTTGTGGCTCATCAGACGAAGTTTACTCATAATATGTCCCTCCAGAAGTTGGTTTGGTTGAGACGAGTATAGCACAAATTACGCAGTTTGTCAATTGCCAATTCCCCTTGTATTTCCAATTGTTTTGTGGTACAATATACCCATCGGCGGCTTTTCCGCCAGATCGTACCAGAAAGGAATCCTGCCATGCTCAATCAATCGCTGGTTGCCGAGGTACTGGGTCGGGTCATGCGCGGCGGCGCGGACTTTGCCGAACTTTACCTCGAGCGAACCAAGAACCATGTCATCGAATATGTCGGCGGCAAGATCGAGCGCATCGACGCCAATCTGCTCTCGGGCGTCGGCATCCGCGCCTTCTGCGGCCTGCGCTCGGTGTCGGCCTCGACGACCGATATCTCCCGCGCGGGGCTTCTCGCCTGCGCCGCACAGGTTGGCGACGCCTGCGCCGAGTTTGCCGCGGCCATCAATGCCCCCGCTGACATCATCCTCACCGAGCGCCGTTTCGGCGACATCCACCCGGTCATGATCGTCCCCGGCGACGCCCAGACCGGCCGCAAGATCGAGCTGCTGCGCACCGGCTGCACCGCTGCAAAGGAACATGACGGCCGCATCAGCCAGGTCAAGGGCTACCTGCTTGATGTCGACCACCAGATCCTCGTCGCCAACTCGGACGGCCTCTTCTGCGAGGATCGCCAGATCCGCACCCGCATGGCCGTCACCGCCGTCGCCTCGAAGGACGGCGAAAATCAGTCGGGCACCTGCTCGCCCGGCCGCCGCATGGGGCTGGAGGTCTTTGATCTCTTCGATCCCGTCGAGATCGGCCGTCACGCCGCCGCACAGGCCATCACCAACCTCGGCGCCGGCTACTGCCCCGCCGGCGTGATGCCGGTCGCCATTGAGAACGGCTTCGGCGGCGTCATCTTCCACGAGGCCTGCGGCCACTCGCTTGAGGCGACCTCGGTCGCCGTCGGCGCGTCGCAGTTCGCCGGCAAGCTTGGCCAGAAGATCGCAGGCGACAAGGTCACCGCCATCGACGATGGCACCATCCCCAACGCCTGGGGCTCCATCAACATCGACGACGAGGGCACCCCCGCCCAGCGCAACGTCCTCATCGAGAACGGCGTGCTCAAGTCCTATATGATCGATAAGCTGAACGGCCGCCGCATGGGCATGGCCTCCACCGGAAACGCCCGCCGCCAGGGCTACAGCTACGAGCCCACCTCCCGCATGACCAACACCTTCATCGACAACGGCCCCGACCGCAACGAGGACATCATCGCCTCCATCGAGTACGGCCTCTACGCCAAGGAAATGGGCGGCGGCTCGGTCAATCCCGCCACCGGCGCCTTCAACTTCGCCGTGCGCGAGGGCTATATCATCCGGAACGGCAAGATCTGCGAGCCCGTCCGCGGCGCATCGCTGATCGGCACCGGATCGGAGATCATCCAGAACATCGACATGGTCGGCCAGAACCTCGACCGTGGACAGGGCATGTGCGGCTCGTCCAGCGGCTCGATCCCGACCGACGTCGGCCAGCCCCTGATCCGCGTCTCGCAGATCACGGTCGGCGGCAGATAAGGAGGGCAAGATGGAATTTGAAGCATTGAAGCAAGCGCTCATCGACGCCGCCGCACAGGCCGGCATCGCGCAGTACGAGATCTACTATATGGAGACTGCCGAGTCGTCGGCCACCACCTTCCAGCATGAGCTGAAGGGCGTCTCCTCCGCCCGCAGCGGCGGCATCTGCTTCCGCTGCATCGTCGGCGGCAAAATGGGCTACGCCTCTACTGAGCTGCTCGAGGCCGACGAAATGGTCGAGCTGGTCAGCCGCGCCGCCACCGCCGCGACCATGATCGAGAACGACGACAAGGTCTTCATCTGGGGCGGCTCCCCCACCTACCGCTCGCCCGAGGCAGCCAAGCCGATGGCTGAGATGCCGACGCTGACCAAGTCCGCCCTCGCCCTCGCCGAGGCGGCCTACGCCGCCGACGCGCGTGTCACCGACGGCACCGAGGCGACGGCAGTCACCGAGGAGGTCACTATCCACCTCGTCAACTCGACCGGCCTCGAGCTGTCCAATCACGTCGCTGTCAACGCCGCCGTTCTCGAAGCCATCGTCAGCGAAGACGAGGAGAAGCAGGTCGCCTTTGATATCGCAGCCTCGCTCGACGCAGAAAATCTGAACGCCCTCGCCGCCAAGACGGTCGGCAATGCCTGCGCCATGCTGGGCGCAGGCGGCATCGAGACCGGCAAGTACAACATCGTTTTCTCGGCCAAACAGGCGCGCAGCATTCTCTCCACCTTCTCGTCGGTCTTCTCGTCGAAGAATGCGCAGCAGGG
This sequence comes from Clostridia bacterium, assembly GCA_017463865.1. Classification (GTDB taxonomy): domain Bacteria; phylum Bacillota; class Clostridia; order Oscillospirales; family CAG-272; genus SIG693. Next base: position 65,105 of record JAFTOI010000013.1, on the reverse strand, counting down.
CCTGTCCCTGCTGGCCGGCAAGGAGGGCGAGGTCATCGCCGCCCCCTGTGTCACCATCGTCGACGATCCGGCACACCCCGCCGCCAATGCACACACCCACTTCGATGCCGAGGGTGTCGCCACCGCGCGCAAGAACGTCATCGAGGCGGGCGTGCTCAAGACCCTGCTCTATAACCTCCAGACGGCAGCCAAAGCCGGCGTCGAGACGACCGGCAACGCCAGCAAAGGTAGTTACGCCTCCCCGGTCGGCATCAGCCCCTACTGCTTCTGCCTTGAGGCCGGCGAGCACAACCTCGACAACCTGCTCGCGCAGGCCGGCGACGGCATCTACGTCACCGAGATGAAGGGCTTCCACGCCGGCGCCGACGCCGTCACCGGCGACTTCTCGATCGAGTGCGCAGGCTTCCGCATCGAAGGCGGCAAGCTGGGCGGCCCGCTCAAATCCTTCACCGTCGCGGGCAACTTCTTCAGCTTGCTCAAGGAGATCGCGGCTGTCGCTGACAATGTCGAAGTCGGCTTCTCGGGCGGCTTCACCTGCTTCGGCGCACCGGCCATCCTCGTACCGGGCATGAGCGTCGCGGGAAAATAAGCGCAGCGGAAGGTACAGTCCAAGCTCGGTGCGACAGAAAATGTCGTCTTGACAATCCGACAAAAATCGCGTATACTATTGCTCGAGCATCTCAGCTCATCGCAAAACCGACGGCCCGCCAAAGGCGGGCCTTTTTCTTTTCCGATCAGTCGAAATGTGAACCGGCATGAACAGCAAACAAAAAGCCGTGCGGATCACAAAACAGATCCGCACGACTCTCGGCTTGCCTTTACACCGGCTATGGTCAATCGACAACAAAGTCGATGCAGGAACGCACTGCAGTGAAAGGTCTCACCTTGGTATCGGCGACCGCAACATGCGCAGGATGCACCGCATAGCCCTTCAGCGCAGCCTCATCCTCGAAAACCGAGTACAGCATCACATCCACGTTCGACGATGCAAGCGTTTCGGTCTCCACCTTGATCTCGATCAGCCCCGGAACCACACCGATCAGCCCCTCAAGGCCGGCCTTGATCCCGTGCTTGACCTCAGCGGTGTTTGCTTCTTCCTTCAGCTTCCATAAAATAATGTGCTTTACCATGTTTATTCTCCTTTTGCGGGTATTCATTCCGCATATAGTATACCACAGATCGCAGGCATTGTAAAGGCGCGGCGGTAATTTTTCTCCGCATCTGCCTCCGCGCCGCGCGGACAGATCATGGCAAAATGCCTTGACTTTCCCCATTGAAAGCGGTATAATAAGCGCAGAACACCGCATTCTACCCCATCAAACCACACATAAGGAGACGACGATGAAAATTCAACCGATCGCATCCATGACAGGCGGCCAGGACGGCGCATTCTGGAGAGACTATCTGTTTCGCTTCAACGCGAAGGGCACCTGCTGGGTATATGACGCCCGCGGGCTTGACCACGTCTCGGAGGACATCACTTCGCTTGCACTGATCGACACCTTCCAGTATGGGCAGAATGACCCGGTCATCCCTCACGCGAACGCTGTCGTCTTCGGCACCGAATATTATGCCGAGGGGGACGAGTTCCCGCTTCTCTATTCCAATGTCTACAACAACTATGCCAAGCAGGAGGACCGCCGGGAGGGGCTGTGCTGTGTTTACCGCGTTCAGCGCACCGGCACCGCCTTTTCGCTGACGCTGGTTCAGCTGATCCGCATCGGCTTTGTTGAAAATCGAGCCTTGTGGAAGTCAGGGGGCGAGACGCCGGACGTCCGTCCTTACGGCAACTTCGTAATCGACCGGGAGAAAGATCTGCTCCATGCCTTCACTATGCGCGACACCGATCATACGACGCGATATTTTACCTTCCGCCTGCCCAAACTTGCGGACGGTGTCATCGACGCGGCCTACGGCGTCAACTGCGTAACGCTGGGAGAAGCGGATATCCTCGACTATTTTGACACCGACTACCATCTCTATATCCAAGGAGCATGCTGTCACGCGGGCAAGATCTATTCGTCGGAGGGCTTCAACGAAAAGATCCCGCCCTCCCTGCGGGTGATCGACCCGGCAGGCAAGCGTCAGCTCCAGCAGATCAACCTTGTTGAGCTGGGCTATCCGGTGGAGGCCGAGTGGATCGATTTCCACCGGGACATCTGCTACTACAGCGATGCCAAAGGGAAGGTTTTCCGGGTCGATTTCTGACCAGATCACACAAAATGGAGGAACAGACCATGGACACGAGCATCCCGCACATCAATGACTGCGTAAAACCTGTGCGCCCCGTGCGACAACCTTGCAGCGATGCGCGCCATGCTGGGCAGCGATTATGATCCCGAACGGGTGCGCTTTCTCAATCTGCAGGACTGCAAAAACGAGATCGAAGAAGGGCTGGCGATGATCGCCGAGCTGCAGGCGCGGATGGCGCAGGATACGCGCGTTCCCCTGCCCCTCTCCGCCCTGCGCATCGCGGTCAAATGCGGCGGCAGCGACAGCTACAGCGGCATTACGGCTAATCCTCTGGTAGGACGTGCGGCTGATCGCTTCGTCGGCACTGGCGCGGCGATCCTGATGAGTGAGATCCCCGAAGTGTTCGGTGCCGAGCAGCTGCTGCTTTCCCATAGCGTGAACCGCAGCGTCTTCGACCGCGCCGCTGGGGGCAATATCGCCGGCGGCATCACGACATTGGAGGAAAAATCCCTCGGCTGCGTGCAGAAGGCAGGCCGCGTCCCGCTCTGCGACGCGCTTGACTGGGGCGAAGTGCCAGACGGCGGCGGGCTCTATCTGGTCAACGGCCCGGGCAACGACATGGTCGCCAAAACCGCGCTGGCCGCGTCGGGCGCACACATGATCCTCTTCACCACCGGCCGTGGAACACCACTCTGCGCGCCGGTGCGTGCGACATCGCAATTTTCAAGGACGGCGTGACGCTGTAGCACTTCTCCCATAGCGCCGTCCGCAATTATCTGCTATATTCAAGAGAAACTATGCTCCACAAGGAGGAAATGCCATGTTCAAGATCTTAGTCGTCGAGGATGACCGCGACCTCAATCGCTCGGTCTGCTCATTTCTGAACCAGTCCGGCTACAAGGCCACCGGCTGTCTCGGTGCGGAGGAAGCCTACGACGTGATGTACAGCACCATGTTCGATCTGATCGTTTCCGATATTATGATGCCGGGCGTCGACGGGTTTGAATTTGCCCAAACCGTGCGCACGCTCAACGAGGAGATCCCCATCCTCTTCATGACCGCGCGGGACGATTTTGCGTCCAAGCAGCGGGGGTATCGCGTGGGGATCGACGACTACATGGTCAAGCCGATCGACCTGGATGAGCTGGTTCTGCGCATCGGCGCACTGCTGCGCCGGGCGAAGATCGCGTCCAGCCGCACGCTGACCGTCGGCAGCTTCTCGATGGACGCGGATGAGCACACCGCGTATCTGCACGGCGAGGAGATCAGTCTGACAGCCCGGGAATTCAACCTACTGTACAAGCTGCTGTCCTACCCCAAGAAGACCTTCACCCGCACCCAGCTCATGGACGAATTCTGGGATGCCGACTCCTCGTCAGGCCCACGAACGGTGGACGTATACATGACCAAGCTGCGTGCCAAGCTGGCCGGATGCGATGATTTCGAGATCGTCACCGTGCATGGATTAGGCTACAAGGCGGTGATTAAATGAAAACCGGCGAGCGGATCTTGTCGGCAATCTATAGTTACCTCATTTTTTTCCTCATGGTGGCCTTCGTCATCACCTGCTGCCTGATGCTCTTTATCTCTGCGTTGACATGGACAATGGAGATCAAGCTGACCGGCGAAAATCTCAGTGCGGCAGCAAAGCTGACCTTTCTCAACGTCCTCCTGCTCAGCTTTTTCTACACCCTCTTTGATGCGATACGCCGCAAGTGGATCGTGGATCGCCCTGTGAAACGGATCACCGACGCGGCAAAAAAAATGATGCAGGGCGACTTCACCGTACGCATCCCACAGGTCAGCGCGCTCGGAACCGAATCCCGCTTCAACGAGATCATCCTCTGCCTCAATCAAATGGCGGAGGAGCTGTCGGGCGTCGAAACACTGCGCACCGACTTCATTGCCAACGTCTCCCACGAGATGAAGACGCCGCTCGCGGTCATCGGAAATTACGGCAAGCTGCTGCAGGCTCCCGATCTGTCTGACGAGCAGCGCATCGAATATGCGCAGGCTGTCACCGACGGCTCACGCCGGCTTGCCGATCTGATGACCAACATCCTCAAGCTCAACCGGCTGGAAAATCAGCAGATCTATCCGATAGCGGAGGTATTTGACCTCAGCGAGCAGCTTTGCGCCTGCCTGCTCGCCTACGAATCGGTCTGGGAAAAAGCTGAAATCGAACTTGACATCGACATCGCGGAGGGCGTGACCGTCAAGGCCGACGCGGAGCTGCTGGCACTCGTCTGGAACAACCTGTTTTCCAACGCCTTCAAATTTACCGAGCCGGGCGGCCGGGTGAGCGTGAGCCTCATCGGCGGGGACTATTACGCAGTGGTCAAGGTATCCGACACCGGCTGCGGCATGTCGCCGGAGGTGGGTGCGCATATTTTTGAAAAATTCTATCAGGGCGACACCTCCCACGCGACCGCCGGGAACGGTCTTGGGCTTGCCTTGGTGAAGCGGATCATGGATATCACCGGCGGAGAGATCTCGGTCAGCAGCGAGGTCGGTGTGGGCAGCACCTTCACGGTCCAGATTCGGAGGCAGTAAGATGAAGTGGAAAGCAATCGCCCGGACATGCTTATTTCTGCCGATTTGGCTGATGATCGTACTGACCCTGTTCAGCGCGGCCGCATTGACCGCTGTCTTCGTCAACGGATGGGACACCCATCCAGTCGCATACGCCGCCTATGTGCTGGCCTTCTACACCTTGACCGTCGATGTCCTCTTCTGCGCCCTCACACTGCCCCGCTATTATCGGGCAATCAAGCGCAGGATCTACGCCAATGCATACGGAAACCGTTATCTGTCAGATGTGGCCTTTAAGACACATGTATCGCTCTATCTGTCGCTCGCCATCAATCTGCTGTACACCGCCCTGAATCTGTTCTCCGGTATTTGGTATCGCTCGGTCTGGTTTGTCACGCTTGCCGTGTATCATGCAATCCTGGCAGTCATGCGCTTTCTGCTACTTCGGTTTGTGAATCAGAATGGATTTGGGAAGAAACGCATTCTCGAGCTGCGCCGTTCACGGCTGTGCGGGATCATCCTGATGACCCTGAATCTCGCGCTGTCGGGCGTCGTTGTGCTGGTCATTGTCCAGAACGAAGGCTTTGATTACCCCGGCATCATGATCTATGTCATGGCAATGTACACCTTCTGGATCACCACCAGCGCCATCATCAATCTCATCAAATACCGAAAATACAACAATCCCGTCATGTCTACGACCAAGATCATCAAGCTGGCGGCCGCGCTGGTTTCCATGCTGTCGCTGGAAACGGCGATGCTGTCGCAGTTCGGCAGCGCGGATAACCCGCCGTATTTCAATCAGGTCATGGTCGGCGCGACCGGGGCTGCTGTCTGTGTGATCGTGGTCACGATGTCAGTCTATATGATCGTCAAGACGACCCGGGAGATCAAAGCCTTGCAGAATCAGCACCCATAATTGTGCAACAGGAGAATTCCATGGAAAATAAAAACGAAAATGAGACCTTCGAATATACCTATTCGGCCAAGGAGCAGGAGGAGCTAAAGCGGATCCGGGCAAAATATCTGCCGCAGGAAAAAGATAAAATGACCCAGCTCCGCCGCCTCGACGCCAGTGTTACGCAAAAAGCATCGACGGCCGCACTGATCGTCGGTATCCTCGGCGCGCTGACCATGGGCATCGGTATGTGCTGTGCCATGGTCTGGATGGGCGTGTGGTTCGTACCGGGGATCGTAATCGGTCTTGCCGGCATCGCGCTGATCGCCGCGGCCTACCCGGTATATCAGCACGTTCTGCGCCGCGAACGCAAACGAATTGCTCCCCAGATCATACGTCTGACCGATGAACTGATGAAATAAATCGAAAGGAAAATCGCCAGTACCGATATTGCGGTACTGGCGATTTTTTCATACTGAGGGTATTGACGCGATATCTTACGCCGCAGCAGTCTGTTTCCCGGACTGTTTTTTCTGCATATACTGCCATCCAAGCACCAGCAGGATCAGAACGATGCCCACTACATCGGTGATGGTGTTGGGGTCGATCAGCAGAAGCCCGCCGATGGCCGAGAGAATGCGTTGGATCGGATTCAGATTGGTAAACATGTATCCCTCCAATGCGGCAGAAATGCCGAAGATGCCGATTAGAGAGGTGATCACGATCATGACTACCTGCAAAGGCCCCTCCACATCAATAAACAGCATGACCGGATTAAGCGCAAATGCATACGGCACAACGAACGCCGCGATGGCCAGCTTGGTCGAGACAAAGGCGGTCTTCATCGGGTTAGACTGCGCGATTGCAGCACCGGCGTAGGCCGCCAGCGCGACCGGCGGGGTCAGGTCGGCGACAATGCCGAAATAGAAGACGAAGAAGTGCGCAGCAATTGCCGGCACACCCATACGAACCAGGATCGGTGCACAGGTGGCGGCCATGATGCAATAGTTCGCGGTCGTCGGCACACCCATGCCCAGAACGATGCAGCAGAGCATGGTCAGCAGCAGCGCGATAATGACCTGATCGCCAGCCAGCGCAACGATGCCGTTGATCAGCACGTTGGCCAGACCGGTCATGGTGATGGTACCGGCAATGATGCCGGCAATGCCGCAGGCGGCTGCGACCGAGATGGTACCCTGCGCACCGGCGGCCAGCGCCTCCACAATGCGCTTGGGCGTGATCCGGCTGTCCTTGTTGAACAGACTGACCACAATGGCGGCGATAATGGCGATCGCGGCAGAGGTCTGGATGGTGCGCGTGCTGGTGCCGACCAGATAGATCAGCAGAACCAGCGGAATCAGCAGGTAAATCTTTTTGATCAGCGGCTTCCAATCGGGGATCTCTTCCTTCGACAGACCGCGCAGACCGTACTTTTTGGCCTCAAGGTGAACAGCAATGAAGATACCGGCAAAATAGAGGATAGCCGGCAGAATCGCCTTGACGATGATGCTGCTGTAGCCAATCGACAGATTTTCAGCCATCAGAAAGGCGGCCGCACCCATAATCGGCGGCATGATCTGTCCGCCGGTGGAGGCAGCAGCTTCGGCTGCTGCGGCAAATTCAGGCTTGTATCCCGTCTTCTTCATCAGCGGGATGGTGATGGAGCCGCTTCCCACGGTATTGGCCACCGAGGAACCGGACACCATGCCCTCAAGCGCGCTGGCCACGACAGCAACCTTAGCCGGGCCGCCGGAGAAACCGCCGACGACCACATTCGCGGCCTGAATGAAGAAATCCGCAATGCCGGTACGCTCGAGGAAAGCGCCGAAGATGATGAACACAACGATAAACTTCGAGCAGGCATTGATCGGCGTCGACAGGATGCCCTCCTTGGAATAGAACAGCGTGCGGATCAGGGTATTCAACCGTCCGCTGAAGGCAGGGTTTGACAGACCAAAGAACAGCGCATACACAACAAATGCGGCGGCAACGATCAGGATCGGCAGACCGACAGCACGGCGGCAGATCTCGGCCAGTGCCGCAATGCCGATGATACCGATGATGATCTGATAGACCTCCAGCTTTGCGCCCTGCTTGATGATCGCCTCCGCAAAAAAGGTGAAATACAGGAACGCACCAGTGCCGGCGACCATCAGTACAATGTCATACCACGGCATGTAGTTGACCTTCTGAATCCCCTTTCTGGCGGGGAACACGATGTATCCCATCAGAACAATCAACGCCACAAAAGAGGTCAGACGAACCTCCTCCAGCCAAGTGGCAAACAAGGTAACATAAATACAGAACAGCGAAAAGGCGGCAAGGATACCGGTCACTACCCACTTCGGGGCACCTTCCCAGATCCGCACATTGGACTCGCGGTCATACTTTTTCATAACCGCGTCCACATTGGCCGCCATTTCTTCTTCGGATAACTCTTCACGCGCGGGTTTGACCGGCGCCGATTCGATTTTGACCTTTTCCTCTGCAGGAGTCTTTTTCGACATAAACTTCTCCCTTCCCGGAATAAATAGCGTCCGCTGCCGACAAGGCCGGCAGCGGAACGTACATAGCTCTCTCTTACGCGGACTCCGGATTACTTGGACTCAACATTGACGCCCTTCTCAGCGAAGTAGCGTGCGGCACCTGCGTGGAACGGAGCTGTCATACCGCTGGTGGCGTTTTCAATGCTCAGCTCAGCGCCCTTGGCATGTTCTGCCGTGATGGCCTCGACGTTGTCGAAGATGGCCTTGGTGATCTGATAGACCGTCTCCTCATCGGTGTCGGCCGATACGATCAGGGTGGCCTTGACGGTAATGGTGGTCACATCAGTCTCCTGACCGCTGTAGGTCTTGGCAGGAATGGTGTATGCGGTGTAGTAGGGGCAGCTTGCCATGATCTTGTCGGCGATCTCACCGTCGATCGGCACGAGGTAAGCGGCCGAGGTGGTCATCAGCTCAACAACAGCGGGAGTCGGTGCGCCGGCTACGATGAATGCGGCGTCGATCTTGCCGTCCTTGAGGCTCTCAACACTGTCGTTGAAGCTCTGGTACTGCGCCTTGATGTCATTCTCGGTCAGACCGGCCGCGCCGAGCACGTCAATGGCGTTGAAGTAAACACCCGAAGCGGGAGCACCGATGGAAACCGACTTACCCTTCAGGTCAGCCACGCTCTTGATGGCGGGATCCATGGTGATGATCTGCACGGCCTCGGCATACAGACCGCCGATGACGCGGAAGGAGTCAACCTTGCCGTCGTTGGCAAAGGTGTTGGTGCCGTTCCATGCGTAAGCCATTACGTCAGACTGGACAGTACCCAGCTGATAGTCGCCGGCATCAATGCCCTGAATGTTCGCCTTGGAGCCGTCGGTGGAAACGGCTACACAGCCGACACCGGCATTTCTCTCCACATACTGGCTCAGAATTGCGCCGAACTGATAATATGTACCGCCGGTACCGCCGGTACCCATGGTCAATTTGGTACCACCGCCGCAGGAAGCCAGTCCGAGGACCAGCACAAGGGCAAGGGCTACCACTGCAAGAATCTTCTTGTTCATGATGAACCTCCATAAAATGAAATAAAGTAGTAAAGTGAAATCACTGGCATCTATTATACATGATATTCCCGGATATTGCAAGTTTTTTTTCAAAATTAGTCAAAATATTTTTCACATTTCAAGGGAAGATGGCTTTTGCAAAGAAATTTCGAGACATTCTTTGCCCCAAAGCCCTGTCAACATGCAAGAATCCATGAAAAAGTTGCAAACACCGCATCCCGACTTCGGCATTTGCATCAAGAATCGACAAAGGTCTTGTAATTCCGGCCATACTGTGCTATAATAACCGCACAGGTAATTTTTACTATATTTCATCATTTCAAGTGTCGATCCATTTTGAACATGAACACAGGAGGGAAACATGACGTCTCCGAATTTCAAACGCACCAAATTTTCCTGCTTTTTCGCCTATCTGGCCATGTCCTCGGTCTTTGTACTGCCGCCCATGCTGTTTATCACCTTCCATGATATGTACGGCATTTCATACACCCGGCTGGGCACACTGGTCCTCGTCAACTTCTGTACCCAGATGACGATCGATCTAATCTTCACCTTTTTCTCCAAGCATTTCAACATCCGTACCACCGTCCGCGTGATGCCGCTGCTAACCACGCTGGGGCTGCTGATCTATGCGCTCCTCCCTACCGTCTGGCCGCAGCATGCCTATCTCGGACTGGTCATCGGAACCGTGATCTTCTCGGTCGCCGCAGGACTTTGCGAGGTTCTGCTCAGTCCGCTGGTGGCAGCGATCCCCTCGGAGCATCCTGAGAAAGACATGAGCATGCTGCATTCGCTGTACGGATGGGGCGTGGTCAGCGTCGTGCTGATCAGCTCGATCTATTTTGCCATATTTGGAACAGAACACTGGATGATCCTGACGATCTGCTGGGCAGCCCTGCCGTTGGTGGCATCCTTCCTGTTCTGCACCTCCCCCATTCCCGATACCAATATTCATTCGTCGGAAAAAGGCTCGGGCAGCAGGGGCAAGGGGATCGTGCTGTGCGTGCTCTGCATTTTCCTCGGAAGCGCCGCCGAAAATGTCATGACCAACTGGATCTCGAGCTATATGGAAAACGCACTTCTGCTGCCGAAAGCGGTCGGCGATATTCTGGGACTGGCCGTATTCGCCCTGCTCCTGGCCCTGTGCAGAGTGCTTTACGCAAAATACTCGCCCGACATTTCCAAAACACTGTTGGTCAGCATGATCGGCGCGGCAGTCTGCTATCTCGCCGCGGGACTTTCGACCAACGTCATGCTTGCGTTTGCGGCCTGCATTCTCACCGGCCTTTTCACCGCGATGCTCTGGCCCGGGACACTGATCCTGATGGAGGAAAAGATCCCCGCCCCCGGCATTGCCGCATACGCGCTGATGGCGGCGAGCGGCGATCTTGGCGCGTCGATTGCACCGCAAATGCTGGGCATCATCGTCGACAAGGTGTCCGTCAGCAATTTCGCCGTCGAGCTCAGTAAAAGCACCCTCATGACAGCAGAGGAGATCGGTTTGAAGGTCGGTATGCTGATCGCCGCCGTTTTCCCCGCCCTCGGCGTGGCGCTGCTGATCTATATCAGAAGAATATACGCCCAAAATAAAGAAAAGGCGTAACGCACCGCCAGTATCTGAAATGCACCCCAAGCTTATCGATATAGGATGATCCTTATCGACGAACAAGGGGGCATTTTTAATATAAGGACGTGCCGATCAGTTAAACTGCTCTGCCGAGATGTCCAGATCCTGCAAAATTATACATGACTTCCCCATGTTCGGCGAAAAAATTGCCATTCATATTTCGCACATGCGCGACAATAATAATGCCAGAGGACGCGGCAACGCGGACTCAATTCAAATAGATAAAACCGAACCGTCCGCGACCGCGACGGATCAAAAGGAGTATATCATGGCAAGCAATAAGGCACTTGTTCCCGAAGCAAAGGAAGCACTCGATCGTTTCAAGATGGAAGCTGCTGCCGAAGTCGGCGTCAACCTCAACCAGGGCTACAACGGTGAACTGACCGCACGTCAGGCCGGCTCGATCGGCGGCCAGATGGTCAAGAAGATGACGCCCATACGAAGCACGAGATTTCTACGGGCAAATCGAACCAAAGCCGAACATTGTGCAAAGATCATGTACATCGTCTCTGTCGTGGGATAAAACCAGGCTGGGAAAAATGTAAATTTTTCTCCACCGACTTGACATATCCTGAATCGCATGGTATACTAATTTGCGATTGATTCGCAAATTCGCCCCATAGGAGGGATCAGCATGCCCAAATACATCACCAAACAGCGCAAAGCCTTTCTCAGCTATCTGGAGCTCCACCCCGACGAGCCGCTGACCGCGCATCAGATCACCGAGGCACTGCAAAGCGAAAATATCAGCGTCAGCGCCGTATACCGCAACCTCTGCGACCTCGAGGCCGAGGGTAAGATCCGCCGCATCAGCCGCAGCGGGAGCCGGGAGGTCTATTATCAGTACACCGACGCCGACGCCTGCAAAGCCTGCCTGCATCTGAGCTGCAAAAAATGCGGCAAGACCTTCCACATGGGCACGCCCAGTACCCGGCTGATCGTTCAAAATCTTGCCGAAGCCGAGGAATTCGCCATTGATAAAACAGACACCGTCATCTACGGCGTCTGCAAAGACTGCCAGAAATGAGAGGAGAAACCGCGAAATGAAAAAACTGATCTCCGTTCTTCTGGCCATACTTTTGCTTGCGTGCGCGCTGACCGGCTGCGGCACCCCGCACGATTCCGACGACAGCCTGTCGATCGTGACGACCATCTTCCCCATCTACGACTGGGTGAAGCAGATCATGGGCAATGCGGCTGTCGAGGCCCAGCTCACCATGCTGATTGACAGCGGCGTCGATCTGCACAGCTATCAGCCGACTGCCGCCGACATGATCCGGATCGCCGAATGCGACATGTTCATCTATGTGGGCGGGCCGTCCGACGCTTGGGTCGAGGACATGCTGGCCAACGCCGGCAATCCGGACATGGTGGTGATCGACCTGCTGGCTGTCCTCGGCGAGAGCGCAGTCAAAGATGAAGAATTCGTCGAGGGCATGGAGCATGAGCATCACCACGAAACCGAGGAAGAGCCCGAAAAGGACGAGCACGTCTGGCTTTCCCTGAAAAACGCGGCGCTCATCTGCACACATATCGCCGATCAGTTGGCCGCGCTCGACCCGGAGCACCGCGGCATCTACACCGCGAACGCCTCAGCCTACACGGAAGAGCTGACCACGCTTGACCTCGCCTACCAAACGGCCGTGGACGCGGCTCCCGTCAAAACGCTTGTGTTCGCCGACCGCTTTCCGTTCCGTTATCTCGTCGATGATTACGGCTTGGCGTATTACGCCGCCTTCTCCGGCTGCTCGGCGGAGAGCGAGGCCAGCTTTGAAACGGTGGCATTTCTCGCCGGCAAGATCGACGAGCTTGGCTTTTCGACCGTGCTGACAGTGGACGGCATGAATCAAAAGTTAGCGGAAACGATTATCGCCAACACCGGGGCAAAGAACGCCGCGATCCTGTCCATGCACTCGATGCAGTCGGTTTCCGCCGCAGACATCGCGGGCGGTCTGACCTATCTCTCTGCCATGGAGGCAAATCTGAATGTGCTCAAAGAAGCACTGAACTAACGGGAGGCAGCGAATTGGCACAGCTTATTTGTCAAAATTTGACCCTCGGATACGATGCCAAGATCGTGCTGAGCGGTCTGAACTTTTCGGTGAACAAGGGCGATTTTCTCTGCATCATCGGCGAAAACGGCTCCGGCAAAACGACCTTGATGAAGACCCTGCTCGGCCTGATCCAGCCGCTGGACGGAACGATCACGCTGGGCGACGATCTGCGGGCGAACGAGATCGGATACCTGCCGCAGCAGACCTTCGTCCAGCGGGATTTTCCCGCCTCGGTCGAGGAGATCGTGCTCTCCGGCTGTCAGGGCAGATGCGGCCTGCGCCCCTTTTATGCAAAGGAAGAAAAGCAGCGCGCGGCGCACAACATGGCGCGGATGGACATCACCGACCTGAAAAAGCGCTGCTACCGTGAGCTGTCCGGCGGCCAGCAGCAGCGCGTGCTGCTCGCGCGTGCGCTGTGCGCCACGCAGAAGCTGCTGCTCCTCGACGAGCCGGTCTCCGGCCTTGATCCAAAGGTAACGCTCGAATTGTACCACCTGATCGAGCACATTAACCGCCACGAAGGCATCTCCATCATCATGATCTCCCACGACATCGCCGCCGCGGTCAAATACGCGAGCCATATTTTATATGTAGGCAAAACGCTCTTCTTCGGAACCAAAGCGGACTATCTGCAAAGCGATATTGCCGCGCGCTTTGCCCCCACTGAGGGAGGTGAGCCGGTATGACCGCCCTGTTCGATACCCTGGCCGATTATCTGCGCTACCCCTTCGTCCAGCACGCGCTGATCGTCGGCGTGCTCATCTCGCTCTGCTCCTCGATCCTCGGAGTAACGCTCGTTCTGAAGCGCTTCTCCTTCATCGGCGACGGCCTGTCGCACGTGGCCTTCGGCGCCATGGCGATCGCCGCTGTCGCCGGCGTGACCAACGAAATGCTGATCGTCCTGCCGGTCACAATCATCTGCGCGATCCTGCTGCTCTGTACGGGTCAGAATGCCAGGCTGAAAGGCGATGCCTCGATCGCCATGCTGTCGGTATCGGCGCTGGCTATCGGATATCTGCTGATGAATCTGTTCCCGAACTCAGGCAGTGTTTCGGGCGATGTCTGCACCACACTCTTCGGCGCCACCTCCATTCTCACGCTGACCAAAACCGATGTCTGGCTCTGCGTTACCCTCTCGATCATTGTGATTCTGGTTTTCGTTCTGCTGTACAACAAGATCTTCGCCATTACATTTGACGAGAGCTTTGCCAAAACGACCGGCACACGGGTCGGCATCTATAACCTGATCCTTGCCGCGATCATCGCGGTGATCATTGTGCTGGCCATGAATCTGGTCGGCTCCCTGCTGATCTCGGCGCTGGTGATCTTCCCTGCCCTCTCGGCCATGCGCGTTTGCCGGAATTTCAAATCGGTCACGATCTGCTCAGCCTGCCTGTCGGTCTGCTGCTCATCGCTGGGGATCCTGATCTCGATCCTGGCCAGCACCCCCGTCGGCTCCACGATCGTTGCGGTCGATATCGCGGCGTTTGCCGTGTTTTCGCTCGTGGGGAGATGCAGAAGCGGGAGATAAGCCATGAACAAATTGTAAATACGCCGTTCTTCTGCGCCGTGAACGCGGAACAACCGCTCAGGTCAAACGACCTGAGCGGTTGCTTTTTTGTTATTTCCGGGTCATGTTCTCTGCCGCAGCACGCTCCACCGGGAGGGCCCTCTGATACCGCGTCATGAACGCACCGAATTCCTGCCGTTCCCGTTCGTCGGCGGAGACCGTCAGTGTTTCCGTCTGCGCGAAGATGTTCGCAAGAAAACGCTCGGCATCGTGCTCGCCCTGTGCGGTCATCAGGGCAAGGAGGGCTACGCCCCACGCGCCGCCCTCGCCGGCGTTGCGCATGACGGTGACGGGTGCGCCGATCGCGGCCGACATGGCGCCGGCGCTGACCCGGCCGGCCTTGAAGAAGCCGCCGTGGCCGCAGACGACGTCGAGCTGAACCTGCTCCTGGCGGAGGATGTCCATTCCCAGCGCAAGCGAGCCAAGGGCGGAGTAGATGTGCATTTTCATCAGATTCGGCAGGGTCAAGCGGCCGTCCGGACTGCGCATCAGCAGCGGGGCGCCGGTCGCGACGCCCGCGATCGGTTCACCGGCGAGGAAGTTATAGCCGACCAGGCCGCCGCAGTCGGCGTCGCCGTCAAGGGCGGCGCGGTAGAGGCGGTCGAACAGTTCACCGCGGTCGAGCTGCCCGCCGCCCAGCGCGATGACCTCTTCAAACAGTGCGGCCCAGGCGTTGATCTCGGCGGTGAAGTTGTTGACGTGGATCATGGCGACGGGGGCGCCGGTGGGGGTGGTCACCATGTCGATCTCACGGTAAGCGCCGGACAGATCCCTCTCCAGGACGGCCATCAGAAAGGCGGAGGTGCCAGCTGAGACGTTCGCGGTGCGGGGTGTGATGCTGTTGGTCGCGATCATGCCGGTGCCGGCGTCGCCTTCGGGCGGGCAGAGGACACAGCCGGGGCGGAGGCTGCCGGTGGGATCGAGCAGCTTTGCGCCTTCTGCGGTCAGCGTTCCGGCTTCGTCGCCGGCGAGCAGAATGTCGGGAAGGAGGGTGCGGAAGTCCTGTGTGATGCCCTTTTCGCACAGGCGGGTGTTGAGGGCGCTCAGCATGCGGGAGCTGTATGTCCGATCTTCGATCGGAAACATGCCGGAGGCGTCGCCGATGCCGAGCACCTTGCGCCCGGTCAGGCGGTAGTGGACATAGCCGGCCAGCGTGGTCAGGAAGGCGACCTGCGGCACATGCGCTTCGCCGTTCAGCACGGCCTGATAGAAGTGCGAAACGCTCCAGCGCTGGGGGATATTGAAAGTGAAGAGGTCGGAGAGCTCGTCGGCGGCTTCAGCAGTGTTGGTATTCTGCCATGTGCGGAAGGGGACGAGCAGGTGATCTTCGGCATCGAAGGCGAGGTAGCCGTGCATCATGGCTGAGATGCCAATGGCGGCGACTTCGGTCAGGTCTTCGCCGGTCTTGTCGTGATAGGCTTGCCGAAGCCCCGCATAGGCGGCCTGCAGGCCCTGCCAGACCTCATCCAGATCATATGTCCACAGGCCGTCCCGCAGCTCGCTCTTCCAAGCGTAGGCGCCCTGTGCGATTACCGTTGCGTCGGGGGCAATCAGCACCGATTTGATGCGCGTTGAGCCGAGCTCGATTCCGAGTATATATTGTGTGTGCATTGTGTTCCCTCCGTTTACTGCTTTTTGAGGCGGATCACGTTCCACGAGTGGGGATTCAGCACCGCGCGGAAGTCGCCGGCGTCGTTTTGCGATTCGCCGCCCTCGTGGGGGATGACTGTGTTGGGGTTCTCCTCGGTGTTGACCGCTTTCATGTCATCATGCTCCAGTACGATGTGGCGCGTGACGGCATAGTCGGCGTACTGGCGCAGATCGCAGACCAGCTCCATCGGCTCGTCCAGCGATTTGTTGACGGCGAAGATAGTCAGGGTCTCGTTTTCCTCATCCTCGACCACGACCGAATCGAGGTAGGGCGCGCTGTCGGTGAAGCGGCAGGCATAGGTCGGGGACAGGACAGTGGTGTTCAGCACCTTTCCGCGCCCCATGGTGGAGGCGTGCAGGAAGGGGTAGAAGATAGTCTGCCGCCATGCGCCGGTATCGCTGGTCATAATGGGCGCGATGACATTCACCAGCTGGGCCATGCAGGCGATCTTCACGCGGTCGGCGTGGCGCAGCAGGGTGATGAGCGCACTGCCGACCAGCAGGGCATCCTCGAAGTTGTAGACGTCCTCCAGCTGATGCGGATGCTCAGACCACGGCTCGAACTGCGCGCCTTTGGAATGATACCAGACGTTCCACTCGTCGAAGGAGAGGTTGATCTTTTTCTTGCCCCGCTTGATGGTCTGCACATAGTCGCAGATCGAGACGACCGAGGAGATGAACTTATCCAGATTGACCGACTCGGCGAGGAAGGAGGAGGTGTCGTTGGCCCGGTTGTTCCAGTACATGTGAAGTGAGATGTAGTCGGCGATATCGTAGGACTGCATCAGCACCTCGCGCTCCCATTCGCCGAAGGTGGGCATGGTGAAGGTCGAGCTGCCGCAGACGACCATCTCGAGGTTTTTGTCGTATGTCTTCATGATGCGGCCGGTCTCGTTGGCGAGGCGGCCGTATTCGTAGGCTGTCTTGTGTCCCATCTGCCAGGGGCCGTCCATCTCGTTGCCGAGACACCAGAGCTTGATGTTGTGGGGCTCGGCATAGCCGTGGCTGCGGCGGAGGTCGCTCATGGCGGAGCCGGACGGATGGTTGCAGTATTCGAGGAGATCCTTAGCTTCCTCCATACCGCGGGTGCCGAGGTTGACCGCCATCATCGGCTCGGTGCCGGCCTTTTTGCACCAGCTGACGAACTCGTTCAGGCCGACCTCGTTGGTCTCGGTCACCTTCCATGCGTACTCCAGTCGGCGGGGGCGCTGATCGCGCGGGCCGACGCCGTCCTCCCAGCGATAGCCTGAGACGAAGTTGCCGCCCGGGTAGCGCACGACGGGGACGTTCAGTTCTTTGACCAGTTCCAGCGTGTCGCCGCGAAAGCCTTCTTCGTCGGCGGTCGGGTGGCCGGGCTGGTAGATACCCTCATAGACTGCACGACCAAGATGCTCGATGAACGAGCCGTAGACTCTGGGGTCGATCTCGGACAGCACGGCGTAACGGTCGATGGCAATTCTTGCTTGTTTCATGGCTTTTTCCTCCAATTTATTTCAGTTTCCACACCAGATCGGCCACCATCAGCTTCTCTTCCAGCCCGTCGACGGTGGTGTCGGCGGTGATGTGGACGAATTCGATGCCCATCATGTTTGCCCAGTCCTTCATCTGCTCGGCGGTGACGTCGTAGGAGAGCACCGTGTGGTGCGCGCCGCCTGCGGTGATCCAGCATTCGATGCCGGTGAGCAGATCGGGAGCGGGCTTCCACATGACCCGTGCGACGGGCAGGTTGGGCATGGGCAGGATCGGCTTGATGCACTGCACATCCTGACAGATCAGGCGCAGTCTGCCGCCCATGTCGATGAGGCTGACGACGATGGCGTCCCCCGCTTTGCCCTCGAAGACCAGCCGGGCGGGATCTTTTTCGTTCATGCCGATGCCGAGGTGGTGAGTCTCGATGCGGGGCTTATCGGCAGCCAGGCTGGGGCAGACCTCGAGCATGTGGGCGCCGAGGCTGCAGGGGTTCTCCTCGGCGAGATGGTAGGTGTAGTCCTCCATGAAGCCTGACGCGCCGTTTTCGTCCTTGCCCATCGCCTTCATGATGGCGGTCATGGCTGCGACCTTCCAGTCGCCCTCGCCGCCGTAGCCGTAGCCCAGTGCCATCAGGTGCTGGGAGGCGAGGCCGGGCAGCTGCTCCATGCCGTAGAGATCCTGGAAGGTGTTGGTATAGGCGCGACAGCCCTCTCGGTCGAGCATTTTTTTCATGGCCAGCTCTTCCCTGGCCTGATAGCGGATGGCGTCGATGCTGTCGGTGGCGATATCGTAGGCGGCGGTGTAGTCGGCCATCAGCGCATTGATCTCGGTCTCGGTGACGGCGTGCATCTCCTTCACCAGATCGCCCACCGCCCAGGTGTTGACCTGCCAGCCGAGCTTGGCCTGCACCTCGATCTTGTCGCCCTCGGTGACGGCCACCTCGCGCATGTTGTCGCCGAAGCGCATGACCTTCATCGACCGCGAAACCGCAGCGCCGACGGCCGTGCGCATCCAGTCGCCCAGCCGGCGCTGGACGGCTTCATCCTGCCAGTAGCCCGCGATCACCTTGCGCGGAATGCGCAGGCGTGCGGCGATGAAGCCGTGCTCGCGGTCGCCGTGGGCGGCTTGATTGAGGTTCATGAAGTCCATGTCGATCTCATCGTTCGGGATCTCGCGGTTGTACTGCGTCGCCAGGTGGCAGTAGGGCTTCTGCAGGAGGCGCAGGCCGCCGATCCACATCTTTGACGGGGAGAAAGTGTGGCACCAGGTAATAATGCCGGTACAGGTCTCGTCGTAGTTGGCCTCGCGGATGACGGCGGTGATCTCCGCGTCGCTCTTCGCCGTTCCTTTGTAGATCAAGCGGTAGGGCAGCAGGCCGCCCGCGTTCATTGCGGCGGTCATTTCCGCCGCGCGGGCGTCGACGGTGCGCAGCACGTCGTCGCCGTACAGGCACTGACTGCCGACCAGAAACCAGAATTCGCGTTTTGCCATGTTTAGGTACCTCCCGTATGATATGGACATTTATTCGCCTGTCTGTTCTTTAATTATACCTGCTTGGTACCGTTTATACAAGAATAATGTTATTCTGTTCTGGACATTTATTCATTTGTGTGGTATAATCAGAGCAGTGTGAACCGTTGGAGGACGAAATGGAACAGCCGAAGTTTGAAAAAAGCGTTTCCTTTGCTCAGGCGCACATTGTTCCGGGCAAATATCGCAATCTGAAAAATATTCCGCACTGGCACGAGGAGCATGAGCTTGTCTTTGTGCAGTCGGGCTGCGCCGCTGTGATGTGCAGCGGTGAGATCTTCCCGCTGTCTGCGGGCGACAGCACCTTTCTGCACAGCGAGGATGTGCACAGCATCAGTGCCGAGCCCGGCGCGATCCTGCTGGTAGCCAAGATCGACGCGGACTACCTCCACAAGATCATCGGCGCAAAGAAGCTTTGCTCGCCCCTGCTTGCGCGGGATTATGCGCTGGGCGATGTTTTTGCCGAGCTGTTTGCGGAGATCAAGGCGGCGGATGCATACAGCGGCATCATCGCCGACAGCATTGTGACAAGGCTGGCGGCACAGATCTTCCGCGGTGAGCGGCTTGAGGATGCGGAAAGCGCGCCAAATGCGACGACGGAAAAATACAAGGAGCTTTTGGATCTGATCGCGAAGAATTACGCCTACATCACCTTTGACGACGCGGCGGAGTTCATGCATTTCAGCAAGCCTTACTTCTCGCGATTTTTCTATCACCACGCCGGCATGACCTTTACGCGCTATCTGAACATGATCAAGATCTCCTATGCGGCGCAGATGGTGATCGAGGGCAGCATGACGGTGACTGAGATCTCACAGCGCTGCGGATTCAACACCATCCGCAATTTCAACCGCGTCTTCAAGGAGATGACAGGCTATTCGCCGCACGCGCTGCCGGCGAATTACAATTTTGTCTGCAAGGTGAAGGAGTACACCGACAGCGGGTTTGATCCGACGCTGAGCTGTACCGAGATATTGGAGCCGTGAGGGGATGGAGTGCGGCTCCAGCCAATGGCCCAAAACAGCGCGAACCGAAATTCGGTTCGCGCTGTTCTGCTCAGTGAATGAAGGTATGGCTGTCGATCTGGCCCTTGCCGCGGACATCTTCCTTGGAGCCGTCCAGCTCGGGATTGACGTAGTGGGCAAACCAATCACCGAGGTGTGCCTTCATTGCGGCGATGGTATCGGCATAGGCGGGATCATCGATGAGATTTTTCCGTTCGCCGGGGTCGGCGGTGAGGTCGTAGAACTCGGCGTGGCCGTCCTCGCCGCGCCAGACCAGCTTACGGAAGCCGTCTGCGCCTCGGGTGCAGATCATGCGGGTCTTGCCGTATTCGTCGTAGACGACGGCGTCGCTCTGCGTCTGCGGTTGGGCGCCCCGCAGCTCGGCGGCGAAGCTCTCGCCAGGCATATCGTCGGTTTTCTGAAAGTCGATGCCGACGAAGTCGAGCAGGGTCTCGTAGAGGTCGTAGTGGCTGCGGAGATTGGGCAGGACGCGGCCTTCGGGAATGGTGCCGGGGCAGGAGAAGATGCCGGGTACGCAGGTGGAGGTCTGGTACATATTGACCGGATAGGTGCCGTTGCCCTTGCCGAAAATGCCATGGTGACCCATGTTACTGCCGTTGTCGCTGGTGAAGACGACCAGCGTGTCCTCGGTCAGTCCATCCTGATCGAGGCGATCAAGCAGACGGCCGACGGCAGCGTCCATCGCGGTGACGGCAGCGAAATAACCGGTCAGTGATTCCTTGCGGTATTCGCTCCAGGTCTCGCGGATGGGGGCGTATTTGGCGCGGATAAAGCGCACGCCGGGATGGGGCACCGATGACCACTCGGCCCAGGTCTTATCGGCGCCGGGGCTCCACTTGTGGGGCGGCTCCTCGGGGATGGAATCGAAGGGACAATCGCGGTACATGGCCATGTATTCCTCGGGATGGCTGCCCTCCGACCAGGGGGAATGAGGGGCAGTATAATGTACACAGAGGCAGAAGGGCTTGGCGGTATCGCGGGTGTCAAGGAAGCGCAGGGCGTTGTCGGTGATGTAATCGGTGACATACTGGCCGGGGATGGGGCGCATTTTGCCGTCCTCGAGGGCGACCTGGAAGTAGTAGTCTCCGCCGCCGATGGCGAGGGTTTTCCAGTAATCGCCAAAGCCGGCTTGTACCTGATCGGCGGCGCCGATGTGCCATTTGCCCGAGATGCCGCAGGTGTAGCCATTCTCACGCAGGACCTCGGGAAAGGTCTTGTGTCCGTCGAGATAGCGAATGGCGCGGTCGCCCTTCAGCGCGTGCTTGGGCCAGCGGTAATCGGCCGGCGGATCGTCCATGGCGAAGGCCTCGAGCAGGTCATCGGAGCAGGAGGATTCGTCGATCTGCCCCTTGTCCAGCCAGTCGTGGACACCGTGGGCCGAGGGGATCTTGCCTGAGAGGATCGAGGCCCGGGCGGGGGAGCAGACCGGGGAGACGCAGTAGAAATTTTCGCAGCGAACGCCCGAGGCGGCGAGACGGTCGAGATTGGGGGTGTGAATATCGTCGTTGCCGGCGCAGTGCATGGCCCACGCGCCCTGATCGTCGGTGAGAATAAAGAGGATGTTCTTCGGCTGCTTGGCGGCTTGTTGCATGGATGCAGCTCCTTTCCGCTCTGATGTGGTTGTGATTAGTTTACCACAGGTATCCGGGGGAAGTCAAGGGATGGGGCAAACTATTGCTGGTATAAGCCTGGCGAATCAGGGAAAAATACGACCAGAGATCACGGCACGGGAGGGAAACACGGGTTGAGGCAGGTACAGATGTCGGAGGAAGAGGCCAGAGGGGCACGGGAGCGGGCCGCGCAGCAGCTGTGGCTGCTGTATTTCAATCAGGTCGCGTACGAAAAGGGATTTGTCACCGAACGGCAGCGGAACCAACTGAAGAGCAGGATCCTGCGTCAGCTCCCGTCTGATCGAACATAGCCATACCGAAAACTCTGCCGACCTTGGGTCGGCAGAGTTTTTTCGGCTATTGCAATTCGTTTCGGACCATGATATAATATAAGTGATGATATTACGAATCAAGGAGGCCCGTCATGGACATCCATACCATACGCCAACAGCTTCGCACGCGCGCGATCTACGATATTCCGCTGCGCGTGACCTACTACGCCCGCGTCTCGTCCGAGTCGGACGAGCAGCTCAATTCGCTGGGCAATCAGATTGCTTATTACGAGAATCTCATCAAACAAAACCGCGCATGGAGCTTCGTGCCTGGCTACATTGACGAGGGGATCTCGGGCATCTCGACCAAGCGGCGCGAGAATTTCAACCAGATGATCGCCGATGCGGGGGAGGACAGATTTGACCTCGTGATCACCAAGGAGATTTCCCGTTTTGCGCGCAACACGCTCGATTCGATCCGCTACACCCGCGAGCTGCTCGGGCACGGGGTCGGCGTCTTTTTCCAGAATGACAACATCAACACCCTCGATGAAGACTCCGAGCTGCGGCTCTCGATCATGTCCTCGATCGCGCAGGATGAGCTGCGCAAGCTGTCGAGCCGCATCAAGTTCGGGCATCAGCAGGCGATCAAGTCAAATGTTGTCCTCGGCAACAACCGCATTTTCGGCTACTGCAAGGACAACAAGCGGCTCGTGATCGACGAGGAGCAGGCCGCCATGGTGCGCGAGCTGTTCACGCTCTACGCGACCGACGAATACAGCATGAAGCAGATCGAGACGCTTTTCTGGAACAAGGGCTACCGCAACTACAACGGCAACCGGATCGCGCACACGACCATGTCGGGGATCATCTCGAATCCTAAGTACAAGGGGTACTATGTCGGCAACAAGGTCAAGGTCGTCGATATGTTTACGAAAAAACAAAAATTCCTCCCGCCGGAGGAATGGGTCATGTTCAAGGACGAGACCGGCGAGATCGTGCCGGCAATTGTCACCGAGGAACTGTGGGAGCAGGCGAACGCTGTCCTGCGCCGCCGCAGTGAAGATGTCAAGGCGCGGCAGGGGATCTGCAATCATGCTAATCTGCTGACCGGCAAGCTGATCTGCACGTCCTGCGGCAGGCCCTATTATCGGCGCGAATCGAAGGACAAGACGGGCAAGGTCAACAGCAAGTGGGTCTGCTCGGGCAAGATCAACAATGGCGCCGATTCCTGCGATTCGTTCGCCATTTATGAAGAGGAAATCAAGCCGCTGCTTTTCGATGTCTTCCGCGAGACCGAGGCTGATATTGAGGTGCTGATCGAGCAGTATGTTGCCATGTACCGCTCGCTCGACGGCAATGGGGATATCGCGCGGCAGATCGAAGCGCAGACGAAGCGAATCGAGCTGGCTGAGCGGAAGAAGGCCAAGCTGCTCGAATACAACGTCACCGGCCAGCTGGCCGACCGCGATTTCCTTTCGATGAACAAGCAGTGTGCAGACGAGATTGAGCATGCGCAGGCTGCGCTGCGTGAGCTGGAGGAGCAGCAATTCTCGAGCGAGGAGCTGCGGCGGCATCTGGATGCGCTCCGCACCGTGCTGCGTCAGGCGCAGCAGGACGCGGCTGGGGGAATGATCTCGAAGGAGTTTGTCGACAAGTATATTGACAAGATCTTCGTCACGCCCGAGGGAGAGAACACGGCGCGGCTTGAGATCAAAATCTTCACCGGGGAGACGACCGCACGGTTCCTTGACAAGCTCGAGGTTCGTGCGGGTCACACGTCTAAGAAGATGATTGAGAAGTACGAGAACGAGATCAAGACCAAATAACTTCCCTGCACTGCAAAGGGGGGACGAGCTGCTGCTCGTCCCCTTTTCTTATTTCACATGGAAAAACTCGACTTCCTCGCCGACCGGGCCGATACAGAAGGCGATGCGGGCCGGATAGGGCGGCTCGGAGGCGATCACGATGTCGTTCGGCTCGATCGTGACGCGGTAGCCAGCGGCGCGGACAGCCTCGATGCAGGCGTCGGTGTCCTCGACGGCGAAGGCGATGTGGCGCAGTGCGCCAGTGCCCGGCTCATCGGATGCGTTGGCAAAAATTTCAAGCAGTCCGGCGCCGGTGTCGAGCATCATGCCGATATTCTCGCCGCTGCCCCAGGTGCGGACGATCGGCAGGCCGAGTATGTCGTGGTAAAAGGCGATGGTTTTCTCAAACGCTTCCAGCCCCTTGGCTTTGAGCGCGATATGGTGGATCCCGGTGATCTTCGGCGTCATGTGACAGTCCTCCCAAAAGAATATGGTAACTGCATTATACAGGAAAATGCGGGGATTGTCAAGGGCGGCGTGGAAATTTGGCTTCATGTCTGCCGATTCTTGGACAGGCGGCGGAAGGCGGAGAGATTGGTCAGATTATAGCGCCGGAAAAAGCGGTTCATGGCGTAAACATCTGAGAACCCGCACAGGCCGGCGATCTCGCAGAGCGAGAGGTCGGTGGAGGCGATCAGCGCCTCGATGTGCTGCAGCTTCTCGTGCTGAATCAGCTCGCGCAGATTTTGGCCGGTGGCCGCGCGGATGAGGCGACAAAGGTGGCGCTCACTGAGGCTGAAGCGGCGCGCGATATCGCTGACCTGAATGCCGATCCCGTGACAGTCGCGGATGCAGGCGAGGATGGCTTCCACGCGGGTGTCGTCGGCGTCATCAAAGCGCGGCCGGCTGGGGCAGAGGGTCTCGAGCATCTCGAGCAGAAAGCTTTCGAGCAGGGTGGTGATGATCCGCCGCCGCACCGGCTCGTCCTGGTAGGGGCGAGCGAGGATCATCTCGAGCAGCGTCCGCATGTGTGCGGTCTCCCGGCAGGGGACGGGGGAATTGAGTTTATCCAGCACCGCACGGATACGCTCATCCCGTCGGGTGACCGAGAAGGCCATGATGAAGCGCGCACCCACATGGTCGCTGTCGACGATCTGGTGGTAGGTGTCGGGCGGGATCACGATGAAGTCCGATTCGGCCAGACTGACGCGGCGGCTGTTGTCGAGCAGCATCTCGATGCGCCCCTCGAGGGCATACTGCACCTCGTAAAAGGTGTGCTTGGTGTACTGGGTGAGCAGTCCCTCGCGGTCGCTGGAGACCACGCGCGCCCAAAAGACGCGGCAGTCCATGAATTCGTTGTGAATCTCGATGTCAAATTTGCGGATATCGAAAGAAGGAAAACGGTTTAGCGTCAGGGCAGCGTCCATGCGGTGTGCCTCACTTTCGGGGAGTTTGCCATCAGTATAGCACAGTTTCAACGGTTTGGCAAGCCCCTATCATGTCCGATTCGGACGGATTTTTTGCAAAGTAGGCCGATTTGAACATTGCTATTTTGCGGCGATGCTGATAGAATAGAGCCAGATCATCCGAGGTCTGGAGGTGCGCATGCTCAACTTCACTGTTCTTCTGCGCAGCGTGGTGCTGTTTGTCGTGCTGGCGGTGCCGGGCTTTGTCCTTGGCCGGCTGAAGCGGCTGGACATCGGTGCGCGGGCCGCGATCGGCGGTATTCTGGGCGACGTCGCCATGCCGGCGCTGGTGCTGGCGCGCCTGCTTGAGGCGGATCTCTCCGCCCTGGATGGACGCAGCATCGCCTGGGCGCTGCTGCTGCCCTTCGGCCTGACAGCCGTGCTGTGGGGGCTCAGCACCCTGCTCTTCCCCCACGCCGAGGGCTGCGGCCGGCGGCATGGCGCCGCGCGGTTCTGCGCGGTCTTCGCCAACTGCGGCTTTCTCGGCATCCCGCTGACCGAGGCCATGTTTCCGGGGCAGCCGGAGGTGGTCGTATACGTCTCGCTGTTCAATGTCTCCAGCACCCTCTGCCTGCTGACGCTGGGCATCTATATGCTCTCGGGTGACCGGGCAAATGTGCGCCTGCGGGCGATCCTGTGCAAGCCGATCGTCTGGGTAGTCGTCCTCGGTGCCGTGCTGACAGTGACGGGCTGGAAAACGCATCTGCCGCGGCTCGTCGCCTACGCCAACTACCCTGCCCAGCTGACGACGCCCCTGTCCATGCTGGTGCTGGGCTGTGAGCTGTCCGGCCTGCGCCTGCGCGCTATCTTCGGGCAGACAGATCTGTACAAAACAGCGCTGGTCAAGCTGATCGCCGCGCCGGTACTGAGCATGCTCATCCTGCGCCTATGCGGCGCGCCGGCCGAGCTGGCGGCGGCGATGTTCCTCGCGACCGGCGTCTCGACGGCGGCATCAGCTCCGGCCATGGCCGGGCAATATGGCACTGACGCCGAGTACACCGCCACGCTGACGCTGGGCACGACTCTGCTCTGCATCGCGACACTACCCATGCTTTCCCTTTTGTTTGAACTGCTCTTCTGAGAAAGAGCCTACAATATTTATATACCGGAGGTTATTATCATGAAAATCGGTTGCGGATCGGTCTTGTTCCGGGAATTCGAGCTTGAGCGCGCGCTTGAGGCGATCCGGGGCATCGGCTACGAATACTTTGAGACGCAGGCAGTCGGCCCGTGGTGTCCGCACGTCAACGTCGAGCAGGACGACCCGGAGGCGCTGGTGCGGCTCAAGGAAAAGTACGGCTTCAAGGGGATCACGGGGCTCTGGTCGCTCAACGGCAACATCATCGCCAATCCGAACGCCGTTGAGTCGGGCATTCGCTCGGTCGAATGGGCGGCGGCGGCCGGCATCCCGGTACTGCACACGGGCGACGGCAAGAAGCCCAAGGAGATGAGCGACGAGGAGGCGTGGAAGGTCTTCGCCGACAAGCTCGCGCCCATCCTTGAGGCCGCGAAAAAGAGCAACGTCATCGTCGCCATCGAGCCGCACGGCACCTTCTCGCTGACCGGTGCGGGACTGAAGCAGATGATGTCGCTGGCCGGCCCCGATGTGCTGGGCATCAACTACGACGCCTGCAACATCTTCCGCGCCTCCTACGTCGAGAGCGGCAACAACAAATCGGGCTGGGCCTGCGCCGAGGGCAAGGAAGATGAACTGGAGGTACTCCGCACCATCCGCGACCGCGTCGTGCACTGCCACACCAAGGACATCAACGCAGAAAAGCAGTGTGTTGCCGTGGGCGACGGCGTCGTCAACGTGCGCGGCTGTCTCGAGTACCTGCGGGACACCGGCTACGAGGGCGTTGTCTCGGTCGAGACCGAGGGCGGCGGCACGTTTGAGGAAGTGGTCGCACTCGCGGCGAAAAGCTACAACTATTTGACTGATCTGCTCAGCTGAAGCAAATTTCATAAACAAGGAAGGAATGCATCATGAAAAAATACAAAGTGGGTCTCATCGGCTGCGGCGCGATCGCGGGCAACTATCTCCGCCACGCCAAGGAAGTTTACGCGGATTATTTCGAGATCGTCGCGCTCGGTGATATCGACCTTGCCAAGGCCAAAGAGCGTGCCGAAAAGTACGAGGTCGCCCGCTGGGGTGCACCTGAGATCGTCTACGACGATCCCGACATCGACATCGTGCTCAATCTGACCGTCCCGGCGGCGCATGAGGCCGTCACCATCCGTGCGCTCGAGGCCGGCAAGCACGTCTACACCGAAAAGCCGCTGGCCATCTCGCGCGAGGGCATGCAGAACATCATCGACACCGCCAAGCGCTGCGGCAAGCGCGTCGGCTGCGCCCCCGACTCCTTCATGAGCGCCCCCGCCCAGACCGCCAAAAAAGCGCTGGAAGAGGACTGGATCGGCGCACCGATTGGTGTCAATGCCATCTGCGCCATGCGCGGCAACGAGTACTGGCGCCCCGACGCCGACTTCTTCTACCATAAGGGCGCAGGCCCGATGATGGACATGGCCCCCTACTACCTCAACATGTTCGTCAGCCTGCTCGGCCCTGTGGCCAGCGTCATGACCATGTCCAAGATCACCTGGCCTGAACGCACCATCAAAGTTGAGCCCCGCCGCGGTGAGAAGATCCAGGTCGAGGTGCCGACCTACGTCTCCAGCACTCTCTCCTTCGAGAGCGGCGTCATCGCCACCTTCGTCAACGCCTTCGACATCTGGCACACCAAGCAGCCCTACATTGAGGTCTACGGCGAAAAGGGCACGATGGTCATCCCCGACCCCAACCGCTACAAGGGTGACGTGCTGATCCGCCGCTTCAAGGACAGCGAGTGGCGCGTGCTGCCGCAGTTCGTCGAGTACGCCGAGTACGGCCGCGGCATCGGCATCGTCGACATGATCCGCAGCATCGAGGCCGGCGTGCCGCACAAGGCCAGCGCCGAGCTGGCCTACCACACCACCGACGTCATCCTCGCCATGGACGAATCGGGCGAAGCCGGGCGCAGACTCGACATCACCACAACGGCGGCCAAGCCAGACGGGCTCTGGACGACGCCCGAGACCATCCTCTGGAAGTAAGCGCCATGTGGAAGACAGGCATATCGCTCTCGGGCTGGGGCTTCCCCGCCCCGCCCGACGAGAAGCTGCGCGCCATCCGCGCGGCTGGATTTGACAGCTTTTTCACCGGCATGGTCAGCGAGGCTGATCTCGAGCTGATCTGCCGCACAGCCAACGAGGTGGGGCTCGTCTACGAGTCGATCCACGCCCCCTTCGGTGGGATCAACGCCATCTGGGACGAAAGCGAGAAGGGTGAGGCGTGGGTGCCGACGCTCAAAGCCGTCGCCGACCGATGCCGCGCCTGCGGCATCGGTTACTTCACGCTGCACTGCATGAATGTGCCGCAGTTCAATCCCGCTGACCCGGGCATGCAGAAGTGGTCGGAGCTGGGACTGCGGCGGTTTGCCGAGGTGGTCGAGTATGCGGCGAAGTGCGGCGTGCGGGCCTGCTTCGAGAACGTCGAGTTCCCGCAGTACGAGATGCGCGCCCTGCTCGAGCGGCTGCGCGAAATCTGCCCCGAGGGGCTGGGCTTCACGTGGGATGTGGGGCATGAGCACTGCTATCCTGGCGGGCTCGATGTCGCTGCAGAGTTCGGCGACCTGCTGATCGGCACGCATGTTCACGATAACAACGGCCAGCAAGACCCGGCTGTCATCACCTGGAACGACGACAGTCATCTGCTCCCCTACGAGGGCAGCATTGACTTTGATGCCGTCGCAGCGCGGCTGCGCAGCGTCGGCTATCGCGGGACGATCACCATCGAGACCGGCAAGGCGCCCGCTGACGGTCTGCGCCGCACGCCGGTGCCCGAGGACTGCACGATGGAGCAGTATCTGCGCATGATCTGCGCGCGCGCATCGCGCATCGCGGCGATGGATGAATAAACAACTGCCGGCCTGCAGGCCGGCAGTTTTCGGCATTCGCCGTGTCGAAAAATCCGTTTTTTACCTTGACACATCCGGCGAGGTTTGCTATAATGGAAGCAAATCACGCACATCGGAGGCATCACATGAACACCCAAAAGAAAACCGTTATCCTCGTTGGCGCGGGTGCGCGCGGCAAGACATACACCGACTACATTGCCCGCCACGCCGACGAATATGCCGTCGTCGCCGTCGCTGAGCCTATCGACGACCGTCGACAGTACATCCAGCAGACCCACCACATCCCCGACGAGATGGTCTTCACCGACTGGCGGCCCCTGCTCGCTCTGCCCCGGCTGGCCGACGCCTGCATCATCTGCACCATGGACCGCGACCACGTCGAGCCGGCGCTGGCCGCCATTGAGAAGCGCTATGAGATCCTGCTCGAGAAGCCGGCCGGTGCGACGCCTGAGGAATGCATGCGTCTGGTCGAGGCCGCCGAGACAGCTGACGTCAATGTGCTGGTCTGCCATGTGCTGCGCTACACACCCTTTTTCATGGGGCTCAAGAACCTCATCGACAGCGGGAAGGTTGGCCGCGTGATGCAGATCCGCCACAGCGAGGATGTGGGCAATGTTCACCAGAGCCACAGCTTCGTGCGCGGCAACTGGGGCAACACCGCGCGCTCGTCGCCGATGATCCTGCAGAAGAGCTGTCATGACATGGACATTCTGCAGTGGCTGGTCGGCCAGCCCTGTCGGCGTGTGCAGTCCTTCGGCACGCTGTCCTATTTCACCGCCGAGAACCGCCCCGCCGGTGCACCTGACCGTTGCATCGACGGCTGTCCGCACGGTGACAGCTGTCCGTACAATGCCGTCAAGCTTTATCTCGAAGATGAGAAAAACGGCTGGTTCCGCCGCTCCTCCACCGGGCGGATCAATCCCACCAACGCCGATGTTGAGCACGCCCTGCGCACGACCAACTACGGCCGCTGTGTCTGGGGCTGCGACAACGATGTCGTCGACCATCAGGTCGTCAACCTCGAATTCAACAAAGATATCCTTGTCAGCTTCTCGATGGCTGCCTTCAACCGAGGCGGGCGCGAGATCTTCGTCATGGGCACCGCCGGCACCCTGCACGGCAAGATGGCCGAGCCCTTCTTCACTTACTACGACTTCGCCACCCGCACCACCGAGCAGATCACCATCGCTGACGCCGTTGCGGGCGAGATGATCACCGGCGGCCACGGCGGCGGTGACGAGGGCATCATGAACGCCTTCTTCGCCCGTCTGAAGGGCGAGTATCATGGCAAGTCGATCTGCTCGCTGCGTGAGGCTTGCGAGAACCACCTCATCGCCTTCGCCGCTGAGGAATCGCGCCTCACCGGTACCGTCATCGACATGGAGCAATTCGCCGCCGAGGCGGCGGCGCGCGCCGGGCAATGATCGGCCGTGGGATCGCGGCCGCGCTGCTGGTGCTCCTGCTCTGCGGCTGTGCGGCCGGGGGCGACGGCTTTGATGTGACTGAGACGGTCACGCCGGAGCAGATCCGCGCCATGCTTGAATCGGCGGAGGAATCGCTTCGCGCGGCTGAGACGACCGCACCGCCTCTCCCCGAAACGAGCGAACTCGAACCGGCAGATGCATCCGATGCGGAAACTGTCTACTGGTCGCCCAGCGGCAGCGTCTGGCACACTGATCCCGCCTGTGCTTCGCTCAAGCAGGCGAAGTCGGTGCTCTCGGGCAGTGTGGTCGACGCGAAAGCGGCCGGCAAGGCGCGGGTCTGCCGGACCTGCGGCGAATGAGAAAAGTCCCCGAACGGCAGCCGCCGCTCGGGGACTTTGTTGATTCAGATATTGCCTGCGATCAGGTCGGCGATGGTCACGCTGTCCAGATAAGCGTTGATGATGCCATGCAGCTTGTTCCACATGGGCAGTGTGCGGCACTCGGCGCGCTTTTCACAGGGCTCCGCGCCGCATTCGAGGCAGGTGACCGGCGCGAGGTCGCCCTCAGTCAGCCGCAGGATCTCACCGACCGGGTATTCCTCCGGCCTGCGGGTGAGGCGATAACCGCCGCCTTTGCCCTGGATGCCCTCGACGATCCTGTTCTGCGTCAGCACCGGCAGGATGCGCTCAAGATATTTCAGCGGGAGCCCCTGCCGCTCGGCGATCTTCTTCATGGCGATGTAATCGCCGCTGCTGTTCTCGGCCAGGTCCATCATCACGCGCAGCGCATATCTGCCGCGGGTCGAGATGATCATGTGTGCCCTCCTTTATGCGTGATGGTCGCAGCAGTGACCACAGGCAGCACAGTCGGGGAAAGCCGCGTGGTCGTAGTCGGCGCCGGTTTTTTCGTAGTAGTCCTTCAGCGCCAGCTTAATCGCCTCCTCGGCCAGCACCGAGCAGTGGATCTTGTGGGCCGGCAGGCCGTCGAGCGCCTCGACAACGGCTTTGTTGGTGAGCGCCAGCGCCTCCGCCACCGGCTTGCCCTTGATAAGCTCGGTGGCCATCGAGCTGGACGCGATCGCACTGCCGCAGCCGAAGGTCTCGAACTTCGCATCCACGATGATATCGTTTTCGATTTTCAGGTAGATTTTCATGATGTCGCCGCACTTGGCATTGCCGACCTCGCCGACACCGTCCGCATTTTCGATCACGCCGACATTGCGGGGATTGCGGAAATGATCCATTACTTTTTCACTGTATAGTGCCATATATTTTTCCTCACTTAATGATGAATTCTTTTTTCCCGCTGCAGAGATCCCGCCAGATGGGCGAGATGCCGCGCAGGTATTCGACAACGTCCTTCACCGCGGCGATCGTGTAGTCGATCTCGTCCTCGGTGGTCTCTTCCGACAGGGTCAGCCGAAGCGAGCCGTGGGCGATGTCGTGAACACGGCCGATGGCCAGCAGGACGTGGCTGGGGTCAAGCGACCCCGAGGTGCAGGCCGACCCGGAGGAGGCGCAGATACCTTTGTCGTCCAGAAGCAGCAGGAGCGATTCGCCCTCGATTCCCTCAAAGCAGAAGCTGACATTGCCGGGCAGGCGCTTGACGGCATCACCGTTAAGGATGGCGTGGGAGATTTCGCGCAGGCCGGCAATCAGCCGGTCGCGAAGCGCGATCATGCGGGCGGCGTTGGCATCCAGATTTGCACAGGCAGCCTCCAGCGCGGCAGCCATTCCCATGATAGCGGGGGTGTTTTCAGTTCCCGCACGCTTGCCCCGCTCCTGAGCGCCGCCCTCGATGAGCGACTCGAGCCGGATGCTCTTGCGGGCGTACAGCGCGCCGATTCCCTTGGGGCCGTGGAATTTATGTGCCGACAGCGACAGCATGTCGATGTTCTGTTCCTTCACATTGATATGCAGATGTCCCGCAGCCTGCACCGCGTCGGTGTGGAAGAGGACGCCCTTCTCCCGGCAGACCGCGCCGATCTCCGCGATGGGCTGGATCGTGCCGATCTCGTTATTGGCGTACATCACCGTCACCAGGCAGGTATCGGGGCGGATGGCCTCGGCCACCTGCTCGGCCGTGATGAGGCCGTTCTCATGAACATCCAGCAAGGTAACCTCGAAGCCCGACTTGGCCAGCTTATCCAGCGTGTGCAGTACAGCGTGATGCTCGAAGGCGGTGGAGATGATGTGGCGCTTCCCTGCCCGCTCGCCAATGCGGGCGGCGGTGAGGATGGCCTGGTTGTCAGCTTCGCTGCCTCCTGAGGTAAAGGTGATCTCCCTCGGCTCGCAGCCGAACAGACGGGCGATGCGGGCGCGGGCATCGGTCAGTGCCTCATTGGCCTGCTGGCCGGCCGTGTGCAGGCTGGAGGGGTTGCCGTATATTTCATCCAAATATGGATACATTGCTTCGATCGCGACCTTGCTCATTTTCGTGGTCGCGGCGTTGTCAAGATAGATCATTTTTCGTCTCCTTTCGCAAAAAAACCGGCACTCAGGGATGAATGCCGGCACTTTTTTATTCCGTAAGCAGCGGAGTGGACAGATTTCTGTCACCGGTGTCCGGCAGCAGTAGATCAATATTTTTCTTGTATTATTTCCAAATTTCAACCTACCATTCAGGTCGGTATTATTATAACACAACTTACCTACCTTGTCAATAGGTAATATGAAATTTTCTCAAATTTTTGCAATTTGGGATGCGAGCAAAGTCCCGGCGTCCATTCGGGCAGCCAAAAGCCCCGATGCAAAAGCATCGGGGCCTGCCGTTACAATCCCGCCCGCAGCTTTTCGAGGGCGGCTTTTTCGATGCGCGATACATACGACCGCGAGATTCCCAGCGTGCCTGCGACCTCGCGCTGGGTCTGCGGCGGTGCTGAGCCGAGCCCATAGCGCATGACGATGATCTGCCGCTCGCGGTCATCGAGGGCAGATTTCACCAGCTCGAGGGCGCGGATGGTGCGGATGCGGCGGTCGAGGTCGTCTGCGATGGTGTCCTCGGTGGCGATGATGTCGATGTAGGTGAGCGGATTGCCGTCGCGGTCGGTGTCGATGGTCTCGTTGATCGAGACCTCACAGCCCAGCTTCTTCTGCGCGCGGAAGTGCATGAGGATCTCGTTCTGGATACACCGCGCCGCGTAGGTCGCGAACCGCGCGCCGTTGTCGACGCGGAAAGAGTCGATGGCTTTGATGAGGCCGATGGTGCCGATCGAAACGAGATCTTCGCTGTTGCGGCTTGAGCCGTAGTATTTGCGCACGATGTGGGCGACGAGGCGCAGGTTGTGCTCGATCAGCTTATCGCGGGCGGCCTCGTCGCCGTCGCGGGCACGGGCGAAGTAGTCCCGCTCGGCTTCGGCCGAGAGGGGCGGCGGGAAGTTCTGCGGAGTCGAGAGGCCGAGGACGAGGTAGATCAGCTGGGCGGCGGAGCGAAAGAGTGAGATGAGCATGTGGGTGCCCTCCTTTGGCGCATTTTCTGCATCTGTTGGCAGTATATGCGCCATCGGCTTGGACGGTTGCGGGGATTTTGCGCCAATCGGGCGATTTACGATTATTGTCCGGCAACAAGGATGGCGGCAGGAATGGGATAATCGACACCGCTAAGGAAGCGGCCGCGGGCGATGGCTTCGTGGATGACGGCCATGGGGAGGCTGTTGTCGCAATAGAGGTATTGCTGCCACGCGGGTATGTTTGTGAGATGTGCCGGCAGCTTGACCCGGCCGATTTTATAGAGGGGGCGGACGATGTCACGAATAGCGTCACACAGCGCGGAGCGGTGGGCCCTGATCAGGCGCGTTTCCGCATCGTATTCCTGCATCGTCATCACCGGGATATCAAGCGTCAGGCCGCCCTCTCGGGTCAGTACGCCGCATTTGATCAGCACTCCGGCGGACTCAAGCATCTGACTGCTGACCGCCGAATCCTTGCGCGCGACGCCCGTGTGGATCTCCCAGAGCCACTTGACAACGTCCGAGAACATCTGTTCGGCATCACACGGGAACTGCCCCAGTATCGTGTCATAGCGCTGCAGCTCGAGGTGTTTTGCATCGCGGAAATTGTTGATCCCCCATCCGGCTTCGCCGCTGTAACGATAGCGCATGACGCTTGGTTCATTGGCCTCCTCATCGCCGGCAAACCGATGGCCCAGCGCATACCAGCGGCCGCCGTCCTTCCGGTACGGATATTCCTCGAGTGTCTTCGGGAGCTCGGTCATGCTCTTGTGGAGGAGCTTGACGACGAAATGCAGCTCCAGCTTGGCGCGGGCGTGTGCGCTTTGGCGGAGATAATACGCCTGCTCACGCAGCTCGGCAAGGGCGGGCTCGATCCTATTCCAGAAGCAGTCAAACTGCGTCTCGGCCAGCTGTATCTGCCGGTCGAGCGTGGCTGTCTGGTCGGCGAAGGTGTAGATAATAAAATCGGTATACACCCGACCGCCGTCGGTGCGGGCCATCAGCTCGCCCTCGACCAGCCGCTCGACGACCGGCTCAATGTAGGGAGCCGGGATGCCGAGCATGGCGGCAAGCTCGGCTTCGGTAACCGACTTGGGGTAGGCAAGGATGAGAATGTTCTGCGCCAGCCGATCATTCTCATCGACCAGCCCGCTCGGCGAACCGTTCTGCCCGCTCACCCCCGAAAACCCGATCGTCAGCCGCTCGGGCGCGTAGCTTTGTTTCACATAGTTTTCCTTCATGGTTATCACTCCTTCCCGCAATTGCTGCCGCCCGGTGTGCAGGCGGCTCTTCACCGTCCCCGCCGGGATGCCGAGCGCGGCGGCGATCTGCTCGATGGGCTCGCCGCGCAAGTAAAAACGCACGATCACCTCGCGGTGGGTGTGCGCGAGATAACCGACGGCCCGGCGCAGGG
This sequence comes from Clostridia bacterium, assembly GCA_017463865.1. GTDB lineage: Bacteria > Bacillota > Clostridia > Oscillospirales > CAG-272 > SIG693. Next base: position 29,602 of record JAFTOI010000013.1, on the reverse strand, counting down.
CTTCGAGCTGTTCGCGGTTGTCCTCATCGGCGAAAAAATCGGTATCGTCAGCAAGACTCAGCGCGCAGTCGTCGATGCAGAGCGTGGGGTGGTTGTACTTCTGGCGAAGCCACTCGGCGTGCTTGTGCGCGAGGATGCCCTGCAGCCACGCCCAGAGGTCGTCGGGCTGCTTGCCCCGGTGCAGGCTTTGCAGAGCGGCAAGAAAGGTGTCCTGCGCGATCTCCTCGGCGGCAAAGCTGTTCCCTGCTCTGCGCAGCGCGGCGGCATAGAGACGGTCAGCATATGCGGTCAAATCGTAATTTTGGTTCATGGGATACCTCCCGGAAAGCGCTTTCGTTTGTATAGTCGGGGATTTTGCGGAAAGGTTCAGCGATTCGGTAAAATTCAGCGCGAAAATTTTGCACCGCGCAGGCGATTGATGCAGCAGACGGCATCGAGAGGGCGCACCTCGACGTACTGACGTCCCGCCGCGATGGGCAGGAGTGAATTGATGCAGAGCCGGTCTGCGGTGAAAGTGCGCTCGATAAGCTGTGCGAGCTTGTCGATCAGCTCGGCATCGTCGGCGGCGAGGTCGGTCAGCATCTGCTCAGCGAGGTAGGCGAGGGTGCTCAGCTGATCGGCGGAGGTGAGGGCAGTCAGGGCGGTAATGTCGGCGGTGTAGTCGTCGAGAATGATCTTCTTCTCGTTCTCGGTCTCGACGGCGCGGAAATAGAGGAAGGGCTGGTGGGTCTCGCGCGGAACGAGACGGCGATGGTGCGGCCATGCGGCGGGTGCGGCTTCGCAGATGGGCGCAGGGAGATTGAGCGTGGCGATGTCGGCGGTGATGTCGTGGGCGACGTAATCCTCCATGAGAATCACGCGGTCGGCATAGGTGAGGTACTCGCTCGAACCGCCGATGACAAGGATGGTCGAGACGCCCTCCTCGGTGTGCAGCTGCCGCACGCGATCGGTGAAGGGGATGATCGGCTCGCGCTTAACGACGCGGCGCATCTGGCGGTCGCGGATCATGAAATTGGTGGCGCTCTTGTCCTCGTCGATGAGCAGCAGGCGCGCGCCCGCGCAGACGGCCTCGAGGATATTCGCCGCCTGCGAAACACTGCCGCTGGCGTGAGCAGTCGAGAAATCGGTGAGTTCAGTCCCGCCCGGCAGACAGCGGAAAAAGGGGGAAAGGTCGAGATCCTGCACCGGTCGGCCGTCCTCGGCGTAAATCTTGAGCGCTGTCGCATCGCAGAGGCAAAACTCCCGCCCGTCGCCGGGGATGTGGTGATAGACACCCAGCTCGAGTGCGTCGAGCAGAGTTGACTTGCCCGAGTAGCCGCCCCCGGTGATGACCGTGATCCCCTGCCCTACCGCCATGCCGGTGATCGACCGTCCGCCGGGCAGCGGGACGGTGACACGCAGCGATTCGGGCGAGGCAAAGGGCACCGCACCGGCCAGCGGCCGGTCGGTGCCGCCTGCGCGGGGGAGGATGCTGCCGTCGGCGACAAAGGCGACGACGGCATGATCGCACATCCACGCACGGACGGCGAGCTGATCGGCATAAGTCCGGCGATGGCGCGCGAGGGCGTCGCGGTCGAGAGCGCGCAAGGCATCGAGGATGCACATCAGCGCCGCCTGCACCGTCTTGATCCCGGCCTTGGCGTTGATCCAGGTGCCGTTCAGCAGCGGAAAGCGGAGGAAGAGCTTGAGAACAAAGGCGTTCCGCTCCCCCGACCAGAGGCAGCCGCTGCGGCGCATGACCTGCGCGCCGCAGATCTGTGCGGTGACCGCTCCCTTCTCGGAGGCGGGCTTCCGGTCGTTCTGCCACGACCCGGAAAGTGCGTTCAGCGGCGGGGCAAGGGTGCGCAGGAGAAAATCGGCGCAGACAGCGGCTTCGTCCGGGGCAAAATCGGGGATGGTATCGGCTGGAATGTCGACGTACAGTAGAGCTTCCTCAGACGTGCGCGTCGAGATCGCGGCGAAGCGGAAGCGCAGGCTCTCGTAGACAAAATCGCCGTCGCGGAGGTAGAGCTGACGGAGATTCTGCTTGCCGCGCGTGCTGCTCAGGGTAAAAGAGTTCATGATGGCAGTAAAGTTACGCATAAATTATCGTCCTTCTTTCGTTTGGTGATTTGCCATTCGATGACGGACGATGCCCCTGGAAAATATGCAAAAAGCGCACCCGCAGAGGGGTGCGCTTGGCTTGTGTGTTCAGTTCCGATCCGCTGCGGCCGGCATGAAGGCATAACTATCCCCTGGGGCAATCGTCATATTTGGTTTCATGTCGTCCACCTCTTTTCGGTAATTTGTCATCTTGTGACAAGGTTAGTATAGCATACACGGCAGGATTTGTCAAGCGGTTTTGCCATTATTTTGCCGTCTCCCGCTCATACCGCGCGGTATACGCCGCCTGCAGGCGCGCGAACACGGCCTCTGCCCTGCCGCCGACCGCCTGGCCGTCGATCTCGCCGGCCAGTACGCCGCCCTTGGTGGTGCTGGAGACGATCACCTCGTCTGCATCCATCAGCTCTGCCAGCGTAAACGTGCGCTCCTCGGTCGGGATACCCACCTCGGCGCAGGCATCGAGCAGACGCGCGCGGGTGATGCCGGGGAGAATGTAATTGTCCGTGGGATGGGTGATAAACCGGCCGTCCTTCAGGATCGAGATGTTGCTGTGCGCGCACTCGGTGACGACCTCACCGCGATGGAAAACACTCTCGTCGCAGCCGGCCTCGGCGGCCAGCTGGGCAGCCATCACGTTCGGGATGAGGTTCAGCGTCTTGATGTCGCAGTGCAGGAAACGGGTATCCTCGACCGTGATCAGGCGCAGGCGATGCCGCGGATCCCCCAGTGTGATCGGCTTCAGCGTGATCCAAAGATTGGCCGGCACGCCGTTCGGAAATGCGTGATTGCGGAGCGCTGTGCCGCGCGTGACCTGCCAGTAGACGAGCGTATCGCCCGGCTCGACCTTCGAGAGCATATCGTAAAGAATATCGCGCATTTCATCCTGCGTCCAGCGCAGCTCGATGCGCAGCTTGTCAGCGCTGCGCCAGAGGCGCCGGAGATGATCGTCAAGGGCAAAGATCACCCCATTGTGGGCAAGCGCCGCCTCATAAATGCCGTCGCCAAAATAGCCGGCGCGGTCGTTCATGGGGACGGTCATCGTCTCAAGCGGCCCCCACTGGCCGTTGTAATAACCTAATTCTTTCATCATTTTTCGTTGTCGATGTAGCGGATCATCTCGGTGGTCAGCTCGCCGTCTTTCCAGGTGAACAGGCGGCCGCCGCGGCATTCGTCGTTGCCCTTGGGGGTATAGCCGCCGCAGCCGTCAAGGGCGAAGGTAATGCCACAGTATTCGGCAGTGAAATCGTCAGCATGCGTGTGGCCGGCGGCGATGCAGCTGACGTCACCGCGCTGGAGGATGGTGGTGAAGATGCCGGTATTGAGCGAGGAAAGCGACAGCTTCTCCTCGGTGCAGCCGACCAAGCCCGTCTCGGCGGGATTTTCTTTGGCCAGCGAGAACTCCCACGGCGCGACATGCATGACCATCATGCCGGGGATCTTGCGGCCATACTTCTCCTCGAGCGCACAGGAGGTCTGCCAGTACCACATCTGCTGCTCGAAGACGGGGGAGGCGAACTTGTGCTGAGGAATGGGGCGGTTGGGGAGCTTGTAGCGAGCATTCTTGTGCTTGACATCCTCCTTGTCCGCCAGGATCGGGATCTGATCAGCAAGATAGTGCTGGGTATCAAAGGCCCAAATGAGGAAGACCGGCTCGCCGGCTTCGTCGAGAACAGGCAGGACATAGTTGGTCACGCCGGGGATGCCGGGCGTGGTCTTGGTGATGCAGTGCGGATAGCTGCCGTAGATGGCCATCTGGTCGGCGGGGGTGACATCGGCGTCGTAGTCGTGGTTGCCGTAGATATGAGCCCAGGCGATACCGCGTGCCTCCAGCGCGGGGAGGATCGCGGCAAAGTAGGTGCGCAGCTCTGCCTCGGTCTTGACATAGCGGCCGTCGACATTGTCACCGCCGAGGATGACGAGGTCGGGCCTGACGCGGTCGAGCATCGCCGCGAAGGCCGGGACCGTGCGGGGATCAATGGTGGTCTGCTCCTGAATGTCGGAGACCATCAGCATCTTGAAGCTGCCGTCGGCGCGGAGCTTCAGCGGGATCTTGGTTTCAAGCGTTTTTTCGAGATTCATCATGCGAACAAATATGCCTCCAATTTATCAATTCCAACGCGGTCAATGGCGGCGCCGAAGCGCTCACCCGCGTTGGCGTTTTCTGCGAACCACACAAGCGAGCGGTCGAGCAGGGTCCAGATCTCGTCCTCGGTGACCATGTGGCTCAGCGGCGTGCCGGTGCGGCGCTTCTTGCCCCAGGTGCCGCCGACATAGATCTGATAGACCGTCTCGGTCTGCTTGGCGATGGCACCGAACGGACATTTGCCAGTGCAGACACCGCAGGCGAGGCAGCCCTCGCCGATGCTGATCTTGCCGTGGATCACATGCGCGACCTTGCTGGGACAGCTTGCCTCAACGGCGCACTTGGGACATCCGCGGCAGAGCGAGGTGTCAATAACGGGGACACGGTGACCCTCGATGCCAAAGTCGTTGATCGACGGCTTCATGCAGCTGTTGGGACAGCCGCCGACAGCGATCTTGAACTTGTGGGGGAGCTTCAGGTCGGTCTTGCCGAGGTAATACTCCTCGTGGATGCGCCGGGCGATGCCGAGGGTGTCGCAGTTGCCGTAGACGCAGGTCGTGCCCTTGCAGGAAACGACCGGACGGATCTTAGCGCCGGTTCCGCCGAAGGCGATGCCGCAGCCGTGCTCGTCAAGATAAGTTTTCGCCTCAGGGATCTTGTCATAGGGGATGCCGGGCAGCTCAACGCACTGGCGCGCGGTGTTGATGAGCCGGCCATCGCCATAGCGGCGGGCGACCTCAGCCATTGCGCTCAGCTGATCGGCAGTGAACTCACCGGCGGCCGAAACAATGCGCCCCGAGAAGCAGTCGGTGCCGCGGTTGATCAGAAAGCCCTGACCTTTGACCGCTTTGATCTGATCAGGTGTCAGTTTTGCCATGATGTGTTCCTTTCTGTGGATGAAAATTTAATCACAAAGTCCAAAATGCCGCAGCATGTGGGCGATGCCGCCCTCGTCGCAGCGGCGGGTGACAAAGGAGACGGGATGTTCCTTCGCCGAGCCGTTGCCCATCGCGACGCTGTTGGGGCAGACGTTCAGCATGGGCAGATCGTTGGTGTTGTCGCCCACCGCGATTGACTGCTCGAGCGGCAGGCCGAGATGCTCCATCACGCGAATGAGCGCCCTGCCCTTGTCATAGCCGTGAGGCGTGCACTCCTCCCAGCGGTCGTTGAAGCAGACAAAATTGAAGTCCGGCGTCATGGCGCGGAAGCGGACTAAATCGCCGCCGCGGGATTTATCAATGAGGAATTTCAGGATCGGAAAGCTGTCCCGCTCGCCGAGCAGAACCAGATTGCGTCCCCGCCCCTCGGCAAAGGCATAGGTCTCGGCCTCCTGCCCGGTGGGCGGATTCGCAAAGATGTCATAGGCCAGCGCGTCGTAGCCCTCGTAGATGATGGTAAGTCCGCAGGCGCGGGCGTTCTCGATCACCTGACGTCCGGCGTCAAGGTCGAGCGCGGGGTGCTGCCAGAACACCTCACCGTGCAGCTCAGCCATTGTTCCACAGCCCGACACGATGCCGTCAAGGCCAAGGCTGCGCAGATAGGGCTCAATGTGGCCCAGTCCCCGTCCGGTATTGATCAGGCAGAGATGCCCTCTCGCCTGTGCCGTGTGGATCGCGGCGAGGGCATCGGCCGGCACCTCCGTCCGCCCTTCGGGCAGGAGCGTGCCGTCAATGTCAAAGAAGATCACCATGGGTTTGGTCATGGTCGTTATCCTTTCTGCAGGAAATTCAGTCGATCAGCCCGAAATGCCGCAGCATGTGGGCGATCCCGCCCTCGTCACAGCGGCGGGTGACAAAGGCAACATCGAAGGTCTGCGCCTCGCCGTTGCCCATGGCGACGCTGTTGGGACAAACCTCCAGCATAGGCAGGTCGTTGCGGTTATCGCCGACGGCGATCGACTGCTCAAGCGGCAGGCCGAGGTGATCCATCATGCGGCGCAGCGCCGTGCCCTTATCCAAGCCGAGCGGCACGCACTCCTCCCAACGCTCATCATAAGCGGTGAAGGAAAAACCGTCGATCATGCCGCGGAACCGCTCAAGGTCGCCGCCCTTGGATTTGTCGATGAGGAACTTGACCATCGGAAAGCTGTCATGTTCGCCCAGCTCAAAGACCGTGCGTCCGGCACGGCGAGCGCGCGCGTAGCTCTCCTTCTGCGCCTCAGTCGGCGGTGAGAAAAAACAGTCATACGCGCGGCCGGTGTAGTTTTCGTAGATCACGGTCAGCCCGCAGGCGCGGGATGCCTCGATCACACGGCGGCCGGCGTCGGCGTTCTCGGGATACTGCCAGAGCATCTCACCGTGCAGAACAGCCATGGCGCCGACGCCCGAGATGATGCCGTCAAAGCCGGCGTTCAGCAGGAAATCATCGATGATGCCAATGGTGCGGCCGGTGTTGATGAGGCAGATGTGCCCGTTTGCCTGCGCCGCGCGGACGGCGGCCATGGTATCGTCGGGGATAGCGCGGGCGCCCTCCGGGAGGAGGGTGCCGTCGATGTCGAAGAAAACGACCATTTGCTTGGTTGTCATATGTAACCCTTTCTCTGGATCAGTCGATCAGTCCGAAGTGCCGCAGCATATGCGGGATGCCGCCCTCCCGGCAAGGGCGCGTGACAAAGGAAACAGGCGCTTCCTTCGCTTTTCCGTTCCCCATCGCAACGCTGTTCGGGGTAAGGCTCAGCATGGGGACATCATTCTCGCTGTCCCCCACGGCGATCGAGCGCTCGACCGGCAGGCCGAGGTGATCGAGTATGCGCAGCATCGCGCTGCCCTTGTTGTATCCTTCGGGGACGACCTCGGCCCAACCGTTGCCGTAATCGATAACGGAGAAGCCCTCGATCATCGAATAGAACCTCGCCTGATCGCCGCCGTGCTCGGGACTGACGATGAATTTGGCCGGCGAAAAGCTGTCCTCCTCGCCCAGCTCGACGATTTTCCGCCCCATTTTGCGATAAGCATCAAGCAGCTTCCGCTCGGCCTCGGTGGGCGGAAAATAGCGCGTATCATAGGCGGTGGCCTCGTTGCCCTCGAGGACGACCTTGACACCGCAGACGCGGGCGGCCTCGATGATATGGCGGCCGATGACCGGTTCGACCAGATGCTCCCAGAGCCGCTCGCCGTGAAAAACTGCCCGGGTGCCGACACCCGATATGATGCCGTCAAAGCCATCATCGAGCAGATGCGCATCGACCGTGCCGAGCGCGCGGCCGGTGTTGAGGATGCAGAGGTGGCCATTGGCCTGCGCCGCGCGGACAGCGGCCATGGTTTCGGCGGGAATCGTCTCCCGCCAGTCGGGGAGAAGGGTGCCGTCAATGTCGAAGAAGACGGCCATCGGTTGGTTCATCATGCAAAAATTCCTTTCCGTCAGTCGATCAGCCCGAAGTGCCTCAGCATGTGCGGGATGCCACCGTCGGCGCAGGGCAGCGTCACGAAGGTGGCCGGGTATATCTCAGCCGCGAGACTGCCTCCCATGGCAACGCTCGTCCCGCAGACGGCGAACATGGGGATGTCGTTGCGGGAGTCGCCGACCGCGATGGCCTGATCGGGCGTCATGCCGAGGTAGTCCAGCATGCGCAGGATAGCGCTGCCCTTGTCGCAGCCCTGCGGCAGGACTTCGTCCCAGCGCTCGGTGTAAGGGACGATGTGATACCCATCAAGCTGGGCGTAGAAGCTGGAAAAATCGCCGCCCATGGTCTTGTCGATGTTGACCTTGTTGAAGCGGAAATTGTCGTCCGGTCCCAGCATGAGCACATTCCGTCCGCGGCTAAGATGATGCGCAAAGGCGGCGCGGTTCTCGTCGACGCAGAAGGTGTCGTCATAAGCGACAGCGTCGTAGCTTTCGTAGGTAATCCGCACGCCGCAGGCGCGGGAGGCTTCGATCACGCGGCGGGTCTCGGCGGGGTCTGTCGGGTAGTCCCAGATCCGCTCGTCGTGAAAAACAGCCAGCGTCCCTGCCCCCGAAATGATGCCGTCAAAGCCGTATTCCCGCAGATACGGGTCAACCAGGCTCCAGCAGCGGCCGGTACAGATGAAGCAGAGATGCCCTCTCGCCTGCGCCGCGTGAACGGCGTCGATCGTCTCGTCGGGGATGCCGAACGCGCCGCGCGGGAGCAGCGTACCGTCGATGTCGAAAAAGATCGCCTTGTGTTGAGTTTGCGTCATGATATTGTCCTTACTGTCGTTATTTTGCGCCCTTCTGCTGGCGGACGTAGCCGGTGGGCGTGATATCCATATAGCGGCGGAAGACCTCGGCATAATAGCTGGGGTTGGAGAAGCCGGAGGCCGCCGAGATCTCGGTCATGCTCATGCCACCGTCGAGCAGCAGGGGCAGGCTCTTTCGGACGCGCAGGCGCATAAGATAGTCAAAGGGCGTCTGGTGCATCAACTGCTTGAAGCAACGGCAGAATTCGCTCTTGCTGATGTTGCAGGAGGCCGCGATCTCGTCCAGCGTCAGCTTCTCGCGGTAGTTCTCCTCCATGAAGACCAGCGCGTATTTGATGCGCGAGATGATCTTGGGTGGCGCGCCGGCAGAGCCGGCCTCTCGGACGCGGCGGTACTCGCTGTCCAGCTCCGCCCAAAGGCGGCAGAGCTCGGCCTTGATGAGCAGCTCGCGAACGGGGGAGTTATCCTGGCGCAGCTGGGCAAGCCTGCGGCAGCTGTCCAGAATGGCAAGCTGCCCCGGCGTGTCAGGATCGAGATAGAGCGAAAGAAAGCTGTCGCAGCAGAGCAGTTCGCTGACGTTTTTGTCGTAGATCACACAGTTTTCGTAGCCGTAAACCAGCACGGGATCGAAGGAGATAGGCATGTAGCGGCAGTCGCTCTCCCCGCAACGCCAGGCAGTATGGATGACGTTGGAGTTGACAAAGACGCCGCTGCCCGCCTGCAGGTGGTAGATGCGGTCGTTTGCCTGATACTCCATCTCCCCCTCGAGCACCAGCGTAAACTCGGGCTCGCGGTGCCAGTGACACTCGAACCGCCCGCCCTCGTAGTTCGAAATGCGGACGCCCTTGTGGCCGCAGAGGAAGGGGAAGGCATAATTTTTCGGTTTGCGCTCGAATAAATTCTCATCAATGTTCAGTTTGTGGCCCATACCCTTCCCTCCTTCAAGCAAGCTTCTTTTATTATAGCGTTTTTCGGCGGAAAAAGCAAGCCCCAGCGGGCGGAAATATTCACAAATTGTCGCTTGACAGGGGGAATCGGCTATGATAGAATGAAAGAAAAACGGAGGTGTTCCGATGAAGCGATTGGCATTTCTCATTCTGGCGCTCTTCGTCTGTCTCACTGCCTGCGCAAATGACGGCGTCGAAGAGGCCGAGACCACATGGGATTTCGGCAGTGAAGCCCCCTACACCATGCCCGACGGACGGGTGTTCCAGCATCGGCTGGAGTTGACCGGCTACGGAAATACGTTTGTCGTGTATACTGACGATGATACACTCACTTCTCGAAAGCTGTTGGAAATGTTTTCCTCAAGCAGCCTTGATGTACAAACACGCCTTTGGGAAAATTACTACATTGTCGGGCTATATAACGCAATTGATGGTTGATCCCGGTTGTCCGCACATAAAAATACTTTTTTCACAATTCTTTTCCAAAAATCCGCGTTGTGGACTTGCATTTTTTCGCATCTTGTGCTATACTATACCTTAACACTCCACGGAGGCTTATCATGGAACAATTCAAGCAGATCGTGCTTTATCTCGAAGACCTTAATCTCGTTTCGATCACCGTCCGGTTGCTGCTGGCGGTGCTCTTCGCCGGCATCATCGGTATTGAGCGCGGACGCAAGCGCCGCCCGGCCGGTTTCCGTACATATATCATGGTGTGCGTCGGTGCGTCGCTGACCATGATGATCAGCCAGTACGCCGTCAAGCAGGGCATGGTCATCGGCGACGCGACCCGTCTCGGCGCGCAGGTCATCAACGGCATCGGCTTCCTCGGCGCGGGCACCATCATCGTCACCGCGCGGCAGCAGGTGCGTGGCCTGACCACCGCCGCAGGACTCTGGGCATCGGCCTGCATGGGACTGGCCATCGGGGCCGGCTTCTATCTCGGTGCCATCACCACCTTTGTGATGATCCTGCTCATCACCACACTGCTCAATTACTTCAATTACTTCCTCATGTCCACCGCACGCTCAATGAACCTCTACATCGAGTACAGCAATTCCGGTGCCATCAACGAGATCCTCGGTTTGCTCAAGAGCAACGGTGTCCGTGTCACCGATATGCACCTGACCAAAACCAAGGCCGAGGACGGCATTTTCTCCAGCGTTGTCCTCACCATTGATGCTGAGAAGAAGATCGCGCACAACGCCGTCATTGCCGAGCTGGTCTCGCTCGAAAATGTCCGCCACGTCGAGGAGCTTTAACCAAGCACGCCATATATCTTATACAGCAGCGCAATGCGCATCGCCGAACCGATGCGCATTGTTTTTTCTTTCGTTTTTCCGAAAAAGCCATTGACAAATTTACGGCAATCCTGTATAATATTTTTCGTCATTCCTATATGAATTTAAGGAGGATTACACATGAAGCATTCCACCATACAGCGCACGCTGGCGGCCCTGCTGACTCTGCTGATACTGCTGCCGATCACAGCATGTGCATCGGACGGCACCAAGACCGGCACCGATACCACCGCCGCGCCCTCGGTCGGCGACAGCACCACCGCACCCGAAACAGCAGACGACGGCCTCGACGCCAAGGGCTACATCCGCGACACCCTCGACCCCAACCTCAATTTCAATGGTGAGACCGTCACGACCCTGTACTGGGAGGACATGGAGCACCAGGAGTTCTTCTCTGAGGGCATCGACGGCGAGATCGTCAACGACGCCATCTACAGCCGCAACGAGACCATTCAGAACCGCCTGAACGTCAAGCTTGAGTTCATCGGCACCAAGGCCAATGCATCCAACGTCTCGAACTACGTCACCACCGTCCGTAAGAGCGTCGACGCCGGCGACCGCGCCTACGACATCCTCGGCGCTTACTCCCTTTCTGTCGCATCCTGCGCCCAGAACGGTCTTACCCTCGACCTGCTCGAGCTGCCCCACCTCAACTTCGACATGCCCTGGTGGCCGGAGAAGCTGATCGAACAGGCTGTCATCAAGGACAAGCTCTACTTCGCCTCGGGCGACATCTCGGCTAACGTGCTGTACATGATGTACGTCACCTTCTTCAATAAGACCATCGCCACCAACTATGGTCTCGAGTCCCCCTATGATCTGGTCCAGAAGGACGAGTGGACGATGGACAAGATGTTCGAGCTCTCGAGCGGTGTCTATCAGGATCTCAACGGCAATGGCCTGAAGGACGAGGGCGACCAGTTCGGTATGTACACCACCAAGCTGCATTCCGATGCCTTCTTCTGGGGCAGCGGCACCACGGTGCTCATCAACAAGGGCCAGGACGGCCTGGCCTTCAATGAGGCTTTCGGCAGCGAGCGCACGCAAGCCGTGCTGGAGAAAGTCTGCTCCTTCCTCTATAATACCAACGACGGCTACATGGTCACCTCCGACGCAACGCTTGGCGAGTTTGCCGCCGGCCACTCTCTCTTCTACTTTGACCGTGCCCGCATGGCCATTCGCGACGCCGTCAAGGAGGCACAGGATCTCGACTATGGCATCGTGCCGATCCCGAAGTATGACGCATCGCAAGATTCCTACTCCTGCATCATGGGCAACCCCTTCACCCTCTACGCCATCCCGATCGACCATGATAATCCCGAGATGGCCGCCGCTGTGATGGAGTGCATGGCCTCCGAGTCCTACCGTCAGGTGACCCCCGCCGTCTTTGAGACGACGCTGAAGGTCAAGTACTCGAAGGATGAAGTCTCGTCGCAGATGCTCGACATCGCGCGCGACAGCGTCGTCTTCGACCTCGGCCGTCTCTTCTACACCGCCCTCAACGGCATGCCCACCCAGGCATGGGAAAATGCAGTTTACAACAATAAGCCGGCTTGGATCGCGCAGATGGCACAGTACAACAAGGTCATCCCGAAGCTGGTCGAAAAGCTGAACGAATCGTTTGAATAAGCATGTGCAAAGCAGCGAGGAAAATTCCTCGCTGCTTTTCCGTAAAAATTCTCCCCGACTCTTTACTTTTTCACGTATTTGTGCTATGCTATATTTACCACATTCAACGAAAGTGAGGATCTCTTTATGACCGATATCTCCACCCTGCGTCTCGGCAGCTCCTGCTGCTTCTTCCGCGATATCAACCGCGACGTCATGCAGGCGGCGAAGGCTGCCGGCATCGACGCGCTCGAGCTCTCCTTCAGCTATGACAAGTACATGAACAGCCTTGACCTGCCCAGAACTGCCGCGGCCCTCGGCGAGACCGCCCGTGACATTGGCATCGAGCTGTGGTCGCTGCACCTTCCCTTCAGCCGCAAGCTGGACATCTCGAACCAGGACAAGGAGCTGCGCGCCATCACCCTTTACACCAACAAGACCCTTATCCGTGCCGCCGCCGAGGCCGGGATCAAAACGATGGTCCTGCACCCGTCCTCTGAGCCCATCACCGACGACATCCGCCCCGACCGCCTGGCACTCAGCCGCGACGGGATCATGCGCCTCGGCGAGCTCTGCGACAAGCTGGGCCTGACGCTCGCCGTCGAGAATCTCCCCCGCACCTGTCTCTGCAACCGTTCGGCTGAGATGGTCGAGCTGCTGAGCGGCACCGGCGCGAAGGTCTGCTTCGACACCAATCACTCCCTCGCGGAAGACAATCTCGACTACCTGCGCGGCATCCTCGCCGGCGGTCTCGAGATCGTGACGCTGCACATCTCGGACTACGACTTTGTCGATGAGCGCCACCGCCTGCCCGGCGACGGTTTCAACAACTGGAAGGGACTGCTCAGTATCCTCGCCGAGGCCAACTATGCCGGCCCGCTGATGTACGAGGTGCCCGCCCAGCCCAAGGAGCGCGACGTCATCGCCCTCGAAACGCTAGCCGACAACATGAAGCGTCTGCGCGCGGGGTTGATCTGATGCTGTACCCTGAATTCTCGAACGACCGTCTGGCCGCGCTGGCCTACGATCTGCCAGACGGCGTCAAAAGCTACAAATACCACGGCGACTTCGCGGCTGAGATCGCCGAAATCGACGCTATGCTCGCCCGCGGCGTCCCCGCCGCGATGCGCGAGCGGCTCGAGCTCGAGTGCATTCTCGCTGAGGGCATGATGCGCGATTACGCGCTCACCCCGGCCAAAGCGCTCGCCATCCTGCGCGAGCGCTACCCCACCCTGCCCGACGACGCCATGAAAACTATCCTCGCCTCCGGCTTCGTTGATTGGCGGCTGGTAGGGGGCGAGCTGCACCTGCAGGACGATGCGGTGGCCAACATCCGCAAAACAATGGGGCCGTGGCTGTCGCAGTTCGGCACACCGCCGAAAGCGGGCAATGACCGCGCGTGGTCAGCGGAAAACGTCCCCCTCCTGCGCGAAAAGGGCGAACGCAGCTTCCGTTTCCACGTGCGCGAGGAACTGTGGGTCGACGACGCGTTCGTCCGCCCGGGTGAAGCGCTGAACGTGCATCTCCCCTACCCCGCCGAAACCGAAACGCAGCGCGAAATCACCCTGCTCGCCGCCTCGCACGAGAGCTTCATCTCGAACGCCGCACACCGCACGATCTGTTTCACCGCACCAAGTGAGGCCGGGCAAAAATTTTTCGTCGAATTCTCCTACATCTGCACCGCGCGCTACACCGCGCTCGATCCCGACGCAGTCACGTCCGACGTAACCGGCGCTGAAGCCGACCTCAACGAGCAGTACCCGCACATCCGATTCACCCCCTATCTGCGGGCGCTGGCCGAAGAGCTCGGCGGCGACGAGCCCAACCCACTTCTGCGGGCGAAGCGCTTCTACGACTACATCACCCAGAATGTGCGCTATTCCTACATGCGCGACTACCGCATCATCGACCAGCTGGCCGAGTTTCCCGCGCTCAATCTCCGCGGCGACTGCGGTCTGCAGGCCATTCTGTTCATCACCCTCTGCCGCGCGTCCGGCATCCCGGCGCGCTGGCGTTCAGGCAGCTACATCACGCCCGACTCGATCGGCAGCCACGACTGGGCTGAGTTCTACGTCGCACCCTATGGCTGGCTGCCCTGCGATCCCTCTTTCGGCGGCGGCGCACTACGCGGCGGCGAGACCGAGCGCTGCGCGCACTATTTCGGCAACCTCGACCCCTATCGTTTGGTCGCCAACACCGCACTGCAGGCCGACTTCGATCCCCCCAAGCGTTATCTGCGCATCGACCCCTACGACAACCAGTCGGGCGAAGCCGAATACGCCTCCGGCGGCCTGCCCTCGCGCATGCTAAGCAAACGCAGGCGCGTGCTGTCAGCAGAAGAGCTTTAAAAAAGTCCGCACACATCCATGATGTGTGCGGACTTTTCCGTTCAGTTCAGCGCGAAGTCGGCCATGATCGGATTATGGTCGGATGCATCGCAGATGGGCGGCTCGATGTGGTTCTTATAGAAGAGCGCCGTCGCTCCCTCGGTGTAGGTAATGTGGTCGATGGAGGTATCGCCGGCAGCCGATACGACACCGACGTTGTGGTAGGTCACATAGGTGTTGTTGACACTGGCCGAGGCATCCCACTGGGCGTCCTTGACCTTTGCCGTTTCGACGAACAGCTTATACTCATCGGTGCTGCGGTTGCAGTTGTAGTCACCGGTGATGATGACGGGACAGCTGTATTCCTTCTGCAAAGCAAGCACCTTTTCGCCCATTTCCTTGGCCTGAACAAGACGATAGGCGTTCTTCGGGCTGCCGTCGGTGCGGTTGATGTCAAGATGCGTGTTGATCAGCGCGAACCGTTCACCGCCCGAAACTGTCTCGAACACCGCCCAGTTCATCAGGCGCATGTTGCCGCTGTTGCCCTGCGAGAAGAGCTCGCAGCCCGACGTGATCAGCTTGACCTTGCTCGGATTGTACGCCATGCCCGAATAGTTGACCTTGCCCTCAGCCGTTTTTTCATTGACAAAAGTATAATGCTCCTTCACCATAGGCACCAGACGCTCATACCACTTGGCGCTGACCTCCTGCAAGCCAATCACATGGGGCATGTAAGTAAGCAGCGTTGCGGCGACAATCTCATCGCGGCCTTCTACCGGAAGCTTGTCGTTCCAGAGCTCGGTGAGAATGTTGTAGGACATAATACGGATGTCAGCGCCCTCAGTGAGCTCGACATGCTCGGCACCGGTCAGGCCAACATAGCCGTAGTTGACATCAGCCGGCATCTGCAGAACAGCGCTGTATTCGTTCTCGACGTAATTCTGCACGAAATAATCAACAGCCTGCGTCGTCCCGAAATCCGACGCACCAACCAGCAGAATTTTCTTGCCATCGGTCTTGAGCGCATAACCGACAGGCGAGGTAAAGGTGTCGATCAGCGCATCGGTATTGGCGCGGCTGCAGTCACCGACGAGAATCTCGCATGCCGTCTCGGCATCTGTCGGTCGGTTGATGGGCAGCTCATAGCCATATGCCTTCCGGATAGCCGTCTGCAGCTCGGTCGCAAGCGCCTTGTTCGCCTCGTCTGCAACAATGACATAATTCGACGCATCACGATCGGTAAAGAAGGGCGCGTCGCCCTGCTCGAACAGCCCGCCCGCCGGCAAATCAAGCACCGTTTCACCGGCGTCATTTTTCTTGAGCGCACCGACAAAGGCCTTCATCGCCTTTTTCTGCGCCGCGTTGGTGCTGCCGTAAACCACGATCTTGTTGCCCTCGATCGCGACACCATAGCCGTCATAGCCGACGCGCCGCGCAACCACAAGCGTCTCGGCGTGGTTAGTATTGCCGAACAGGATCTCGAGCGTCGAGCTGTCCGGCTCTGTGCCCCGCTTAACCCAGTCGGTCGCCAGCGAAAAGCTGGTGTCGGCAGCTTCGTTCAGCTGTTTAGCCAGACTCTGGACAAGGTCGACGACCGCACTGCCCGCAAGATCTCCGCGGATCAGCGTATAGCGCGCTTTTCCTCCCTCAGTCAGGGCCACGGCAGTCGACTGAGGCTCGGTCTCGGGCGTCGCGGTCGTCTCCGCTGGCGACGTCGTGTCTAAAGCGGAACCGGCATCGCCGCACGCAGGGAGGACAAGCAGCAGAGCGGCGAGCAGAAAAAGTATGACACATTTGATCTTCATGAACAAGCTCCTTTCAGGTATATACTAATTAAATAATACCATAAACGCCGCGATTTGTCAACAAAATTGGGACTTGACAGCGCGATTTTTCCCTGCTATAATTTTCTCAGCGAAAAATTTTCCACGAAAGGAACCCAATCATGATCGAAACCCTGATCGAACAGATCCGCGGCACCGGCGCGCATCTGTTCTCCCTCTCCGCCATCGAGAACGGCCAGGCCCAAACCTTCACCTTCCACCCTGCTAACCCCTGCAACGATACCTACTCGGTTTCGAAAGCTTACACCATGACCGCCATCGGCCTCTGCTATGACCGCGGCCTGGTCAAGCCAGGCGATAAGATCGTCGATCTCTTCGCCGACGCGCTTCCCTCCGTTCTCGATCCCCGCTGGAACGACGTCACTGTCGACGACGTCCTGCGTCACCGCATGGGCATCGAGAAAGGCTTTCTCGATATCGACGTCGAGGATATCAACGACTACCCGACTCACGATTTTCTTTCCATCATTTTTAATACCAAGCTTACCGTCGCACCAGGCGAAAAATACTGCTACAGCGACGCGGCCTACTATCTGCTGTCGCGCGTCGTCACCAAAGTCTCGGGCGAGGCGCTTGATGACATGCTGATGCGCGATATTTTCCTGCCGACCGGCTGCCGTGAAGCGGCCTGGAGCAAATGTCCGCAGGGCTACGCCATGGGCGCGACCGGCCTCTACACCCGCAGCATCGACATCGCGCGGCTGGGCCAGATCTACGCCCACGGCGGGATGTATGGCGACAAGCGGATTCTCTCGGCCGAATGGGTCGACCTCGCCATGGAGCGTGGCTATTCGCTGACCCGCCGCGACAATGGCGCCTATACCAAGGGCGGCATGCGCGGTCAGATGTTCTACTTCAACCCCATCACCGGCCGCTCGGTGGGCTGGCTTGCTTACGAGCGCGAAAAGCGCGGCGACCTTATCGTCAAGCTGCTCATCGAAAACAACTATTGATGCCCCAACTGCGTGAAAAACGCTGATTTTTCACGATTTTCGCCAACCCTCTTGCAAAATCCGCGCCTTTGTGGTATGCTGTAGCAGTTCGCGTACCACTTGGACGCGGTAATTTTTTGTGCGAGGTAATGTGCAATGCAGGCGCAAGTCAGGCTCAATCCAGACCGTCATCATCCCCACCCTCAACTCCATTTTTCCCCGGCGGAGTTCATCCGCAAGAATACCGTTCTCGTCATCGCTATGATCGCCGCAACGCTCTCGGCCTTCCTCGTGCCGCCCGACGCCGAGTATCTCAGCTACTTTGACTTTAAGACGCTGACCTGCCTCTTCTGCACGCTGGCCGTCATCTGTGCGCTGAAAAACATCCATTTCTTCACCATTCTCGCCCGCAAGATCGTCCGCTGCGCCGGCAACACCCGCTCGGCCATCTTCGCGCTGGTCTGCATCACCTTCATCGGCTCGATGCTCATCGCCAACGATATGGCACTGCTGACTTTCCTGCCGCTCGGTTATCTCGTCCTTTCGACCACCGGCCGCGAGAAATACATGGCGCTGACCTTTATCCTGCAGAACATCGCCGCCAACCTTGGCGGTATGCTCACCCCATTCGGCAACCCGCAGAACCTCTACCTCTACACCAAATTCAACATTCCGAACGGCGAGTTCATGCGCATCATGGCCATTCCGTTCGCGGTCTCCATCGTGCTGATCTTCCTCATCTGCCTCTTCATCCCGCGCGAGCCGCTGTCCGTCACCACCGAGGAGGAGAAGCTGCCGATCGGCAAAACCGCCATTTATCTGGCTCTTTTCGCATCCTCGATTCTCATCATTTTCCGCGTCATTCCGTATCCCATCGGCATTCTGCTGACCTTCGCCGTCCTGCTGCCGATGGATCGCAACGCTCTGAAAAAGGTCGATTATCCCCTGCTGCTGACCTTCGTCTGCTTCTTCATTTTCGCCGGCAACATGTCCCGCATCGAGCCCGTCCGCGCGGTCTTCTCCGCACTGCTGGAAAAGAGCACCCTGCTGACCGCCGTTGCATCCTGTCAGGTGATCAGCAACGTCCCGTCCGCCATCCTGCTCTCGCAGTTTACCGAAAATTACCCCGCCCTGCTCATCGGCGTCAACATTGGCGGTGCCGGCACCCTCATCGCCTCGCTGGCCAGCCTTATTACCTTCCGCACTTACACCACACACTACCCCGAGAAAACGCGGTCGTATATCGGCCTGTTCACCCTGCTGAACTTCGGCTTTCTCGCGGTGCTGACCATTGTCTCCATGTTCTTGGTCTAAACTTCCAACGCCGACAGCCTGCGCTGTCGGGCGTTTTTCATTGTACAAACGAAAAATATCGCTCTACCTCAGATACCGTCTGCGCAACGCTCGTGCGGTCATCCCACACAATATTCTTCACCGAAGAGTCGATCACCCAGTCCGGCACTACGCCCTCCATCTGCGCGACCGAATGATACGCATTGCGAATAATCTCCGCCTTCTCTCGTTCGCTCATATCCGTGCGCCGCTTGATCGCGTCAAGCGCGTCCCGATGGTCGGGGCGTGCAAACCAGTCGAAACCCGTTCCCGCATTTTATAAATGCACCATATTGGTCGCAACGGGAATCACCATCTGATAATCAATATCTCCTTCGCAGAGCACGACCTCATGCTGCGCCGCAAGGATGATCAGATCCGAAACGATCATCGGCGTGACCTCCGCCAGGAACTGCCGCTCACGCTCAGCGATCACGTCCCGCGGCAGCGCCCAAAAGCTCTTGACACCGTATTCCCTAACGTAATCGCGGCACATGCAGGGCTGGTACTCGGGCAATGCTTTCTTCATATGCCAATCCCGGCTGTCGTCGGTGCTGCAGAGTTAAAATCCATATTTTCCCTGAAGTGCTTTGGCAATCGTGGTTTTTCCCCGGCCCCAAATAAAATACACATTTTGAAGTTTATCTTTGATCACATTATCCGCGATAGTCATCATTTGTTCTCTCCCGCAGTCGGTTGATAGGCAATGGCACCCAATTCAGTCTGCATCACCAAGCCCGCGAAGCAAAAGGAATGCCGCTGCGACCAAGGCAAAGCAGGCAATGCCGCCCGGAACAAGCGCGACCATACCGCACTCGATTCCCCCCACGAAACCGAGCATGAGCATAAACGCACCGCCCCCCAAAAAGATGCGAAGCCCCATCTGTACTTCGCGCAGGCCGAAAAAATAGCACAGGCAGGCGAAGAGCAGAGAAAGCCAATCACCAAGCGTCGGCTGACGGCGGCGCGGTGCGGTACGGGCTGCAGGCATGCGAAGCGTTCTGTTCATAATATCGTCCTCCATTTCCGATAACGGAATTTTTACGACGCCATTATAGCACACATTTTGCGATTTGTCAACAGAATTTTTCTCAATTTGGAATTATTTTTTTCTTTTTCGCCAAAATTATTTTTCCGAATGCGGAATTATTTTTCCCAAACCCCTTTACAAAGAAACAAAAATATGCTATACTATTTTCAACAATGGAACCGGGGGAATCGAAAATGGATTATGTATCACGACTCAAAGCGCGCAAGGCCGAGCTAGGGTTAACTAACGAGCAGCTGGCAGCGGCAAGCGGGGTCCCGATGGGCACACTGAGCAAACTGCTGGCCGGCATGAACGACTCGCCCAAGCTGGGCAATCTTGTGGCCCTCTGCCAAACACTCGAGCTGTCGCTCGACTACGCCGTATACGGCAAGCCGGAAAATACCCACAACTATACCCTCTCCCCCGAGGAGATCGCCTTCATCGAGCAATATCGCGCGCTCGATGCGCGCGGGCGCGACACAGTCGCGCTGCTGATGAACAAGGAAAGCGAGTACACGCCCCGCCGCCAGTCCGAGCAGGCGTCTGCTGCCCCGGCGCACCGCGCCGTCCGGCTGTCCCAGCCGGCCATCAAGCCGACACGATCCCTTCCTTTATATGATCTCCCCGTCTCGGCCGGTACCGGCGTCACCCTCGATGAAGGCAGTGCACGGCAGATCCAGGTGCCCGCCGAGGCCAGCGCCGCCGCTGACTATGCCCTGCGCATCAGCGGAAACAGCATGGAGCCGCGCTACCATGACCACGATCTGCTGCTCATCGAGCGCACCGACCGCGTCGACGAGGGCGAGGTTGGCATCTTCATCCTCGACGGTGAGGGCTATGTCAAGGTCTGGGGCGGGGATCGGCTGATCTCGCTCAATCCCGCCTACGCCCCCATCCCGGTCGGCGCGTCGTGCAGCTTCGCCTGCTGCGGCCGCGTGGTCGGCCGGATGAAGGCCAAGCAAAAATGAAGAAAACCCGCACACATTCCCTGTGTGCGGGTTTCGTTTGCTTTTGTTTGGATTTAACCGCCGACAATCTCAATGTTGCGTTCGCGGATGGCGGCCATTTGCTCGGCATCGGCACCGGGGTTGGTGACGAGGGTGTGCACCGACTCAAGGGGCGCGATCTGCGCGAAGGTGCTGCGGCCGATCTTGTGGCGGTCGGCGGCGATGATGACCTTGTCGGACAGCGAGATCATGCCGCGGATAATGTCCACCTCATTGGAATAGTAAAGGGTCAGGCCCGAGCGATCGCTGACGCCGTCCACCGAAAGAATGGCCTTGGAGGCGTGGTAGCGATTCAGCTGGGCGATGGCGTCGTTACCGTAGGTGAACTGATATTTCGTGTCGATCGAGCCGCCGAGGAGGATGACATTGAAGCCATTATAAGCCGCCGCCTCGTTGGCGTTGGTGATCGAGTTGGTGACGATGCTGATGTTGCGGCGTCCCTTGATGGCACGCAGAATATAGGTGATGGTGGTGCCGGCGTTGAGCATCAGGGTGTCGTTATCGCTGACCAGTGCCGCGACCTGCTCGGCCAGCTCCTTCTTTTCGGCGGCATTGGTGGTGTAGCGCTCGTGCAGATCCATGTCGACATAGAACTTGTTGGCGCTGACGGCTCCGCCGTAGACACGGGTGAGCAGACCCTGCGACTCGAGGCTTTCGAGGTCGAAACGGACAGTGACCTCGGAGATATTGAAGATCCGGCTCAGCTCAGCCACACGCACCTCACCGTTGGTTCGCAGAAGCTCCAGAATTTTCGCTTTCCTTTGTTCTATGTTATATTTCATGGCGTCTCTCCCTTTCGTTCTTTGAAAATATTTTATCATACTTTATGGGAAATTGCAAGTTTTTTCTTGACAAATTTTCTGATCCATGATAGAATATTTTCATAAGCCAAGTGCAAATACAATTGCGAAACAATCGAAACCAAACGAAAGGATTTGATGACATGGTTCTGTTGGGGATAGACGTCGGCACCACCTCGCTCAAGGCCGCGGCCTTTGACGAAACGGGGCGGCGGCTGGCACTCTGCACCATGGATTACACCCTCTCCACCGCCGAGGGCGGCGTCATGGTCGAGTTCGAAGCAAACGAATACCTGCGCATCTGCCGCGAAGCCATCGCCCGCATCCGGGCCGAGGTCGGGCAGATCGACGCCATCTCGGTCGACACGCAGGGCGAGACGATGATCCTCACCGACGAGGCCGGAACGCCTCTCGCACCCGCCATCGTCTGGCTGGATAATCGCGCCGAAGCCGAGGCGCGAGAGATCGAGGCCCACTTCGGCCTCGAGAATTTCTACAACCACACCGGACAGCCTGAAGTGACCGGCGGCTGGCCGGCCTGCAAGCTGCTGTGGGTCAAGCGCAACCGCCCCGAGATCTGGGCAAAAACGAAGAAAATTTTCCTTCTCGGCGACTGGCTGCTGCACGACCTCGGCGGCGAGTTCGTCACCGAGCCGACGCTGCAGTCGTCCTCCTGCTATTACGACATCACCACCGGAGACTGGTGGCCCGAGATGCTCGACTACATCGGCATCACGCGCGATCAGCTGCCCCGCCTCATCCCCTCGGCAACGGCTGTTGCAAAATTCGAGGAAGCGACTGTTGTCACCGGCGCGCTCGATCAGATCGCCGGATCGGTGGGCACCGGCGTGGTGACCCCCGACATCGTCAGCGAGATGACCGGCACCATCATGGCGGTCTGCGCCCTCTGCGACGAGATCCCGCCTTTCGATCCCGCATCGAAGATCCCCTGCCACGTCCACCTCGACGGCCACTACTGCCGTCTGCTCTGGTCACCGACCGCCGGCATGGCGCTGAAATGGTTCCGCAATTCTTTCGCGGCCGGCGTCGACTTCGCGGCGCTCGACAAGGAAGCGGCCGAGGTTCCGGCCGGCAGTGAGGGGCTGGTCTTCCTGCCCTACCTCTGCGGCTCGACCATGCCGACCTACAATCCCGACGCCCGCGGCCTCTTCGGGGGCATCACGCTGACGCACGGGCGCGGGCACTTCGTCCGCGCTATCCTCGAGGCTATCGCCTTTATGCTTGATGACACGCTCAGGACGGCAGGCAACGCCATCGAAGAGCTGCGCATCACGGGCGGCGGCGCTGCATCCCCGCTCTGGGCACAGATTAAAGCCGACGTCACGGGGCTCCGCCTCTGCGTCCCGGCCGAGAGCGAGACCGCCTGCCTTGGCACCGCGATCCTCGCTGGCGTTGGCGCGGGCGCATTCGCCTCGGTAGAGGCTGGCACTGCCGCCTGCGTCAGGACCGGTAAAACCTACCTGCCCACCGGCACCGATTACACCGACGCCGCGCGGCGTTTCCGCGCGTATGATAAATTATTCAACAACCAGGAGGTTTCCACATGTCTAAAATAGGATTTGCAGGCTTCGGCGAGGTCAACACCCCCGTCGAGATCATCATCAATAAGTGCACCGCCGCCCGCGATGCCCTGCTTGGCGAGGGACTTGATCTGCTCCCCGTCTTCCCGATCACCGATGACTATGAGGAGAAGGACATCGCCCACGCCGTCGATGTGCTGAAGTCCGAGCCCATCGACGCCCTCGTACTCTGCATCGCCGGCTGGATCCCCACCCACGCCGTCATCAAGGTTGCCGAGCATTTCCGCCACCTCCCCGTCGTCCTGTGGGGCCTCTGCGGCTGGATCGAGGATGACGGCCGTCTGGTCACCACCGCCGACCAGGCAGGCACCACCGCCCTGCGCGGCACGCTGGCCGAGTTGGGCTATCGCTTCACCTACATCTACGACATCGTCGGCCAGCCCTGCGGCGCGAAGAAGGTCGCCGACTACTGCGCCGCCGCCAAGGCCGCTGCCTGGCTGCGCCACTCCCGTGCCGGCATGATGGGCTACCGCGACATGAACCTCTACGGCACCCTCTACGACGGCAGCTCGCTCAAGCGCGTGGTCGGTACGGAGCTCGAGACCTTCGAGATGCTCGAGATCGAGCAGCGCTGCCAGAAGCTCTCCGACGCCGAGAAAATGGACGTCGTCAACGGCCGCATCCGCCAGTGGAAGTTCCTTGCTGAGGCCGATGAGTCGGCCATGATGAAGGCCGCCGGCTACTATCTGGCCGTCCGTGAGCTGGCCTGCGAGCGTGGCTACACCGCCATCTCGCTCAAGGACGTCGACGGCATGAAGAAGCTGCTGGGCTACCCCCCCGCGCCCATCTTTATGCTGCTGGCCGAGGACGGCTTCTGTGTCGTCCCCGAGAACGACTCGCTGGGCTGCGTCACCCAGATGATGCTCAAGGCCCTGACCGGCCAGTGCGCCGCTTACCTCGAGTTCTACGAGTTCTTCACCGACCGGGTCCTCGCCGGTGTGCCCGACTTTGTCCCCGAGGAGATCGTCGACGGCGAGGTCACTGTCATGCCCGCCGCCTTCGGCGAGCTGTCGCAGGGCATCCTGAACGTCTCCAAGGTCAAGCCCGGCGAGCTGACGATGTGCCGCCTCTTCTACACGAACGGCCAATACAAGCTGCACATGGTCAAGGGCGAAGGCGTCACGCCTCGCCGCTGGGAGGAAGCCGGCTGGGCACAGCCCGCACCCCAGCTGCCCGGCCTTGAGGTGCTCCTCGCCGACGTCGAGGACTTCGCCGACAAGGTTGCCGCTCAGCATTACTTCATCGTCTACGGCGACTGCACCCGCCGCATCAAGCACCTGTGCGATCTGATGGGCATCGAGATCGTCTGACCCCCTGCGGGGGTGCCTTGCGCAAGGCACCCCCACTTCCCCTGTATAAATTTAATTTCTCTGAAATGTGAGGTATATCAAAAATGAAAAACGAAGCACTTAACGCTGCTCTCAAGTCGATTGAAATCGAGGCCGCTGAGGCCGCCAATGTGGCCAAGTCTATGGATATGGACGCCTTCGCCAAGGCTGTCGACGCACTGGCAAACTGCCCCCGCATCATGACCTGTGCCAGCGGCTCGTCGGGCATCGCGGCAAAGAAGTTCGCCCACTCACTCTGCTGCATCGAGCGCGGCGCGATGTTCATGCCCCCCTGCGAGGCGGTCCACGGCGGTCTCGGCAGCCTGAAGGGCGACGATGTCATGATTATGGTCTCGCGCGGCGGCAAGACGGCCGAGCTGCTGCCCATCATCGATGTCTGCAACAAGAAGGGCGCTACCCTCATCGCCGTCACCGAAAATCTCGAGTCCCCGCTGGCCAAGGCGGCGCAGATCGTTCTGCCCATGAAGATCGGCTCTGAAAGCGACCCCACAGGCCTGATGGCCACCGGCAGCTACATCGCCACCATCGTCATCTTTGACGCCCTGCTCTCGGCCCTCATCGTCGAGACCGGCTACACCCGCGAGCAGTTCGGCCTCATCCATCCCGGCGGAGCAGTCGGCAGCCTGCTCAACGACAAAAAATAAGCGAGGAGTTACATCATGCTGGAGAATTACAAGATCCGCCCCCCTTTCTTCGAGGTAGGTCCGAAGGTCTACATGTGGGGCGCGCGCATGCTCCGTCTGGCCCGAGAGCTGGACAAGATCGCCGAAAAGTATGACCTCGACATCATCCTCACCCCGCAGTACACCGACATCGCGGCCATCGCCGCCAACACCGAGCGGCTGCATGTCTACGCCCAGCATATGGACCCCATCCGTCCCGGCCGTGGCCTTGGCTCTGTCCTGCCCGAGGCAGTCAAGGAGGCGGGCGCCGTGGGCGTTATGCTCAACCACGCCGAGTGCAAGCTGGACATGGACACCCTCGCCGCCACCATGGCACGCGCTGACGAGGTCGGCCTTGCCACCATCGTCTGCGCCGATACCCTCGAGGAGGTCAAGGCCATCGCCGCGCTCGGCCCGAATCTGATGGTCGCCGAGCCCACCGCCCTCATCGGTACCGGCGTCGCCAGCGACATGAGCTACGTCAAGGATACCATCGCCGCCGTCCACGCCATCAACCCCGAGATCATGGTACTGCAGGGCGCCGGCATCTCGACTGCGCAGGACGTCTACAACGTCATCGCCGCCGGTGCGCAAGCGACCGGCTGCACCAGCGCGATCATGGCCGCAGCCGATCCCGAGGCTGTCGCCTGGGACATGCTCGGTGCCCTGCGCCGCGCCTGGGATGAGCGCGCATAAGGAGGCCGACCATGGATAAGACCGTCAAAATCGGCTGGTCTGAGGTCAGCATCACCCCCGACAAGCCGATCTATCTGGCCGGACAGTTCTACGAGCGCGTCTCGCAGTACGTTGAGACCCCCATCACCGTTACCGCCATGGCCATCGAGGCTTCGGGCGATCAGGCCGTGATCTGCTCGGTCGACATCGAGAGCGTCGACCCGGTGCTTCCCGCCGGCGTCCGCGCCAACGTGGCCGCTGCGAACATTGGACTTGACCCGGCCAAGATCATCTTCGCCGCCACCCACAGCCACACCTCCTTCGTCTACGAGGGCAGCCATGACTCGGGGCTCGGCGCGCTGGCCAAATACCTCGGCACCGAAGAATCGCCCGAGAACACCGCCGTCGTCCGCGACGACGTCATGTCTCCCGCCGAGGCAACTGCATTTCTCATTGAACGTCTGACCGAAGCAGTCATCACCGCCTGGACGACCCGCGCGCCGGGTGCCTATGCGCCCGGCTTTGGCCGCGCCGCCGTCGGTATGAACCGCCGCGTTTGCTACGCCGACGGCACCGCCAAGATGTGGGGCGACACCAACACCCCCGATTTCACCATGCTGGAGGGTGGCAACGACAACGGTATCGAGCTGCTCTTCACCTACGATACCGACGGTGCACTGACCGGCGTTGTCGCCAACATCGCCTGCCCCGCGCAGGTCATGGAGCAGCGCTACCTCATCTCGGCCGACTACTGGGGCAAGGTGAAGATCCTGCTCCGCCGCGAGCTTGGCGAGGATCTGAAGGTGCTCGGCCTCTGCTCGCCGGCCGGCGATCAGTGCCCGCGCGACCTGGTGCGCTGGGTCGAGCCCGAGACGCCCATCGAAGACCCCAATGTCATCCGCGTGAACCCGCCCATCCGCCGCGCCGACCCGTCGATGTTCGACATCAAGGGCACCTGGACCATCGGCCGCCGCATCGCAAGTGAAATTCTGGCCGTTCTCGAGGAAACCGAGGAGCGTTTCAGCACGGCAACGCTGATCCACCACGCTTATACCCTCGACCTGCCCCTGCGCACCGTCACCGAGGAGGAGAACGCCGCCGCCCGCGCCGAGCTGGCCAAATTCGCCGCCGAGCACGCCAATGACAATATCAAGGCCAGCGACAGCGCCGCGATGCACGTCTACGCCGGCACCGCCGCCCGCTACGACCGCCAGCAGACCGAGTCGGTCGTCCCCTGCCCCGTTCACTTCCTGCGCCTGGGCGATATCGCCCTCGCCACCAGCCCCTTCGAGCTTTTCCTCGATTTCGCCAACCTCATTCGCGCCCGCAGCGCCGCCAAGCAGACCTTCCTGCTCCAGCTGACCGACGACTCCAAGGGCTATCTGCCCACGGCCAAGGCCGAGGCAGGCGGCCACTACTCGGCTTACGTCTCCTCCGGCCACGTCGGCCACGTGGGAGGCCTCGAGCTGGCTAAGATCACCCTCGACGAGATCGCCGATATGTTCGCCGAATAACGAAAGGAGCTTCGCCTATGTCCGCACAGATCATTGTCAACTATGCCGCCCCTAACGGGAAACCGATCCGCCCGCTGCACGGCGTCAACTCTGGTCCGATGACTAAGGTCTTCACCTATGACGCCCGCCCTCTCTTCCGCGAAGCCGGCCTGCCCTACGCGCGCCTGCATGACGTCGAATACCCCTACGGTTCGGGCGAATTTGTCGATATCCCCTGCATTTTCCGCAACTTTGACGCCGACGAGAACGATCCCGCCAACTACAACTTCGGCCTGACCGATGAATATCTGGCGCACTGTGTCGAAGTCGGCTGTGAGCCCTTCTTCCGTCTCGGTGTTTCTATCGAGCACGCCCCCGTCAAGCGCCATATCTATCCGCCCAAGGACTTTGCGAAGTGGGCACGCATCTGCGAGCACATCATCCGCCACTACACCGAGGGCTGGGCCGACGGCTACACCTGGAAGATCGACTACTGGGAGATTTGGAACGAGCCCGACGGTAACGGCAACATGTGGCTGGGCACGCCTGAACAGTTCTACGAATTTTACACCATCGCTGCCCGCCACCTCAAGGGCTGCTTCCCGCACCTCAAGATCGGCGGCTCCGCCTTCTGCCGCGGCATCAAGCCCTTCATGGTCGGCTTCATGGACTACCTCGCTGCCCAAGAGGAACCCGTCCCGCTGGATTTCTATTCCTGGCATCGCTATTTCGCCGATATCAGCATGATGACCGACGAAGCCAAGGCCGTCGACGAGCTGCTGGCTTCCCACGGCTACACCAACACCGAAAGCGTATTCAACGAGTGGAACTACATGATCGCCTGGGATGCCGACAGCCAGTCGGAAAGCTACCGCCGTATGAAAAATCACATCGGTGCGGCCCACCATGCCGCTGTCCTTGCCGCCATGCAGCAGGATACCTCCATCTCCCTCGCCTGCCTCTTCGAGGCTGATGTGGTCAAGGAATTCTGCAGCCTCTTCAATGTCGCCGACATGTGTATCGGCAACCACGGCAGAAAAGCACGCCTGGCCCCAACCAAGGCTTTCTATTCCTTCAAAGCCTTCAACGAACTTTATAAGATGGGCAATGCCGTGACCGCCGATATCACAGGGGATGGCATCTACGCCTGCGCCGCCTGCGGCGAGGGCCAGCAGGGCCTGCTGGCCGCTAACTATACAGACGAGCCCAACGAGATCACCGTCGACCTCAAGGGCCTTTCCGCCGGCCAGCTCGAGGTGCGCATCATCGACGAGGATCACTTCTTCGAGCCGATCATGAACCTCGTTGCCCCCGCCGACACCATGACCCTCACCCTGCCCGTCAAGGCGAACACCGTGCTCTACATCGGCTCGCCGATCGAATAAGCACACATCCGCGCGATCCCGCAAGAAAAGATTTCGACCGCAAAATTGAAAAAAGCCCTTTACAAATCCCGGAATTTGTGGTATACTATACAGGTAAGATTTCCGCCTTTAGCTCAGCTGGATAGAGTACCGGATTCCGATTCCGATGGTCGCAGGTTCGAATCCTGTAGGGCGGGCCAGGATCCCGCGAACTATGTTCGCGGGATCTTTTACTTTTTTCACGTTTCGCATAACAGATTCGACAGGAGGCAGCCATGTCCAAACCCGAACCGGTCATCCTGACCAATATGTGCATGATATGCGACGGGGACAGGATCCTCGTACAAGATCGCAGGAACCCCAACTGGCCGGGCATCACCTTTCCCGGCGGCCACGTCGAGCCGGGCGAGTCTTTCGTGCGCTCGGTCATCCGCGAAATGAAGGAAGAGACCGGACTCGACATCGCTGCCCCGCAGTTATGCGGTATCAAACAGTTCACGCATCGCTGCAGAGAGTATCGTTACATCGTGCTTTTTTACAAAACGGACACATTTTCCGGCACGCTTCGCGCCTCGGACGAGGGCGAGATCTTCTGGATTGACCGTCGTAATCTGCCCCGCTATCCATTGGCCGACGGATTCGATCAGATGCTCGAGGTGTTCCTCCGCGATGACCTGTCGGAGAATTACCACTGGTTCGACGGCGAGTGGAAGTGCGAGAATCTGTAACTCCACATAAAAAATCCCTGCCTCTCAGCAGGGATTTTCTCGTTTCTATTCTCAGCGTCGATGATCGTCTCTACGTTTGGTATCGTTCCTTGCTTTGAAGAATAAATGAAATATCTTATCAGCGGATTGTAAAATGAAGTTGCACTACCAACATAGGTAGCAAAATATAAAAATATCCATAGTAACGATTCTGTGGTAGAATTAAGTTGCTGAGACAAAATTCTGAAAGGATCGTCACTATGGACAATACCAAGTATAC
>JAFTOI010000002.1 GCA_017463865.1 Clostridia bacterium | reverse complement strand
CATCGGCGGCGGCCTGCGCGTCGGGGCGTGCGGGGGCAGTGTAGGGCTCAGCCGTGGTGGCGGCCGGCGCTGTCGTATCGGCCGGCGACGGGGTGGTGGTTTCGGCGGCGGTGGTCTCATCACCGTTCGGCAGGACGATGACGCCGCAGCCGCTCAGTGCGAGACAGAAGGCGAGCAGCACGGCGATGGTACGGAAATGGTTTGGCATGGTATTCTCCGGAAGGTATTATTGCTGGGCATCGGCAGCCGGGCGGCTGAGGGTGACAACGAAGCCGTCCATATTGTTGCCCGAAATGCTGTAGGTGACGCCGTTGGGGACCGCGATGGGCGTGACATCTCCCTCGGCGACGGGGACGTACCAGATCTCGTACTCAACGCCATCCGAGGTGACGGACAGATGCTGGCCGTCGGCCTGATAGGCGCGGAGGGTGTTGAGGTACTCCTCGAGGCAAAGATTGTTCTCGGTCATGTAGACGGCGTGCGGGATGCCGACGTAGCGGAAGTGCCACTCCTCGTAGCTGATGCCGGTGATGTTGACCTTATCGGCCGGGTAGCGGAGGACGAAGCCGTAGCGGGGGAGGTTCTGGGGGATCCAGTTGTAGAGCTCGTCACTGCCGAGGGTGTAGGTCTTGCCGTCACGGTAAACGGCGAGGTCGAAGGCGAGGCCGGTGTGGTGCTCGCTGTTGCCGGGCAGGGCGACATACTTGGCCGCTTCAGCCTCGCCGACCGACGCGACCCGCTTCTGGTAGAGGGTCTCCTGCGCCTCGCGGCTGCGGTAGCCGCCGTTGTTGGTCAGCAGCAGACTGCCGTCGCCGGTCTCGGCGAGGAAGGCGTCAGCGGCCTTGTTCCAGGCGGCAAGGGCGTCGGTGTCGAGCTTATCCTGCGCCGAGCCGATCTGGTAGCCGCGGCTCTTGTTGCCGTAGATGGTGGTCAGATGCTTCTCGTTGGCCGGGAATGTGTAGGGGAAGGAGGCATTGACCAGCACGAGATCGCCCTGGGTGATGGCGTCGCGGGTCATGTTGATCGTCGTGTAGGTGATGACCGGCGCAGCCGTGGTTTCGGGCGCGGCGGTTGTCTCGGGGGCAGCGGTTGTATCGTCGGGGGCGGTAGTGTCGGCCGGAGCGCCCTCGGTCACAGTAGGTGCGGGCGTGGTCTGGCTGTCGCCGTTGGGATTATCAGGGCGATTGCGGATGAGGAGGCCGACATAGACGGCCAGCAGCGCAACAAGAACAGCCGCGAGGAGGAAGATCACGATCGCGGCGGTACGGCGGCGACGGCGGCGCAGGCGCTCGTTGACTCGCCGGGGCGAGGGGGAGTTGTAGTTTTGGTTCATGTGTGTTCCTCCTTTGGTTTTGTTGAAAATTGAACGGTTTCATCGGAGCTTTTCGCCCTCCCGGGCGAGCCAGAGGGGAGGACCATCTCAAACGCCGAGAGTTCCCGATTTGGCTTCGCCAAATCTCGAGGTTGGCAAGCCAACCTCGCGCCAAACCCCCGACACCCTCACCCTCCTTGGCTCACTGAAGTTCGCCGCTTGGCGGCGCGCCAGCCAAGGAAGTGGAGTGGGTGAATGCCCGCCTTTGGCGGGCAGAGGACGGGGAGAAAACTTCGGCGTTTGAGATGGTTTCTCCCCGCCCTCCCCGCGCGGGAGCGCGGAATAATCCGCACGAACACAAAGGGCTGTCCCAGCGGACAGCCCCAGTTCACAGGTGCTTATTTGGCGTCGCGCATGGAAAGGTTCATGCGGTTCTTCTCGTCGGTGCCGAGGTACTTGACACGGACGGTGTCGCCGACCGAAACAACATCCTCGACCTTCTCGGTGCGCTTGTTGTCCAGCTTGGAGATGTGGACCATGCCCTCCTTGCCGGGCGCGAACTCGACAAATGCGCCGATCGGGATGATGCGGGTGACCTTGCCCTCGTAGATGGCGCCCACCTCGGGCTCGAAGACGATGCCGTCGATGATGGTCTTGGCGGCGTTGGCCGAGTCGCGGTTGACGGCAGCGATATAAACGGTGCCGTCGTCCTCGATGTCGATCTTGGCGCCGGTGTCGGCAACGATCTTCTGGATCACCTTGCCGCCCGAGCCGATGACCTCGCGGATCTTGTCGGGGTTGATGTGCATGGTGATCATCTTGGGCGCGTAGGGCGACACATCGTCGCGCGGCTTGTCGATGGCCTTGAGGATGATCTCATCAATGATGTAGTCGCGGCCCTTGTGGGTGACGGCCAGAGCTTCCTTGATGATCTCGGGGGTCAGGCCGTCGATCTTGAGGTCCATCTGGATGGAGGTGATGCCCTTATGGGTACCGGCAACCTTGAAGTCCATGTCGCCGTAGAAGTCCTCGAGACCCTGAATATCGATCATGGTCATCCAGCGCTCGCCCTGGGTGATCAGACCGCAGGAGATACCGGCAACGGGCGCCTTGATCGGCACACCGGCATCCATCAGAGCCAGCGTCGAACCGCAGACCGAGGCCTGCGAGGTCGAGCCGTTGGAGGAGACAACCTCGGAAACGAGGCGCATCGAGTAGGGGAATTCCTCAACCGAGGGGAGAACCGGAACCAGCGAACGCTCAGCCAGCGCGCCGTGGCCGATCTCGCGGCGGCCGGGGCTGCGGGAGGGCTTTGCCTCACCGGTCGAGAAGCCGGGCATGTTGTAGTGGTGCATGTAGCGCTTCTCGGTCTCGTTGTCGATGCCATCGAGGATCTGCGCCTCAGCGAGGGTGCCGAGGGTCGCGATGGTGACAACCTGGGTCTGGCCGCGGGTGAACATACCCGAACCGTGGACGCGGTTGAACAGACCGACCTCAGCGTTCAGCGGGCGGATCTGGTCAAGGCGGCGGCCGTCGACGCGCTTGCCGTCCTCGAGGAGCCAGCGGCGGACGATGACCTTCTGCATCTTGTAGAGCAGCTCCTCCATCTGGGTGGAGAGCTCGGGATACTCTTCGCTGAACTTCTCGACGATGTCGTCGTAGATGGGCTTGACGCGCGCGTCGCGAACCGACTTGTCGTCGGTGTCGAGGGCGAACATCAGATCCTTCTCGCAGTAAGCGAAGATTTTGTCGAACATATCGTGGTCAAGCTCGCAGGAGGGATACTCAAACTTGGGCTTGCCCACAGCGGCGATGATCTCGCCCACGAAGCCGAGCAGCTTCTTGATCTCCTCGTGCGCCATCATGATGGCCTCGAACATCTTGTCGTCCTCGACCTCGTTTGCGCCTGCCTCGATCATCACGACCTTCTCCATCGAAGCGGCCACGGTCAGATCCAGGTCAGACTTGGCACGCTGAGCCTCGGTGGGGTTGACGATCAGCTCGCCGTCCACGAGACCCATGAACACGCCGCCGATCGGGCCGTTCCACGGAATATCGGAGATGGAGAGGGCAGTGGATGCGCCGATCATGGCAGCGATCTCGGGGGAGCAGTCCTGATCCACCGACATCACGGTCAGCGACAGGCTGACATCGTTGCGCAGATCCTTGGGGAAGAGGGGACGAATGGGGCGGTCGATGACACGGGAAGCGAGGATCGCCTTCTCAGAGGGACGGCCCTCACGCTTCAGGTAGCCGCCGGGGATCTTGCCGGCAGCGTAAAGGCGCTCCTCGAAGTCAACAGAGAGGGGCAGGAAGTCGATGCCGTCGCGGGGACGGGCAGAAGCGGTAGCGCAGCAGAGCACTGCGGTGTCGCCGTAGCGGACAAGGCAGGAGCCGTTTGCGAGGCCGGCCATCTTGCCGGTCTCGATCTTCAGCGGGCGGCCGGCGAGGGTGTATTCGAATACGCGGTAGTTCTCGAACATGGTTTTTTCCTCCATAATTTTTGTATTTCCGCGCACCGGCATTCGTGAGTTTAGCGATTAACAATATATTTGGGGCTCTTCCCCAAACCCCGCCAAAGGCCCTTTTTGAAAAAAGGGCCTTTGGAATCCCCAAAAACTTAACAAATAAGGACTGGGTTTCATGGGGTGCGAACCAAATACATTGTTAATTGCTAATCCCGAAAATGAACGGTGCGGATTGGACAAATTCGCCAAAAAGCAACAAGGAGTGACGCGCGGAGAAAAGTCCCCGTCGCGTCGCTCCCGTGCACGATCTTACTTTCTGAGGTTGAGCTTCTCGATGATGGCGCGGTAGCGCTCGATATCGGTCTTCTGCAGGTAGCCGAGGAGATTGCGGCGATGGCCGACCATCTTCAGCATACCACGGCGGCTGTGGTGGTCCTTGTGGTTAGCCTTGAGGTGCTCGGTCAGCGCGTTGATGCGGTAGGTCAGGATCGCGATCTGAACCTCGGGCGAACCGGTGTCACCCTCATGGGTCTTGTAGGCATCAATAATGGCCTGCTTTTCGTCTTTCAGCATGTGTGTTTCCCTCACAATTCATAAATTTGTCGCGCTAAACTCAGCGGGCGGAATGAGGGCAGCCGGGCGATTCGCCGCAGCCATACCCCGCAGGCCGGGTCAGCGTCATACAGGATATAGTATAGCATAAAATCAGGCGTTTGTAAAGGGGGATTTGTGAATTTTTTGGATTATTTTTTGAAGCGTATATGTTTCCGCAGAAAATGCACGCTTCATGACAAGTGACGGCATTCTGTTCAGCGCCGCATCACATCAACAGCATGCGGTCATTGTCCAGCGCCTTGCCCGACGCGGCCTTGAACTGATCCAGCAGGTCGGCCACCGTGAGCTTCTCGCGCGCCTCGCCCGAGACGTCGAAGATCACGCTGCCCCGATCCATCATGATCGTGCGGCTGCCCAGTTCGAGCGCCGACTGCATGTTGTGCGTGATCATCAGGCAGGTCAGCTTGCTGTCCCGCACGATCTGCGTCGTCAGCGCGAGCACCTTGTCCGCGGTAGCAGGGTCAAGGGCGGCGGTGTGCTCATCCAGAAGCAGCAGCTTCGGCGGATTGATGGTCGCCATCATCAGCGTCAGCGCCTGCCGCTGACCGCCCGACAGCAGTCCAACCGGCTGCTGCATCCGATCTTCCAGCCCCATGTCCAGCAGCGCGAGCCGCTCGCGGAAGGATGCCTTATCCGTCCGTGAAATGGTGCTGAGCCAGCCGCCGCGGCCGGCGGCCAGCGCGAGGTTTTCCTCGATGCTCATGCCCGGCGCACTGCCGCGCATCGGATCCTGGAACAGCCGGCCGATGCTGCGTGCCCGTTTGTGCTCGGGCATGAGCGTAATATCGGTGCCGTCCAGAATGATCCGCCCGCTGTCGGTGAAAAAGCTGCCCGAGATGGCGTTGAACAGCGAGGATTTCCCCGCGCCGTTCGCGCCGATGATCGTGATGAAATCCCCGTCCGCGACGTCAAGGGAAAGGTCGTTGATCGCCGTCTTGGCGTTCATTGTGCCGGGGTAAAAGGTTTTGGTGATGTGTTCGATCTTCAGCATCAGATGACCTCCTTGCCGCGGCGGTGCGCCAATCTGCGTTTGATCATGGGGAGCTGCTTCTTGAAATAGGGTGCGGAGATCGCGATGATAACAATGACCGAGGAAACTAGCTTGAGCATGAACGCGGGCATGTTGAAGCGAAGCGCAACCGTGTACACAAAGCGGAAGATGAACGCGCCGAGCACCGCGCCGACGGCGCGCACCGGGATTTTGCCCCGGCCCATAAATGCGTTGCCGATCAGCAGAGACGCCAGCGCGATGGTCAGCATGCCCGAGCCGATGTCAATGTTGACCGATTTCTGCGACTGGGCCAGCAGGCAGCCGGACAGCGCGGTAAAGGCATTGGCCACGCAGAGGCCGATAACGGTCGTAAAGACAGGATTGATCGACGAGGAGCGTACCATATCCGGGTTATTGCCCGTCGCGCGGATGGCAAGCCCGAGCTTGGTGCGCAGAAACAGCGAGAGAAACACCACGACGGCTGCGACCGCGATGGCGATGACGAACAGCTTATACTGCCCCTTGAAGATGCTGTCCGCCAGCAGATCCTTCATCTTGGTAAACACCGTTTCGGTCTTGTTCATGTTCAGCAGGGAGGAGTTCCCCATCACCGCGATGTTGACGGAATACAGCGCCGTGTTCACGATGATGCCGGAAAGCAGGCTGTCGACACCCATCTTGGTCTGCAGGAAGGCCGTGATAAAGCCGGACAGCATGCCGGCCGCCATGGCGGCGGGAATGGCCAGATACGGATGGCCCGAGATGGCCACCACCGCACCGACCGTCGCGCCGAGGGTAAAGCAGCCGTCGGTGGACAGATCACAGACGTTCAGCATGGAATAGCTCAGGAACAGGGCAAGCACGGTCAGCGAGCTGATCAGTCCCAATTCCAGTGCAGTCTGTACAAGACTGAAAAGCGAAGCGAAGGACATAGATTCTCTCCTGTGTGATTATTTCAGATCGTCAAAGCTTTCTGCGGTGGTGATGCTGTTCACCTTGGTGCAGAAGGGAGCGAACGTGGCCGAGATCTCGTCGAACTTGTAGCCCAGCTTTGCGCAGATCTCGGTATTGACGGTCGCGGTGCCGTTGTCGAAGGTCTTGACCGGCGTCGAAGCGGGATCTTTCTCGTTGAGCAGGAGATCGGCGACCATGTTCGCGGTCTCGACGCCGAGGTTTGCGTAGTCCACGCCGTAGCCGAGGAAGGCGCCGTTCAGCGCGAAGGAGTCAGCGCCGGTATAGTGGGGGATCCCCGCGTTGGCAAAGGTCTCGTAGATGGAAAGCTCAGCCGTCATGATGGTGTTGTCGGTGGGGGTGAAGACCGCGTCGACGCCGTCCGCGACCAGTGCCTGCGCGGCAAGGGTGACCTCATCGACGTTGGTGCCGGTACGCTCGATATACGCGATGTTCTTCGCGTCAAGGTAAGCCTTGGCCGCCGCGATCGGCGTCGTGGAGGAATCCTGGCCGACATCGTACAGCAGGCCGATTTTCTTCGCATCGGGATCAGCCGCGAAGATCAGGTTGAAGATCGCGTCGGTATCGAGGTAATCGGAGGTGCCGGTGATATTGCTGCCGGGAGCCTCAAGCGATGCGACCAGGCCGGAGCCGACGGGGTCGGACACAGCAGCGAAAACGACCGGGATCTGATTATCCTCGGTGGCGCTCTGCATCGTCATCGCGACAGGGGTCGCGACGCCGATCATCAGGTCAACATCATCCGCGATGAAATTCGCGATGATCTGCGCCATGACGTTCTGGTCGGCATTGCAGTTGTCGTCGACGATGTTGAAGGTCACGCCGTTCTCCGCGCCGAGCACAGCGAGTTGAGCCTTGATGTTGTCGACGATCTGGTTCAGCGAAGCGTCATCCACATAGTTGCAGATGCCGATATCGTAGGTGGTGCCATCGCCGCTGTCGGCGCTGCCGCAGGCGGCCATCGAGAGCGTAAGCATCAGTGCAAGTGCAAGAGTGAGAAGTTTTTTCATGATTATCTACCTATATACCCTTTTCTGTTAGATTTGTGTTGGATTCACCTGATTGATCACGGACAAATACAAGATCTCGGCGCGTCGGGCGCCAGCGCCCCGATAAAATGAACACGGTCAAGCCCTCCTTGGTAATAAAAAAATCCCATCCCAGCCTGTTCTGCTGGGACAGGATAATATTCAAATCCTGCGGTGCCACCCCGCTTGACGCATGCGCGTCCTCTCATGCATACACATCATATGCTGCCCTTGATAACGGAGCGCTTCTCCGTCTTCCCTACAGGGACTGTGCCGTTCGGGTCGCCCTCGGAAGACCATTCGACTGAGCGTCATGCACTGCGATCCCACCACCCGCAGCTCTCTTGGCCATGCGTTTTCCGTGTACTCTTCTTCCTCATCGGTTTATAGACATAGTTTATCACCACAGCGGCGATTTGTCAAGGGGGTATCGCGGATTTTCTTGATTTTTCTTTTGCCCGGCCGGCGGATCACCGAACAACCAGATTGCAAAATTCCGGCGGCGGTATAATAGGCCCGAATAACACAGGTGGAAACGCCGGATGAACACCGAACAGATCAGCGCACTGCTGCGCCGCGCGATCAGCCTGCGGCCGAGTCGCCGGCGTACCGGCTGATGATCTCATCCTGCGCCTTCTCGTTCATCTGCACGAACTGCATGCTGTAGCCGCCCACGCGGACGATCAGGTCGCCGTGCCGCTCGGGATGCGCCTTCGCGTCGAGCAGATCCTCAAGGTTGGCCGTCGTGACCTGCGCCATCTGCCCGCCGCCCGTCATAAAGGCGCGGATCATCGCCGCGACATTCTGCCGCTGCTCGGGCGTGGCCATGGTCTTGGTGGGGAGCGTCACATTCAGCGTCGTGCCGCCCACACCCTTGTGCAGGGGCAGCTTGGCCACCGAGGCCAGCATCGCCGTGACACCGCTGTGGTCAGCGCCGGGGCGGGGACCCATCGTGTTGCCCAGCGGCTCCTTCGCACAGCGCCCGTCGGGCAGTGCGCCGGTCTTCTCGCCGTAGCTGATGCCGCCGGTCAGCAGCGAGCACGCGCCGGTGTAGACGCCGCCCCGCACCGAGCGGTATTTCGCGATCTCATTCCAATAGGTATTCAGCACCCGGACAGCCATGGCATCGGCCTCAGGGTCGTCGTTGCCGAACTTCGGCGCGCGGTTGAGCAGCAGCTGCCGCTCCCGCTCGTGGCCGACGAAGTTGGCGTCCAGCGCCGCCATCAGCGTCTCGCGGGAGATGCGCCCCTCGTCGTAGACCAGCTTCTTGATGGCCGTCAGCGAGTCGGCCGCCGCCGCGACGCCCGCCGTTTCGATGACGCCATAACCATAGATTGGCCCGCCGGCGTCGTGGTCGATGCCCCGCTCGAGCACACCGTCGGTGAACGGCCCCTTGACCAGCTTTGCATGGTTGGCCGCGCGGATCTCCTGCCCGCGCGAGCAGAGCCAGCAGTGCATCTCGGTGTAGAAGGCAAGCTGTTTCTCGAAGGCGGCGTACAGCGCCTCGAAAGTCTCGCAGTCGGTGAAGGGCGTCGTCGCGGGGCCGACACGCTCGCCCGTATCAGGCGTGACAAGCCCGCCGCGCAGGGTCAGCTCAAGCACCTTCGCCACGTTGAAGGAGCCGTCCTCGCAGCCGGTGTTGCTCTTGCCGGGGATCTCGATCTCCTGACAGCCCAGCGTCGCATAATCCCGCGCGTCCCAGAGGGTGACACCCAGCCGCTGCAGGGCGGGGATGACGTTCACATCGCTGACGACGGTCGGATCGGACATGCCCTCCGACCAGAGCTTGACGATAAGCGCCATCAGCTCGGGCTGCACATCTTCGCGGATGCGCACCACCATGCGTGGGTGCGTGTCGTGGATGCTGCGCAGGATCTGCAGAAAGAGGTAGGTCAGCTCGTTGGTGGCATCAGAGCCATCCTCCGGACGACAGCCGCTCAGCGTCGAGTTGTGGGAGCCGCCCTCCCAGATCTTGAACATCAGCGAGGTGATGGCCTCCTCGGACGTGATCACGTCGCCGTGCTCGACCGAATAACGATAGAATGGATACAAATACTGATCCACCCGCCCAAGGCAATCCACCCAGTCCCACAGCGACAGGCACCACATCAGCTGGATGGCCTGATAGAGCGTCACCGGCTTGCGATGCGCGACATAGGCACAGTTGTCGGCGATCTCCCGGTAATAGCGCGCCTGCGTCGGGTCGGTCTCCGCCTCGCCCAGCTCGGCGGCGTAGGCGGCATACTGCTCCAGATAGGCGCTCATGCCCCGCACAATAATGCGGTTGGCCTCGTAAAAATCGGCCGTCTCCTGATCCCGAGCGTTTTTCTCGGCCCAGAAGTCGATCTTGGCAAGCACCCCGTCCAGCCCAAGCTCAAGCAGCGTGACGTAGTTTGGGATCGTGTGCCCCTGATAGCCGCCGGCGTGGAAGATCTTCTCCTCCTTGACAGCGCGGTACTGCGCCGCACCGTAGCGCCGCTTGGCGGCGGCGGTGAAATACGGCCAGTCAAGCGGCTCGAGCCGGCTCGCCATCCGGTCGGCGCGCGCTTTTTCCTCGGACGGGTAGCCAAAGCGTGCGTAATGCTCCTCGCCGCGCGGGATGATGCCCCAGTGGAAGTGCTCCATGACCGGATAGCTCGGCCGCAGAATACCGACGATGGCCTCGTGCGGGTAGATCAGCTTCTCGGTAACCAGCCACGAGCGCACGATGGCGTTCGCGAGATTGATGACATAGGGCGTGTCGGGATGCTCCTCAAATTCATCCACAAACGGATTGAGCCCGTGGGTGGACACCTGCTCGATGTGACTATCCTCGCGGTCATTGCGGCACCTCAGCCGTGGATGGATGCCCTCCTTCACCCGCTGCATGCGGTCGTTGAAGATCAGGCGCTCCTCGGTGCTTCTGTAATCGGTCATGGTAATTACCTCACTTTCAGAATCAGAGAAAAATCATCCGATGCCCGCCGGCTTGCCTGCACGGGCGGTGATGGCCGCGCAATACGCCGCCATCGCGGCCGCATCGGGCACCTGCCCCTCATAGGCTGCCGCGCCGCCCAACTGCTCGGCCTTGCCGAGACCAATGCGGTGATAAGCCATCAGCTGTACCTCAATGACACAGCCGAACCGCCGGGCGGTGTCGGCAATCCCGGCAATGTGCGCGTCGGTGTCGTTGCACCCCGGCACGATGGGGCACCGCAGCACAACCTCAGCCCCCAGCGCGTCAAGCCTGGCCAGATTGTCGAGGATCGGCGCCTGCGGCACGCCGCACAGCGCCCGGTGCATCTCGTCTCCGGTGGCCTTATAATCAAAAAGGAAGCGTCCGGTAACCGCCGCAGCCGCCGCGATCACCTCAGCCGGGACGAATCCCGACGTCTCGACACAGGTGCCGATCCCCTCCGCCCGCGCCTGCCGCAGCAGCGCCAGCGCAAACTCAGCCTGCGCCAGCGGCTCGCCGCCCGAGAGCGTCATCCCGCCCCCGCTTTCGCGATAGTAGCGCCCGTCCCGCCGCACCTCGGCCATGACTGCCTCAACCGTCATGCGCCGCCCCGCCAGGGCCAGCGCCCCGCCAAAGCACTCGCCAGCGCATGCACCGCAGCCGGTGCAGTCCTCCCGCGCATAGCGGTGCACCCCGCCGTCCAGCGCATGCCGCCCCCGCGGGCAGACGGCGGCACAGCCGCCGCAGCCGATGCAGCGGGCGGCGTTGTACATGATCTGCGGCCGGGGCGACAGCCCCTCAGGGTTGTGGCACCACAGACAGCGCAGCGGACAGCCCTTGAGAAAGACCACCGTCCGGATGCCCGGCCCGTCAAAGGTGGACGCGCGCTGGATGTTGAACACGATCCCCTCCATCATGCGCCCCCCGTCCTCACTGCCGCCTTGCCTTCGCATATTCGGTCGGCGAAAGCCGGTGATATTTCTTGAACATCTTTGAGAACTGTGCGTAGTCGGTGTAGCCGACCATGGCGGCGATCTCCTTGCTGATGTACTCGCCGCTCGTCAGCAGGTCGGCGGCGTGGTTCATGCGGACGGTCATGAGGTAGGTCTGCAGCGATTTCCCGCGATAGTGTACAAAAAGGTTGTTGAGATATTTCCGCGAAAGGTTCATCGACCGGGCCACATCGTCGCAGCTGATGACCCCCATGTGCTGATGGATGCACTTCTCCGCCCGCTCGACGTGGTCGAGCATCCGGCTCTGGCTGGGCTTCGGCTGGCTCAGCGGGGGATGACAGCCCAGACAGCGCAAAAGGCATGCCTCCATCAGCATGGTGAGATTCCGCTCCGGCTGCTCCCGATAAATGATGTCATCCAGCATCGCACAAAGCTCATCCGCCCAGTCGAAGGTGAAAAACAGCCGCTCAACGGTAAAGCCAAGCGACTCCACATAGGCCTCAGCCTGCTTGCCGTAGAAGGCGATCCAATAAAAATGCAGCGGATCGTCAGGGGAGGTAATCAGCGTATGCCGCAGCTGCGGCAGGCTCACAAAGCCATCGCCCGCACCGACCGGCCTGCCGTTGTAGGTGCCCCGCCCGCCGATCACATAATGAAAAAAGATCTGCCCCGGCATCACACGGTTGATCAGAGCCTTGTCCGGGGTACTGTACTCGTGACCGATGGTGAAGACATTCATCTCGCCGTCGTAGAGGCGGCGGTGGATCATATCCTTGTGCGGCGTGTCCAGCCGACGAAAGCGGGCAGGGGTGAGATATACCCCCAGCCCCTCGTCAGGGAGCTCCTGCATATATCGAATGCTTGAATTCATAGGCACTCCTTTCTGCTGCGCGGGAAAGATAGGATAGTGCCATTATAACATGGACAAGCGTCATATGTCAATTGACATCGCAGAAAAAGTTTGCTAAAATGAAAATATCACAAGGAGAGTATTCTCCTCTCCCCGTGCGTCCTCGAGACAGGTCTCCCCTGCCTCCTTTGGGCATGGCTTCCCGCGCGGCAGGCCTCCGCCTGCGATGCGCACAATATCACAAAAAGGAGTGAATCGTATGAAACACACCCCCGCCATCCGTGTGCTGGCCGCACTCGCCGCACTGCTGATGACCGCCCCCCTCGCCGCCTGCGCCGGAGATAACGCAGGCACCACCGACACCACCGCGTCCGCAGTGACTACCGCCGCCCCCACCTCCAACGAGCAGGCCGAGACCCAGCCGCCCGTTGATGAGAACGGCTTCCTCCTCGACAATCTGCCCGCTGACCTCAGCTACGGCGGCGCGACCCTCACCGTCCTCGCCGACGAGGGCCAGAAGAAGCAGTACTTCGCCGAGGATCTGACCGGCGACATCGTCAACGATGCCCTCTACGAGCGCGAGCGCACCGTTGAGGAGCGCCTCGGCGTCAATCTCGAGTGGAACTTCATCAAGGGCGCATGGGCCAACCGCGACTCCTTCGCCCAGACCGTCGAGCAGTCGGTCCAGGCCGGCAGCCAGGACTATGATCTGGTCGTGGCCTACAACCTCACGCCCCCCGTGCTGGCCGTCAAGGGTGTCCTCGAGAACCTCAACGACATGAAGTACATCGAGGTCGATCAGCCCTGGTGGCCCCAGACCTACGTCGAGCAGGCCCTCTACGACGACAAGCTCTACTGCCTCGCTGAGAGCTCGAGCCGCGGCGTGCTCCGCAATATGCCCGCCGTTTTCTACAACAAGGAGCTGACCGAGCAGTACGGCATGAACGACCTGCTTCAGGTAGCCCTCGACGGTGACTGGACGCTGGATAAACTGGGCGAGCTCATCAAGGGCACCTACCGCGACCTCAACGGCAACAACACCGTCGACGCCGAGGACCAGTTCGGCCTGTCGGTCGGTGCCGTAGCCTGGCTCGACGCCTTCTTCTACGGCTCCGGCCTTACCATCACCAAGGTCAACGAGCAGGGCAACCCCGAGCTGACTCTGGGCGATGAGAAGGTGCAGACCTACATCGACAAGATCCTCCCCTTCCTGAATGAGTCGCCCGATGTCTACCCCCTCGACGCCAAGCAGTATCAGATGTTCAAGAGCGGCCGCGCCGTCTTCTACGTCTCGACCATCGCCATCACCGACCAGCTGCGCGACGTTGACATCAACTACGGCGTCATGCCCATGCCCAAGTTCGACGCAAACCAGGAAGCCTACCACACCACCATGTCCAACACCCACGACGTCTGGTGCATTCCGATCAATGGCAAGAACACCGAGGCCGCCGGTGCCG
This sequence comes from Clostridia bacterium, assembly GCA_017463865.1. Taxonomy (GTDB): domain Bacteria; phylum Bacillota; class Clostridia; order Oscillospirales; family CAG-272; genus SIG693. The sequence continues at coordinate 9,934 of JAFTOI010000002.1, read as the reverse complement.
CCCTCGAGGCCCTCGCCTCCGGCTCCTACCGCCAGGTCTACCCCGCTTACTACGAGACCGCACTGAAGGTCAAGTACGCGCCCGATGACCAGATCGCACAGGTCTACGACATGATCCGCGCCGGCGTCATGTTCGACTTCGGCTACATCTACAGCAACTGCTTCGACCGCATGCCCGCCCTCTACGTCCGCGACTGCGTACAGAAGAACGATCCGAACTGGAGCTCTGTCTGGGCTGCCCAGAAGGATAGCATGACCCTCAAGCTGGACGAGATCCTGAAAGCGCTGGCCGACTGATGAAACATCTGCTTCGGACAATCGGGATTATCACCCTGCTTGCCCTCTGGCTCCCGTCCTGTGGACGGGAGCCAGTCCTGCAACAGGGGGAAACTGTCACGACATCGGATGAGCCGATCACGGCAGTGACACTGGACGGCAGCTACGCCATCATCCGTGGTGAGCTGGCCGACAAAAAGGTGGTCGAGGCCGCCTCCGCCCTGCGCAAAGCCCTCTCCGACGCCACCGGTGCCAATGTCAAGATCAGCGACGACTGGCTTGCCCCCGGCAAGACCGCGTCTGCGGCCGAGATCTTGGTCGGCGCAACCAACCGCGCCGATGCCGAGCCCCTGCGCAAGGACGACTACCGCGTCTTCGTCAAAGACGGCAAGCTCCGCATTGAAGGCGGCAGCGATGCGGCCATCGCGGCGGCCGTCGACGCCTTCATCGAAGGCTGGCTGGGCAGCACACCCCGCCTGGCCCTGCCCGACGGCGAGCTGCTGACCCACACGGGCGACTATGCAGCCGCCGACATCACCATCGGCGGCGTGTCGCTCGCCGACTGCACCATCGTCCTGCCCGAGGGCTGGATCGCTTACCTCGACGAGGTCTGGCTGCGTGAGGCCAATCGGCTGGCCGACGGGCTCTGCGCCCTCTCCGGCTGGCGGCCTGCCGTCACGCGCGGCACAGCCGGCGGTGCAGGAGAGATCGCCTTCGGCTCGACCGACGACGCCCCGACACGCTGGGCCCTGACCGCCGCCGGATTCGAAGCCGGCAGCACCACCGCCATCACCAAAGCGGTCGACGCCCTGCTGGAGGCCGCCGAAAAGCAAGCCAAAAAGACCCCCGATGGCTTCTCGCTCGAATCGCTGAACCTGACCGGCGACGTCTCGGACATCCTCACCATCGAGCGCACCGCCGGCACCGACCTGCGGGTGATGAACTCCAACGTGCTCTGGATCCCGCCCGACGGCGCACTGCTCTCCACCAACGCCCGCATGGCCGTCATTGCCGAGGCCTTCGCCCACTACGCCCCCGACGTCTTCACCCTGCAGGAAATGGAGGAGGGCATCAAAAAGATCCTCCTCCCCCTCCTGACCGCTGTCGATGACAAATACGCCATCGCCCCCTCCGACGGCTGGTCGGTGATCGTCTACAACACCGAGCTGCTGACCCTCATTGAGTCGGGCTACGAATACTTCACGCCCTACGAGCGCTCAAAGGGCTTCGCCTGGGCCGTCTTCGAAACGGCCGCGGGCAAGCGCTTCATCGTGACCTCCGCGCACTATGTCCTCAACCCCGTTGAGGATGAATCCCAGGGCCCCGTCCTGCGGGGACTGAACAGCCTGCAGAAGCTGGAGAAGATCAACGCCCTGCGGCAGACCTACAACTGCGGCGCCATCTCGGCAGGCGACTACTTCTGCTCCAAGGGCGGCCCCGCCTATGAGAACATGATCGCCGGCGGCTTCATCGACCCCGCCGAGACGGCGACGGTCAAGAAGATGGGCAACACCGCCACCCACCATACGCTGGGCGAGGCAAACTATGCCGGCAAGAGCATCGACCTCATCCTCTGCACTCCCGAGTTTGCTCCCCTCACCCACCGCATCATGGTGCGCAATCCCTACCTCATGCACGCCACCGATCACACCCCCGAATACGTTGACTTCGCGTTCACTGACTGACCGTTCACAAGGAGAATTTACAAAATGTCCATCACTTTTTCACCCGATTCCCGCACCTTTTACCTTGACGGCAAGGGCGTGACCTACGCCTTCTGCATCAACGAATACGGCTACGCCGAGCACCTCTATTACGGCTCGGCCATCGGCCACGACGACCTGCGCGCCATGCGGATGCTGGGCGCTACCTCCTACCGCACCACCCCGCCCGGCCGTGACCTCAACACCTCCAGCAGCTACGGCGACATCAACTCCTACCACCACTTCCCCTCGGAGCTGTCCTTCTTCGGCACCGGCGACTTCCGCGAGCCGGCCCTGATGCTCACCCACGAAAACGGCGACCGTCTGGCCGAGCTGCTCTATGTGGGCCACGAGATCCTGCCCGAAAAGCCCCGCATCACCGGCATGCCCTCGCTGCGCGGCAGCGAGACGCTGGTCGTCCACCTGGGGGATGCCGTCAACGGCTTCGGATGCGACCTCTACTACACCGTCTACGACGACTGCGGCGTCATCGCGCGCCGGGCCGTCTACCGCAACGGCACCGACCACACCGTCATGCTCGACCGTGCCTATTCCTTCAGCTTCTCGCTGCCCCGCAACGACTACGAGCTCATCTCGCTCTGGGGCACGTGGGCCAAGGAGCGCCATGTTGAGCGCACCCCCATGCACCACGGCGTCTTCACCGTCGATTCCAAGCGCACCACCTCCTCGGCAACCCTCAATCCCTTCATCGCCGTCGTCGATCCCGACACCACCGAGCAGGCCGGCAGCGCATACGGCGTGAGTCTGATCTACTCCTCCTCCTATGCCCTCAAGGTTGAGGGTACCAGCGACGGCCAGACGCTGGTGACGGGCGGTATCAACGACCTCGACTTCCGCTGGAAGCTTGGCGCGGGCGAGGTCTTCGAGACCCCCGAGGTGATGCTTGCCTACTCGGCCGAGGGCATCGGCGGCATGAGCCGCGCGCTGCATGACGCCATGCGCAGTCACCTCATCCCCCCGGCGCGGGTACATCAGCCCCGCCCCATCGTCATCAACAACTGGGAAGCGACCTATTTCAACTTCGACAACGACAAGCTCAAAGCCATCGCGCAGGCAGTCGCCGGCACCGGCATCGACACCTTCGTCCTCGACGACGGCTGGTTCGGCAACCGCAACTCCGACCGCACGGGTCTGGGCGACTGGTTCGTCAACACCGAGAAGCTGGAAGGCGGGCTTTCCACCATCATCGCTTATGTCAACTCGCTCGGCATGAAGTTCGGTCTGTGGTTCGAGCCTGAGATGGTCAGCGAGGACTCCGAGCTCTTCCGCGCCCATCCCGACTACGCCATCGCCGCCCCCGACCGCGCACGCTGCTACGGCCGCCACCAGTTCATGCTCGATCTGACCCGCGCCGAGGTTCGCGACTACATCGTCGACGCGGTAAACAAGGTTCTGCACGAGAACCACATCGAGTACGTCAAGTGGGACTACAACCGCAACGTGACCGAGTCCTATTCGATCGGCCGTCCGGCCGATCAGCAGGCTGAGTTCGCGCATCGCTATGCGCTGGGTGTGTACGATCTGTGTGAGCGGATCGTGAACGCCAACCCCGACATCTTCTTCGAGGGCTGCGCCAGCGGCGGTGCCCGCTTTGACCCGGCGATGCTCGCCTACTTCCCGCAGATCTGGACGTCGGATGACACCGACGCCGAGGAGCGCACCTACATCCAGTATGGCACCTCGATGGCCTATCCCCTCTCGGCCATGAGCTGTCATGTCTCGGTGGTGCCCAACCACCAGACCCGGCGTGTGACCCCCATCGAGACCCGCGCCGACATTGCCCACCTCGGCGCAACCGGCTACGAGCTGGACACCTCGGCCTTCACCGACGAGGATCGCGCGCGCACGGCCGCGCAGGTCGAGGCGTACAAGGCCATGGAGCAGCTGGTGCTGGAGGGCGACCTCTGGCGCACCGAGGATCCGCACACCTCGAACTATTTCGGCTTCATGATCGTGTCGAAGGACAAGACCGACGCTCTGCTCACCGCCTACCGCAGAATGGGCAGCGTCAACAACGAAGTCAAGCATCTGCGCGTCGCCGGCCTTGACGCTGATAAGACCTATCGGGTCAGCGGCTTCGAAGGAACCTTCCGCGGCTCGACGCTGATGCAGATCGGCCTGCCCGCCAAGCTGCCGAAGGGCGACTTCCTGACGGCGACCTACCGGTTTACGGCAGTCGACTGAGATAAATAACAAAACGAGCTCCTGCTTGCGTTTGCAGCAGGAGCTCATTTCTTATCCCGTTGAGGTCAGCAGACCACCTCGACGCGGAGGCGCTCGCCCGGGCGGCAGGGGAGCAGGTCGCCGTCGAGCGGCGTGCCGTCCACCGTGACCGTCACGCGGCCGTCGGGACTTTGCTGGCGGTAGGTGATGTCATAGGTACAGCCGCGGAACTGCTTGGTGATGCTGCACGTCTGCCAGTCGGGGGGCAGACAGGGGCGGATGTGCAGGCCCTCGATGGTCGGCTCGAGGCCGTAGAGGTAGCGGATGATGGTGCGGACGAGGCTGTGCGCCGTCGCGGTGCGCCAGCTCTGACCGGGGGTGCCGACGCGGTAGCAGTGCTCGTCGGGGTAATAGAAGTTATAGAGGATGTAGGGCTCGCCGTAGGTGACGGCATGCTTGTGGTTCCACGGCAGCAGCTTCTCCAGCGAGGCCTGCATCTGCGCGCGCCGGCCGAGGATGGCGTCGGCGGTGATCTTCCAGGTCATGGGCTGGAGGTAGACCGACTCGTTGAGCAGGGTACCGGCGGGCTGGCGGGTGAAATTGCCCACCGTCGGATCGCAGGCCGTATAGGCGGGGCGGTTGATGCGGGTGCCGTAGGGACATTCGAGGTAGTCGTCGACCTCGGCCATGATCTGCTCCAGCTTTTCCTTCGGTGCGATGCCGGCCATGACCGCCCAGATCTGAGGATTGAGCCACATCCGGCAGGCTTCGCTCTCCTGCGAGCCGATCTTTTTGCCGTCATCGTTGATGGCGGTGATGTAATATTTGCCGTCCCAGCCGTATTCCTCAATGCGCTGGCGCATGGTCTCGCCCATTTCAGCGTGCTTGGCGGCCAGCTCGCGCTCGCCCAGCAGGCCGCAGAGCTCGATGAACAGCTTGTTCGCGCGATACCACGCGATCGACAGCCAGACGCTGACGCCCCGGCCGCCGAGACCCGCCCAGTTCATGCCGTCGTTCCAGTCGCCGCCCCAGATCTTGATGAGGCCGTGCATGCCCTGGGCGTCGTAGAGATACTGCATGGCGCGGCGGATGTGCTCGAAGACGGTCGCGGAGCTGCCGTCGTTAAAGCTGACCTCGGTCAGGAGCAGGCTGGGGTCGCCCAGCTCCATCACCAGCGTATGGGTCGTCGCGGCCAGCCACATGGCGCAGTCGATGTAGTGGTTGTCCTGAATGCGGCCGTCCTTAATGGTGCGGGGGGCGTAGCCGGTGGAATACTGGTAGGTGAGGATGCGCATCAAGCGTGTCCAGGCCAGCTCGGGGTTGAAAGATGCAAGGCACTCGGTGTCGCTGGCCATGTCACGGTAGCCGTTGTGGCGGACGCGCGCCCACTGCGCGCCCATGACGGTCGAATATTGGTAGAAGCTGTTGAAGGCAAGGTTCAGCTTTTCGTCGGGGGTTTTGATCTTGACGCCGGCGCAGGCGGCGGTGCGCTCGGCAACCACGGCGTCGAGCAGCCGCTGCGGCATCCCCGGGGCGAGGAAGCGGTGCATCGGTGCAATTTCCTCCCGCTCCATGACGTGGCCGATCTGGAAGCAGACCGTCTCGGCGGCGCCGGGTGCGAGGCGAAGGGAGGTCTCAAGGGCGAAGCAGAGCTTCTCCACCACGCAGGCTGAGTTGGTACAGCCGAGACCGTGCTCGAAGGCCTCGGGGTTTTCCTTGCTGCCGTAGACGCCGATGAAGGCGTTTTTCCGGCTGTCGTAGCCGGTCATCGGCCGGTCGGCCATCATATAGCTGTAGGTCACGCCTGGACGGCGGCGGCGGAAGGAGGTTGAGACGCGGTGGCAGACGGCCTCCGCCGCGCTGTCCCAGTCGCCGTCCATGCTGGTATAGCCCTGCGCCTCGTAGGCGCCGTCGGTGTTGGTGGCGCAGTAGGCGATGACGCCGAGGTCGGCCTCGGTCGGGCGGCGGTTGGTGATGGTGAAGATCCACTGCTCGAAGTCCCCCTCGGCGGGGACAAAAACGGTGAGCTGGCCGGCCAGGCCGTCCTTTTCGTAGCTGAAGGTCGTATAGCCCAGCCCGTGGCGGCAGGTGTAGGCGTCGTAGTGCGCCGACATGGGCAGGCCGTTGGCGGTGTGCCAGGTGCCGGCCTGCCGGTCGGTGACGTAGAGGCAGCGGTCCATGATGAGCTTGATGCGGGTGCCGAGGTCGTCCTGACAGAAGCCCTCGCCCACGCCGATCTGGGACAGAAAACCGACATAGGTGTCATTGTACAGATAGTTGTACCAGTTGCGCGGCGTGCGGCGCTCAGTGATGATGTACGCGGTGCCATCGGCTGAGTAGTGGCCGTATTCGTTGTATTCCATGCTGTTTTATCCTTTCTTGGCGATACGTTTAGGATAGCGGCTTGATTTGTTATCCGCACTTTTCTGCGCTCACAGTGACGAGCACGGTCGAATTGGCCGTCAGGCACAGCGGCAGCGGCGCGCCGTCGGCGACGGTGCTGAGCACCGGGCGCAGGCGGCCCTCCTCACGCAGGACGTTGAGCTGCTCGGCGGTGGGGGCGGTCATGCCTTCCCGCTCGCGGAGGCGGTAGGGGTTGGTCGTCTCGCGGTCGATGCGCCAGACGGTAATCTGCCGGCCGGCGATATCCTCGGCGAAGGTGAGTGTCTCGGTGATCGCGGGCAGGTCGGGCTCGAAATGCTCGCCGGCGTAGGTGAGCAGAACGGCATAGCCGCCGTCTGCGGTCTTGGTGGGGATGACAGCCAGATCCTCGACTGCATGCTCGGCCTCAAGAAGGCCTTCCCCCAGCTTGGCCGCGAGGAGATAGGCGTTGTAGATGGGCTTGGCGATGAAATTGAGGGTGAAAAAGTTGCGGAAGCCGGAGAAATCCTCGGTCATCTCATGCTGGCCCGAGAGGCAGATGAGCATTTTCGACACCGGCAGACCCGAGCGGATCAGGATGTCAATCAGCTTGACGTAGTAGGCGGAGAAGACCTCGGTCTCGCGGAACATCAGCTCTGGGCACTCGTCGCGGTTGAAGAAACCGGCGCTGGCAGCGCCCCATTCGTCGATGACAAGCTCGGTATCGCCAAAGCCGTGGGCAGCGATGGTGTCAAAGCAGGCCCTGCACTTTGCGAGGTTGTTCTGCACCGTCAGCGGACGGGTGCCGGCGTTAAGCCGGGCTGGGCTTGTGCCGTAGCTGTGGATCGAAATGAAGTCGAGCTGCAGGTCGTTCTCGCGGACAAAATCGAGAAAGCCGCCGAGGAAGCTCTGATGCCGGGCCAGGGCCGGGCCGCCGATGCGCATCTGCGGCGACGCGCGGCGCAGGCCGCGGGCAAAGGCGGCGTAGAGCTTACAGTATTCGCGCAGGCGCGTTTCGGTGGCGTCGTCGGGAAGCTGGGAGAGGAAGAAGGGCTGAATATCCGGCTCATTGAAGCACTGGCAGTACCACTGCGAGACCCGCTCGATGCCGTAGCGCGCGATGATGTGCGCCGCGTAGGTATAGCAGATCTCCTCCCAGAGGCGGTAGTCGGTCGGGGCGGAGGTATTGATGAGCTTGCCCTTGTAGCGGGTCTTGTTCTTGCTGACGCAGGAGGTGGAGGTGGGGTCGGACGCGATGCACTCGGGCATGAAGTTGAAGGAAAGCAGGATGTTGAAGCCCCGCTCGATCATGTAGTCGAGGCGCAGATCATTGACGCGGAAGTCGTAGGCCAGCGCACCGTTTTCGTCGCGGTAGACGATGTCCTCGAGCATGGTGTACATGCGCACGGTTCTGACCGCGCCGTCGGCGGCCAGCCGGTCGAGGATGCGGCGGCCCCAGGCGTCCTCGATGGCGTCGGTGGGGTGGAAGTGGCAGTGGTTCCAGAAATTGTGCTGTGTTCTCTTGACGGTGTTATGGATGCGGATCATGGCGTTATCTCCTTTTTGAGGTAAGTCTGTTTGGTCAGGGCGAGCAGGCCGGACACGTTGATCTTCTTCTCGCCGTTGTGCCAGCCGGCCCAGCTGTCCTGCTCGAGGATCGTCCGCGCCTCGAGGATCGCGGTCAGGGCGGCGCAGGCTGCGGTACAGGCCCCGCCCCGTGCCGCGGCGTCCTTGGCCTGCATCATGGTGCGGCAGGCCAGCAGCCAGCGGGTCATCTGCAGCATATAGAAGGTCTCAAACTGCAAGAACTGCGCGAAATAGCGCCGGCAGTCGGCAGGCAGAGTCGGCGCGGCGGCGTCCATGCGCACCGACAGCGCTTCCCAGCGCGCGAGGCTCGCCTCCAGCACCTCGCCGAAGCGGGCGTCGTCGACGGTGTAGTGCCGACCGTCGAGGATGCGACGGCCGATGGAGCGCAGCAGGCCGTCGGTGACGGGCAGCTCGGGGAAATCGAGGGGGCCATAGTCGTGGTAGCAGAACTCATACCGGCGGCAGCGGTCGATCAGCTCGGCACTGCCGAGGTCGGCGATGGTGTCGTAGTAGGCCCAGAAGAGGGGCTTGACCTGCTCGGCGGCATCGCCGAACAGGTCGTGCAGCATGGCATCGGCGGCGTCAGCCGAGTCGGTACCGGCGGGATCGGCCAGCAGGCGGGCGTTAAGCCAGACGGCAATGTGCAGCGGGCGGATATTGGAGACGTTGAGGATTGAGTAATCCAGCGACCGCTTTGCCCAGGCCTCACGGTAGGAGAAGGCCATTTTGCGCAGATCGCAGCCCTCGGCGAGGTGGGGCCCTTCCCCCCAGAAGCCGGCGTGGTAATAGACGCCGTAGTGCTTCCCCGCGCCGCGCTCAACGCGGTAGAAATCGTCGCCGAACAGCTGGCTGAAGCCGACGTCACTGAAGACGACGATGGTCTGGTCGGGGATACGCAGGTGCCCCCGGCCGTAGAGCTCTGCCCCCTCCATCCAGAGGGTAGCGGTGGAGGGGAAATCGGTACGGCCCAGCGTCTCACTGACGATGCGGTGCTGGACGGCGATGGCGTCGGTGATGATGGCCCCGCGGGCGGCGGGGCTCATCGGGACGCTGGGGTCGGCCTTCCACACCGACTGGTCAGCCTTGCCCCGCAGGCCGAACTGCCAGACGACGCGGTCGCCCCAGACGGCCCAGCGCGCGGCGTAGTCCCGCCAGATCTCCTCCATGCGGGCACGGTTGCGGACGAAGGAGACGGCCTCATCGGGCGCGCCGTGCCGCTTCATGTAGGCGTCGGCCGCGAAGTAGGAGACGCCCATCGGCTCGACGTGGTGCTGGGAGATGTACAAGCCCCGTCGGCAGACGGCCCGCACCAGCTTCTCCTCATCGGGATTGGCGATGTCGACGAAGGAGGAGGGGATGACGAGGTTGATCTCGAGGCGCAGGGCCGTCTCGAGGGCCATATCGAGGACATCGGTGTGCATGACGTTTTCGTAGAAGGGATAGTCGATGTCCCGGCGGCCGCCGCCGGGACGGAAGTCGGTGAGCAGATCCTCATCGTTGAGGAACCAGCCCCGGAAGCGAACGCGGCGCACGGGGGAGGTGACGGTCCGGGGCGCGAGCGTCATGGCAGCGCGGGCGGCGGGAAAGCAGTCGATCATGCGGTGCAGGGGCAGAACGCCGAGGCAATGGGTGGAAAAGGCGTAGATGCCGAAGACGGTACCGAGGGTATCGGTGCCGGTGATCGACACCCCCTCCTCGCCGACGCGGACGGTGTAGCCCTCGGGCGTGTCTCCCGCCTCGGTCGTGATGTGGATGGCGTGGGCGTCCACGCCGTCCGGCAGGAGGGCAAAGCCGTCGTCACGGCCCGCCAGGCGGCGCAGGTCG
>JAFTOI010000012.1 GCA_017463865.1 Clostridia bacterium | reverse complement strand
GGAGGCAGTGCGGCCCCCGCCGAGCCCGCGCGCGAGCCGATCCCGGAGGAGCTGACCGCCGAACCCGAGACCATCGCCGAGCCGTCGCCCGCCGAGCCCGAGGAGATCATCCTCACCGACGAACAGCTGGACGATCCCGCCCCGCCCGCTCCCCCCGAGAACCCCATCGAGGTCATCGGCGTGCGCTTCAAGACGGCGGGAAAGGTCTACTTCTTCGATCCCTGCGGCATCCAGGTCGGAAAGAACAGCTTCGTCATCGTCGAGACGGCGCGCGGCACCGAGTTCGGCGAGGTCGCCTCGCCCAATAAGATCATCGACGCCAGCCAGATCGTCCCGCCACTGCGCCCCGTCCTGCGCGCGGCCTCCGAGGCCGACATCGCGCAGAACACCGAGAACAAGCAGAAGGAGAAAGATGCCTTCCGTATCTGTCAGGAAAAAATTGCCGAACATGGGCTGGAAATGAAGCTGGTCGACGTCGAATATACCTTCGACCGCAACAAATTGCTCTTCTACTTCACCTCCGAAGGCCGCGTCGACTTCCGCGAACTGGTCAAGCACCTCGCGTCGATCTTCCGCACCCGCATCGAGCTGCGCCAGATCGGCATCCGCGACGAGGCTAAGCTGATGGGCGGCCTGGGCATCTGCGGCCGTCCGCTCTGCTGTGCGTCCTTCCTCTCGGATTTCGTGCAGGTGTCGATCAAAATGGCCAAGGAGCAGAGCCTTTCCCTCAATTCGTCCAAGATTTCGGGCGTCTGCGGCCGCCTGATGTGCTGCCTGCGCTACGAAAGCGAGGTCTACGAGGAGGAACTGCGCCGTTCGCCTGCCGTTGATTCGCTCGTCCGCACCCCGGACGGCACCGGCGTCGTGACCGAGGTCAATCCCCTTGTCGGCACCGTCCGCGTCCGCTTCCCCGAAAATACCCCGCCCCCGAAGCTCTATCCCCGCGATGAGGTCAAGGTCATCGGCAAGGCAGGGAAGGGCGGCAGACCCGACGAGATCCACGAGGATGCCTGACCGGGCCCTCACCATCACCGGCGGCGAGCGCCGCTGTGCCGCAGTTGATTTCCTGCGCGGATTTTCCATCTTTACCGTTGTCCTGATGCATCTCGTACAAGGCTTCCTCGGCGAGCTGCCGACGCTGGTCTATCAGGCCGCCGCGCTGGGCGGCACGGGGGCGCATGTCTTTCTCTTCTGCTCGGGCTTCGGGCTCTATTCATCCCACCTGCGCCGCCCGCTGACAGCCGGACAGTTCCTCGCCCGCCGGCTGGGGAAGATCTACCTGCCCTACCTGCCCGTCGTGCTGGCCTCGGCCTGCGTTCCGGCCCTGTGCGCCGGCGTCGACCGCCTCGGCGCGGTCGCGGCGCATGCCTTCCTCTATAAAATGTTCATCCCGCGCTACATGGAGAGCCTCGGCATGCACTTCTGGTTCGTATCGACCATCCTTCAGCTCTACCTGCTCTTCCTGCCCCTCTGCGCCCTGCGCCGTCGGCTGGGACTGCGGGGACTGATCGCAGTGGGGGCGGGCGTCAGCATCGTGTGGTGGCTCATCCTCGCCGCGACCGGACTGTATACCGAGCGGGTCTGGAACAGCTTCTGCGCCCAGTTCCTGTGGGAGTTCGTCCTCGGCATGGCTGCGGCGGAGTACCTGAATCGCGGCGGCACCATCCGCCTGCGCCCGCTGTGGCTTGGGGCGGCGGCTGTCGCCGGGCTTGGCATGCAGGCGGCGATCGCGCTCTGGGGCGGCTACCCGCTGCGCCTCTTCAACGATGTGCCCGCCCTCGTCGGTTACGGCGCGCTGGCATTGCTCTGCGCTCACCTCGGGCGGGGCTGGCTCGACCGCATCTACACCGCGCTGTCCACCATCTCCTACGCGTGGTATTTGACCCATATTTTGGTATTTACCCTCGCCTTTTCGCTGGGCGGCGGGATTTTGCCGAAAGCTGTCCTCGCCGGAGGCGCGTTCGGCCTGAGTTTGCTTGTGGCTTGGAGTTATTCCAAGCTGCGTATTTACAATTTGTTCACAGCTTTGAGGAGGGGAAAATGAAAAAAGTCTTCATCGTCGTCGGCATCGGCAGCGTTGTGCTGGGTATCGTTGCCTTTTTTGCCCTCTTGCTTGAGCCGCTGATCGCCGTCTGCGCCGCAGCCGGTCTGATCCTCTCAGGCTGCCTGATGGTCGCCGTCGGCGACCTGCTCGGCCGCGTCGACTACCTCGAGCGCCAGCTGGGGCTCTATGCCCCCGACGCTTCGCACAGCGATCTGCCCCAGAAAACCTGCCCCGCCTGCGGCAGAAAATACGACTTCGACTACCCGAAATGCCCCCATTGCGGCCACGAGGGCGCCGATACAGGGGCGTAACATAATATTCAAAAAATATTTTTGACTTTTTTGCAAAAAGGGTTTGCATTTTTGCCGAAACCGTGATACAATATAGAAAATAATAAATGGAGGTATCTACCCATGGCATACAAGATTTCCGACGATTGCCTCGGCTGCGGCGCTTGCGCTGACGAATGTCCCGTAAACGCAATCAGCGAGAAGGACGGTAAGTACGTCATCAACGCTGACGAGTGCGTTGAGTGCGGTGCATGTGCAGGTGTTTGCCCTGTTGGTGCGCCCAAGCAGGACTAATTTCGGTTAGTACATATGCTTGTCCGGGCGGAGCAAGATGAGTCACCCTCAGCTTGCCCCGCCCCATTTTTATGAGAAATTCGGAGGGATGAGCGATGCTGCGTGACGGGGAGCGGATTGACTGTGTCAATGAGAATCTGCGGCTGATCCAGAAGGTGGACGGGCTGACCTATGGCACCGATGCGTTTCTGCTGTCGGCTTATGGGCCGCCATGCCCCCGGGGGCGCGCGGCGGAGCTGGGAACGGGGACGGGCATTGTGGCCCTGCTTTGTGCGGCGCGGGGGCAGTATGCGCACATTGACGCGGTGGAGGTACAGTCTGAGTTTGCCGAGTTGGCGGCGCGGAATGCGGCGCTCAACGGGCTGGATACGCGGGTGACGGTGCGGTGTGCCGACCTGCGCGAGCTGCGGGCGGCTGATCTTGGCGGCGAGGTGGATGTGGTGCTGGCCAATCCCCCCTACATGCGGGCGGACACGGGGCGGCTCAACCGCAGTGATGCCAAGGCGATTGCGCGGCATGAGCTGTGCGGCGGCATTGACGATTTCTGTGCGGCGGCAGCGCGGCTTCTGCGCTGGGGCGGGCGGTTCGTCTGCGTCTGGCGGCCGGACAGGCTGATCGATCTGATCGCGGCGATGCGGGCGTGCGGGCTTGAGCCGAAGCGCATGACGGCGGTGCATGGGGATGCGTCGGCACCGGCGTCGATGGTGCTGGTGGATGCGCGGCGCGGGGGCGCGCCGGGGTTGGCGATGACGGCACCGCTGCTGCTGTATCGGGAGCCGCCGTCGGTGGTGCCGCGGGTGTTGACGGATCGTGCGGCGCGGATCTATGAGACGGGACAGTTTTGACGGGTGGCTTGATTGTTGCAAAAGCAATGGGACACCCCCGTCCGACAAAAATTCGTATAGATTTCTGGTTAAAATATACGCAAATTTTTGCGCACGAGCGAAACATCCCCTGTCATTCTGAGGAGCGAAGCGACGAAGAATCTTTGACGGAGGAAAAGATCCTTCGCTCCGCTCAGGATGACACGGCGAATCGTTTAGCTGTTAAGATATTCGTTTGTTTTTGATTAAATATAGGAGTTTGCCATGTACAAATATTTGCTTTTTGACCTGGATGGGACGCTGTTTGACACCAGTGCGGGGGTACTGCGGTCGGTGCAGTATGCGCTGGGGAAGATGGGGCTGCCGGTGCCGGAGGCGGAGGCGCTGAGGTGCTTTATCGGGCCGCCGCTGACGGATATTTTTGCCGAGTTCTGCGGGTTTTCGCGGGAGGAGGCGGTGCGGGCGACGGCGATCTACCGGGAGCGCTATTCGGTGACGGGGGTGCTTGAGGTGGCGCCTTATCCGGGGATCCCGGAGCTTTTGGCGGAGCTGGATGCGGCTGGATTTGTGATCGCGGTGGCGACCGGCAAGCCTGCGCCCTTTTCGCCGCAGATCCTGCACAATCACGGTTTTGACCGCTATGTGAAGGCCATCGCGACGCCTGAGCTGGACGGTACGCGCAGCGAGAAGTGCGAGTTGATCCACTGCGTGCTGGACGAGCTGGGGGTGAGTGCGGCCGAATACGGTGAGGTGGTCATGATCGGCGACCGGAAGTTTGACATCACGGGTGCGCATGAGGCTGGGGTGGCGGCGATCGGTGTCCGCTACGGCTTCGCACCGGCGGGTGAGCTGGAGGCGCACGGGGCGGACTTCGTGGTCGACACGGTGGCTGATCTGCGCAGATTGTTACTGGAGGGAAGAGCATGAGCAGCGTCAAGCGCACGGCGGATGTGGAAGAGAAGAACCGCGTTGAGGGGGGGACGCTGTATCTGGTGGCGACCCCCATCGGCAATCTGGCTGATCTGAGCGAGCGGGCGGTGAAGGTGCTGCGTGAGGTCGATTTCATCGCGGCGGAGGACACGCGCAACTCGATGCGTCTGCTGGCGCATCTGGGGATCAGCAAGCCGATGGTGTCCTATTTCGAGCACAACAAGCGGGAGCGGGGCGTGGTGATCGCCGACCGGCTGGCTGCGGGGGAGTCCTGCGCGCTCATCACCGACGCGGGGACGCCGGCCATCAGTGACCCCGGCGAGGATCTGGTGGCGCTCTGCGCTGAGCGGGGGATCCCGGTGACGCACATTCCGGGGGCCTGTGCGGCGATTGTGGCGCTGACGCTGTCGGGACTGCCCACGGGGCGGTTCGTGTTCGACGGCTTTCTGCCGGTGGCCAAATCCGAGCGGCGGGAGCGGATCGCGGAGCTCATGCGGGAGACGCGGACGGTTATTCTGCACGAAGCGCCGCACAAGCTGCGCGGGACGCTGGATGATCTGCTGGCCGCGCTGGGCGACCGGCCGATTGCGCTCTGCCGCGAGCTGACCAAGCGCAACGAGGAGATCATGCGCACCACCCTGTCGGGGGCGGTGGCGCACTACCGCGCCGTCGATCCGCGCGGGGAGTATGTGCTGGTGCTGGCCGGGGCGAGCGAGAAGCCTGCCGCCGAGGATAGCGATGCCTTCTGGCAGGCGATGACGCCTGCCGAGCACGTTGCGCACTACGAGGCCGAGGGGCTTGGGCGGATGGACGCCATGAAAAAGGCCGCGAAGGATCGCGGCATGGCGAAGAGCGAGCTGTATCAGCTTCTGCTGAAGGAAAAGGAGAACTGAGATGCTGAATTTTTCGAGCGATTACACCAACGGCGCGCATCCTGAGGTGCTCCGCCGGCTGGTCGAGACCAATGATGAGGTGCTGACGACCTACGGGAGCGACGTGTACACCGAATCGGCCAAGGTGAAGATCCGCGCGGCCTGCGGGGCGCCGGAGGCTGACATCTATTTCCTCGCGGGGGGCACGCAGACCAATCTGACGGTGATTTCGGGGATGCTGGGGCTCTGCGGTGCTGCAGTGGCGGCCGAGACGGGGCACATTGCTCTGCACGAGGCGGGGGCTATCGAGTACACCGGGCACAAGGTGCTTACCGTCCCCCATCGGGACGGTAAGATCACCGCCGAGGCGCTGGAGGCCTGTCTGCGGGGGTTCTATGCTGACGACAACCACACCCACATGCCCTATCCGGGGCTGGTGTACATTTCTCATCCCACCGAGTACGGCACGCTGTATGCGAAGGCTGAGCTGGAGGCGCTGCGGGCGGTATGCGATGCGTATGATATTCCGCTTTTCCTTGACGGGGCGCGGCTGGGGTATGGTTTGGCCAGCCGGCAGACCGATGTGAGCCTCTCTGACATTGCGGCGCTGTGCGATGTGTTCTACATCGGCGGGACGAAGGTCGGGGCGCTGTGCGGTGAGGCGGTGGTCTTCCCGCGGGGGAATGCGCCGCGGCACTTCTTCACCATCGTGAAGCAGCACGGTGCGCTGCTGGCGAAGGGGCGGCTGTGCGGTGTGCAGTTCGACGCGCTGTTCACTGATGATTTGTATCTGCGCATCAGCCGCCACGCCATTGACTGCGCCGAGCGGCTCAAGGCCATTCTGCGGGGAAAGGGGTACCGCTTCTTCATGGAGACGGCGACCAACCAGCAGTTTGTGGTGCTCGAGAACGCGCAGATGGCGCGGCTGTGCGAGCAGGTGGCGTTCGGCTACTGGGAGCCCTTCGACGAGGCGCACACGGTGGTGCGGTTCGCGACCAGCTGGTCGACGCGCGAGGAGGAGCTTGCGGCACTGGCGGAGATCTTGTGAAAATGGAAAATGCCTCGCACGGACTTGGCTGTGCGGGGCATTTCTGCGTTTTGGGGGCGTCAGGCCGGCTGGACTTCGCGGATGTAGTTCTTTGCCTGGGTGTTGAACATCTCGGCGTACTTGCCGCCCCGGGCCATCAGCGCTTCGTGGCTGCCTTCCTCGGTGATGCGGCCGTCGGCGAGCATGTAAATGTGTCCCGCCATGCGGGTGGTCGAGAGGCGGTGCGAGATGAAGATGACGGTCGAATCGGCGCAGCGGTCGAGGATGTTGTGGTTGAGGGCGTACTCGGCGAGGGGGTCGAGGGCGGCCGAGGGTTCGTCCATGATGATGACGTCGTAGGGGCGGGCGAAGACCCGGGCGATGGCGATCTTCTGCGATTCGCCGCCCGAGAGGTTGGTGCCGTCTTTGCGGAACTCGCGGGTGAGGTGGGTGTGGAAGCCCTCCTCGAGTGAGTCAAGCTTGCCGGTGAAGTCGGCGGCGTCGAGGGCGCGGCGGACGTCGGCCTCGCGGTCGTCGGTGTAGGCTTCACAGAGGACATTCTCGGCGATGGAGGCGGCGAAGAGCTTGAAGTCCTGGAAGACGGTGCCGATCTTGCGGCGGTAGTCGTCGAGGTCGAGGGTGCGGATGTCGATGCCGTTGTAGAGGATCTGCCCGGCGGTGGGATCGTAGAGGCGCATGATGAGCTTGATGAGCGTCGTTTTGCCGGCACCGTTGTAGCCGACAAGGGCGATCTTATCGCCGCGGCGGATGGTGAGGCTGACGTCGTGGAGGGTCTCCTTGGGCTCGCCGTCCGCGCCGGCGGGGTAGGCGAAGCTGACGTGGCGCAGCTCGAGCGACTCGAAGGTGTCGGGGACGGGGGTCTCACCCGGCTTGATGGTCGGCTCGGTGCAGAGGAATTTGCGGTATTTTTCGATGTAGAGCGCGTGCTCGGGGAAGCGGGCGATGCGCTGGCAGATGTCGAAGAAGAACCAGCGGACGCGCCAGATGGTATTGACTGCGGCGGCGAAGCCGCCCAACTGGACAGTGCCGGCGATCAGCTTGAAGAACATCAACAGGAGCGTTGCCAGCTGGAGGACGCGGCCCATGCCGTTGACGAGCGTGTTCACCGCGAAGAATTTCCAGGCGTACTTTCGCTCGACGCTGATCCGTTTTTCGACGGTTTCGCTGTATTCGGCGGTCAGCAGCTCACCGGCGCGGCTGGTGCGGATCTCCTTGGCGTAGTCGGCGAGATGGAAGGTGCGGTTGATGTAGCTCGACTTGCGGTCAAGCGGCTTTCTCTCCTCCTGCGCCTTGAAGGTCAGCTTGTTGCCCCAGAGCCAGACGACGGTCGAGAGCGCCGAGACGAGCAGGATCAGCGCGGCGACCAGGGGGTCGATGGTGAAGAGCAGGGTGAACAGCGTGCCCGAGGCGACGAAGCGGTTGATGAGCTTGCCGACCTCGTCGACGACCTTGATGGCGCGGCTGTCGGCCTCGTCCATGGCGAAGACGAAATCGTTGTAGAACTGCGGGTCGTCGTAGCAGGCGAGGTCGAGCGACTGCGCGCGCTGAAAAAGCTCGCGGTGCATGCGGTAGTGCAGGGTCTGCTTGATGACCGGGTTGAGGATGACCCAATAGAGCTTATCCAGCGCGCCGGTGACGAGGTAGAAGAGCGAGATCATGCCGATCAGGGCAGCGAGGCGGGAGAAGGGCTCGCCGGCGTCGAGGGCGTTGAAGATGGTGTAGAAGACCAGTGACTCGGCTGAGTTGATGATGCCCCACATGATGCCCTCGCAGACGGTGAGGATGATGTAGGAGGGCATCAGGCGCCAGACCTTGCCTATGATGAAGATGTTGTTGGAGAAGACCGTTTTCAGCGGTTGTTTTGGGGTTTTGTTGTCCATGGGACCTCCTGTTTGGTTGCTTTTCGGGGGGACACCTCATCCGTCAGGCGAAGACGGATGAGGTGTCCCCGTCGGATGTTACATTCACGCCCCGACGTAATTTTCCGCCTGCTTGCGGAACATGTCGGCGTATTTGCCGTTCTGTGCCATCAGCTCGGCGTGGGTGCCGGTCTCGATGACGCGGCCTTTTTCCATCATGTAGATGCGGTCGGCTGTTGTGGCCGAGGAGAGGCGGTGGGAGATGAAGACCACCGAGCGGCCCGCTGTGGCGCGCATCATGTTCTCGAACATTCTGTGCTCGGCGATCGGGTCAAGCGCTGACGAGGGCTCGTCGAGCAGGACGAAGGGGCGCTCCGGCTCGGCGAAGACGCGGGCGAGGGAGATCTTCTGCGACTCGCCGCCCGAGAGCACTGCGCCCTTGTCGTCAAACTCGCGGGTCAGCACGGTGTCGATGCCGTGGTCGAGGGTCTCGACCTTTTCCCATGCGCCGCTCTCGCGCAGAGACTGCTCGACCAGCGCGCGGTCGGCGTCGGGATCGGCAGTGGGGCGCAGCAGGACGTTCTGGGCGACGGTGAAGGAGAAGCTGCGGTAGTCCTGGAAGACGGTCGAAAACTGCCGCCGCCAGCCGGTGAGGTTGAAGTCGCGCCAGTCGCGGCCGTCGAGGGTGATGTCGCCCGCCGTCGGCTCGTAGAGGTGTAGGAGCAGCTTGACCAGCGTTGTTTTGCCCGAACCATTGTGGCCGACCAGCGCGATGCGCTCGCCGGGGCGGACGGTCAGGCTGACGTCAGTCAGCGCGTCGGTGTCGGCGCCCTCGTAGCGGAAGGTGACGTTTTTGAGCTCGATCGTGCCCCCCTTCGGCATGTCGCCGTCGGGGTTTTCGGCGATGGCCGGCTCGTGGGAAAGGAAGGTGCGCATGTCCTCGAGGTAGAGGGCGTGCTCGTGGAACTCGGCCAGCTTGACGACAAAGTCGTCGAGGGCGTTCGAGATATCGCCGATCGAGCTGATGACCACCAGGCAGTCGCCGAGCAGCATGCTGCCGCTGACCAGCGCACGGAACGTGGCGTAAAGCGTTGCGCCAAGCACGGTCACGACCTGCGTGCCCAGTTTCATGATCAGCTCATAGACGGCGCGGCGCAGGCTGTATTTGCGGTGGATGCGCTTGAACTCGTCCAGATTTTCCCGCAGATCCTCCAGCAGGCGCAGATACATGCCTGTCTGGCGCATCTCCTTGGCGTAGTCGGCGAGGTAGAAGGTGCGGCGGATGTAGGATTTGCGGCGGTTGTAGGGCTTGAGGTCGGTGTCGCAGTCGTGCTTGTTTTTGTTGTTCTTCTTGCGCAGGAAGCCGAGCAGCAGCGGGATAGCGGCAAACGCGATGAAGACCGGGTCGATGGTAAAGATGAGGATTGAGTTGCCGATCAGGCCTGTCACGCGCCAGATGAGGCCGTCAAGGGTATACATAACCTGCCTGACGTGGTCGTTGGCGCCGTCCATGGCGCGGACGTATTTGTCGTAGAACTCGGGGCGCTCGTAGCAGGCCAGCTCGACGCGCTGCGCCTGGTCGAACATCATCTGCCGGATGGAGGCTTCGATGCGGTGGTAGTCGCCGACCAGCTTGACGTTCCACATGTAGGAGCTCAGGATGTTGATGAGCAGGTTCGCGCCGACGATGCCCACAATGTAGGCGGCGATCTGCGCGGGCGGGCTGCCTGACTGGACGTTGTTGACGATGAGGCGCAGCAGGAATGCGCCCGAGAGAAAGTCAACGATGGCGTAGAGTATCGTGGAGAGAAAATAAAAGATGAAGTAGAGGGGCGCCGCGCGCCAGATCAGGCGCAGGGCGAAGAGGTTGTTCTGCCAGACCTGCCGGAGGGGGAGTTTTTTCTTCTTCTCCTGTGCGGCGTCGGGCTGTTTTCGGCGGAAGAGGGCCATAGGGGTGTGCTCCTTTCGTGTGGTTCTGTCTATATAGTGTCGGTTGGGGCGAAAAAGTTGGCGAAAAATGAAAAAATTTTGCGTCGAACGAATGGCCGTGTCATCCTGAGCGCAGCGAAGGATCTTTTCCTCCGTCAAGATTTTCGTCGCGCTGCTCCTCAGAATGACAGATTTGTTTCGTTTCCGTGTGGAGGCTTACCGACGGTATGGGTCAAGTATACCATATCGGGGGCGGGGTGTCAATCAACCTTTTGTTGAAGGTGCGCAAAGAATGGTTGCGCGGGGGATTCAAGCAGCGCTTGAGTGGTGCCGCAGACGCAAAAAAGCCCCCGATGCGGCGGCATCGGGGGCTGAGGATGGGCGTTTACTTGGCCAGCTTGGTGAAGAGGTCGGCGAAGATCTTGTCGCGGTTGAGGTGGCGCACATAAATGTAGGGATGGCGCGCCTTGTCCTCGGCGAAGTAGCAGTCGTTGGTCAGTACGGGGGTGGGGATGATGACCTTCTCCAGCGCGCCCGGCAGGGTCAGCAGGGCGATGGCCGAGACGTCCCAGATGACCTTCGACCAGGCGTAGGGGTTCTTCGTGTAGCCGGCGACGATCTTGACGAGGTAGTCGCAGAGGTCATTCTTGCCGCCGAGGTAATACTCGAGCTCGGGCACGGTGGTCGAGAGGAAGTTGCAGACGCCCATGCAGGGGATGACGGCCAGCGGCACCTTGGAGTCGAAGACGATCTGCGCGGCGGCGACGTCCTGCTTGAGGTTGAACTCGCGGGTGTTCGGCCAGTGCAGTGCGTGGCCGCCCAGCCAGACGACGATCATTTTCTTGGTGATCTCGGGGCACTTGATGATGGCTGATGCGACATTGGTGATGGCGCCGATGGCGACGACGTAGACCGGCTCGTCGGCGGCCATGACGGTGTTGATGATGTTGTCGGCGGCCTCAGACTCGACAGGGGTCTGCTTGTTCTCGAGGAAGCGGTCGGAGCCGCGGTAGACCGGGATCTTGGCCGACGGGTCGGTCAGGCGCATGATGTTGAAGATCTCGTTGTAGCTCTTCTCCATGCCGTCGCCGGCGCTGGTCGAGCGGCTGTTGAGGAAGGGGGCGGCGTTGATGGACAGCAGCTCGATCTTCTCGGGCGAGCGCATGGCGTAGGCGATGGCGAACTGGTCGTCGATCTCGTTGTACGCGTCGGTGTCGAGGATGATCTTCTTGGGCTGCTCGGCGTTGATGGCGGCTAAGATATTCTGCATGGTGTGTACCTCACGGTTCAAAAATGGATGGTTTCATTATAGCAAATTCAGGGGAAAAGTCAAGGTCTTCGGCAAATTCCAGCCAGAAACCGAAAGAATACAGCCAAGGAGAGTGGACGGCAATTCATCCCCTATCTCCTTGGCTGTGAAAAATTCATAAAATTTTCATCATCTGTTTTATTGACAAACCATGCCAGCTATGCTATACTCTACTTGATCCAATTAACATAATCAGGAGGATTTTACCATGAAGAAACGCATTCTCTCTGTGCTGCTGGCTGCCCTTATGCTGGCTGCGCCGACTGTTCTGCCCGCTTCCGCCGCAGACCAGGTGCTCGGTCAGTATCTGTACACCGACATCGTGGCCTACATCGACAATCATCCGATTCGCTCCTACAACATTCTGGGCAATACCTATATCGTGGTCGAGGATCTGATGCAGTATGGCTTCGACGTGACCTGGGACGGCGTCAATGGCCGCCTGGTGATCGGCACGACCCGCACCGCCGCGCCTGAGGCTTACACCTCCACCTACAAGCCCACCGCCAACACGGTGCCCGCAGGCACCCCCGCCGGCGACTACTACTACACGCAGGTCACCACCTGGATCGGCGACAAGCAGATCACCGGCTACAATATCGGCGGCTACACCTGCATTTTCATGGACGATCTGGCCGCGCACTTCGCCGCACCCGGCGGATATGTCTGGTCGCCTGAGGACAAGGCGCTCTATATGGCTTCCCCCGCGCTGGTCAAGGAGCCGGTGGTCGAGTTCAACGCGGCGACCGACGCAGTCGAGGCTTACATCAAGGCCGATGCCGCGGCAATCCGCGCGAAGAGCTTCGACGCCGAGCAGCTGGTGCATCTGGCTGATTTCGAGTCGCTGTACGGTGCTGATCTGCGCGCCGCCTACATCGACCTGCTGGTCGAACTGAACGAGACCATTTCCTACAAGATCACCGGCTCGAAGATCACCGGCAGCACCGCTGAGGTCACCGTGGACATCTCCTGCCGCGACCTTACCTTCGCGCTCTCCGAGTTCTACGTCAAGTGGATGAACGAGCTGGCCGGTCTGAGCGCGCAGGGCAAGACGCTGTCCGAAGGCGACACGCTGGAGCTGTCGATGAAGCTGGCGCTGGAGGCCTTCGGCGACGACACGCTGCCCGTCGTGAACCATGAGCGCGTTGCGTACCTGAATCTGGTGAACGGCGTCTGGACGCTTGACACTGAGAAGAGCGAGGGCTTCATCAACTCGCTTGTCGGCGGCATGGTCGACGGTTCGCTCTTCGGCCGTCAGTGACGGCGGGGGAGGTATCCCATGCGGCTTTGCGTTCCCGTTCCGTGCTTTTTCAAGAAGATTGATTTCTGCGACGCCATCCGGCAGATCGCGGCGCTGGGCTACGACTGCGCTGAGACCTACGGCTGGAAAAATCTTGACCTTGACCGCGTCCGTGCGGTCTGCGAGGAGGTGGGCGTCGAGCTGCGCTCGCTCTGCACCTCTGAGTTCCGCATGACCGATCCCGCGTACCGGCAGGCGTGGCTTGACGGGCTGCGCGAGAGCTGCGCCGCCGCGCGGCGGGTCGGTGCGACGCGGCTGATCACGCAGGTCGGCCCCGACACCGGCGCACCCCGCCAGGCCCAGCATGCGGCCATTGTCGAGACGCTGAGGGCCGCCCGCCCCATCCTCGAGGAGAGCGGGATCATCATCATGCTCGAGCCGCTGAACGTGCTGGTCAACCATCCCGGCTACTATCTGACGACCGCCGGGGAGGGGTTTGACATTGTCCGCGAGGTCGGGCATCCGCTGGTGAAGCTGGTGTACGACATCTACCACCAGCAGGTCACCGAGGGGAACATCATCCCGAGCGTGACGCAGAACCTGGACTGCATCGCCCATCTGCACAGTGCCGGCCATCCGGGGCGGCATGAGCTGTGGCTGGGTGAGAACGACTACCGCTATATCTTTGACGCGGTCGACCGCGCGGGGTACGATGGGGCCTGCGGCCTCGAGTACAGCCCGACGCTGGATCCGCTCGCGAGCCTGCGCGAGGCGCGGGAGAGGTATGCGTGAGAAGACCTTGGGACTCTGTCCCAAACCCTGCTTAAGGGACTTTTTCGAGAAAAAGTCCCTTAAGAATCTTCAAAAAGCTTCCTAAATATGGGCTGTTTGAAATTCAGCACAATTGAAAAACTGCAAGCCATAGCTTGCAGTTCTTTTTTTATGAAAGCTTTTGGGAATTCTAAAGGGTCTTTTCTCGAAAAGACCCTTTAGCGGGGTTTGGGGCAGCGCCCCAAGGTCTTCTTTACCCCCGATCCACGGTGATGACCGCGGAATAATCGCCCTCCCACTCGCGCAGCAGGGCGCGGATGGTGTCGCAGAGCTGCTCCGGCGGGAGGGGGCACTCGAAGGGGACGACAAGGTCGAAGATGAGATTGGTATGTGTCTGGCCGACCACGCAGCGGAAGTCGTGGATGGTCAGCCCGAGGCCGAGGGCGGCGACGGTGCGGGCGGTGCGCTCGCGCAGGCGGTTGACCGTCTCGTCGTCGGTGACGATGGGGTCCATGTGGATGGTGCAGGCGATGCCGAGGTCGCGCGAGAGCTGCTTTTCGAGGGTGTCGATGGCGTCGTGGGTGGTGAAGACGTCGATTTTGCCATCGACCTCGACGTGCAGGCTGGCGAGGGTGCGGCCGGGGCCGTAGTTGTGGACGACCAGGTCGTGCATGCCGAGGGAGGCCGGGCAGGCCATGACGGCGTCCCGGATGGCGGCGACGATCTCCGCGTCGGGGGCGGTGCCGAGGATGTGGTTCTTGGTCTCGATGAGGATCTTGACGCCAGACCAGAGGATGAGGGCGGCGACGATGAGGCCGATGTAGCCGTCGGGGTCGAAGCCGGTGGCGCGGAAGATGATGGTCGAGGCCAGCACGGCCGAGGTTGAGAGCATGTCGGAGAGCGAGTCGACGGCGGCGGCGCGCATGACGGCCGAGTCGATCTTCCGGCCGATCTTGCGGTTGAAGAGGGCCAGCCACAGCTTGGCGAGGATGGCGGCGGCGAGGACGATGACGATGGCGGGGTGGAAGGCGATGGTTTCGCCCGGCGTGCGGATGCGCGTCCACGAGTCGGTGAGCAGGTCGAGGCCGATGTGCAGGACGAGGAAGGCGACGATCATCGAGGCGACGTACTCGATGCGGGCGTGGCCGAAGGGGTGGTCGCGGTCGGCGGGCTTGCCGGCGACGCGGAAGGTGATGAGCGAGATCAGCGAGGTGCCGGCATCGGAGAGGTTATTGACGGCGTCGGCGGTGATGGCGATCGAGCCGGTGAGCAGACCAGCGATGTATTTGGCGGCGAAGAGCAGCAGGTTGAGGCAGATGGCGGTGATGCTGACCATGGTGCCGTAGGCGGCGCGGACGGCGGGGGAGTCGGTGTTGTCGCGGTCGCGGATGAAGAGGCGGGTCAAGAGGGCGGTCATGGCGGGCTCCTTTCGGGAGGTTTACCTTATATTATATGCCCGCCGCGGGGGATTAGTCAAGACAAATTTTTTTTGGGGGACACCTCATCCGTCCTTGGTCTTGCGGCCAAGCCAGCCTTCCAGCTGAGCTTCGTTCAGCCCAAGGGGAAGGCTAATTTGGGTTCGCGGTTACTTAAAGCCTTCCCCTTGAGGGGAAGGTGTCACCGTAGGTGACGGATGAGGTGTTCCCCTGCGATGTTATTTTTTTCCTCACCGCCAATAGCCCGCCGTCTCGCCGGTGTCGGTCTCGCCGAGCAGCGTGCCGTCGGGGGCGAAGGTGTAGCGCAGGATGCTGCAGGTCGCGGCAATGGTGAAGGCTGAGGTGGCCGGCGAGAAGTAGGCGTCGGTGAAGTGCTGGGTGTCCCAGCAGAGGCGGCCGTCGGCGTCGGCGGCCAGCTCGCCGCCGAGTGCGCCGTCGACCGCGTAGAAGCGCTCGGGCTCGCCGCTCTCGGGGTCGCAGAGGAAGAGCACGGCGGTGTACTGCGCGCGCAGCATGGGCACCAGCTCCTCGGCGGTGATGTCCCAACGCATCCCGCCATCGGGGGCGTGGAAGAGGTAATCGAAGACGGGAGTCAGCTCGCTCCGTCCCTGCGCGTCGCCGCCGTCGGGGGCGGGGAAGGCGTAGGCGCTGAGGTAGAGCCGGCCGTCGAGCTCGAGCATGTCGGTGATGACGTAGGAAGTATTGTCGGCGGTATAGGTCAGCGTGTCGAGCAGAGCGCCGTCGCGGTCGAGCTTGATAAGCTTATCGCCGGTCTGATTATGGCTGAGCCGCACGAGGTAGCCGTCCCCCAGCTTGACTGCCTGCCGGATGCCGTAGTTGCCGACCGTGTGCGCGGCGTAGAGCAGCTCATTGCCTGCGTAGTCGTAGACGGTGACGGTCAGGTCGACGAAGTTGCCCCGGCCGAAGACGACCAGCCGGTCGCCGTCGGCGACGGCGGCGCTGGGCATGTCGTTTTGGTAGCGGTCGTGGGACTTCTCCCAGGCGAGCGCGCCGTCCTCGGTGATGAGGGCTACGCGGGCGCGGCGGGGCTGGATGGAGCTCCAGGTGAAGGTGTGGCCCCAGACGAGGATGCCGCCCTCGACGGGGATATAGCCGTCGACGTTGAAGTCGTCGAGCTTGACCTCCCACAGGACGTTCTCGCCGTCGTACCGGCGGGCGAGGGTGTAGTCCTCCATGAGGAAGCCGCGCGTTTCGTCCATGTACTCGGTCACCTCGAAGCGGTACTCGTCCTTCGTGGGTGTTACGGCGATGCTGACGCTGTTGCGGGCGTTCCACGCCGCCTCGATGGCGCTGGGGGTGATGGTCTGGCCGGCAATCGGCTCGCCGACCTCGCGGAGGATGATCTCGCCGGTTTTGTCGAGCGAGAAGCTGCCCGAGGTGATGTCGCGGTAGACGGCCTTGATCTCGCTGCGGGACAGCGCGTCGGTCGGCAGGGCGTAGGCGTCGAAGAATTCGACGGCGGCGCGGTATTCCCTGGCCTCGAGCGCGGCGGCGGTGATGACGCTCCCCGCAGTGATGGCGGCCGCAGCGGCGGCCACGGCGAGGATGCGGTC